>NZ_SNXY01000006.1:608037-1216075 GCF_004362745.1 Oharaeibacter diazotrophicus | reverse complement strand
GCGTGGCGTGGGGACGGCGACTCGGGACGCTCGTCCACCCCGACGGATGCGGGACGGCGGTGGCGCCCGAAGCGGCAGCGGGCGCACTCGTGCCCGCGTAGCACGGTCGCTGCACGATGCAAACTGAAAATAGATTGATTGACGAGACCCAAGTATTCGCTCCCAGTTGATACCGCTGCGCCAGTGTTCCGTGGCAGCTTCGCGGCGTTCAAAGTCATGGAGGGAGCGATGCTCCGTCGAGCGGTCCTGTCCGTGCCGATCATGTTGTCGGCACTCTCGGTCGACGTCCACGCGGCCGAGCGCGTCAAGGTCGAGGGCGAATTGATCGACACCTGGTGTTCGGTCACCGGGATCATGTTCGCCTACGGCACCGCCCACCACCAGTGCGCCGTCTGGTGCGCGGTCGGCGGTATTCCGGTCAGCATCAAGGACAAGGACGACAACACCTATCTCGTCCTCAAGGTCGGCGACGACGATCTCAGCGTCGCCAATCCGAAGATCGTGAAGATCCAGTCGCACGAGGTCTCGGTCGACGGCGAACTCGTCGAACGCGACGGCGTGAAATACCTGCTCGTCGACGCCGTCGCCGACGACAAGGGCATCGTCAACCTGACCGAGGCCGAGTACGGCGTCGTTCCGTTCGGGGAGTGAGTCATGGCCGTGCGAAGCTTGACGATCGCCGCCGCCGCCCTCGCGGTGCTCGCGGCGTCCCCGGCGGCGCGGGCCGCCGATCTCTGGGGCATCGAGGGCGAGAAGGCCGTCGTGCTGAAGGGCAAGGTGGTCGATCTCCTCTGCGAGATCGGCGGGACCTGTGCACCGGACTGCGGCGCCGGCCGGCACCAGCTCGGCCTCGTCGACGGGAACGGCCGGCTCTATCCGGCGGCCAAGGGCAACACCCTGTTCGCCGGCGCCGTCGCCGACCTCGCGCCCTATTGCGGCAAGGAGGTCGAGGTCGACGGGCTGGTGATCGAGAGCCCGCGCATGCATCTCCTGTTCGTGCAGAAGTTGAAGGCTCCGGGCGATACGGAATTCCGGTCCGCCGAGGCCTTCGGCAAGGCGTGGGAGGCCGCGCATGGCAAGGCCGACGAGTGGTTCCGCGCCGACCCGGCCGTCAAGGCGGTGATCGCCGCCGACGGCGTGTTCGGCATCAAGGGCCTGGAGCCGCAGCCGTGAGGGCCGCGATCCTCGCCCTGCCGCTGCTGGCGCTCGTCGCCGGCACCGTTCCCGCCGCCGCCCACGGCGCCGGCGAACACCATGATGCCACTGCCGAAACGGCGCCGGCCGACGACCCGCTCGCCGGCCGCTTCGGCGGTCCGTTCGAACTGGTCGACCAGACCGGGCGCACCGTGACCGACCGCGACTTCCACGGCCGGTTCATGCTGATCTACTTCGGCTATACCCGTTGCGTCGACGTCTGCCCGATCGACCTCGCGGTCCAGGGCGAGGCGATCGAAGGCCTCGGCGCCGACGCCGACAAGGTCGTCTCCGTCTTCGTGACGGTCGATCCCGCTCGTGACACGCCCGCCGTTCTCGCCGAATGGTTGCAGGGCTTCCGGCCCGGCACGGTCGGCCTCACCGGCAGCGAGGCGCAGGTGCGCAAGGTCGCCGCGGCCTATCGCGTCCACCGCCGCAAGGTCTCGCTCGACAATCCGGAGGCCGAGCACCTCCGCGACGTCGCCGGCGCCTACATCGTCGACCACGGCACGCTCGCCTTCCTGATGAAGCCCGACGGCAGCTTCGCGACCATCGTGCCGCACGGCGTCGACGCGGCCAAGGTGACCGACATCCTCGCGCGTAACATTCGCGCGGCTGCCGCGACCAACTGATGCCGGCGCCGTCCACGGGGGATACGCGTCCCCCGTGCGGGCCGGCGTCGGAGATCCCGCGATGAAGATCATCAACGGCTACGTCTGCCAGTCGGGCTGCGACGAGCGGCTCGCACGCCAGGGCAAGGACCCGCGCAACCCGCACGCCGACCCCGTCAAGCAGCAGCAGATCGACGAGGCCGACGCGCTGAAGGGCAAGCCGCCGAAGGACCACCACCGCGTCGAGCCCGTCGCGGAGACCCAGGGCGCCGCAGTGCCGGGTCTCGGCTGGATCGCCGACATCCGGGCCTGACGGCGCGCAAGCTCCCGGTCTTCCGGCGTCAGAACCGGTAGATCGCCGGGTCGCGCAGGCGCGGCACCGCGAAGTCGACGAAGGCGCGCAGCTTGGCCGCGGCCAGCCGCGCGCCGGCGTAGACGAGGTGCACCGGCAGCGGCTCCGGCTCGTGCTCGGGCAGGAGGCGCACGAGCCGGCCGTCGGCGAAGGCCGCTGCGGCCTGATAGCTGAGCACGCGGGTGACGCCGTGGCCGGCGATGGCGGAATCCAATGCCGCCTCGGCGCCGTTGACGTCGAGCCGCGGCGTCACCGGCACGCGCACGCCCTGCCGGGTCGGACCGGCGAAGGACCAGCCGGCGGCGGCCGGGCCGAACGAGATGCAGGGCGCCGCCGAGAGATCGGCCGGTTCCCGGATCGGCGGCAACCGCGCCAGCAACGACGGCGCCGCGCAGACGACGCGGCCGACCGCGCCGAGACGTGTCGCCACCAGCGTGGAGTCGGGGAGATGACCGATCCGGATCGCCGCGTCGACGCCCTCGTCGACGAGGTCGACGACGCGGTCGACCAGCTGCAGCTGGGCGCGCACCTCGGGTTCGGCGTCGAGGAAGGCGTCGATCACCGGGCGGACGTGCAGCCGCCCGAACACCACCGGCGCGGTCACGAACAGCTTGCCGCGCGCCGCCGCGCGTTCGCCCGCCGCCAGCGCCAGGGCGGAATCCCAGTCGGCGAGGATGCGCCGGCAGCTCTCCAGATAGCGCTCGCCGGCCTCGGTGAGGTGGACGCTGCGGGTCGTGCGCAGCAGGAGGCGGGTGCCGACCTCCTCCTCGAGCACGGCCACGGCGCGCGTCACCGCGGCCGGCGAGCGTCGGAGCCGCCGCGCCGCCGCGGACAACCCGCCCTCGTCGACCGTGAGCACGAAGGCGCGCATGGCGTCGAGCCGATCCATTTCACCGATCCCTGCAAAACTGACTTTCCGATTATAGCCGTTCCACGAAAAGCCGTCGCGGCCCATCTTCCCGTCGCGGCCCACCGGGCCACCACAGGAGATCCAGACACCATGACCCGCATTCCCGCCGTCGACCCGGCCTCCGCCACCGGCAAGGCCGGCGACCTGCTCCAGGCCGTGAAGAAGAAGCTCGGCGTCGTCCCCAACCTGTTCCGCGTCGCCGCCCACGCGCCGGCCGCGCTCGAGGGCCTGCTCGGCCTGTCCGGCTCGCTCGCCGGCGGCACGCTGTCGCCGCGCACCCGCGAGGCGGTGGCCCTGGCGGTCGCCGAGACCAACGCCTGCGACTACTGCCTGTCGGCGCACACCTACCTCGGCCGTGCCGCCGGCCTGTCGGGCACCGACGTCGAGGCCGCCCGCCGCGGCGAGGCCACCGATCCGCGCCTCGCGGCCACGCTCGCCTTCGCCGGCCGTCTGGTCGAGACGCGCGGCCGGGTGACCGCGGCCGACGTCGTGGCCGCCCGGGCCGCCGGGCTCGACGACGCCGCCCTCGTGGAGGTGGTGGGCCACGTCGCCCTCAACATCTTCACCAACTACCTCAACCACGTCGCCGACACCGAGATCGACTTCCCGGTCGTGCGCACCGGCACCGCCGCCGCGGCGTGACAGGGACGACGCCGGCCCCTCGTCCTCCCCGGGGGGCCGGCGCCGCCAACCAGGAGCCCCGCCATGCTCGACCAGTCCTGCGTCGTCGCCTTCACCCCCTCGGTCCGCGCCGAGCAGGAGCGCTACGGCTCCCGCCGCCAGTATGCGCGCTACGAGGCCGCCGGCGGCTTCCGCACCGCCCTCGACGAGGCCACCGCGGCCTTCGTCGGCACCGTCGACACCGCCTTCCTCGCCACCGTCAACGCCGACGGCCGGCCCTACGTGCAGCACCGCGGCGGTCCGGCCGGATTCATCCGCGTCGCCGCGCCCGACCGCCTGTTGATCGCCGACCGCGAGGGCAACCGGCAGTACGTCACCACCGGAAACCTGCGCGACAACGCCAAGGCGTTCCTGTTCCTGATCGACTACGAGAACCTGCGCCGGGTGAAGATCTGGGGCGAGGCGGCGATGCGCGAGCCGACACCCGAACTGCGTGCAGCCCTCGGCCCCGAGGGGGACGATCCCGGCCTCCTGCGCGTGCTCGAGTTCCGCATCGAGGCGCTCGACGTCAACTGCCCGAAGTTCATCCCCCGCAAGATCGGCGCCGACAAGGTGCTCGCCGCCGTCCACGGCCTGCAGGACCGCATCCGCGCGCTGGAGGAGGAGAACGCCGTCCTCCGCGCCGCCAACCGCTTCGACCGCTGAAGGAGATCCGCCCGTGCCGACCGCGCCCGCCCCCGAGACCCGCCCGCCGCTGCCGCCCTTCGACCGCGAGGCCGCGATCCGCAAGGTCCGCACCGCCGAGGACGCCTGGAACGGCCGCGACCCCGACCGGGTCGCGCTCGCTTACACCGTGGACACCCGCTGGCGGAACCGCTCCGAGTTCCTGGTCGGCCGCGAGGCGGTCGCCGCCTTCCTGCGCCGCAAGTGGTTGGGCGAACTCGACTATCGCCTGATCAAGGGGCTCTGGGCCTTCGACGGCGACCGCATCGGCGTGCGCTTCGTCTACGAGTGGCGCTCGCCGGCCGGGTCCTGGCACCGCAGCCACGGCAACGAGATGTGGGCCTTCGACGCTTCCGGCCTGATGCGCCGCCGCGAGGCCTCGATCAACGACGTGCCGATCCTCGAGAGCGAGCGGCTGTTCCACTGGCCGCTCGGGCCGCGCCCGGCCGATCATCCCGGCCTCGACGAACTCGGACTCTGACGGAGGCGGCGGTGCGCGTCCACTACGTCCACGCCCACGGCGAGCCCGAGGATTTCGGGCTCGTGCTCGTGGAGGCCGGGGTCGCGGCGCTGCGCGCCGCCGGCCACGTCGTCGAAGTCTCCGACGTCTTCGGCTGGGCGACCGGCGAGAAGCACTGCGCCGAAGTCCGCGAACCGGTCGGCTCCGACGTGCTGCGCGAACGCCGGCTGATCGCGGCCTGCGACGTCCTGGTGCTGCAGTTCCCGGTCTGGTGGCTGGGCCTGCCGGCGGGCGTCCGCCACTGGGTCGACCGCTTCCTCGGCGGGGTCGAGCCCGCCCGCCGGCCGGCGGCGGGAGGCGCACCGCGGCTGAAGCGCGGCCTCTGCGTCGCCCTCGGCGGCCGCAGCCGTCACGACGCCGCCCACGCCCCGTTCGCGCCGGTCGACGCCGTCGTCGGGCCGATCCACCGCGCCCTGCTCAGGGCGCCCGGCTTCGGATCGGTCTCGACCGTGGTGCTGCCGCAGCGCGCCGGATCGGCCGCCGAGGCCGACGCCGTGGTGGCCGACCACCGCGACCGTCTCGTGCGCCTGTGCGCCCCTGACGTCCACGACGTCATCGCGTGACGGCGTCGCGCCGGGTCGTGCCGGCGAAGCGGGCAACCAGGAAGTCGACGAAGGCGCGCGCGGCGGCGGTGGCGCGGCCGGCGGGGAACAGGGCGCTCAGCGGCACCTCGCCGAGCGTCCAGTCGGAGAGGACGCGGACCAGCCGGCCGTCCTCGATCTCGCGGCGGCAGCCCCAGGCCGACATCACCGCGACGCCGAGACCGGCGACGGCCGCCGCGGTGGCGGCGTCGTTGGCGTCGACGCGGATCCGGCCGCTCCAGCGCACCGCGACGCTCTCGGCGCCGCGGACGAAGGTCCAAACCGGTGCCTGCCCGGCGCCCGGACCGGCGATCAGCGGGTGGTCGGCGAGGGCCGCGGGCGTGGCCGGCACGCCGGCCCGCCTTAGATGCGCGGGCGCGGCGACCACGATCCGCTCGGCCGCGGCGATCCGCCGTGCGATCAGCGTGGAATCCCCCAGCGGACCCAGCCGCAGCGCGACGTCGACGCCCTCGGCCGCGAGGTCGGCCCGGGTGTCCGACAGCGCGAGGTCGACGGTCAGGCCGTCGTGGCCGGCGAGGAACGCGGGCAGCAGCGGCACGATCTCGCGGGTGCCGAAGGTGGCGGGCAGGGCGACCTTGAGCGTGCCGCGGAGTTCGCCGGTGCCGCGCGCCAGATGGCCGGCCTCGTCGAGGTCGGCGAGGATCCGCTCGACCCGCTCCAAGTATATGCGCCCGGCGTCGGTGAGGCCGAGTGATCGCGTCGTGCGCGCGAACAGCGCCGTGCCGACCGCGGCCTCGAGCGCGGCCACCGCCCGCGACACCGACGGTTGCGACAGCCCGACCTCGCGCGCCGCCGCCGAGAAACTGCCGGCGCGCGCGACGGTGACGAATAGCTGGAGGGTGGCGAGCCGGTCGTTCATGCGCTCCACGTATAGATCCTGTTCACGCCCTTGCGCTACCGCCGTGCCACGGCCGAGCCCACGTCTCCGTCCGCTGTCGCAGACCCGCGACCGGAGGGAAGAGATGACGCTCCAGGACAAGCTCGACGCCTACCGCACAGACTTCGAGACCAAGGCCCCCGCTGACGCGCTCGGGGTCATGCGCCGCGCCACCGCCGATCTCGCCGCCTCGGGTATCCTCGACGGCGTGCTCCGACCCGGCGCCCTGGCGCCGACCTTCACCCTGCCGGACTCGGAGGGCGTGGAGCTCTCGTCCGCCCACCTCCTCGCCCGCGGCCCCTTGGTCGTGACCTTCTATCGCGGCATCTGGTGCCCCTACTGCAACATCGACCTGCGCGAACTCGGCGCCCTGACGCGGGAGATCGCCGCGCTCGGCGCCACGTTGGTGGCGATCTCGCCGCAGTCGACCACCAACGGTGCAAAGACCCGCCGCGACCTCGGGCTCGACTTCCCCGTGCTGCACGACGCCGGCAACGCGGTGGCCGCCCTGTTCGGCCTGCGCTTCCGCCTCGCGGACGAGCTGATCGCGCTCTACCAGGGCTTCGGCGTCGACCTGCCCAAGGTCAACGGCGAGCCGAGCTGGACGCTGCCGATGCCGGCCCGTTTCGTGATCGCCGCCGACGGCCGCATCGCCTACGCCGAGACCGACCCCGATTACACCCGCCGACCCGAGCCGACCGCGTTCATGGACGTGCTGCGCGGGCTGCGTGCCGGCGTCTGACGGGCGCGGGAAGAAATCGTGCGGGGCGGTGGAATAGGTCGCCGCCCCGGGCGGTCTGGATCGCTGCGAGGGGTGCGGGACACCGGCGCCCCCGGCCAGATGGAGATCCCGACGATGAGAGACGACGACGCCCCGCGGCCCGACGCGGACGGCATCGACCGCCGCGGCTTCCTCGAATGCATGACCTGGGCCGGCACGGGCCTGTTGTGGTCGGTCGCCGGCGGCCTGCCGCAGGCGGCGCTGATGTCGAGCGCCGCGGCGGCGACGCCCGCGGCGAAGCCCTTCACCTTCCTGCAGATCAGCGACAGCCACGTCGGCTTTTCCAAGCCGGCCAACCCCGACGCCCTCGGCACGCTGAAGGAGGCCGTCGCCCGCATCAAGGCGCTGCCGGAGAAGCCCGCCTTCGTCATCCACACCGGCGACATCAGCCACCTCTCCCGCGACGAGGAGTTCGACGATGCCGAGAAGCTCATCCAGGAAGCCGGACTGCCGGTGTTCTACGTGCCCGGCGAACACGACCTGCTCGACGAGGAACCCGGCAAGTCCTACCTGCGCCGGTTCGGCGGCAAGGCCCGGGGCGCCGGCTGGTACAGCTTCGACTTCGGAGGCGTCCACTACGTCGGACTCGTGAACGTGGTGAACCTGCAGGCGGGCGGTCTCGGCAACCTCGGCGCCGAGCAGCTCGAATGGCTGGCCAAGGACGTCGCCGGTCTGTCGTCCGAAACGCCGATCGTGGTGTTCGCCCACATCCCGCTCTGGACCGTCTATCCCGAGTGGGGCTGGGGCACCTCGGACGGCGCGCAGGCGCTGTCGATGCTGCGGCGCTTCGGGTCGGTGACCGTGCTGAACGGCCACATCCACCAGGTGATGCAGAAGGTCGAGGGCAACGTCGCCTTCCACACCGCCCGCTCGACCGCCTTCCCGCAGCCGGCGCCGGGCACCGCGCCATCGGCCGGGCCGATGAAGGTGCCGGCCGGCGAACTGCGCAAGTATCTCGGCATCGCCACCGTCGACTTCGTCCGCGGCGACGCCCCGCTCGCCATCGTCGACAGGCCGCTCGCCGGCTGATCCGCCCGGCCGGCGGCCTCGTCGCGACGGCCGCCGCCCGCCACGCCCCCGCTACCGAAGAGTTCCGCCATGACCCTGTCCGAGGCCGCGTCCGCGGCCGTCTCCCGCCGCGGCCGGCATCTCGCCGCGCTCGCCGTCGTCCTCGCGGCCGTCGCCGGTCCGGTCCTGCCGGCGGCGGCCGCCGGACCCGCGGCGACGGTGACGATCGCCAACTTCACCTTCGAGCCGGCCGTGCTCGACGTCGCCGTCGGCACCACGGTGACGTGGACGAACGGCGACGACATCCCGCACACGGTCGTCGAGACCGGCAAGACCTTCAAGTCGAAGCCGCTCGATACGGATGACAGCTTCAGCCACACCTTCGAGAGCGCCGGCGAGTTCGCCTATTTCTGCTCGCTGCACCCGCACATGACCGGAAAGGTCGTCGTCCACGCCGCCGATTGACTGCGACGGGCCGGGCGGCGCACGCCGTCCGGCCCGGGCGCGCACAGGGATCCGCCACCCATGTCCGTTCTCCAGCTGTCGCATCCGTCGCGGCCGGCCCGTTCCGGCGGCGTGCTCGGATTCCTCGTCGCGCTGACCGTCCGTGCCCTCGACATCCGTGGGCGCGCCGCGCCGGCGAGACCCACGGCCGCCGGGGCCGACCGCTCCGACGCGCGGCTGGAGGCGTTCGAGCGGACCGTGCTGCCGCATCTCGACGCCGCCCACGACCTCGCGCGCTACCTCTGCCGCGACGCCGTCGCCGCCGAGGACGTCGCCCAGGAGGCGGTGATCCGCGCCTTCCGCGCCTTCGACGGCTGGCGCGGCGTCAACGCCCGCGCCTGGCTGCTCGCCATCGTCCGCAATTGCCACTTCGACTGGCGCGCGCACAATCGCGCCGCCGGCGTCGTCTTCGATCCCGCCCCGCTCGACGAGGAGGCGGTCGACGTCGCGGCGCCCGACGATCCGGAGGCGACGCTGCTGCGCCGCGACGAGGCGACGGCCGTACGCCGCACCCTCGAGGCACTGCCGCTCCGCCAGCGCGAGGTCCTGGTCCTGCGCGACGTCGAGGACCTTTCCTACCGGGAGATCGCCGAGGTCCTGGCGGTGCCGATCGGCACGGTGATGTCGCGTCTCGCCCGCGCCCGCGCCGCCTTTCAAGTGCTGTGGGCCGGCGCCCGGCCGAAGCGCGAGGTTTGACCATGCGCACCCACCACGTCTGTCCCGGCCACGACGAACTGCTCGGCGCCCACGTCGACGGCGAACTCGACGCCGCCGACGCCGCCGCCTGCGATGCCCACGTCCGGTCCTGCCCGGCCTGTGCCGCGCATCTCGGGGATCTGCGGGCGCTGCGGACCCGCCTCGCGGCGCCGGGTGTCCGCCAAACGGCCTCGCCGGCGTTCCGGCAGCGAGTGGCCGCGGCGCTGCGGCACGAGGCGCTGCGGCACGAGGCGCGCGGATCCGCACCGGTGCGACGCGGCGACGGGTTCGCGGGGCACGTCGCCGGCCTCGCTCGGTTCGCACTCGGCCTGCCGGCGGCCGCGGCCGTGGTCGCCGGCGTCCTCGTCCTGGCGCCGCTGCACGCGCCGTCCGGCCTCGTCGACGACCTCGTCGCCGCCCACGTCCGCTCGCTGCAGGTCGACCACCTCACCGACGTCCCGACCTCGGATCGCCACACGGTCAAGCCCTGGTTCGCCGGCAAGGTGGCGTTCTCGCCGCCCGTCGTCGACCTCGCCGACCGCGGCTTTCCGCTGGTGGGCGGGCGGGTGGACTACGTCGGCCACCGCACGGTCGCCGCGATCGTCTACCGCCGACACGGACACGTCATCAACCTGTTCGTCTGGCCGGCCGACGCGCCGGCCGCGGGCGACGCGGCCTTCCGGGAGGAGGGCTACAACGTCGTCCGCTGGGAGCAGGGTGGCCTCGTCCACTACGCCGTCGGCGACGTCGATCCCGCCGAACTCGACGCCTTCCGCGCCGCCGCCGCGGCGCGCGCGCCGGACTGACGGTCCGTCGGGCGACACGCCCGCCTGCCGCCGACGCAAATCCCTTGACGGGGAGGCGCCGGCGGCGCGATAGCTTTCGCCATGACGACGGTTCCGCGCGATCGCGCGTTCATCATCGCGGCTTGTATCATTCGTGGCTGAGCGCTGAAGCCGGCCGCGGCCGTCACCGTCTGACCTCATCGATCGCACGGGAAGACAGGACCCATGGCCGGCCGGCACGGCCGCCGTGTGCGATCCTCGGGGTGCGTCCGACGGGAGAGGGCAAGTGACGCTGAAGCTCTACAACACGCTGACGCGGGCGAAGGAGGACTTCGTCCCGATCGATCCGGCCAACGTCCGGATGTACGTCTGCGGGCCGACGGTCTACGACTTCGCCCACATCGGCAACGCCCGGCCGGTGATCGTGTTCGACGTGCTGTACCGCCTGCTGCGCCATCTCTACGGCGTCGAGCACGTACGCTACGTCCGCAACGTCACCGACGTCGACGACAAGATCAACGCCCGCGCCGCCCGCGACTATCCTGGCGTGCCGCCGGTCGAGGCGATCTTCGACCTGACCACGAAGACCTATAGCCAGTTCGAGGCCGACGTCGCCGATCTCCTCTGCCTGAAGCCGAGCGCCACCCCGCGCGCGACGCTGCACGTCGCCGAGATGATCGAGCTGATCGAGAGCCTGATCGCGCGCGGCCACGCCTACGCCGCCGAGGGCCACGTGCTGTTCCACGTGCCGTCGATGCCGGCCTACGGCCGGCTGTCGCGCCGCTCGCTCGACGACATGATCGCCGGCGCCCGCGTCGACGTCGCGCCCTACAAGCGCGACCCGATGGATTTCGTGCTGTGGAAGCCGTCGTCGGCCGACGAGCCGGGCTGGGACAGTCTCTGGGGACGCGGCCGGCCGGGCTGGCACATCGAGTGCTCCGCGATGGCCTACGCCGAGCTGATCCGCCCCTTCGGCGGCGGCTTCACCTGCGCGGACCCGACGCGGAACGTGTTCGACATCCACGGCGGCGGTATCGACCTCGTGTTCCCGCACCACGAGAACGAGATCGCCCAGACCTGCTGCGCCCTCGGCACCGAGCGCATGGCCAACGTCTGGATGCACAACGGCTTCCTCCAGGTCGAGGGGGAGAAGATGTCGAAGTCGCTCGGCAACTTCTTCACCATCCGCGAGCTGCTCGACGACTGGCCGGGCGAGGTGCTGCGCCTCGCCATGCTGAAGACCCATTACCGCCAGCCGATCGACTTCACGGTCAAGGCGCTGGAGGAGGCCTGGCGCACGCTCGACGACTGGTACGCGATCGCCGGCGCGGTCGAGCCGGGCGCGCCCGACGCCTGCGTGCTCGAGGCGCTTGCCGACGACCTCAACACCGCGCGCGTCGTCGCCGAACTGCACGGGCTGCGCTCGGATCCGGCCGCGCTCGCCGGTTCGCTGCGTCTGCTCGGCTTCCTCGCCGACACCCCCGCCGCCTGGGCCGCCCGCCGGCCCGCCGCCGCCGTCGACACCGGCGCGGTGGAGGCGCTCGTCACCGCCCGCCTCGCCGCCCGCAAGGCGCGCGACTTCAAGGAATCCGACCGCCTGCGCGACGAACTCGCCGCCCTCGGCGTGGTTCTGAAGGACGGCAAGGACCCGGCGACCGGCGAGCCGGTGACGACGTGGGAGGTGAAGCGGTGATGTCTCCGGGCAGCCGTGAGCCGATCGTCGTCGCCGACGCCGGACCGTTGATCCGGCTCGCGGCGGCGGGCCTGCTCGACAGCCTGCGCGGTCTCAACCGGCGGATCGTGCTGGTCGACCGCGTCGCGGACGAGGTCTACGGCGATCCGGGCAAGCCCTATGCGGACGTCGTCGCCGATTGGGTGCGGTCGATGGGGCCGGCGATCTTCCACGCCGTGACGGTGACCGGCGCGGGCATCGCCGCCCTGCGCGGGCGCCCGCGCACGCCCGAGGAGGACGCCGCGCTGAAGGCGGCCCTGCGCAACTCCGGCGAGCTGGCGGTCCGCGAGTTCGTCGACCGTTGGCGTCCGGAGGAAACCACCGGTGCGATCGTGCTCTACGAGGACCGCAAAGTCGTCTCGCTGTTCATGGAATCGGAGTATCCGGTCACGCTGATGACCACGCGCGCCTTTGCCCGGCTCGTCGGCGAGTGGGGCGTCAACGTCGACGCGGTGGCCGCCCTCGAGGCCGTCGCCGACCGTTACGACCTGAAGCCGGCCGTCGTTTCGGAGATCGACCCGGACGTTCCCCCCGACCTCCGCCCCAATCCCACGGGAGGCTCCCCGTCATGACCCGTCTCACCGGTGGCTGCCAGTGCGGGGCCGTGCGCTTCGCCGTCGCGGACGGCGGGCTTGGGCTCGCCTCGATCTGCCATTGCCGGATGTGCCAGAAGGCCTTCGGCGGCTTCTACGCCCCGCTGGTCCAGGTCCATCCGGACAAGCTGACCTGGACGCGCGGCGAGCGCACGCTCTTCCGCTCGTCCAACCACGTGGCGCGCGGCTTCTGCGCCACTTGCGGCACCCCGCTGACCTACGAGCCGGACGCGGAGTACCCGGCGCTCGCCATCGGGGCCTTCGACGAACCGGCACGAATCCCGCCTCGCATGCAGTTCGGCACCGAAGCCAAGCTGCCCTATGCCGACGCCGTGCCGGCGCTGCGCGCCCGGACCACCGAATCCACCGCCGTCGAGGCGAGCTTCCTCGGCGACATCGTCTCTTTCCAACATCCCGACCACGACACGGCCGTCTGGCCCCCGGAGTCCGAACCGTCATGAGCGACCTGCGCGGCTTCTATCCCCCGATCGAGCCCTTCGAGAGCGGCATGCTCGACGTCGGCGACGGCCACACCATCTACTGGGAGCGTTGCGGCACCCGCGGCGCCAAGCCGGCGGTGTTCCTGCACGGCGGCCCGGGCGGCGGCTGCAACCCGCTGCAGCGCCGCGCCTTCGATCCGGCGCTCTACGACGTCGTGCTGTTCGACCAGCGCGGCTGCGGCCGCTCGACGCCGCACGCGAGCCTCGAGGCCAACACCACCTGGGACCTCGTCGCCGACATCGAGCGCCTGCGCGTCCTGATGGGCTTCGACAAGTGGCTGGTGTTCGGCGGCTCCTGGGGCTCGACCCTGGCGCTCGCTTATGCCGAGACCCACCCCGAGCACGTCTCGGAACTGGTGCTGCGCGGCATCTTCCTGCTCCGGCCCTGGGAAATCGCCTGGTACTACCAGGAGGGCGCCTCGCGGCTGCACCCGGAGAAGCACGAGGCCTTCAAGGCGCCGATCCCCGAGGCCGAGCGCGGCGACCTCGTCGCCGCCTTCCGCCGCCGCCTGATCTCGGACGACCAGGCGGTCCGCCTCGAGGCGGCCAAGGCGTGGTCGGTCTGGGAGGGCTCGACCCTGACGCTGCTGCCGGACGCCGCCATGAGCGCAGCCTTCGGCGCCGACGACTTCGCCGTCGCCTTCGCGCGCATCGAGAACCACTATTTCGTCCACGACGGCTGGCTCGAGCCCGACCAGCTGCTGCGCGACGCCCACAAGCTGCGCGGGATTCCGGGTGTCATCGTGCACGGCCGCTATGATATGGCGACGCCGTTGCAGAACGCCTGGGACCTCCACAAGGCGTGGCCGGAGGCCGAATTCCACATCGTGGAGGCCGCCGGGCACGCCTTCTCGGAGCCCGGCATCCTGAACCGCCTCGTCACCGCCACCGACCGCTTCGCCGGCAAGCCCTGACCGCCGGCCAGACCTCCGAGAGTTCGACGTCCATGTCCGCCCGCGAACGCATCCACCTCTACGACACCACCTTGCGCGACGGGGCGCAGACGCCGGGCATCGACTTCTCGGTCGAGGACAAGATCCTGGTCGCCAGGATGCTGGACGACCTCGGCGTCGACTACGTCGAGGGCGGCTATCCCGGCGCCAACCCGACCGACGACGCCTTCTTCACCGAGAAGCGCACCCGCCGGGCGCGCTTCTCCGCCTTCGGCATGACGCGGCGGCCGGGCGTCTCGGTCTCCAACGACCCTGGCGTCGCCGCGCTGCTCCAGGCCGAGGCCGACGCGGTCTGCTTCGTGGCGAAGTCCTGGGACTACCACGTCGAGGTGGCGCTGAAGACGACCGGCGAGGAGAACCTTGCCGGCATCGCCCAGTCGGTCGAGGCGGCCCGCGCCGCCGGCCGCGAGGTCATGGTCGACTGCGAGCACTTCTTCGACGGCTACAAGGCCAATCCGGCCTACGCGCTCGCCTGCGCCCGCACCGCCCACGAGGCCGGCGCGCGCTGGGTGGTGCTGTGCGACACCAACGGCGGCTCGATGCCGCACGAGATCGCGGCGATCGTGCGCGAGGTCGCGGCGGTGGTGCCGGGCTCCCATCTCGGCATCCACGCCCACGACGATACCGGACAGGCGGTCGCCAATTCGCTGGCGGCGGTGGCGGCCGGCGTGCGCCAGATCCAGGGCACGCTGAACGGCATCGGCGAGCGTTGCGGCAACGCCAACCTGACCACGCTGATCCCGACGCTGAAGCTGAAGGCCGAATGGGCCGATCGCTTCGAGATCGGCGTCGACGACGAGCGCCTGCGCACGCTCACGCACGTCTCGCGCGCCTTCGACGAGCTGTTGAACCGCGCGCCGGCCCGCCACGCGCCCTATGTCGGCACCTCGGCCTTCGCGACCAAGGCCGGCATCCACGCCTCGGCGATCCTGAAGGACCCGCGCACCTACGAGCACGTCGCGCCCGAGACCGTCGGCAACCGCCGCCGCGTGCTGGTGTCGGATCAGGCGGGCCGCTCGAACCTGCTCGCCGAACTCGAGCGCCTAGCCATCCCGCACGATCCGAAGGATCGCCGCCTCGACGGCCTCTTGCGCGAGGTCAAGGAGCGGGAGGCGCGGGGCTTCGCCTACGAGGCCGCCGACGCCTCGTTCGACCTGCTCGCCCGCCGCCATCTCGGCGCGGTGCCGGCCTTCTTCGAGGTGAAGTCCTACCGGACCATGGTCGAGCGCCGCTACAACGCCCGCGGCGAGATCGTCACGATGTCCGAGGCGGTGGTGAAGCTGAAGATCGACGGCGAGACGCTGATGTCGGTCGCCGAGGGCAACGGCCCGGTCAACGCGCTCGACCAGGCGCTCCGCAAGGACCTCGGCCGCTACCAGTCGGAGATCGAGACGCTCGAACTGGTCGACTACAAGGTTCGCATCCTCAACGGCGGCACCGGCGCCGTCACCCGCGTGCTGATCGAGAGCCGCGACCGCGCCACCGACCGGCGCTGGTCCACCGTCGGCGTCAGCGAGAACATCATCGACGCCTCGTTCCAGGCGCTGATCGATTCGATCACCTACAAGCTGCTGAATGCCGGCGCGGCCGATCTCTGAAACGAGGGGGCGGCCGGCGCCCATTCCGATCGCCGGCCGGCCGCGCGTGCCGCGAGCTTGCGCGGCGACAACGTTCTCCGGGCCCGGGGCAGGGTAGGGACGGGCGGTTTCAACCCCTGGAGAACGGATCCAATGTCCACCGCCGAAGCCGAGATCAAGATCCTCGACGTCCGTCCGCTGTCGCGGCCGCAGCGTCACGTCGCGGTGTTCGCCGTGTTCGACGGACTGGCGCCCGGAGAGGCCTTCGAACTCGTCAACGACCACGACCCGCTGGGTCTCCTGCACCAGTTCCACGCCCTCCTGCCCGGGCGCTTCACCTGGGACTACCGGCGCGCCGGCCCCAACGAGTGGCGCGTCGCGATCGGCCGGACCGACGCGGCCGGGGCCGCCGCGCCCGCCCCGGCGGGCGGATGCGGCTGCGGCTCGACCGAGGGCGGCGGCTGCGGCGGGTGAGGCGAAAGCGCGGTCCCGGACCGATCCGGGACCGCGCCTTCGCCCACCGGATCAGGACAGGGCGTCGCGGAGCGCCGGCAGGCGCGAGACCACCAGCACGTCGAGGGCCAGCACGGCGAGCAGCGTCAGGCCCGCGAGCGGGAAGGCGAAGGACACCGCCAGCATCACCAGCACCGCGCCCTTCGGCATCGGCACGTCGGCCGCCACGGGCGGGGCGGCGAGACGGGCGACGCCCTTGGGGCGGCGCTGCCACCACATCACCACGCCGGACACCGACAGGAACACGATCGACAGGCAGAACACCGTGTTGAACAGCGCGTTGACGAGGCCCATGTCGCCCTCGTGCAGCGGGATGCCGATCGCCATCGCCTTGCCGGCGAGCGAATAGTCGTCGTAGCGGACGTCGGCGAGCACCCTGCCGGTGTAACGGTCGAGGTGGACGGTGCGGTCCGAGGTCGGATCGTGCGAATCCTTGCTCATGCTGTCGCGCGAGACGGTCCAGACGCCGGTCTCGCCGGCCGGCAGCGACACCTGCATCCGCACCTCGAAGCCGGCGGCGCGGGCCCAGGCGACGATGCCCTCGAGCGTCGGCGCGGCGTCGGCACCGGGCGCACCGGCCGTCGAGCCCGACGCCGGCATCGGCGTCTGTTCGAGCGCCCACGGCACCTCCTTCTCGCCGCCGTGGTTCATCGCGGCGTGGGTGGCGTCGGACAGCGGCACCGCGTCCCACTTCTCGGCCGGGAAGGTGCTCCAGGCCTGGACGAAGCGTTCGCCCCAGATGCCTGCCCAGCTCAGGCCCGACACCAGGAACAGCGCCAGGATGACGGCGGTCCAGATGCCGACGGTCTGGTGCAGGCTCTTCCAGAGCGGCCGGCGCCGGGCCGCGAGGTCGGGACGGAGCGCGGCGCCGAGACCGCGACCCTGGCGCGGCCACCACAGGTAGATGCCGGTCGCGATCAGGACCATGCCGAAGCTGGCGGCGATCTCGATCAGGCGGTCGCCGACGGTGCCGATCAGCAAGGTGCCGTGGATCTTGTCGGCGAGGTCGTACCAGCCGCCGTTGCGGCGGGTGCTGTCGACGACGGCGCCGGTATAGGGATCGACCAGCACGATCCAGGAGTTCTCGCCCTCGTCGACCCGGAAACCGGCGACGTGATCGGCCGCGTTGGGCGCGATGTAGGTGGACACGGAGCCGCCCGGCACCGCGGCGGCTGCCGCGTCGGCCTGGGCCTGGACGGATACGGTCGCGGTGCCGACGGCGACGGGGGTGTTCTCGCCGTTGCGGCCGTAAAGGGTCGACGACCACAGCATGATCAGGCCGGTGACGGCCAGCATGATCAGGAAGGGCGCGACGTAGAGGCCGGCGTAGAAGTGCCAGCGCCAGGCGGCGAAGTAGAAACGGGCCGTCCGTTCGCGGACGGGTGGACCGAGGTCGGCGGTGGTCGTGGTCATGGGGTCGCTCCTTCGGGGTTCGGTTCGGCGGCGCCGTCGAACGGGGTGGGGGTCAGGCGAGGTCGGCGCGGCGCACGAGGCGGTCGCCGCTGAGGGCGGCGAGGCCGGCGGGGTCGACGAGATGGACGACGTCGGTGCGCTCGATCACGACGAGGCCGCGGCGCTGCAACTCGCCGAGGGCGCGACTGACGGTCTCGATCACGAGGCCGAGCCAGTCGCCGAGATCGGACCGGGTCATCGGCAGCACGAAGCTCGGGCCGTCGATCGTCTCCTCGGGCCAGCGGCTGCCGAACAGGGCCGCGAGCTCGAGCAGCGCCGAGGCGACCTTCTCGAGCGCGGTCTTGCGGCCGAGCAGCACCGCGTGGGCGTGGTGGCGCGCGAGGCAGGTGGCGAGTTCCGCGGCGATCGCCTCCGGGCTCGGCCGGCGCAGCGGCCGCAGCCGCGTGCGCACCAGCGCCGTGGCGGTCGAGGCGCGCACCACGCCCTCGGCGAGGCCGACCAGCCGGCCGGGGCCGACGAGGTCGACGATCTGGCGCCGGCCGTCGGGCAGGCTGCGGCAGAGCACCAGCGCACCCGACAGCACCGTGAAGGCGCCGCCGCCGGTCTGGCCGGCGGTGAAGAGGTGATCGCCGCGGGCGAGGACGACGTCGTTCGCGGTGGCGCGTTCGAGGTCGTCGAGGGTGCCGGGCGAGGGCGGCGGGACGGCGATGGGGAGGGGGCGCCGGTCCTCGGCGGCGAGCAGGCGGGAATGGTACATGGGGCTTTGTCCGTGCCGGGAGCCGGGGCGGGCTCCGCGTGGTCGATCGGGCACCCGCTCGGGGAGCGGGACCGGTTCAGATCGCGACGGACGGGGACGGTGGGCCGCGGGCCGGCGGCGGGCCGGTGGCGAGCGAGGCGGCGGTCGCACGGCGGCGCCGCGGCGGCAGGTCGACCGCGGCAGTGTCGATCGCCAGCACGGCAGGCACCGCGACCGGCAGGCCCGGTGCGGCGGTGACGAGGCAGGCGTCGCAGAGCGCGGCGCCGGCGTGGTGGTCGGCGGCGGGATCGGCGCCGTCCTTGCCGCAGATCGGCGGCACGGTGCCGTCCGGAAGCGGCAAGGCCGCGACGACGGCTTCCGGCGGCTGCAGCACCAGCGGCCGGTGGGCGAAGCCGACGAGAACGGCGACCAGCGCGTAGAGGATCGCCGCGGCCGCCGCGAGGTCGCGGGCGGCACGGATGCGGCCGAGGAGCGGCGTCGCTCCCCGGCGGACCGGGATCCTCGGGGCGCCGGCGCGGCGGCTCACGGGGAGCCTCCGGGCGCGCGGGCGACGACGGGATCGGCGGGCGGGCCGCCGCTGTCGGCCGGGGCCTCGCCGCGTCCCGCGCCGACGGCGGCGGGCAGGGCGGTGGTCATGTGGTCGATCCGGAACGGACGCGTGGTGGCGACGAGGGTCGCCGCGATGGCGACGAGGGTCGCCGTGGCGTCGGACGCGACCGCGGCCTCGCGGCCGTGGTCGGGGTTCAGGCGGCGACGGGAGGTGCGCGTGGACGGCCGGGCGAGGCGGCCGGCGGACCGGCCGCGATCGGCGCCCGCGAGGGCAGGATCACGAGGGGCAGCACGGCGGGCGCGCGGCGTGCCGGTACGACGATCGGGGCGGGCAGCAGCGGCGGGCCGGCGACGGTGCAGAGGATGCAGCAGACCTTGCCGTGGTCGGCACCGCCGGGGGCGGGCGTGTCGGCCGGGCCGGCGGGAAGCGTGCCGCAGATCACCCCGGCCGGCGGGGCGACGGCGCCCGGGCCGGCGAAGGCGGGGGCCAGCGCGCCGAGCAGCAGGGCGTAGGCGACGAGGATCGCCGCCCATGTCCGCACCAGCCGTGTCGACGCCTCGCGCATCCCGCGCTCCCCGCACCCGTCTCCATCGAGTAGCACGGTGCGGACCTGCCGAGAAGGGCGCAGAAGCGCCGCGACGGCGGCCGCGCGGACGCGCCGCGGCGGCAACTCCTTATGAAAACGCCGTTCCATGCACGCGGAACATTAACCGATCGCCTACCGTGTCCGCCTACGGTGCCGGAGGAACGAGGGAGGGCGCGGGTGTCGGCATTGACGAAGCTTCGACCGGTGGCGACGGGGGCGGCGCAGGCCTGCCCGGATCTCGAGGTCCGTCTCGAACGGATCACCGCCGGCATGGATCCGGCGCGCGCGGCCGCCTACGGGGAGGCGGTGCGGACGCTGTTCGAGACCGCGGCCGAGGACGTAGTGACCAAGCTGGTCGACGATGGGCTCGACCTGCCGATCCTGCTCGACGCCCTCGAGGCGGCGATGATCTGCAACACCCGCCGGCTGACGCGCGGCGTGTTCGTCGCCGGCCGGGTCGGTGCGGTGACCGATCTGTCGCGGCGCTATGCGCTGGCGGTCGGCGCGGTGCACCAGGTGGTCGCCGGGCGCGCGCTCGCCGACCGGGCCGAGGAGATGTCGCACGAGGGCGACGTCGCCAACCTGCGCAACCTCGCCGGCACCGTCGCCGACGTCAACGAGGTGGCGATCGAGATCGCCTATCTCGCCCGCAACACGCGCCGTGCCACCGAGGGCTCGCAGTCGATCGCCTCGGCGGTGGCCGAGATGGTGGCGAGTGTCGACGAGATCGCCCGCTCGAGCGCCGACGCCCTCGACGAGGCCCGCCGCGCCGACACCGCCTCGGACCGGGCGCGCGTCGCCGTCGAGCGGCTGCGCGAGACCACGCTCGCCATCACCGAGGCGACCACCGAGACGCGAACGCGCGCGTCGGAACTCGAGTCGGCCTTCGACCAGATCGCCGGCGTGCTCCAGGTGATCGACGCCATCTCGCGCCAGACCAACCTGCTCGCCCTCAATGCCACCATCGAGGCCGCCCGCGCCGGCGAGGCCGGCAAGGGCTTCGCGGTGGTGGCGCAGGAGGTCAAGGCGCTCGCCAACCAGACCGGATCGGCCACCGAGGGCATCGCGCGCCGGATCGCCGAGATGAAGGCCGTGATCGCCGGCATGGGCGCGGCGATGGGGCGCTCGGAGGCGGCGGTCGCCGCCGGCGGCGCCTCGATCGGCGAGGTCACCGAATCGGTGTCCGCCATCTCGGACACGGTCGGCGCCGTCACCGGGCGAATGGACGCCATCGCCGCCGTGCTGGCCCAGCAGAAGGTCGCCAGCGAGGAGATCGGCTCGCGCGTCGCGGAAAGCGCGACGCTGGCGAGCGAGAACGAGCAGTTGCTCTTGCGCATGGCGCGCGGGCTGCACGAGAGCAACGACCGCTTCTCGAAGTCGGCCACCAGCTGGTTCAAGGCGGGCTCGCCGCGCGCCCTGTGCGAGATGGCCAAGATCGACCACGTGCTGTTCAAGAAGCGCGTCGTCGACGTGCTGATGGGCCGCGCCGAATGGGCGGCGGCCGAGGTACCCGACCACCACGGCTGCCGGCTCGGCAAGTGGTACGACCAGATCCGGCAGCCGGAGATCCGCGGTCTGCCGGCATTCGCCGCGCTGGTCGAGCCACACGCCCGCGTGCACGCCGCGGCGAAGGTCGCGCTCACGCATCACGCCGAGAAGCGGCCGGCCGAGGCGCTGGCCGCGCTCGCCGATCTCAACGAGGCCAGCCGGGCCGTGCTGGCCGGCCTCGCCGACCTCGCCGACGGACTGGAGCGCGATCGCGCCGGCATGGAGCGTCGCCGGCACGAGCGGCGGAAGGTTGCGCGGCTCGCCAAGCTGACCGCCGCGGGCGGAACCCGCAACGCCATCGTCGAAGATCTCTCGGCGAGCGGCGCACGCGTCGCCGGCCTCAGGCCGGAGGACGTCGGCACCACCGTCCGGCTCGACCACGACGGCTGCGGCTGCGAGGGCACGGCGGTTTGGTCCGACGGCAGCCGCGGCGGCGTCCGGTTCGTCGCGGAGCGCACGGGCTGACGCGGCTCGATCGTCCCGGCCGGAGCGGCCGGGACGACACCACGGCGGATCAGCTCTTCGTCGGCACCAGCATGCGCTTCAGCGTCTCGTCGCGCAGCACGAAGGCGTGGAACAGGGCGCCGGCGGCGTGCAGGACGATCAGCACGATGAACACCGGCTTGGAGAACTGGTGCAGCTCGCCCCAGGGATCGCCGAGGTAGAAGCCCATCAGGCCGGTGACCGGCACGGCGACCAGCAGCAGGTAGAACAGGTGGTGCATGGCGGTCGCCGCCTTGACCATGACGCCCTCGCCGATCGGCGCCGGTGCGCCGGTGCCGAGACGGACCACGAGACGCAGCGCGACCAGCGCGAGGATCGCGATGCCGACCCAGTAGTGCGCGCTCGCCATGAACTGGTCGCCGGCGTCGAGCGTGCGGCCCTCTTCGGCCGCCTCGACGGCTTCGGCCATGCTCTCGCCGAAGACGAGCTGGAACAACACCAGGGCGGCGATCAGCCAGTGCAGCAGGATCTGGATCGGCGAATAGCCGGTTCGGGTGGCGAGGGCCATGTCTCGTGTCTCCTTGTCGCGTCCGGGGAGGCGGACGGTGCGCCGGACCCGGGGTCCGGCCGTGTCCCTCGAGCCCGGCGGAGGCTCGGATCCGGCGGGGCGGGCAGGGAGGATCCCGCCGCGGGACGGGCGGCGGGTGGTGCCCGTCGCCCTTGTGGACCGCCAAGCTGACGGTGGGCTGAAGCACCGCACCGGCTGGACCCAGACCTTCGTCACGGGCTACCAAAAGAAGGTGCGCCGAAATCCGGCGCGGGAGGAGACGGCTCGTCATGACCGGCATCGAACCTGCCCTCTCCGTCCTCGCCGGCAAGGCCGAGGGTCCGGTGGTCGCCCTCGCCGAGGGACTGAGCTTCTGGGGTGGCGTCGACCCGGCCACGGGCGAGGTGGTCGACGCCCACCATCCCGACCGCGGCGCACGGCTCGCCGGCGCGGTGGTCGCGATGGAGACGAGCCGCGGCTCGTGCTCGGGATCGGGCGTGGTGCTGGAACTGGCGCTCGCCGGCAAGGCGCCGGCGGCGCTGGTGTTCCGCGAGGCCGAGGACGTCGCCACGCTCGGGGCCCTGGTGGCCGCGGAGATGTTCGGACGGACGCTGCCGGTGCTCCGGCTCGGCCCGGCCGCCTACGCCGCGCTGACGCGGGCGCGCTCGGCGCGGATCGGCGCCGACGCGATCCTCGCCGACGGGCTCGCGATCCCCGTGGTCGCGCCGGAGCCGGCGGCGCTGGCGCTCTCGGCGACGGACCGCGCCATGCTCGACGGTGCGGCCGGGGAGGGCGCCGCCCAGGCGATGCGCATCCTGGTGGCGATGGCGCGCCAGCAGGGCGCGGCGCGGCTGGTCGACGTCACCCGCGCCCACATCGACGGCTGCATCTACGCCGGCCCGGCCAACCTCGTCTTCGCCGAGGCGATGGAAGCGCTCGGCGCCCGTGTCCGGGTGCCGACCACAACCAACGCCATCTCGGTCGACCGCGACAACTGGCGTCGTCAGGGCGTGCCGGACGCCTTCGGCGACCCCGCCGCCCGGCTCGCCGACGCCTATGTCCGGATGGGCTGCCGGCCGACCTTCACCTGCGCGCCCTATCTCGACGACGCCCCCGCCGCCGGCGAGGCGATCGGCTGGTCGGAATCGAACGCGGTGATCTTCGCCAATTCCGTGCTCGGCGCCCGCACCGCCAAGCACCCGGATTTCCTCGATCTCTGCATCGCCGTGACCGGCCGCGCCCCCGAGGTCGGGCCCTATCGCGACGCGGACCGCCGGGCACGGGTCGTCATCGACGTCGACATGCCCGGGCAAGCGGACGCGGCGGTGTGGCCGCTGGTCGGCTATCTCGTCGGCCACGCCGCACCGGACCGCATCCCGCTCGTCACCGGGCTCGCCGCCGGCCGGCCCGGCCGCGACGATCTCAAGGCGCTCTGCGCCGCCTTCGGCACCACCTCGGCGGCGCCGATGCTGCACGTCGCCGGCGTCACTCCCGAGGCGGACGGCGCCGCCGACGCCGACACGCCGCACGTCGCGATCGGCCGCGCCGACCTCGCCGCGGGTTGGCGCAGGCTCGCCGACGGACCGGACGAGGTCGACCTCGTCGCGGTCGGCAGCCCGCACGCCTCGCTGGAAGAGTGCCGCGCCCTCGCCGACGCGCTCGCCGGCCGGCGCCGCCACGACGGCGTCGCTGCCATCGTCACCGCCGGGCGGGCGGTGATCGCGGCGGCCGCAGCGGACGGCACGCGCGCGCGCCTCGCGGCCGCCGGCGTCGAGATGATTCCGGATCTGTGCTGGTGCTCGATCTCGCGGCCGGTGTTCCCGGAGAAGGCGCGGACGGTGATAACCACCTCCGGCAAATACGCCCACTACGGCCCCGGCCTCTCCGGCTGTGCCGTCCGGCTCGGCACGCTCGCCGACTGCGTCGAGGCGCTGACGACGGGCCGGGTGCCGGTGCGCACGCCGGACTGGCTGGCGTGACGAGGGCCGGACGCCGGTCGCCGTCGCCGGACGGCGCCCGTTCCGAAGCCAGAGCCCTTACAGAAACCCGAGTCTTCGCAGTGTCTTGCGGCCGAAACCTCAGATGTCGAGGTCCTCGGCGAACTCGGCGTTCTCCTGGATGAAGGCGAAGCGGCCCTCGGGCTTGTTGCCCATCAGCCGCTCGACGCTGTCGGCGGTCGCCTCGATCTCGCCCTCGACCAGGACGACGCGCAGCAGGGTGCGGCGCTTCGGGTCCATGGTCGTCTCCTTGAGCTGGCTCGGCATCATCTCGCCGAGACCCTTGAAGCGGCCGATCTCGGGCTTCTTGTTGCGGAACTCGCGGGCGAGACGGTCCTGGAGGTCGCGGTCGTCGCGGGCGTAGACGGTCTTGCCGCCGTGGGTGATGCGGTAGAGCGGGGGCACCGCGAGATAGAGGTGGCCGCCGCGGATCAGCTGCGGCATCTCGCGGTAGAAGAAGGTGATCAGCAGCGAGGCGATGTGGGCGCCGTCGACGTCGGCGTCGGTCATCACGATGACCTTGTCGTAGCGCAGGTCGTCCTCGCGATAGTGCGAGCGCGTTCCGCAGCCGAGCGCCTGCAGGAGGTCGGCGAGCTGCTGGTTGGCGGCGAGCTTGTCGCGGCCGGCGCTGGCGACGTTGAGGATCTTGCCGCGCAGCGGCAGCACCGCCTGGCTGGCGCGGTCGCGCGCCTGCTTGGCCGAGCCGCCGGCCGAGTCGCCCTCGACGATGAAGATCTCCGAGCCCTGACTGGCGGTCTGGGTGCAGTCGGCGAGCTTGCCGGGCAGGCGCAGCTTGCGGATCGCGCTCTTGCGCGCGACGTCCTTCTCCTGGCGCCGGCGCAGCCGCTCGTCGGCGCGCTCAATCACCCACTCGAGCAGCCGGCCGGCCTGCTGCGGCGAGCCGGTCAGCCAGTGGTCGAAGGCGTCCTTGACCGCGGTCTCGACGATGCGGGTCGCCTCGGCGGTGGCGAGCTTGTCCTTGGTCTGGCCGACGAACTCGGGCTCGCGCACGAACACCGACAGCAGGCCGCCGGCCGAGGTCATCACGTCGTCCGGTGTCAGCTGGCCGACGCGCTTGTTGCCGACCATCTCGCCGTAGGCCTTCAGCGAGCGGGTGAGGGCGACCCTGAGGCCCTGCTCGTGGGTGCCGCCCTCCGGCGTCGGGATGGTGTTGCAGTAGGAGTTGACGAAGCCGTCGCCGGCGAACCAGGCCACCGCCCATTCCACCGAGCCGTGGCCGCCGCCGCCGGTCTTGCCGGAGAAGATGTCGTCGGCGACGCGGCGCTCGCCCTCGAGCGCCTCGACCAGATAGTCCTTGAGACCGCCGGGGAACTTGAACACCGCCTCGGCCGGGGTCGGCTTGCCCTCGACCAGCGCAGGATCGCAGGACCAGCGGATCTCGACGCCGCCGAACAGATAGGCCTTGGAGCGCGCCATCTTGAACAGGCGCGCCGGCTCGAACCGGGCTTCGGCGCCGAAAATCTGCGGATCCGGCTTGAAGCGGACGCGGGTGCCGCGCCGGTTCATCGTCTCGCCGAGCGACTCCAGCGGACCCTGCGGCACGCCCCGCGAGAAGCGCTGGCGCCACAGCTTGCGCCCGCGCGCCACCTCGACCTCGAGCTCGACCGACAACGCGTTCACCACCGAGACGCCGACGCCGTGCAGGCCGCCGGAGGTCTCGTAGACCTTGCTGTCGAACTTGCCGCCGGCGTGCAGCGTGCACATGATCACTTCGAGCGCGGATTTGTCCGGGAACTTCGGATGCGGGTCGACCGGGATGCCGCGGCCGTTGTCGGTGACGGCGAGGGCGCCGTCGGCGTCGAGCCGCACGTCGATCCAGGAGGCGTGACCGGCCACCGCCTCGTCCATGGCATTGTCGATCACCTCGGCGAAGAGGTGGTGCAGCGCCTTGTCGTCGGTGCCGCCGATGTACATGCCCGGCCGCCGGCGCACCGGTTCGAGGCCCTCGAGCACCTCGATGGCGGCGGCGGTGTAGTCGGCCTCGGACGCGGTGGCGGGACGCGCCGGCACGGCCGGCGCCTTGGCGTCGCGCGGCTTCGCGGCGGCGCGCGCCGGCTTGGCCGCGGCCGGCGCGGACGATGCCGCGCCCGGCGTCACCGCGTCGAGCGTGCCGAAGAAGTCGTCTTCCCTGTCCATGGGCCGGATGCCGCTGCTCCCCGATCGCCGCCGGATCGCGCCGGCGTCCCCGATGCGCCATGTCGGGGCTTGACGGTCGATCGCGACGGTGGATCCTCCGCCGGATCCGATTCGCATGTGCCATCTTCGCACGGCCGCGGTGCGGATGCGAGCCTTGTTCATGGTCCGTTCGCCGTCAAAGCGGTGGACGACGGGGCCGCTTCAGGCAACATTAACCGCCGCGCCATTAGCGTTGTGCATCGCCGCAAAACCAGCCCCGAGACGATGTCGCCGACCCTCGACACCGCCGCTCCCGACCGCGCCCCGTCCGACCTCGCGCTGCTCGCCGCGCAGGCCGACGTCGCAGCCGTGCGCCTCGCGGCGACCCGGCGGGCGCTGCTGGTGGCCGCCGACACGCCGATGGTGACGCGCACCGGCGGCGGAGCTTCGGGGGCGCTGGCGCGGATCGCGCTCGCCGCGGTCTTCCTCGTCGCCGCCTGAGCCTTTCTCCACAAGATACTCGTCCGATTGGATTTTCGGTCTGCCGCGACCGTCTCGCCGCGGCGGGGGGCTGGATTCCGCCGGCCCGGCGCTCTAAAAGGCGCGCCCCACCCAAGAGGAGCAGCGCGATGGCGGCCGCCGGCCTGGATTTCGGGACTTCCAACACCACGCTCGGCGTCTCCGGCCCGGGCGGGGCCGCGCTGCTGCCGCTCGAGGACGGCCGGACCACGATCCCGAGCGCGATCTTCTATCCGCAGGCGATGGGCGAGGAGCCGTCGATCGGCCGCGCCGCCGTCGCCGCCTACGTCGAGGGGCGGCACGGCCGGCTGATGCGGGCGCTGAAGTCGGTGCTCGGCTCGCCGCTGATCGAGGAGGCGACGCTGGTCGGCCGTCAGCGCGTCCGTTTCCGCGCGGTGATCGCGGCCTATGTCGGCCGGATCAAGCGCCGCGGCGAGGCGGCGGCCGGCCGCGAGCTCACCCATTTGGTACACGGTCGTCCGGTGCACTTCGTCGACGGCGACGCCGAGGGCGACGCCCGCGCCGAGGAGACGCTGCGCCAGATCGCGGCCGAGGTCGGCTTCCGCGAGGTGTCGTTCCAGTTCGAGCCGATCGCCGCCGGCCTCGACTACGAGACCCAGGTGAACGACGAGCAGATCGCCCTGATCGCCGACATCGGCGGCGGCACCTCGGACTTCTCGATCGTGCGGCTCGGCCCCGACCGCCGCGGACGGCCCGACCGCGCCGACGACATCCTCGCCAACGACGGCGTCCGTATTGGCGGCATCGACTTCGACCGTCAGCTCAGCCTCGGCGTGGTGATGCCGCTGCTCGGCCTCGGCAGTCCGCTGAAGCGGGCCGGCCTGTCGATGCCGGCGGCGCCCTACCACGACCTCGCGACGTGGTCGGCGATCAACCGGCTCTACGAGCCCAAGGTGATGCGCGACCTGCGCGAACTCGAGCGCGACAGCGCCCGGCCGGACCTCGTCGGCCGGCTCGTCCACGTCGTCGAGGACGAGCGCGGCCACGGCCTCGCCATCGCGGTGGAGGGCGCCAAGATCGCGGTCGCCGACCACGGCGCCGCCACGCTCGACCTCGGCTTCGTCGAGAAGGGTCTCGAGGTGGTCGCCGACCACGCCGACCTCGTCGCCTCCAGCGCGACGCTGGCCCAGCGGATCGGCGCGCGCGTCGACGAATGCCTACGGCAGGCCGGGCTCGGTCGCGCCGACGTCGACGCCCTGTTCCTCACCGGCGGCTCGACCCGGCTCACCCACGTCCGAGACGCCATCGTCGCCGCCGTCCCCGAGGCCCGCGTCGTCGAAGGCGACACCTTCGGTTCGGTCGGCACCGGGCTGACGCTGGAGGCGGTGCGACGCTACGGCGGGTGAGGGTGCCGGCCCGTCCCGGCTCGCCACGTCCCCGAGGGATCGCATCAGAAAGAACGCAGGAAGGCCGCCCCGAGGGGCGGCCTTCCGCGTATCGGGCCCGACGCGAGTCGGGCCGTCCGATCCGTCCGATCTCCGAAGGGGATCAGACCGAGTAGTACATGTCGAACTCGATCGGATGGGGGGTCATCTCGTAGCGCATGTTCTCCTCCATCTTCAGCTCGATCCAGCTGTCGATGAAGTCGTCGTCCATGACGCCACCGGCCTTGAGGAACTCGCGGTCGGCGTCGAGCGAGGCCAGGGCTTCGCGCAGCGAGCCGCAGACCGTCGGGATCGCCTTCAGCTCTTCCGGCGGCAGGTCGTAGAGGTTCTTGTCCATCGCGTCGCCGGGATGGATCTTGTTCTTGATACCGTCGAGGCCGGCCATCAGCAGGGCCACGAAGCAGAGATACGGGTTGGCCGCCGGATCCGGGAAGCGGGTCTCGACGCGCTTGGCCTTCGGGTTGGTGGTGTAGGGGATGCGGCAGGAGGCCGAGCGGTTGCGCGCCGAGTAGGCGAGCAGCACGGGGGCCTCGTAGCCCGGGACCAGACGCTTGTAGGAGTTGGTCGACGGGTTCGAGAAGGCGTTGATCGCCTTGGCGTGCTTCAGGATGCCGCCGATGTAGTAGAGGCAGGCCTCCGAGAGGTCGGCGTACTGGTTGCCGGCGAACACCGGCTTGCCGTCCTTCCAGATCGACTGGTGCACGTGCATGCCCGAGCCGTTGTCACCGAACACCGGCTTCGGCATGAACGTCGCGGTCTTGCCGTAGGCGTTCGCCACCTGGTGGATGACGTACTTGTAGATCTGCATGTGGTCGGCCATGCGGGTGAGCGTCGAGAACTTCATCCCGAGCTCGTGCTGGGCCGAGGCGACCTCGTGGTGGTGCTTCTCGACGACGACGCCCATCTCGGCCATGACCGAGAGCATCTCCGAGCGCATGTCCTGCAGGCTGTCGACCGGCGGAACCGGGAAGTAGCCGCCCTTCTTGCGGACGCGGTGACCGAGGTTGCCGGTCTCGTACTCGGTGTCCATGTTGGTCGGCAGCTCGGTGCAGTCGAGCTTGAAGCCGGTGTTGTACGGCTCCGACGCGAACCGGACGTCGTCGAACACGAAGAACTCGGCCTCGGGGCCGAAGAACACCTTGTCGCCGATGCCGAGCGAGGCGACGTAGGCCTCGGCCTTCTTGGCGATCGAGCGCGGGTCGCGGTTGTAGGGCTCGCCGGAGACCGGGTCCACGACGTCGCAGAAGATCACCATGGTCGACTGCGCGAAGAACGGGTCCATGTGCGCCGTCTCGGGGTCGAGGATCAGCGTCATGTCGGACTCGTTGATCGCCTTCCAGCCGGCGATGGACGAACCGTCGAAGGCGGTGCCGTCGGCGAACATCTCCTCGTCGACCAGGCCGACGTCGAAGGTGACGTGCTGCATCTTGCCGCGCGGGTCGGTGAAACGCAGGTCCACGAACTTGACGTCGTTGTCCTTGATCCTCTTCAGAACATCGGCAGCAGTGGTCATAAGCCCTTCCTTTCGGGGTTCATTTCTCTCTTTCGCGCCCTGACCTGCCGCGGCCGGGCGGTGTTCCTCACGCCGTGGACCGGCGTCAGATGGCGTCGTTCCCGGTCTCGCCCGTACGGATGCGGACGGCCTCCTCGATCGGCGAGACGAAGATCTTGCCGTCGCCGATGCGACCGGTCTGGGCGGCGTTGCGGATCGCGTCCACCGCCTTCTCGACCATCTCGTCGGCGAGCACCACCTCTACCTTCACCTTCGGCAGGAAGTCGACGACGTACTCGGCGCCGCGATAGAGCTCGGTATGGCCCTTCTGGCGGCCGAAGCCCTTCGCCTCGGTCACGGTGATGCCCTGCAGACCGACCTCCTGCAGCGCCTCCTTCACCTCGTCGAGCTTGAAGGGCTTGATGATGGCCTCGATTTTCTTCATCGCCTCCGCGTCTCCGCCGCTTCTCGAGTTCGGCCGGAGGCAGCTCGACGAGCGCCTCCCTGACGGCCGGGACGCCTCTCCTTAAGCACGCCTCGTGCCAGACCGGGGGCGCCCACGGCTTGGCGCGAAATGAGGCGGCGAAGATCGGTGCCCCCCGACCCGATGGTAATGCTGCCCAAGAAAGAAGCCTAGTGGATGAGCATTTGCCCATCAAGTGGGCGAAATTCGCGCCGCGACGCGTCGCGCTGGCGATCCCGGGTCGGTGTGCCGCGCCGGCGGATGCCCGTATCGCGGGTGCGCGCGGTGGGCCGCGACGCTCCGGGCCGGCCGCGGACCTCGACAACCCGGGCCTGCCGGCGGCATCGTCGGCCGAGCCAGAGGAGACCGCCAGCGATGACGCCCGCCGCCCGCCGCCACGCCCTGCTGACGCCAGCGGAGAGCCGCGAGGCCGACCGCCACGCCATGGCCCGCGGCACGGCCGGGACGGTGCTGATGGAGAACGCCGGCTACGGCGTCGCCGACGAGATCTGCGGCCGGTTCCGCCAGGGCACGCGGGTCGCGGTGCTGTGCGGCCCCGGCAACAACGGCGGCGACGGCTTCGTGGTCGCGCGCGTGCTCGCCGACCGCGGCTTCATCGTCCGCCTCGGCCTCCTCGGCGATCGCGCGCGGCTCGCCGGCGACGCCGCATGGGCCTCCGGGCGCTGGCGCGGGGCGGTCGAGCCGGCGGGCGCGGCGGTGCTCGCGGGTGCGACGGTGATCGTCGACGCGCTGTTCGGCGCCGGGCTGTCGCGCCCGCTCGACGGCGCCGCCGCCGACGCGGTCGCGGCGATCAACGCCGCGCATGCCGCCGGCGCCACCGTCTTCGCCGTCGACCTGCCGAGCGGCGTCGACGGCGACAGCGGGGCGGTGCTCGGCACCGCGGTCGAGGCCGACCGCAGTGTCACCTTCTTCCGCCGCAAGCCGGGCCACCTCCTGATGCCCGGCCGGGCGCTCGCCGGCCGCGTCGCCGTGATCGACATCGGCATCGAGGAGGGGGCGCTCGACGCGATCGCGCCGGCGACCTTCGCCAACCATCCCGACCTCTGGCGCGCGGTCTGGCCGGTGCCGGCGGCGGCGGCGCACAAGTACAGCCGCGGTGCCGCGCTGGTGGTGTCGGGGCCGGCCGAGGCGTCGGGGGCCGCGCGGCTCGCCGCGGTCGCCGCGCTCAGGGCCGGGGCCGGCATCGTCACGGTGGCCGCGCCCGCCGACGCCGTCCCGGTGGTCGCGGCCTATCGCGCCGCGCTGGTCGTGAAGCCGGCCGACGACGCGGCGGCGGTGGCGTCCCTCGCCTCCGATCCCCGCCTCGGCGCACTGGTGGTCGGGCCGGGCATGGGCCTCGGGCCGCGCGGCGCCGCCATCCTCGACGCCGTGCTGGCGGCCGACGCACCGCTCGTGCTCGACGCCGACGGCCTCACGCTCGCCGCCCGCGACCCCGCCGCCGCCTTCGCCGCGATCGCCGCCCGGACCGGCGCGGTGGTGGCGACGCCGCACGAGGGCGAATTCCGCCGCCTGTTCCCGGATCTCGCCGGCTCCAGGCTCGAGCGCGCCCGCGCCGCCGCGGCGCGATCCGGCGCCGTGGTGGTGCTGAAGGGGCCGGACACGGTGGTGGCGGCGCCGGACGGGCGCGCGGTGATCAACGACAACGCTCCGGCCACGCTCGCGACCGCGGGATCGGGCGACGTGCTCGCCGGCATCGTCGCCGGGCTGCTCTCCACCGGCGCCCCGGCCTTCGACGCGGCGGCAGCGGCCGTGTGGTTGCACGGCCGCGCCGGCGCCGTCGCCGGACCGGGCGCGATCGCCGACGACGTCGCCGACGCGCTGCGCGCCGCCGTCGCCGCGGGTCCGGGCGAGGAGGACTGAGAGCCTGTTTCACAAATCGGCCGGGTCGGTCCACCGGTGCTTTCCGCCGTCGGTTCGTCGCCATTCCTCGCCGATGCTTCCCGAGCCACCGACTTTTGAAACAAGCTCCGAGCCGGCGACCGGTCGTCGGGACCGATTCGCCGCGTCGGTCGGCAGTGCTGCCGACCGGGCGGGCAGGACCGGGGGCGGCCCGGACGCGCGGTCGAGGGTACCGGGACGGTCAAGGCCGTGGTTGCGTTCGGCAATCGCGGCCAACCGGGGATCGGCCGGCGCGGCGGTTCCGAGCCGTTGCCCGATTCTCGGGCTGCCTCGTTCTTCGGCGGGAACAAACGGCGCCCCTCGCGTATCCTGAGGATCGAAGGACCGGTCGAACCGCCTCGCGAGGGAGAACCCGATGATCGCCACCATGCGTTCCCCTGTTCCGGAGCGGTTTCACCGGGTTCTCGCACCACCGTCCGCCGGCAGGGCCGGCGCGCGCGTGGTGCCGGCACGGTTCTTCAGGGACTCCAACCGAAGGACCGTGCCATGGATGGATCGCTCCACTTCGGGGCCGCCGCGCTCGCGGCCGGCCTGACCCTGTCCTCTCCGCTCGCCGCCGAAGGCCGCGACGCCCGCGCAGCGGGTTCGACGGTGGACGTCGCGCTGGTTCTGGCGGTCGACGTCTCCGCCTCGATCGACGCCGACGAGCGCCGGCTGCAGCGCGAAGGCTACGCCGCCGCGATCGCCGCGCCGGAGGTGATGCATGCGATCGGCGAGGGCGCCCACGGCCGCATCCTGCTGACGGTGGTGGAGTGGTCCGACGGCGCCAACCAGGAGATCCGGGTGCCGTGGACGGTGGTGGCCGGACCCGACGACGCTCGGCGGGTCGCCGCGGCGATCCTGGCACCGGGCTCGCGGATCCCGCATTCCACCACCTCCGTCGCCGGAGCACTGCGGGCGGCGGCTGTGCTGCTCGGCGAGACGCCGGAACGGGCCGAGCGGCGCGTCGTCGACATCTCGGGCGACGGCAAGGACTTTGAGATGGCCCAGGTGCGCGCCGCCCGCGCCGCGCTGCTCGACCGCGGCGTCACCGTCAACGCGCTGCCGATCCTCACGGCGCCCGACGATCCGGACATCGCGGAATGGTACCGCGATCACGTCGTCGGCGGTCCCGGCGCCTTCGTCGAGCCGGCGGTCGACTTCCGCGACATCGAACCGGCGTTGCGGCGCAAGCTGGTGCTGGAATTGACGTGAAACGCCAAGACGAGACCGACCCGAGGGGATCGTCTCGACCGACTTCGTCGAAGTATCGGAAGAAGTGGCGGGAGTGACGGGGCTCGAACCCGCGACCTCCGGCGTGACAGGCCGGCGCTCTAACCGACTGAGCTACACCCCCGCTGGGCGATCTACGAAGCGTCCGGCCGGTTGACCGTGCCGCGTCGTCGTCGGTGGCGCTGAAATACGGGGGCGCCGGGGGGAAGTCAAGCGTCGTTTTTCGGATTTTCGGAATCCGCTGAAAACCGGGGCTCCGCGGTGGCCGGCAACCGGGGCCGGCCTGCCGGCGAAGCGAATCGCGGCGCGCGAACAACGGCTTGAGTGCGAATCCCGCGGGATCCTCGCGGGAAGGGGAGGCGCGCACGGGCGTTCGCGCGTCGCCGCCCCCCGGTGCGCGGCCGCGCGCGGTCGGGGGCGGGGCGACGGCGGCCGATCGCGGCCGGCGTCGACGACGGCTGCGGAGGCTGCGAAGCGACGGGCCGGCGGGAATTGAAACACACTCGAATCGAGTGGTCGTCGCATTTGGCGCGTCGAGGTAGGAAATCTCTAAGATTCGCTATGTATTAACATGACAAGAGGGGCTCGCGAGGAAAGCGCCGCGCCACGTGGGACCACGGGATCGCCCGCATGGACGGGACGATCGTCGTGGCGTAGCGTCCGGCGTGCACGGGTGATGTCCATGGCACAGGCGAGACAGGCGATCATCGAGCGGATGTTCCGCCCGGACGCCGATTGCGAGGATGCGATGGCGCTGATCTGGCGCCTGATCGAGCCCCACTTCGACGTGCTCGTCGAACGCTTCCTCGCCCACGAGGCCATGGTGGAGCTCTCCGGCGGCGTCGCGATCCTGCCGGACGAACGCTTCCGCGTGCGCCTGCACGACCATCTCCGGCGCGTCTTCGTGCGCCGCGATCCGGCGGTGCGCTTCACCGACAGCCCGCGGATCGCGGTGTCCCACGCCGCCGCCGGCCTGCCGCCGAGCCTCTACGTCGCCTCCTACTACATCTTCGTCACGGTGGTGGCCGACGAGCTCGCCAACGGCTTCCGCCTGCCGCCGGACGTGCTGATGCGGCTGCGCCGGGCCCTGATGCGCGCCGCCGCCGAGGACGTGGCGACGACCCTCGCCCACGGCGAGACGCCGCTCGACCCGGGCCGAGGGCACCTGCACGCCGGAACGGCCTGACGATTCGAGCTCCATCGCCCCCGCATCATCGAGAATTCTGAAAGGCGGTATCGTAGTAATACCGAGAACGTCGGCTATTTCATGGGTCTTAACCCAAGATGCGGCAGACTGTCCGGCGACAGAATTCCATGGTGAGAGGGTGACATGAACTTCTCGGTCCGCGCATGGTTGATCGCGGCCATCGGCGCCATCGTCGCCGTCGCGCTCGGGCAGAGCCTCTATTCGTTGTCTCGTCTGGAGACCGTCAACCGCAGCGTGACGGAAGCCCAGACTCAGTGGACGCCGAGCATCGACCTCCTACAGCAGATCAGCTTCGACCTCGTCCAGCTGCGCGTTCGCCACGCCCGCCACATCCTGGCGAACGACGCTGCGGACATGGGCCGGATCGACGGCCAGATTGCCGACGTGCTCGGCAAGATGGACAAGGACAGGGCCGCCTTCGAGCTGATCGAGACGGACCCGGCCGTGCGCCGCGCCTACGACGAGGCGATCGGGCGGATGCCCGCCTACATGGCGCTGCACAGACGGCTGCTGGCGTCGTCCACCGCCGGCGACAAGGCGGCCGCGACCGCACTCCTCAACGGCGAGCAGAAGGTGGCATCGGACGCGGTGCTGGAGCCGGTCCGCGCCGCCCTGGAGGCCGTCCGCTCGGCCGCCGCCGCCGAGTTCGCCACGGCCGAGGCCGACTACCACGCGATTCGGACGGTCGCGGCGAGCGGTGCCGCCGCGCTCTTGCTGCTCGGCATCGTGGTGATGGTGTTCGCCGTCCGCGGCATCTCGCGCCCTGTCACGGCGGTGTCGACGGCGATGGGGCGGATCGCCGGCGGCGACCTCGCCACCGTGGTGCCCCACGCCGGCCTGCGCAACGAGATCGGCGACCTCGCCCGCGGCCTCGAACATTTCCGCGACGCGCTGGCCGAGGCCGCACGGCTGCGCGCCGCCGCCGAGGAGCAGGAGCGCCGCATCGCCGCGAGCCGCGACGTCCAGTTCGACATGCTGAAGCTCGGCGCCGAGATGATCGGCTCGATCAACGGCATCGCCGTCGACATGTCGAACGTCGAGCAGAATTCGCAGCTGGTCAGCACCAATTCCGGCACCATCGCCTCGGCGGCGGCCGAGATGGTGGCCTCGGTGGAACAGATCTTCCGGTCGAGCGAGGCCGCCGCCGAGGAGGCCCGGACGGTCAACCACACCGCCGAGGTCGGCCGGGCCGCGGTCGGCAAGGTCGGGGTGGCCATGACCAACATCGTCGAGGCCGTCGACGAGACCGCCGCCAGCGTCGACAACCTCGCCCGCGCCTCCGAGCAGATCGGGCAGATCATGTCGGTGATCGAAACCATCGCCGCCCAGACCAATCTGCTCGCCCTCAACGCCACCATCGAGGCGGCGCGGGCGGGGGAGGCGGGGCGGGGCTTCGCCGTGGTGGCGAGCGAGGTGAAGAGCCTCGCCGGCCAGACCGCCAAGGCCACCGACGACATCACCCGCCGCATCGAGACGCTGCGCGAGGGCATGGCGTCGATCTCGGCGACCATGGAGCGCTCCAAAGCGGCGGTCGAGGCCGGGCGCGTCGCGATCGGCGAGGCGGGCGCCACCATGGAGACGGTCTCCGGCCAGGTCGGCCGCGTCTCCGACAAGATGTCGGAGATCTCGGTCATCCTGCGCCAGCAGCAGGAAGCCACGCAGGAGATCTCGCGCTCGGTCGAGAACGTCGCCGAGACGGCGGCCAACAACGAGAAACTGCTGGTGGCCATGGGCGGGAAGCTCGCCGACAGCAACGACGTCTTCACCGGCCGCGCGCGCGAATGGCATCGCGAAGGCGACCCGCGCTCGCTCTGCGAAGTCGCGAAGATCGACCACGTGATCTTCAAGAAGCGCGTCGTCGACACCGTTATGGGCCGCGACGACTGGCGCCACCGGGACATCCCCGACCACCACGCCTGCCGGCTCGGCAAGTGGTACGACGCCATCACCGACCGGCGGATACGCGACCTGCCGGCCTTCGCCGCGCTGGTCGCGCCGCACGAGCGGGTCCACAGGCTCGGCCACGAGGTGCTGGAGGCGCACGAGCGCCGCGAGCATGCCCGCGCCGTCGCGCTGCTGGTCGATCTCAACGACGCCAGCAACGAGGTCATCGCGATGCTCGACGCCCTGTCGACCGCCATCGGCGCAACCCAGGTGGAAGAGCGGAGCGCGGCGGCCTGACGCCGGCCGCGCTTCACCAGCGCCGCGGTTCGCCCGTGCGGATGTCGAGGGCGCGGGGATTCCAGCCGGCCGGCAGCGGATCCGGCCGGTCGAAGGCGACGTCGTCGAGGACGAGGCCTGTCACGTTGGAGGCGTGGAGGGCGGGCAGGCCGTCCGGATAGTCGACCAGCCCGACGACGCGGCCGTCGGCGTCCTTGACGAAGGCGTTGGCGCGGCCCTCGGCGCCCTCCGCGGGGGCGAGGTCGTGCCGGGTCGGGCGCATGTCGTAGCGCAGGCCGCTGCCGAGCGGACCCGGCCGCTGGGCGAGCCGGATGCGGCGGAACGCGACGTCGGCGATCCCGGCCGGCCCGTCGGCGACGAGGTTGACCGCGCCCTCCATGGCGCCCGAGACGTCCTCGAAGACGACGCGCTCGATCGCGCCGGCCGGGCGGCCGGGCCGGCGGTCGACCACGTTGACGGTCACCGCTTCGCCCGAACCCCAGAAGCCGTCGGGCGTCTCGTGGCAGTCGAGCCGGATGCGGCGGAAGACGACGTCGCGGATGCGGCCGCCGTCGCGCGAGAACAGGCCGAGGCCGCGGTTGGAATCGACCACGGTGCAGTCCTCGAACACGACGTCCTCGACGTCGGCGTGGCTCTCGGTGCCGATCTTGAGGGCGCAGCTGTGGCTCTCGACCCGGCAGTCGGCCACCCGGATCCGCCGGCACGGGCCGGCGGGCCTCCCGTCCGCGCCGAGGCTGGTCTTCAATACGACGCCGTCGTCGGCGGTGGCGATCGAAAGGCGGCTCAGGCGGACGTCCTCGCAGCTGTCGATCACGATGCCGTCGGTGTTCGGCATCCGGCGGTCGTTGTCGATCGCGACGCCATCGACGACGACGCCGCGGCAGCGCACGAGGTGCAGCGTCCACATCGGCGATTGCCGGATCGTGACGCCGGTGATCGACAGGCCGGTGCAGCCGTCGGCCACCAGCACGCGCGGCCGCAGCGCCGCCGGCACGTGGGTGCCCATGGCCGCGAGTTCGCCGGCGACGAAGGCGGGCCCCGGCGCCTCGATCTCGCCCTCGCCGGAGATCGCGACGTCGGCGGCCCCGTGCGCGACCAGCACGGCGCGGTCGGAGGCCTCGGCGATCACGTCGACACGGGTCGAGGCGTAGGCGTCGTAGTCGCCGTGCGGGCGGAGCACGGCGCCGCGGGCGAGCTCGAGCCGGGTGCGCGAGGGCAGGCGGAGGCCCCCGGTTTCGTGGACGCCGGCGCCGAGCACCAGCGTCGCGCCGGCGGCGGCGGTGGCATCGAGGGCGGCCTGGAGCGCCGCCGTGCGGTCGCCCGGGACGGCGGGGAAGGGGACGTTTCGGGTCATCGGGGGCTCCGCGGGGCGGGCGGCGTCACGGCGGCGGTGCGGCGTCCCGACCGGGCGGGACGCCGCGCGGGTCCGGCCGTCACTCCTTGGTGGCGCCGGCCATCATCCCGCTCATGAAGAAGCGCTGCAGGGTGACGAAGAGGGCGAAGGTCGGGATCACCGAGAGCACCGACATGGCGAGCAGGCGCGGCCAGTTGATGTCCCACTGGCCGACGTTGCTGGCGATCGCGAGCTGGACGGTCCACTGGCTGCGGTCGTTGATGACGAGGAACGGCCACAGGAAGTCGTTCCAGCGCGCGACGAAGGAGAAGGCGGTCAGCGTCGCGATCGCCGGCAGCGACAGCGGCACCACGATGCGCCACAGGATCCGCCACTCGGAGGTGCCGTCCATGCGGGCGGCCTCGAGCAGGCTGTCGGGGATGCCGCGGATGTACTGGCGCATGATCAGGACGCCGGTCGGCGTCGCCGCCGGGGCAAGGATGACACCCCACAGCGTGTTGAGGAGGTGGAGGTCGCGCAGCACCAGGAAGATCGGGATCAGGATGATCTGCAGCGGGATCATCAGCGCCGACATGATCAGGAGAAAGAAGAAGGTGTCGCCGGCGAAGCGGAACTTCGCCAGGGCGTAGCCGGCCATCACCGAGATGGCCACCGAGATCGCCGACGACACCGCCGCCACGAAGGTCGAGTTCAGGAAGAAGCCGGCGAAATGGTCCTGGAGCCAGGCCTTGCGGAAGTTGTCGAGGGTCGGCGCCGAGGGCAGCACGGTCGGCGGCCAGGCGAAGATCTCGAGCTCCGGCTTCAGCGAACTCAGGAGCAGCCAGACCGGCGGCAGCGCGAAGGCGGCGAGCACCAGCGCGACGAAGGGATAGCGCAACAGACGGGTCGCGGTCATGCCTCGCGCCTCCTCTGGAAGCGGATCTGGGCGATCGACAGACCGAGCAGGATCACGAACAGCACCACCGACTGGGCGGCGGCGACGCCGGCCATCGCGGGCTTGGTGAAGGCGGTCTCGTAGATCAGCTGGATCAGGTAGACGGTCGAGCGGCCGGGGCCGCCGGCGGTCAGCGACAGCACCAGCTCGTAGACCTTGAAGGCCTCGACCGAGGACAGCAGCACGACCAGCGCGATTGTGGGCTGGAGGAGGGGCAGGGTGATCTTCCTGAACGCCCGCCAGGGCGTCGCCGCGTCGATGGCGGCGGCCTCGTAGAGGTCGTCCGGAATGGCGCCGAGGCCGGCGATCAGGATCATCATGTAGAAGCCGGCGTTGGCCCAGACCCAGACCACGACCACGGCGATCTGCGCCATCACGTCCTGCTCGATCCACGGCACCGGGGCGAGGCCGGCCAACGACAGCGCGTAGTTCACGACGCCGGAGTTGTAGCCGAACATCCACTTCCAGATGATGCCGATGATCAGCAGGCTGACCATGTAGGGGAAGAACACCACGGCCCGCACCAGCCCGACGCCGCGGAACACCGGCTTCAGCAGCAGGGCGAGCGCGAGCGCCACCACCGTCAGCAAGGGGACGGCGACGCAGACGAAGCCGATCGTCTTGACGAGGGCGGTCAGGAATTCCGGGTCGCCGACGAGGGCGCGGAAGTTGTCGAGGCCGACGAATTGCGGCCACGTCGAGGGCACCCGGTCGGCCACCACCACGCCGCGCCGGAAGAACGCCATCCACAGGCCCTGCACCAGCGGATAGAGCGTGAAGACGGCGAGCATGCCGACGGTCGGCACCAAGAGGAGGTAGGCGAAGGCCTTCTGCCGATCGAGGCGCGGGAGCGCGACCGGCGGGGAGGACCCCGCCGGACGCCGTGTGGAAATCGGCGCGTCGGCCGTCACTTCGAGGCCTCGAGCGAGGCGTCGGCGGCCTTGTGGATCGCCGCGACGGCGTCCGCCGAGGTGATCTGGCCGGTGACGGCCTGGATCACCGACTGCTTGATGGTGTCCCAGACGTACTGCATCGCCTCGTTGCCCTGGTCGGTCGCGGCGTAGACGGGGCTGTCCGCGAGCTCCTTCTGCATCGCCTGCAGCGCCGCGCTGGCCTTGTCGTTGCCGAGGTCGAGCGCGCCGGTGTGCAGGTTGGCGGGAATGTACATCGGCGCCTTGCAGAAGATCGCCTGACCCTCGGGCGAGGTCAGCCACTTGATGAAGGCGGTGGCCTCGTCGACGTGCTCGCCGGTGTCGAAGGCCATGACGTAGTCGCCGCCGAAGATCGACGACTTCACGGTGCCGTGCGGGGTCGGGCCGGCCTGCCAGTCGAAGGCGGCGTTGGCGGCAAGGCCGGAAACCTGCCAGCTGCCCGACATCCAGGCGACCGCCTGGCCGCTGGTGAAGAGCTGCTTCGGGTTGTCGGCCGAGGAACCCGACCACTGGCCCGGCGGCATGTGCGTCTTCGTGATGTCGATGAACTTGTCGAGCGCCGCAGTCCAGGCCGCGTCGTCCATCACCACCTTGTAGGGTGCCGTCTCGGAGTAGATGTGGTTGCCGTACTGGAACTGGTGGACGATCCAGCGGCTGGCCGAGACGTCCCACACCAGCGGATAGCGCACGCCGGCCTTTTCCTGCACGGTCTTGGTGGCCGTCAGGAACTCGTCCCAGGTCCAGCCGGTCTCGGCGGAGGGGATGGCGACGCCGGCCTTCTCGAAGGCGGACTTGTTGAGCAGGATGCCGGTGGCGGTCACCAGCAGCGGGGCGGCGATCACCTTGTCGCCGAGCTCGGCGCCCATGGCCCAGCCGGGGACGAAGTCCTTCAGGTAGTCGGGCCCGAAGTGCTGCTTCAGGTCGACCAGATAGGGCCGGATCACCGGCCGCATCGACGAGGTCTTGGTGATGTCCGGCGCGGTGCCGGAGGCGACGAACTGGGCGAACTTCTGCTCGATGCCGTCGTAGGGGACGATCTGGAGGTCGAAGGTCGTCTCGGGGTTCTTGGCGGTGTAGGCGGCGAGCGCGTCCTTGATGGACTGCTCCTCGGCGTCTGCGCCGAGATACCACAGGACCTTGAGTTCCGATGCGCCGGCCGGACCGGCGAACATCGCCGCGGCGAGCGACAGGGCGGCGACGAACTTGCTGGACGTCTTCATTGTTCTCCCCTCTTTCCGCCGGCCTCTTCCCGCCGGCTGGTCACGCTCCCGCGAGGACGGTCCGCCCGTGCGCCACCGCGACCGCGGCGGGCATGGCGCTCCAACCCTGCAGGAGTGATCCGCGTCCGAAGGGCGGGGAGAAATACTCCACCGCACCCGCCCAGCCCTGCTCCAGGCAGCTCCGCCACCAGCGCGTCAGCGGGTAGCGCCAGCCGGGAAGGCCGCGGCGCAGCCGCTCGCCGGCGTAGAGCCCGGAGAGATAAGGCCAGTCCGATCCGTTGTGATAGCGATAGGCGAAGGCCGACTTCGCCCGGGTGTCGGCGCGCCGCGCGAAGGGCGGATAGGCGCACATCACGCCCCAGTCGCCATAGGGCTGCTCGCCGTTGGAGCGGCTCTCGAGCCGGCGCCGCACCGCGTCGAGCACGACGGCGGCGCGTTCGGGCGAGACGGCGTCGAAGCGCAGCAGCGTCAGGGAATCGAGCGTCAGGTGCTCCTCGACGAAGCCGTCGGCGGGGTCCGCGTAATCGGCGTACCAGCCGGACGGGCGGAGCAGCGCGCCGTCGAGGCTGCGGCGGGCGAGGGCGGCGAGGCCGGTGGCGCGCTCGGCGAGCGCCGGGTCGACGAGCCGACCGATGTCGGCGACGACGTCGAGCGCGCCGATCCACAGGCCGACGTCGTAGGCGACGTGGCCGGAGCGGTAGACGTTGTCGGCCCAGTCGCGATCGTGGCGCGGCTTCGCCGGCAGGCCGTCGCCCGTGGCGGCCAAGCGCTCGTAGCGGGCGAGGATGGCGCGGATCCCGTCGATGTGGCGGCGGAGCGGGCCGTCGTCGCCGGTGGCGCGGAAGTGGTCGCCGATCGTCAGCACGAAGAACAACGGGCTGTCGAAATGGTCGCTCCACCAGTCGCCGGGGCGCAGGTGCTCCTCCTTGATGCGCGGATCGGAGCGGCGCACCGCCTCCCAGGCGGCGGACTGGGCCGGGCCGGTCAGGATCACCGCGCTCGGCGCCTCGCCGTCGTCGCGGACGCCGCGGGCGAGCAGTTCGATCTGGTCGGCGAGGATCTCCGGGCAGATCGGCAGCAGGGCCTGCTGGGTCCAGTAGCCGTCGCGGTAGTAGGTGCGGGCGGGCGCGCTGTAGGCCTGACCGGCGGCGAGGCCGGCGAAGGCGCCGCGCTCGTCGCGGCGGATGCTCGACAGCGCCGCGTGCAGGCCCTGCGAGACCATGCTCCGGAGTTCGGGATCGGCCTCCGGCAGGCCGTCGCAGCGGGCGACGTGGGCGTCGGCCTCGGCGACGACGGCGGCGGTCGTCAGCGCCAGCGCGTCCAAGGCCTCGCCGAGGTCGGCGCCGACGGCGACGGCGACGTCGTCGCCGCGGGTCTCGGCGACCACGACGCCCCAGCCGGTCTCGGCGATCCGGCGAGCGCCGTCGCGCCGGACCGGGCGCGCCGGCTCGGCGGCGCCCCACCAGGCGCAGCGCGCGGCGGGGCGAAGGCCGTCGAGCCGGGTGCCGCGGAGCACCGCCACCGGGCGCGACTGCGCGACGTGGAGGCCGCCGCCGGGGGCGAGCAGGCGGTTCGGGCCGAGGACGTAGGGGCCGCGCCACCCCTCGAAGCGCAGGGTGGCGAGCGTGCCGGACCCCCACAGCGCCAGCACCAGCCTTCCGTCGGGCTCGAGGTCGGCCTGGAGCCGCGGCGCCATCACCGGCAGCGTCACCGCGCGTTCGCAGGCGAGCTGGCCGTCGGGACGGGCGAGGAGGACGGGATGCGTGGTGGCGGTCACGGCTGCCTCCCGGCGAGGAGAGCCGCGTCGGCGCGGGCGGTCTCGGCGGCGGCGTGGACGGCGCCGAGCATGCCAGCGGCGCGGCCGAGCGCGCTGGTGCGGAGGTCGACCTCGAAGGGGAGGAGGCGGTTCATGTGTAAGCCGACGCGGCCCGCGAACTCCGGGCGGACGCCGATGCTGCCGCCGAGCACGAGGGCGTCCGGGTCGAGCAGGGCGACGACGGCGGCGAGGCCGGTGGCGGCGTCGCGGGCGACGTCGTCGAGCACGGCGGCGGCGCGGGCGTCGCCGGCGGCGGCGCGGTCGAACAGCACGGCGACGCTCGGTGCGTCGGCGCCGTAGCGGGCGCGGATCGCCGCCGAGCCGACGCGGTCCTCGAACAGGCCGCTCGCCGAGGCGGGGGCGGCCTCGTGCGGATCGGCGCCGATCGGCAGGTAGGCGATCTCGCCGGCGCGGCCGCGGGCACCGTGCAGGATGCGGCCGTCGAGCACGAGGCCGAGGCCGACGCCGGTGCCGAAGGCGGCGAAGGCGATGAGGCCGCGGCCGTCGCCGCCGCCGCGCATCGCCTCGCCGTAGGCGGCGGCCGCGACGTCGTTCAGCACCTCGACCGGGCAGCCGACGCGGCGGGCGATCAGCGCGCCGACCGGCTCGTCGGCGGGAAGGGCGAGGTTGGGCGACAGCGCGACGAGGCCGGTCTCGGGCGAGACGGTGCCGGGGACGCCGACGACGACGCCGGAAAGAAGGGTGCGGTCGCGGCCGGCACGCTCGTGCAGGCGGTCGACCATGGCGGCGATCTGATCGAGGAACGGGGCGTCCGGGCCGTGGCGGGTCGGCTCCTCGTCGTCGGCCAGGAGCCGGCCGGAGAGGTCCGCGACGCCGCCGAGGATCTTGCTGCCGCCGAGGTCGATGCCGACGACGGTGCCGGCGTCGCCGGCCCCGGGAACGCGTCCGCTGCTCGCTTCGGCTGTCGTGATCGCGGCCAAGGGACCTCCGGCGCTGGTCGTCGCTGTCCCGCAAGGTCCCGACCTGTCGGGACCTTGCGGGGATTTCCGGCCATACGGCCGACGCCCGGTCGGGCGCTCCTCGCCCGCCGACGCCGCCCGAGGGCGGAGTTCGGCGGGCTCGGTATTAGTTCGTCACCTTGACTAAAAAACTATGCCCGGCCGCGGCGGCCTGTCAAGAACCGGCTTGAAATTCGGCGCTCGCATGGAATGATGCCGGCGACGGGGCGGTCGCATCGCGATCGTTCTCCGCAGTTTTTCAGGTAGATGGACGAATATGGCCCTCGACGACGGCGCGCCGCCGGTGCTCAGGCAGATTTCCGTGCGGGCCGTGATGGACGTGCTGCTGCACCGTGGCGCCACTTCGCGGGCGGACCTCGCGCAGATCACCGGGCTGTCCAAGCAGACGATGTCGCAGGTGATCCGCACCCTCGAGGAGGCCGGCTGGGTGCGCGTCAAGGGCGTCACCACCGGACGAATCGGCCGCGCGCCGGTGGCCTACGAGGTCGCCGCCGAGGCGGGCTACGTGATCGGCGCCGACCTCGGCGCCACCAACGTCCGCGTGGCGATCGCCGACATCGTCGGCAACGTCGTCGGCGCGGTCGAGATGCCGTCGGATCCACGCGGCGGCCGCGACCTCGTCGCCCGGCTCGACCACCTGAAGACCCGGCTCCTCGCCGACTGCGGCGTCGATCCCGCCCGCGTGCTCGACGCCGTGGTCGCGACGCCCGGCGTGATCGACCCGGCCACCGGCACTCTGGCGCTGGCGCCCAACGTCGCCGGTCTCGGCGACTTCGACTTCGCCGCGGCGCTCCGCGACGTCATGGCGGTCGACGTGGTGATCGAGAACGACGTCAACGCCGCCGCGATCGGCGAGTCGTGGTGCGGTTGCGCGGTCGGCGTCGACGACATGGCCTTCGTCTCGCTCGGCACCGGCATCGGTCTCGGCGCGCTGGTGGGCGGGCGGCTGCTGCGCGGCGCCGGCGGGGCCGCCGGCGAGATCTCCTACCTGCCGTTCGGCGCCGATCCGGCCGAGCCGGAGAGCCTCGACCGCGGCGCGCTGGAGCGGGCGCTCGGTGCCGCCGGCATCCGCGAGCGCTACCGTGAACTCGGCGGCACCGCCGGCCTGCAGGTCCGCGACATCTTCGCCCGCGCCGCCCAGGGCGACGCCGCGGCGGCGGCGACGGCGGCCGAAGCGGCGCGCAACGCGGCGCTGCTGGTGGTCGCGGTGGCGGCGCTGCTCGATCCGGCCAAGGTCGTGCTCGGCGGCAACATCGGCCGCCACCCGCTGATGGCCGACCTGATCCGCCGCGAACTGCCGCGGCTCAGCCGCCGGCCGGTGCCGATCGACACCAGCATCCTCGGCCAGCGCGCGACGCTGTTCGGCGCCATCGCCATCGCCCTCAACGCGGCGCACAACCGGCTGTTCAGCCCGCAGGACCTGCCGAAGCGGATGCGGCTGCCGCCGGCGCCGGCGGGTGGGGCAGGTGTGTGACGGTATTATGTTCGGCACCTTGACGAACTAATCCGGATCGCGCCATTCTCGCCGGAAGACAGCGGCCCCAGGGCGGCCGCAAGGAGGGGACATGGCCAGTCTGAGCCTCGAGGGTGTGGTCAAGGCCTTCGGCGAACATCCGATCATCCGCGGCGTCGACCTCTCGATCGCCGACGGCGAGTTCGTGGTGCTGGTCGGCCCGTCCGGCTGCGGGAAGTCGACGCTGCTGCGCCTGATCGCCGGCCTCGAGGGCGTCACCGCCGGCCGGATCCGGATCGGCGAGCACGACGTCTCGGCGGTCGGGCCTGCCAAGCGCGGCGTCGCGATGGTGTTCCAGTCCTACGCGCTCTATCCGCACATGAGCGTGGCGAAGAACCTCTCCTTCGGCCTCGAGAACCTCCGGATGGACCGCGCCGAGATCGACCGCCGGGTCGGCGAGGCGGCGCGGATGCTGGAGATCGAACCGCTGCTGCAGCGCCGCCCGCGCGAACTCTCCGGCGGCCAGCGCCAACGCGTGGCGATCGGCCGGGCGATCGTGCGCGACCCCTCGGTGTTCCTGTTCGACGAGCCGCTCTCCAACCTCGACGCGGCGCTCCGGGTGCAGACCCGCGGCGAGATCACCCGCCTGCACCGGCGGCTGCGCACCACCATGGTCTACGTCACCCATGACCAGATCGAAGCGATGACCATGGCCGACCGCATCGCGGTGATGAACCGAGGCGAGGTCGAGCAATACGGCCCGCCGCTCGAGCTGTTCGACCGGCCGGCCAACCTGTTCGTTGCCGGCTTCATCGGCTCGCCGAAGATGAACTTCTTCTCCGGCCGCCTCGCGAGCCTGACCGGCCGCGACGCCGAGGTCCACCTGCCGGGCTTCGGCCGGATGGTGCTGCCGGTCGACCCGAGCGGCCTCGCGCTCGGCGATCCGGTGACGCTCGGCGTCCGGCCGAGCCATTTCGAGATCCGTGCCGCCGCGGCCGGCGAGTTCGCCGTGCCCTTCGCCGTCGACTACGCCGAGAGCGTCGGTACCGAAACCTACGTCTACGGCCGCGTCGCCGGCCACGCCGCCGACGTGGTCGTGTTGGTGCCCGGCCACCGGCCGGTCGACGAGGGCGCGACCCTGTCGCTGGCGGTGCCGGCGGAGCGGTGCCATCTGTTCCACGGCGCGGGCGGCCGCCGGATCTCGCGGACGCCGGCGGACGGCTGAGCGCCGTCCCGTCCTCCAGCCCCAACCCGACAGGTCGAGCGCCATGCCCCTCCATCCCGACCGCCTGCTGCCGCCCGACCCGACCACCCGCGCGATCGCGCGCCGGCTCTACGACACGGTCGCCGGACTGCCGATCGTCAGCCCGCACGGCCACACCGATCCGCGCTGGTTCGCCGACGACCAGCCCTTCGCCGACCCGGCCCGGCTCCTGGTGGTGCCCGACCATTATCTCCTGCGCATGCTGGTGTCGCAGGGGGTGCCGCTGGAACGGCTCGGCGTCGCGCCGGTCGACGGCGGCGCCCACGAGACCGACGGGCGGGCGATCTGGCGGACCTTCGCGGCGCACTGGCACCTCTTTCGCGGCACGCCGAGCCGGGTCTGGCTCGACCACACCTTCGAGACGCTATTCGGCATCGAGGAGCGGCTGACGGCCGCCAGCGCCGACCGGACCTACGACGCCATCGCCGAACGGCTCGCCTCCGACGCCTACCGGCCGCGGGCGCTGTTCGAGCGCTTCGGAATCGAGGTGATCGCCACCACCGAGGGCGCGCTCGACCCGCTCGACGCCCACCGCAAGATCGCCGCCTCGGGCTGGGGCGGTCGCGTGATCACGACCTACCGGCCGGACGACGTGGTCGACCCCGCCCGCGCCGACTTTTCCGCCAATCTCGACCGGCTCGGCGCGATGACCGGCGAGGACACCGGCACCTGGGCCGGTTATCTCGCCGCGCACCGGGCCCGGCGCGCCGTCTTCAAGGCGCACGGCGCCACCGCCAGCGACCACGGCCATCCCACCGCCGCGACGGCGGATCTATCGACCGCGGAGGCCGCGGCGCTCTACGCGCGGGTCCGCGGCGGCGGCGCTTCGCCCGAGGACTGCGAGCTGTTCCGCGCGGCGATGCTGACCGAGATGGCGCGGATGAGCCTCGACGACGGGCTGGTGATGCAGATCCACGCCGGCTCGTGGCGCAACCACGCGCCGTCGGTGTTCTCCCGCTTCGGACCGGACAAGGGCTTCGACATCCCGCGGCGCACCGACTACGTCGGCGCGCTGAAGCCGCTGCTCGACGCGGTCGGTCTCGAGAGCCGGCTGACGATCATCCTGTTCACCCTCGACGAGACCACCTATTCGCGCGAACTCGCCCCGCTCGCCGGCGCCTATCCGGTGCTGCGGCTGGGGCCGCCCTGGTGGTTCCACGATTCGCCCGAGGGCATGCGCCGGTTCCGCCGCCGCACCACCGAGACCGCCGGGCTCTGGAACACCGTCGGCTTCAACGACGACACCCGCGCCTTCCCCTCGATCCCGGCCCGCCACGACATGGCGCGGCGGATCGACTGCGGCTGGCTCGCCGAGTTGGTGGCGACCCACCAGCTCGACGAGGACGAGGCCGCAGAGATGGCCGGCGAACTCGCCAACGGTCTGGCGCGGCGCGCCTACCGGCTGTGAACGGCCCCGAGGAGGAACCCGTGACGACCGACCCGACCCGCCTCAGCCTCGACCGGCTCGCGGATTTGCCAGCCGACGTCGCCCGGCCCGACTACCGCCGCGGCCGCGCGCCGGCGGTCGGCATCGTCCACCTCGGCATCGGCGCGTTCCACCGCGCCCATCAGGCGGTGTTCACCGACCGGGTGCTCGCGGCGGGCGGCGGCGCCTGGGGCATCTGCGGCGTCTCGTTGCGCAGCCCCGACACCCGCGACGCACTCGCTCCGCAGGACGGCCTCTACACGGTGGCGACGCGCTCGGCGGAGGGCGAGACGCTCCGCGTCGTCGGCAGCGTGGTCGACCTCGCCGTCGCACCGGAGGCCCCCGAAGCGGTGCTGCGGCGGATGAGCGATCCGCGCACCCGGGTCGTGTCGCTGACGGTCACCGAGAAGGGCTATTGCCGGCTGCCGGCGAGCGGCGACCTCGACGAGGACGACCCGGCGGTCCGCCGCGACCTCGCCGCGCCCGGACGGCCGACCACCGCGATCGGCTTCGTGGTCGAGGCGCTGGCGCGGCGGCGGGCGGCCGGCGTCGCCCCGTTCACGCTCGTCTCCTGTGACAACCTCCCCGCCAACGGCAAGGCGCTCCGCCAGGTGGTCCGGCGCTTCGCCGAGTTGCGCAATTCCGCCCTCGGCGCCTTCGTGGGCGAAGAGGTCGCTTTCCCCTCGACCATGGTCGACCGCATCGTGCCGGCGACGACGGACGCCGATCGCGCCGCGGTGTCGGCGCGGCTCGGCAGCCTCGACGCGTGGCCGGTGGTCACCGAGCCGTTCTCGCAATGGGTGCTGGAGGACGATTTCCGCGCCGGGCGGCCGGCTTGGGAGGACGCCGGGGCGGTCTTCGTCGCCGACGTCAGGCCCTACGAGGAGATGAAACTGCGTCTCCTCAACGCCAGCCATTCCGCGCTCGCCTATCTCGGCGGTCTCGCCGGCCACGAGACGGTTGCGGACGCGATGGCGGCGCCGGGTTTCGCCGCCTTCCTGGAGGCCGCAATGGCCGAGGAACTGGCGCCGACGCTGCAACCGCTGCCGGGGATCGACCTCTCCGCCTACCGCGCCGCACTGATCGCCCGCTTCCGCAATCCGGCGGTGCGGCACCGGCTCGCCCAGATCGCGACCGACGGCTCGCAGAAGCTGCCGCAGCGCATCCTCGCGCCGGTGCGGCGCCGGCTCGCGGACGGTCTGCCGTTCGACCGGCTGGCGCTGGCGATCGCGGCGTGGATGCGCGCCATGGCCGGCCGGGACGACGCCGGCCGGCCGTTCGTGTTCGCGGACCCGCTCGCCGAACGCATCCGCGCGGCGGTCGGCGAGGCGACCGCGCCGCGGGCGGTGCTGGCGGCTTTCCTGCGGATCGAAGCGGTGTTCGGCACGGATCTGCCGGCCTCGGCGGACTTCGTCGAGACCGTCGGCGCGGCGCTGGAACGCCTCGCCGCGGTCGGCGCCGCCACCGCCGTCCGCGAGGGGACGGCGGGGCGCGGCTGACGCCGTCCCTCAGAGATCCTTGACGAGCCGGAGCGCGTCGTAGACCGCGGCGTGGGTGTTGCGGGCGGCGACGGCGTCGCCGATCCGGAACAGCTGGAAGGCGCCGTCGGGATTGGTGGCTACGGTCTGCGGGCGGCCCTCGATCAGGGCGTCGTAGTCGACTTCGCCGCGGTTCTTCGACAGCGGCTTGAGGTCGAAATAGAGCTCGTCGAGCGGCCGGGTGCCGGCGTTGACCACGACCTGGTCGTAGAGCTTCTCCTTGCGGACCCCGCCGTAGTCGCTGCCGACGAGCGCCTTCAGGCGGTTGCCGTCGCGCGCGACCGACTCCAGCCGGTAGGTGACGGTGAAGGTGGCGTCGCGCTTCTGGAGCGCACGCATGTAGGGCACGAGGTTCATGCCCATGACCTCGGGCGCGAAGTTGCGGTCCGGCGTCATGATCTCGACCCGGCCGCCGGCGTTGGCCACCACCTCGGCCGCCTGGAGGCCGGCGTTGTCGCCGGCGTCGTCGAAGACGAGCACGTCGGCGCCGGGCTTGACGTCGCCGGAGATCAGGTCCCACGACGACACGACGAGTTCGTTGCCGGCCTTCAGCACCTCGGTGTGCGGCATGCCGCCGGTCGCCACGATCACGACGTCCGGGCTTTCGGCGAGCACGGTGTCGCGGTCGGCCCAGGTGTCGAAGCGGAAGCGGACGCCGAGGCGCTCGCACTCGGCCATCCGCCACTCGACAATCGAGATCATCTCCTGGCGCCGCGGGTTGCGGGCGGTCAGGCGGATCTGGCCGCCGGGCTTGTTGGCGAGTTCGAGCACGACGACGTCGTGGCCGCGCTCGCCGGCGATCCGGGCCGCCTCGAGGCCGGCCGGGCCGGCGCCGACCACCACGACCTTGCGCCGCGTCTCCGCCTTCGGGACGACGTGGGGCATAGTGAGCTCGCGCCCGGTGGCGGCGTTGTGCATGCAGTAGGCGGCGCCGGCCCCGTAGATGCGGTCGAGGCAGTAGTTGGCGCCGACGCAGGGGCGGATGGTCTCCTCCTTGCGCGCCACGATCTTGGCCACGAGATGCGGATCGGCGAGATGGGCGCGCGTCATGCCGATCATGTCGACCTTGCCGGCCGCGATGGCGTGGCGGGCGGTGGCGACGTCGGGCACGCGGGCGGCGTGGAAGGTGGCGACGTCGGCGGCGGCACGGACCTCGCCGGCGAAGTCGAGATGCGGTGCGCTCGGCATGCCCTGGATCGGGATGACGTCGGTGAGGCCGGCGTCGGTGTGGAGGTGGCCGCGGATCACATTGACGAAGTCGACGAGACCGTCGGCCTTCAGGCGGCGGCAGACCTCGATGCCGTCGTCGCGGGTGGTGCCGCCCTCGAGCCGCTCGTCGGCGGCGAAGCGGACGCCGACGGCGAAGTCGTCGCCCGTCCGGCCGCGGATCGCGGTCAAGACCTCGCGCAGGAACCGCATCCGGTTCTCGAGCAGGCCGCCGTAGGGGCCGTCGAGCAGGTTGGTGAGCGGGGAGACGAACTGGTCGGCGAGATGGCCGTAGGCGATGATCTCGAGGCCGTCGAGGCCGGCCGCCTTCACGCGCTCGGCGGCGTCGGCGTAGTCCTCGACGATGCGGGCGATGTCCCAGTCCTCGATCAGTTTGGGGAAGGCCCGGTGCGCGGGCTCGGCCGCGTGTGTCGGCGCCACGGTCGGCAGCCAGTCGCCCTTGTCCCAGCGGGTGCGGCGGCCGAGGTGGGTGATCTGGATCATCACCGCCGCGCCGTGGCCGTGGCACTCGTCGGCGAGCTCGGCGAGCCAGCGCACCACCTCGTCCTTGTAGAGCAGCACGTTGCCGAAGGCCGGCGGGCTGTCGCGCGAGACCGAAGCCGAGCCGGCGGTCATCGTCAGCGCCACGCCGCCCTTGGCGCGCTCGGCGTGATAGGCGCGGTAGCGCTCCTTCGGCAGCCCGTCCTCGGTGTAGGCCGGCTCGTGCGAGGTCAGCATGATCCGGTTGCGCAAGGTCAGGTGCTTCAGGCGGAAAGGCTGGAGAAGGGGATCGTTCGACATGGCGGCGCCCGCGTGCTGGCGAGGGGAACGCTTCAGGGTTAGGCCGAAATGTACACTACCGTCAAGATAGGGTCCGCCGGTGCACGGACACCGTTCACCGGCGACGATCGTCCTTGTCGCTCCCCGCGGGCGTTGCTAAGACCGGTGGAGACGAGGAGAAGGCCGGTGAACGACAGCGGTTGGCGCGGATCCGCCGAGGTCTGGCTCGACGCCGCCTACGAGGCGCTGATCGAGGGCGGCGTCGAGGCCGTCAGGATCCAGCCGCTCGGAAAGCGGATGAAGCTGTCGCGGACGAGCTTCTACTGGTTCTTCAAGGATCGCGAGCAACTCCTGGACGCGCTTCTGGAACGCTGGCGCGCCAAGAACACCGGCGCCATCCTGGGACAGGCCGCGGCCTATGCCGAGAGCATCGCCGAGGCGGTACTCAACGTCTCCGACTGCTGGCTCGACCGGACGCTGTTCGATTCGCAGTTCGAATACGCCGTGCGCGCCTGGGCGCTGCAGTCCGACGCGGTGGCGCGCGCGGTCGAGGCCGCCGATGCCGCCCGGCTCGCGGCGCTGACGGAGATGTTCGAGCGATTCGGCTGTCCGCCCGACCTCGCCGACGTGCGGGCGCGCACGATCTACCTCGTCCAGATCGGCTACATCTCGATGAACACGCGCGAGGATCTCGCGCTCCGGATGCGGCGCTTCCCCGACTACGTCGAGATCTTCACCGGCACCCGGGCCGAGCCGCGCGAACTCGCGCGCTTCCACGCCCGCCACGGCTTCGTGCCGGAGGCGTGAGCGCGGCGGGGTGAGATGTCGGTCCCGTCGGCTCCGATGTCGCATACGTCCGGTGCGGTGCCGGCACGCGTCCGTCAGGCTCGTCGAATTGGCCCTTTCGCGGCCCCGGAGGAAGGGGGCTCGCCGTTCGTGCCGCCCGTGCGGCGGCGGAGCGGCAGGCGGAAGGGATCGGCGGACAAGGGCGTCGCCGCCGGACCGGGCCGGACCGGACGCCTCGAACGACAGGGGAACCGCAGATGAAGAAGCTCCTCGCCTCCACATGCCTCGCCTTCGCCGGCGCCGTCCTGGCCACGGGCGCCGGCGCGGCCGAATGCGGCTCCGTCACCGTCGCCAGCATGAACTGGCAGAGCGCCGAGGTGCTGTCGGCCCTCGACAAGCTGATCCTCGAGAAGGGCTACGGCTGCGAGGTCGAGATCACCGTCGGCGACACCGTGCCGACCATCACCTCGATGGTCGAAAAGGGCGTTCCCGACATCGCCCCCGAGGGTTGGGTCGACCTCCTGCCGGAGGTGGTGAACCGCGGCGTCGAAGAGGGCAAGCTGGTGATCGCCGGCGACGCGCTGCCGGACGGCGGCGTCCAGGGCTGGTGGATCCCGAAGTACGTCGTCGACGCCCATCCGGACATCAAGACGGTCGCCGACGTGCTGAAGCACCCTGAGCTGTTCCCCGACCCCGAGGACGGGTCGAAGGGCGCCGTCTTCAACGGCCCGCAGGGCTGGGGCGGCACCGTGGTGACGGCGCAGCTCTACAAGGCCTTCGGCGCCGAGGCGGCCGGCTTCACGCTGGTCGACACCGGCTCGGCCGCCGGCCTCGACGGCTCGATTGCCAAGGCCTACGAGAACAAGCAGGGCTGGATCGGCTACTACTGGGCGCCGACGGCGCTGCTCGGCAAGTACGAGATGGTCAAGGTCGACTTCGGCGTCCCCGGCGACGCCGCCGAGTGGAAGCGCTGCAACACCGTCGCCGACTGCCCGGATCCGAAGCCGAACGACTGGCCGAAGGACCGCGTCGCCACGCTGGTCGCCAAACCCTTCGCCGACCGCGCCCCCAAGGAGGTCTCGGACTATCTCGCCAAGCGCGCCTGGAGCAACGACACCGTCAACAAGCTGATGGCCTGGATGACCGACAACCAGGCCGACGGCGAGACCGGCGCCAAGCACTTCCTGGCCGAGAACGCCGACCTCTGGACCAAGTGGGTCAGCCCCGAGGCGGCCGAGAAGATCAAGGCCGCGCTCTGATCGGACGCGTGCTCCGCCGGGACGGCGCGTCGTCCCGGCGACGACACCACGAGACGCCGTGCGGCCCGCCGCGCGGCGTCTTTCCGTTTCATACCTGTCTCGCAAAGTCCCGATTCGTCGGGACTTTGCGAGGTCTCGGCCTTTCGGCCGGCGCCCGGTCGGGCGCTTCTCGCCCGCAACGTTCCGACCACAGGTCGGAACTTTGCGAGCTCGGTATCAGGGGGCGTCGTCGGCCGTCTTCGTCGGGCGGCGGTGGGTGGCGGCGACGCGCGAGACTTCCTCGTAGATGCCGGCGAGCAGGTTCAGCGCCTGCGTCGCGCCGGCGAGGCGTTCGCCGAAGCCCGGCACCGCCTCGATCGCGGCGAGCAGCAGCGCCCGGCGGATCGCGGCGTATTTCTCGGTGACGGCCCGGCCCTCGGCGGTCACGGAATAGGTGACGCCCGAGCGCGCCGCGCCGCTGCGCTCGACCAGGCCGGCGCCGATCAGCTTGCGCAGGCTGTACTGGATGTTTGGGATGTCGTCGCGGTTCAAGAGCCGCGCCAGTTCCTTCACGCTCTTCGGCCGGTCGTTCATGCGGATGACGTGCAGCAGCGCGTTCTCCGGCCCGCTGGCGGCGAGGTCGATGCAGCCGGCGAGGCATTCCGACTGCCAGCGCCCGAAGGACTCGAAGGTGCGCATCACCGCGAACTCGAGTTCGGTGAAATCGACCTCGGCCGGTGTCGCCGCGAGGTGCCAGCGCCGATCCAGCGTCTCCCGTCCGTCCGTCCCGCTCGTCCGTCTCGCCATCCATCCGCTCCCTGCCGCGCGAACGGAGACTCTAGCTGCGCCGCCGCTTGCACCCAACCGCGATTTCAAATAGAATTTCAAACATAAAATAAATCCAAAACCAGAGGGGGACCACGATGGAGACCACGACCAATCCCATGTTCGCGAAGGGCCGCTTCCTGCTCGGCACCTTCTCCACCAACTGCTCGGGCGGCATGACCGTCACCAAGGTGCCCGAGCGCTGGGTCAACTCCTTCGACAACAACCTGAAACTCGCCCGCCTGCTCGACGACGCCGGCATCGACTTCATGCTGCCGATCGCGCGCTGGATCGGCTACGGCGGCGAGACCGACTTCCACGGTTCGGTGCTCGAGACCATGACCTGGGCGGCCGGACTGCTCGCGCACACCAGCCGGCTCGCTGTGTTCGCCACCATCCACACCGCCGCCAACAACCCGGTGGTGGTCGCCAAGCAGATCGCCACCATCGACCAGATCGGCAAGGGCCGCGCCGGCCTCAACATCGTCGCCGGTTGGAACAAGCCGGAATACGAGGCGCTCGGCCTGACGCTGCCCGACGACCACGAGACCCGTTACGGCTACGCCCAGGAATGGTTCGACGTCATCCGCAAGTTGTGGACCTCGACCGAGCACTTCGACTGGAACGGCAAGTACTTCACCCTCAAGGGCGTCAAGGGCGACCCGCGCCCGCTCGGCGACGTGCCGATCATCAATGCCGCCGGCTCGCCGCAGGGCCGCGACTTCGCCACGCGCAACGCCAACTTCCTGTTCACCCCGGCGATCGACCTTGCCCGCTCGACCGCCGAGATCGGCGAGCTGAAGGCGCAGGCCGCGTCGGTCGGCCGTTCGGTCGACGTGCTGACCTTCAGCCACGTCATTTGCCGTCCCACCCGGGAGGAGGCCGAGGCCTATCTGCAGTACACCGCCCGCGACAACGCCGACTGGGCGGCGGTCGACAACCTCGTCCGTCTGCAGTTCGCCCACGCCCATTCCTTCCCGCACGACCTGCTCGCGCTGATCCGCGACCGCATGGCCGCCGGCCACGGCGGTTTCCCGCTGATCGGCACCCCGGAGGACGTGGCGAACGGGCTGGTTTCGCTCGCCGAGGCCGGTTTCGCCGGAACGACGCTGTCCTTCGTCGACTACGCGGAGGAGTTCCCGTATTTCCGCGACACCGTGCTGCCGATCCTGGCCGCCAAGGACCTGCGCTGACGCCGCTGCCGCAAACCGGTCGCCGCCGAGGGCGGCGACCGTCTGCCGCCCGAAGCGGCGCCATGCCCAAGAACCAGCCATGGCACCGGGCGGGGTCCGCGGTTTCCCGGACCCGGTGCACGGAATCCCGAGCCGCGCGCCTTTGGCACGGCGCTTGCTCCCTTGTCGACGTGCAGAGCGTCTAGGGTTCCGGCCGCCGTGGCGGCGCTGGTCCGAGAGACGCTCCCGGTTCGCGATCGGACCGGGACACGGCGGGACAAAACCCCGGGAGGTCACTGCACGGGTTTGCTGCTGCAAGCCCGATCCCCGTTCCGGCGGCGACGCCGGAGCGGACGGTCGACCTCCCCGGGCGCAGCTGCGGCAGACCCTCGACGACAACGCCGGCGACCGCCGGTCCGAACGAGGGAACCTATCGATGATCCGCAAGCTCGCCGGTGCCGTCCTCGCCTCCACGATCGCCGCCTTCGTCGCCGCCGGTCCCGCAGAGGCCGCGCCAAAGAAGGACTTCAAGGTCTGCTGGTCGATCTACGTCGGCTGGATGCCGTGGGGCTATCTTTCCGACAGCGGCATCATGAAGAAGTGGGCCGACAAATACGGCATCAACGTCGAGATCACGCGGATCAACGACTACGTCGAGAGCATCAACCAGTATACCGCCGGCGGCTTCGACGGCTGCTCGATGACCAACATGGACGCCCTCTCGATCCCCGCCGGCGGCGGCGTCGACACGACCGCGCTGATCGTCGGCGACTTTTCCAACGGCAACGACGCGGTGATCCTGAAGGACAAGAAGGACTTCAAGGACATCGCCGGGCAGCGCGTCAACCTCGTCGAACTCTCGGTGTCGCACTACCTGCTCGCCCGCGCCCTCGACGACGCCGGCATGGCCGAGAAGGACGTCACCGTCGTCAACACCTCCGACGCCGACATGGTCGCCGCATGGGGCACCGCGGACGTCACCGCCACGGTAACCTGGAAGCCGCTGGTCTCGGAGATCCTGAAGGATCCGGCCGCCACCGCCGTGTTCGACAGCTCGAAGATCCCCGGCGAGATCATCGACCTGATGGTCGTCAACACCGAGACGCTGAAGGACAACCCGGACTTCGGCAAGGCGCTCGCCGGTGCGTGGTACGAGGTGATGACGCTGATGACCTCCGACACCCCGGAGGGCAGGGCGGCCAAGGAGGAGATGGCGAAGGCTTCGGGCACCGACCTCGCCGGCTTCGACGAGCAGCTCGCCACCACCATGCTGTTCGCAAAGCCCGCCGACGCCGCCGCCTTCACCCGCGGCGCCGACCTGCCGAAGACCATGGACCACGTCCGCAACTTCCTGTTCGACCACGGCATCCTCGGCACCAACACCACGTCGGTCGACGCGGTCGGCATGGCCTTCGCCGACGGCTCGACGCTCGGCGACGCCGCCAACGTCAAGCTGCGCTTCGACCCCGCCTACATGGACCTCGCCGCCGGCGGCAAGCTCTGACCGGCGCGCGGGGGACCCCGCCGATGCGCCTCGTCAACGCCCGACCCTCGCGCGGCGCCGCCGTCGCGCTCGCAGCCCTGCCGTTCCTGGCGGTGGGGCTCGCCTACGCGATCGCCTCGGCGGCTCGCCTCGCCGCCAACCCGGCCGACAAGCTGTTGCCGTCGCCGTCGCAGATGGCGGCCTCGCTCTACGGCCTCGCCGCCGTGCCGGACAAGCGCACCGGCGATCTCATCCTGTGGTCCGACACAGCGGCGAGCCTCGGTCGGCTCGCCGCCGGCGTCGGCACCGCGACGGCGGTGGCGCTCGTCCTCGGCATCGCCATCGGCTTCGTGCCGCGCGTCAGGGCGGCGCTGGCGCCGCTCGTCGCGGTGATCTCGGTGATCCCGCCGCTCGCGGTGCTGCCGATCCTCCTGATCGCGCTCGGCCTCGGCGAGGCCGCCAAGATCACCCTGATCGCCATCGGCATCGCCCCGGTGATGACGCGCGACGTCGCCCAGCGCGTCGCCGAGATCCCGGCCGAACTGGTCGTGAAGGCGCAGACGCTCGGCGCGAACACCTGGACCATGGTGGTCCGCCTCGTGCTGCCGCAGGTGATGCCGCGGCTCCTGGTGGCGGTGCGGCTCGCGCTCGGTCCGGCGTGGCTGTTCCTGATCACCGCCGAGGCGCTTGCCTCGGAGAGCGGGCTCGGCTACCGCATCTTCCTGGTCCGCCGCTATCTCGCGATGGACGTGATCCTGCCCTACGTCGCCTGGATCACGCTGCTCGCCGTCGCCTCCGACTTCCTGATCGCCCGCCTGTCGAAGCGCGCCTTCGCCTGGGCCCATCCGCGGGAGGCGTCATGAGCCGGATCACCGTGGAGAAGCTCGGCAAGCGCTACGGCGACGCCGTCGTGCTCGAGCGCGTCGATCTCGACGTCGAGAGCGGCAGCTTCGTCGCCGTGGTCGGCGCGTCGGGCTGCGGCAAGTCCACCTTTCTCCGGATCCTGCTCGGCCAGGAGCAGGCGACCACGGGCACCGTCACCGTCGACGGCGCGCCGATCGCCCCCGAGCCGACGCCGGACCGCGGCATCGTGTTCCAGCGCTATTCGGTGTTCCCGCATCTGACCGCGCTGCAGAACCTGATGCTCGTCGCCGACTTCCGCGACGGCGGGCCGCTCGCCCGGGTGTTCGGCCTGCGGCGCCGGCAGGCGCGGGAGGAGTCCCTCGCCATCCTCGAACGCGTCGGCCTCGCGGACGCGGCGGGCAAGTACCCGTCGGAACTCTCCGGCGGCATGCAGCAGCGCCTCGCCATCGCCCAGACCCTGCTCGGCCGGCCGAAGGTGCTGCTGCTCGACGAGCCCTTCGGCGCGCTCGATCCCGGCATCCGCGCCGAGATGCACGCGCTCGTCGCCGACATCCGGGCCGAGAACCCGATGACCGTGGTGATGGTGACCCACGACATCGCCGAGGCCTTCAAGCTCGGCACCCGCATCCTGGTCTTCGCCAAGGTGCGGCGCGACCCGCAGTTCCCCGAGGCCTACGGCGCCTCGATCGCCCTCGACCGGCCCGTCCGGCCGGACGCCCCGACCCATGCCGAGGACGTCGCCGCCGTCGCGGCGCTGCTCGGCGTACCCGCCCACTGAACCAGGAGGAGACGTTCCATGAGAGACGCACCCGCCAAGGGCCACCGCCGCGCCGGCGTCGCGCCCGCGCCCGAGCGCGCCCGCCGCCACCATCCCAACTTCGCGATCAAGGAGATGCAGGGCTGGAAGGCCGTCGAGAAGGAGGGCACCATCTCCGAGGACGGCTGGCGCGCCGAGCAGAAGTGGGCTCTCGAGATGGGCCTGCCGGGCGCCGACATCCTGACCGACAAGTCGATCCCGACCTTCGCGCGCGGCGAGCTCCCGCATTTCGCCGGGATCAATACCTTCCTGAAGGCGCCCTATGTCGAGAACGTCCGCGACGTCGGCAAGTACGACGCAGCGGTGGTCGGCATCCCGTTCGACAGCGGCACCACCTATCGGCCGGGCACGCGCTTCGGGCCGCAGGGCGTGCGGCGGATCTCGGCGCTCTACACGCCCTACAACTACGAGCTCGGCGTCGACCTGCGCGAACAGATGACGCTGTGCGACGCCGGCGACGTCTTCACCATCCCGGCCAACCTCGAGAAGTCGTTCGACCAGATCACCCGCGGCGTCAGCCACGTCGCCTCGTCGGGCGCGCTGCCGATCATGATCGGCGGCGACCACTCGATCGGCTTCCCCTGCGTGCGCGGCATCGCGGACGTCACCTCGAAGCGGATCGGCATCATCCACTTCGACCGCCACATCGACATCCAGGAGAAGGATCTCGACGAGCGGATGCACACCACACCCTGGTACTGGGCGACCAACCTGCCCAACGTCTCGGCGACCAACCTGGTCCAGCTCGGCATCGGCGGCTGGCAGGTGCCGCGCTACGGCGTGCAGGAGGCGAGGAAGCGCGGCACCAACGTGCTGACCATCGACGACATCGAGAAGATCGGCCTCGAGAAGACCGCCGAGATCGCCCTCGAGCTCGCCTGGAAGGACGCCGACGCGGTCTACGTCTCCTTCGACGTCGACAGCGTCGACTGCGGCTTCGTGCCGGGCACCGGCTGGCCCGAGCCGGGCGGCTTCCTGCCGCGCGAGGTGTTGAAGCTGCTCGGTCTCGTCACCGCGCCCGGCATCTGCGGCCTCGAGGTGGTCGAGGTCTCCCCGCCCTACGACACCTCCGACATCACCGCCCTGTTCGCCACCCGCGTCATCGTCGAGGCGCTCGGCTCGATGGTCGCCCACGGCACCCTCGGCAAGCACAAGGCGATCATCGACAAGCCGGTTACCTTCTGACACCCGGCGCGCCCGCCTCGGCCACGGCGCCGGGCGGGCGTCCCCGACATCCCCGACAGGCGGATCCGACATGCACCGCGGCCACGACCACGACCATCACCACCACCACGACGGCCACGCCCACGGCCACCACCATCACCATGGCCATCCGGCACCCGGCCCGGTCGGCCACAACGCCCCCGGCGTCAAGGCGGCGCAGTGGCAGACGCCGCACCTGCCGCACGAGCCGGCGCCGCCGGTCGATCCGCGCGCGGCCGACATGGACCTCGTCGAGACCGCCTTCCTCGAGGGCTTCTCGCGCGCGCCGGACCCGGTCAGCTTCCTCAGGCTCGCCGGCATCGCCTTCGTCGGCGAGGCCGCCGACGGCACGCGGCTGCATCTGCTGCGCGTCGAGACCGAGGACGTCGTCGACGTCGGCTCGGTGATGCCGCTCCTCGGCGGCGAGGGCCTGCGCTACGACCCGCTGCCGTCGCGCATGACCTCGCACCGCCGCCGGCTCGGCTTCCTCTACCACGACGGCGCCACCGTCCGCCGGCTCGGCTTCGCCGACGCCCGCGCGCTCGCCGACCGCACCGACGCCGCCCGCATCGACCGCGGCCACTGAGACCTGTCCCGTGAGGTCCCGCCTCGTCGGGACCTCACGGGGGTTCGGCCCTACGGCCGGCGCCCGCTCGGGCGCTCCTCGCCCGTCCAGCCGCGCCCAGCCCGCTCGGGAGCGGGCCCGGCCACGGCGAACCGTCCGGCTCCGCCCGGACCGGCACGACACCAGACCCGGAGTATTTCGACCATGACCGCTTCCCGCCTCCGCCTGCCGCTCGCGGCCGCGCTCGTCCTCTCCGCCGGCGTCGCCGAGGCGCACACCGGCGCGGCACACGTCCACTCGCTCGCCGAGGGCCTGACCCATCCGCTGACCGGCGCCGACCACCTGCTCGCCATGGTCGCGGTCGGCCTGATCGCCGCCCGCGGCGCCGGACGCGCCACCCTCGCCGTGCCCGCCGCCTTCGTCGGCGCGATGGCGGCCGGCGCGGCGCTCGGCATGGCCGGGCTCGGCGTCGGCTTCGCGGAGACCGGCATCGCGCTCTCCCTCCTGGTTCTCGGCGCGCTCGCCACCCTGTCGCGGCCGCTGCCGGTGACGCTGACCGCCGCGATCGCCGCGCTCTCGGGCCTCGCCCACGGCCTCGCCCACGGCGCCGAAGCCCCCGCCGACGGCGCCAGCCTCGGCTACCTCGCCGGCATGCTCGCCACCACCGCCATCCTCCACGCCGCCGGCTTCGCCGCGGGACGCTGGGCCGCCGGCGGGCGCGCCGTGCGCATCGCGACCGGGGTGGCCGCGGTCGGCCTCGGCGCGATGGCGCTGATCGGAGCGGTGTGACGGGGGAAGAGTCGAGCGGGCGCGGGGCAGTCGGCCCCGCGCCGCCAGTCAGGAGCCGGAGCGGGCGGCGGCGAGGCGGCGTTCGAGGTCGGCGACCATCGAGGCGCGCCGACGGCGGTCGCGAACGGCAGCGGCGATGCCAAGTGCCGCCTCGTAGTGCTCGACAGCGTGCTCGGGCTCGGCGTCCGCGAGTTTCACCCGCCTGAGGACGAGGTCCTGCTGCAGGGCCACGTGGCGAGGATACTGCCTCGCCAGGGCTTCCGCCAAGGCCATCGCCGTACGATAGCCTTCCAGGGCGCCGTCTCGGTCGCCTGCGGTGGCCCGCAAGTCGCCGATCCTATCGATGGCGAAGGACAGCTCCCGCGCGTCGCCCAGCCGGTCGGCCGTTTTCATCGCAGTCCGGTACGCGGCTTCGGCATCCGTCGCCGAACCGTGGTCCCGGTGGACGTCCCCGAGTTCGAGCCAACCCGACGTCGCGTCCGGATCGAGACCCAAACCCCGTTCCAACTCCGCGGCGGCTGCGCGATTGTCGGATAGGGCGCGGTGGATCGCAGCCTTCTGGAAGTGGAGATCCGCGCGGGCGCGCTCGTGTCGAGTCCCTGTCCCTTGGCCGGGGCGATCCATTTCCGCCAAGTCTCGATCCAGATCCGCGAGGAGGGCGGCGTGGTCCACGAGGTCGTGGATCTCTCGGGCCTTGTGGATCGCCCGGGCGAGCGCGATCTCCTCGTCGCCCGGTACGAGATACACGGTCTTCGCGTAGACTTCGAAGATCTCGAAGGCGGTGGCGAGAACGTCGGGCACTCGGTCTTCCGGAACGGTGGAATCGGCCAGCCTCTCGAGCAACGGCGCCAGCCAGTCGGGCGGCACGGCCAGATCTCGGGCGACCACCTCGGCGATCCGCCGCCAAGGCTCGGTCAGGCGCTCGAATGCGGCGACCTCCGCGGCACGCCGCCGCTCGGCGGCGATCGTGGCGTTCTCCGTGCGGCGGATCACCCGCTCCGCTCTGAGTTCGATTTTCCGATCCGTCATCGCACGTGTCCAGGCGACGTCGGTGCGGTCCGGATCGACCGCGACGTCCGCACCGCCCCCAGCCCCTTGCAGATCGTGCGCGCGGTCACCCCAACCTCCGGTCGACGCTGTGCAGCGTAGGGCACGCGCGCGGGCGCGATCAAGCGTCCGCGGCTGCCGGTGCCGGTGTGCAGACGAGGCGTTGGAAGGCGCGTTTGAGGGGGCGGAGTTCGCCGGCGGGGTCGAAGGCGATCAGGAAGCGCGAGGTCAGGCCCCAGTCGGCGGGGCGGACGGCGCGCATCAGGCCGGCCTCGACCCAGCGGGCGGCGGCGTGGTCGGGCAGGAAGCCGACGTAGCGGCCCGACAGCACCATGATCTCCTGCGCCTCCATGTTGGAGACGCTGGCGTTGGCCTTGGCCTTGCCGAAGCGGTAGACGTCGTCGAAATAGCGGTAGGCGCGCACCGAGAACTGCGTCGCCATCAGGTCGGCGCGGGTGATGCCGGCGTCGGGGCGGCCGAACCAGGGGTGGTCGCGGCCGCAGTAGAGCGCGTGCCGCTCCACCGTGACCTCGCGATACTCGAACGCCGGCACCGACTGCGACAGCGGCCCGATCACGATGTCGCGCCGGCCCTCGGCGAGGCTGCGCTCGAGCAGCTGCGGCGGGCTGATCTCGAGGTCGACGAAGACGTCCGGATAGGCGGCGCCAAAGGCGGCGACGGCGCGGTCGAGGCCGACCTCGCGCGATGTGACGACCGTGTCGATCACGCCGATGCGGAAGCGCCGGCTCTCGGTGCCGTGGACGCGGCCCATGCGCGCCTCGAAGGATTCGATCGAGCGGAACAGGTCCTGCGCGCCCTCGTAGGTCTCCTCGCCGGCGCGCGTCAGCTTGAAGCCGGCGCGGCCGCGCTCGCACAGGCGCGAGCCGAGCTTGGCCTCGAGGTTGGCAATGTGGGTGGAGAGCGTCGACTGCGAGATGTTGAGCGCGATCTGGGCGTTCTGGAAGCCGTTGCACTCGACCACGGTGGCGAAGATCTTCAGCAACCTCAGATCGATCCCGCTCAACCGCCGCATGACCAGCCCTCTTCACATCGATGGAAATCGATGAAAGCGGCTCCTTCTCCGTGATTCAAGCGACTTGGCGCCGGCGCTAGCCTTCGATCGGGAAAGCTCGGGTCACCGCCCACGGGAGACATTCGCCATGCGCCGTCCGCTCGTCGCCGCCGCCTTCGCCGCCGCCCTGTTCTCCGCCGTTTCTTCCGGTCCGGCGCTCGCCGCCGACACCATCCGCGCGCTGGCGCCGACCTGGGTCGGCTTCGCGCCGGCGCTGGTGGCGAACACGCTCGGCTACTATGCCGAGGAGGGACTCTCGGTCGACTTCAAGTTCGAGGACGACCGAAGCAACGTGCTCGCCGCCTACGCCCGCGGCGACATCGAGGTCGACATGCGCACCGTCGGCGAGCACCAGGGCCGCCCGCGTGACGCTTCGACCCCCGGCGTCATCATCGGCACCATCGACATCTCGGTCGGCGGCGACGGCGTCGTCTCCGACGGGTCGATCGCGACCGTCGCGGATCTGAAGGGCAAGACGGTGGCGGTCGAGCCGAACATCCCGGCCCGCCTCCTGCTGCAAATGGCCCTCGCCAAGGAGGGTCTGAGCCTGAAGGACGTCGCGCTCAAGGAGATCGCGACCGCCGACACGCTCGCCGTGTTCGCCGACGAGAGCGTCGCCGCGGTCGGCACCTACGAGCCGTTCATGTCGCAGGCGGTCAAGGCGGTGACGAACCGCAACCCGAAGATCCTGGTGTCGTCCAAGGACGCGCCCGGCCTGATCACCGACATCATCACCGCCCGCCAGGACGACCTCGCGGCCAATCCGGAGAAGTACAAGAAGTTCCTGCGCGGCATCTACCGCGCCGTCGACTTCTACAAGAAGGATCCGGCCAAGTTCGCCGAGCTCGCCGCGCCGTTCTACGGCTTGACGGCAGCCGAGGTGACCGAGATCATCGACAGCTCGCTCGCCTACACGACTTACGAGGAGGCCGCGACCTTCATCGGCACCAAGGCGGCGCCGGGGACGCTCTACCCGCTGTTCGACGAGGTGATGAAGCTCAACCTCGACTACGGCGCCGCCGACACGAAGCTCGAGGCGGCGCAGCAGATCGACCCGTCGGTGGTGACGGGCCTGTTCGACGGCGCAAAGCGCTGATCGGCCGGGCGCGACGGGGAGGGCGGGGCGATGGCGCGGAACGGGCGATGGCCGATCGCGGGCGCGGTGTTCGGGGCCGGGCTGCTGGCGGTCTGGGAGACCGTGGCGCGGACCGGGCTGGTGGCGCCGCTGTTCCTGCCGCCGCCCTCGACGGTGGTCGCTGCCGCCTGGACGATGACGACCACCGGCGGCCTCCTCGGCCACGCCGCGATCTCGACGGTCCGGGTGTGGGCGGCCTTCCTGATCGCGGCGGCGATGGCGGTGCCGATCGGCATCGCCATGGGCAGCTATCCGCCGGTGCGCCGGGCGCTCGAGCCGACGCTCGACTTCGTGCGCTACCTGCCGGTACCGGCGTTGGTGCCGCTGGCGATCATCTGGTTCGGCATCGGCGAGACCACCAAGATCTTCCTGTTGTGGATGGGCACCTTCTTCCAGCTGGTGCTGATGGTGGCCGACGACGTCCGCCGGGTGCCGCACGAATACGGCGAGCTCGCCGCCACGCTCGGCGCGCCGAAGCCGCGGGCGCTCCTCGACGTCACGCTGCCGGCGATGCTGCCGACGCTGTGGGACAACATGCGGATCACGCTCGGCTGGTGCTGGAGCTACGTGATCGTCGCGGAGATCGTGGCGGCCGACAGCGGCCTCGGCTTCGTGATCATGACCTCCCGGCGCTACTTCAAGACGCCGGAGGTGATGGCGGGCGTGATCGCCATCGGCGTGATCGGCCTCGTCACCGACCAGATCCTCCGGGCCCTGCACGGGCGCCTGTTCCCCTATCTCGCGCGGTGACCCCATGAGCCACCTCGTGTTCGACCGCGTCGCCAAGAGCTATCCGGGCCCCGCCGGCCCGGCGCCGGTGGTGGAGCCATTCAGCCTCGACGTCGCCAAGGGCGAGATCGTGGTGTTCCTCGGGCCCTCCGGCTGCGGCAAGACCACCTTGATGCGCATGGTCGGCGGCCTGGAGACCCCGACCTCGGGCGCCATCCGCCTCGGCGGCGCCGTGCTCGAGGCGCCGGACCGGCGCCGCGGCATGGTGTTCCAGTCCTATTCCTCGTTCCCGTGGCTGACGGTCGAGGAGAACGTCGCCTTCGGCATGCGCTACCGCGCCGATCTCTCGGCGACCGAGAAGCGCGAGCGCACCCGCCGGTTCCTCGACGTGGTCGGGCTCGCCGAGCACGCCGGCGCCTATCCCACGCGGATCTCCGGCGGCATGCGCCAGCGCGTCGCGATCGCGCGGACGCTGGCGGCGGGCTCGGAGGTACTCTTGATGGACGAGCCCTTCGGCGCCCTCGACGCACAGCGCCGCGAGCAGCTCCAGGTCGAGCTGCGGCGGATCCTCGAGGCCGACGCCAAGACCATCGTGTTCGTGACCCACGACGTCGAGGAGGCCGCCTTCCTCGCCGACCGCGTGGTGGTGTTCACGCGCCGCCCGGCGCGGATCCTGGCCACCGTCGACGTCACGGCCCGGCTCGGCAGCCACCGCGACCTCGACACCCGCGACGGCGCCGCCTTCTTCGAGCTGCGCCGCGACCTCCTGCATCTCGTCCGTTCCACCGCCGAGGAGACCTGACATGACGCTGCCCGGACTTTCCGGCAGACGGGTGCTGGTGACCGGCGCCAGCCGTGGCATCGGCGAGGCCGTCGCGAGCGCCTTCGTCGCCGCCGGCGCCGTGGTCCACGTGCTCGCCGAGGACGGCGCGGTCGAGGACACCGGCCGGCGGATCGGCGCGGCCGCCGCCCACGTCGCCGACATCGCCGACGAACGCGCGGTCGCCCGCGCCGTCGCCGCGATCGGCCCGCTCGACGTCCTCGTCAACAACGCCGGCCTCGAGCGGATGACGCCGATCGACGACCCGGACGCCACGATGATCGCTGTGTTCCGCCGGGTGATCGAGGTCAACGTGGTCGGCACCACGATCGTGACGCAGGCGGTGCTGCCGCAGCTCGGCCCGGGCGCGCGGATCGTCAACACCGCCTCGATCTGGGGCCGGGTCGCCGAGCCGCTGTTCTCGGCCTACGTCGCCTCCAAGCACGCGGTGATCGGTCTCACCAAGACCTGGGCCAAGGAGCTCGGTCCGCGCGGCATCGCGGTCAACGCGGTGGCGCCGGGCTGGGTCCGCACAGAGGGCTCGATGCGATCGGCGAGCGTGATCGCCGCCCGGATCGGCCGGCCGGAATCGGACGTGATCGGCGCGGTCGAGGCGGCGCAGGCGCTGCCCGGCGGGCTGATGGAGCCACCCGACGTCGCCGGTCCCTATCTCTACCTCGCCTCCGACCTCGCCGCGAACGTGACCGGGCAGACGCTCGGCGTCGATCGCGGCGAGGTGCCCTGGTAACCCGCGAACGGAGCGCCGCGATGGACGCCTTCGACCCCGCCTTCCTGCCCGTCTCGGGCTTCGACCTGCCGCGCTACGCCGGCATCCCCACCTTCATGCGGCTGCCGCACGCCGGCCCGGCCGACGGCGTCGAGGTCGGCCTCGTCGGCGTGCCCTGGGACGGCGGCACCACCAACCGGCCGGGCGCGCGCCACGGGCCGCGGGCGCTGCGCGACGCCTCGACGATGGTGCGCATGGTCAATCAGGCGACGGCGGCGGCGCCGTTCCACACCGTGCGCTGCGCCGACCTCGGCGACGTCCCGCCCAACCCGGCCAGCCTCGACGACAGCCTGGAGCGGATCCGCCGCTTCTACGCCGACCTCGTCGCCCGCGGGGTAACGCCGCTGACGGCCGGCGGCGATCATCTGACCAGCCTGCCGGTGCTGCGCGCGGTCGCGGCCGGCGGGGCGGTCGGGATGATCCACTTCGACAGCCACACCGACCTCTACGACGACTACTTCGGTGGCTACAAGCTGACCCACGGCACCCCGTTCCGCCGGGCGATCGAGGAGGGCCTGCTCGACCCGAAGCGCATCGTCCAGATCGGCATCCGCGGCTCGACCTACGACGGCGAGGACCGCGAATACGCCGCCGAGGTGGGCGTTCGGATCGTCGGCATCGAGGAACTGATGGACCGCGGGCCGGAGGCGGTGATGGCCGAGGCGCGCGCCATCGTCGGCACGGGCCCGGTCTACGTGTCGTTCGACATCGACGGCGTCGATCCCGCCCAGGCGCCCGGCACCGGCACGCCGGAGATCGGCGGCTTCTCCACCCACGTGGCGCAGCGGATGGTGCGCGCCCTCGACGGCCTCGACATCGTCGGCGCCGACCTCGTCGAGGTGTCGCCGCCCTTCGACGTCGGCGGCATCACGGCCTATGCCGGGGCGTCGCTGATGTTCGAACTGCTCTGCGTCGTCGCCAACGCGGTGGCGCGGCGCAAGGGCCGCGCCGCCGTCGTCAACGAGCGCCTCGCGCGCGTCCTCGGGGGGCCCGCATGACCGACGTGAAGAACAGCCGCAACGCCTACGACGCCGGCCGGCTCAACCTGCCCTTCGTCGGCATCTGCACCTTCGGCAAGTGGCCCTACGTCGCCGACTGGGACGCCATCGACGCCGACGTCTGCGTGCTCGGCGCGCCCTACGACTTCGGCACCCAGTGGCGGGCCGGCGCCCGGCTCGGGCCGCGCTCGATCCGCGAGGCCTCGACGCTGTTCTCCTTCGGCCACGGCGGCGCCTACGACCACGAGGACGACGTCGTCTACCTGCCGGCCGGCCTGAAGATGGTCGACCTCGGCGACGCCGATATCGTCCACACCGACACCATGAAGAGCCACGCCAACATCGAATACGGCGTGCGCCGGATCCTGGAGGCGGGCGCGCTGCCGGTGGTGCTCGGCGGCGACCACTCGATCAACATCCCCTGCGTCAACGCCTTCGAGGGCACCGGCGACATCCACCTCGTCCAGATCGACGCCCACCTCGACTTCGTCGACGAGCGCCACGGCGTGCGCTACGGCCACGGCAACCCGATGCGCCGGGCCGCCGAGAAGCCCTATGTCACCGGCCTCTCGCAGATCGGCATCCGCAACGTATCCTCCACCGCCAAGGAGGGCTACGACGATGCCCGGCGGATGGGCTCGGACATCCTGTCGGTGCGACAGGCGCGCAAGCTCGGCGTCGAGGGCGTGCTGGCGCGGATCCCGGCCGGCGTGCGCTACTACGTCACCATCGACATCGACGGCTTCGACCCCTCGATCGCGCCCGGCACCGGCACGCCTTCGCACGGCGGTTTCCTCTATTACGAGGTGCTGGAGATCCTGGCGGGGCTGGCCAAGCGCGGCACCGTGGTCGGCGTCGACCTGGTCGAGGTCGCGCCCGACTACGACCACACCGGGACGACCGCCATCCTCGCCGCGCAGGTGCTGATGAACTTCATCGGCCGCATCCTGCACGCCCGGGGGACGACGCCGTGACCGCCCCGCTCGCCGGCAAGCGCGCACTCGTCACCGGCGCCGCCAGCGGCATCGGCCGCGCCTCCGCCGCGGCGCTCGCCGCCGCCGGTGCCACCGTGGTCGGCCTCGACGTCGCCGTACCCGCCGACGCGCCGGTGCCGATCGTCGCCACGGATCTCCGCGACGAGGCCGCGGTCGTCGCCGGCGTCGCCGAAGCGGCGGCGCTGCTCGGCGGCGGCGTCGACGTGCTCGTCACGGCCGCCGGCGTGATGCGCGAGGCGCCGCTCGGCGAGGTCACCGCCGAGCACGTGGCGCTGCACTTCGACGTCAACGTCCGCGGCACCATCCTGGTCGCCCGCGAGGCACTGAAGGTGATGCCCGACGGCGGGCGCATCGTCACCTTCGCATCCGAACTCGCCCGGCTCGGCCGCCAGAACGCCTCGGTCTACGTCGCCACCAAGGCGGCGATCCTGGGGCTGACGCGGTCGTGGGCGCGCGAACTCGCCCCGCGCGGCATCCTGGTCAACGCCGTCGCGCCCGGGCCGATCGACACGCCGCTGCTCGGCTTCGACGCGCTGACGCCAGAGCAGCAGGCGCTCGAGACGACCCAGCCGCTCGGCCGGGTCGGCCGGCCGGAGGAGGTCGCCGCCGCGGTGGTGTTCCTGGCCGGGCCCGGCGCCAGCTTCGTCACCGGCCACGCGCTCGCCGTCGACGGCGGCGCCGCCATGTCCTGACCGTTCCGGGAGACCGCCGATGATCCGCAATCCCGTGCCCTGGCCGAACGGCGCCAAGCTCGCGGCCTGCCTGACCTTCGACATGGACGCCGACAGCCTGATCCACGTCGAGCATCCGGACGACGGTCACCGCCGCGTCTCGGCGATCTCGATGCTGCGCTACGGCCCGACCGTCGCGGTGCCGCGCATCGTCGAGACCTACAAGCGGCTCGGCATCCGCCAGACCTTCTTCGTGCCGGCCTGGTGCATGGAGCAGTATCCGGCCGCGGTCGAGGCCATCCTCGAGGGCGGCAACGAGATCGCCCACCACTCCTGGATCCACGAGAACCCGCTGCAGCAGAGCCGCGAGCGCGAGGCGCATTGGCTCGACCTCGGCATCGAGACCCACGTCCGGATGACCGGCCGCAAGCCGCGCGGCTGGCGCGCGCCGCTCTACAATTTCTCCGACAACTCGCTCGACCTCCTGGTCGAGCGCGGCTTCGCCTACGACGCCTCGCTGATGGGCGACGACGTGCCCTACGTGATCGAGAGCCGGACCAGCGGCGCGCGCATCGTCGAGATGCCGTCGCACTGGGGCCTCGACGACTGGCCGCAGTGGGTGCAGTCCTTCGACCTCGACTACATGATGCCGATCCGCTCGCCGCGCACCGGCTTCCGCATCTACGAGGAGGAGTTCGAGGTCGCCCGGCGCTACGGCGGGCTGTGGATCCCGGTGATCCACCCGTTCGCCACCGGCCGGCTGGCGCGCTGGCACGTCTTCGCCGAGTTCCTCGAGAAGGCCGTCGCCTCCGGCGAGGTCTGGTTCGCGCCGATGGAGGAGATCGCCGCCCACGTGCAGGGCCTCGTCGACGCCGGCCGCTACACCCCGCGCGTCGAGGTGCTGCCGCAATACGCCGGGCCGGTGCAGCCGCGGGGCTGAGGCAGTGGGATTGCGGTTTCGCTGGGGTGCGCCGCGCGATGCCGGAAGTCCCTGTCGAAGCTCAGGGTACCCCGATACTGTTCTCGAGCGTGTTGTGAACCTCGGCTATGAATCGTCGATAGGCGTCCGTATCACCGCCCCTTTCTCTGACCCGGTCGACTTGCCATTCGAGAAAGCTCGGCATGAACCAGATCAGTGAGAGTAGCCGGCTCGGAACATCGTCATTCTCCGTGATATCGATCGCTCTCAGTATCTCGAGCACTCGATCGCCGCGCCGTACGTCGAATAAACCGTCACGGACGAGCGCAAAGAAACCGCCGTCGGCCCATTCGGCGTCGAGCTTCTCGACGAGAATTTCAATTTCCATTGGTCAATCCTCACCACTGCATCGGTCGACATGGAGATGTTCATCGCATGCCGGGGATCGCGAACTGTCGAGTTATCCATTTCAACCTGGGAAAGCCGGGAGGTTCAATGCACCGATGGGTGCCCGCCGGCGGTAGTCGCCACGTTGGGCGCCTCGTCCATTTGGAACGCGTCGCCTCCCGAATCCGGATGCGATCCGCGAAGCGCTGACCTAGTGTCCGCGAGACGCCCGGCCTTGCCGGCGTCGTCACGGGGTGGAGCGGGGCGGACCGGAGCCGATGAGAGCCAGCAAGTCACGGCGGCAGGCGCAGATCCTGGCCGAACTGGATCGCCTGCCGAGCCTGCGGGTCGCCGACCTCGCCGAGCGGCTGGCGGTCTCCACCGAGACGATCCGGCGCGACCTCGACGAACTCACCGGTCAGGGCCGGCTCAACCGCACCTACGGTGGCGCGGTCCGGATGATGAACTCCGAGCCGGCGATGAACGAGCGCCACGCGCTGCACGTCGTCGAGCGCCAGCGGATCGCCGCGGCGGTGGTCGGGCGCCTCGCGGGCGCGCGGGTGGTGATGATCGGTTCGGGTTCGACCACGCTGCACGTCGCCCGCCAGATCGCGGCCGACCTTCGCGACCTCACGGTGATCACGCACGGTTTCGCCATCGCGGCGGCGCTGTCGGCCAACGCCTCGATCAAGGTGGTGATGGCGCCCGGCGAGTACCACGCCGGCGAGGGTGCCACCGTCGGCGTCCACACCACCGGGTTCCTGTCGAATTTCTTCGCCGACGTCGCCGTGCTCGGCGCGAGCGGACTGACCGAGGAAGGGCCGAACGACGCCCTGATCGAGAGCGCCGCGGTCTATACCGCGATGACCCGGCGGGCGGCGCGCACGCTGGTCGCGGCCGATCACTCCAAGTTCGGCCGGATGTTCCCGGCCCGCTACTCCGGCTGGTCCGAGGTGGCCGAACTCGTCTCCGACAGCGCGCCGGACGGTGCGGTCGCCGCGGCCCTCGCGGCGGCGGGCGTCGCGGTGACGCCGGCGCCGTGAGCGGAGATCACGCCGGCGGCAGGTAGCCGATCAGCTCGTCGGCGGTCATGACCGAGCAGTAGATCATGTTCATGATCTCCAGCTCGCGCTCGTGCAGATCCATGGTGCCGGCGGCGCAGGCGTCGTCGACGACGATCACGTCGAAGCTCTCGTCGGCGAGGCTGCGCACGGTGGAGGAGACGCACTGGTCGGTGAAGATGCCGGCGCAGACCACGTGGGTGATCCCCATGTTGGCGAGGATCAGGCGCAGGTTGGTGCCGGTGAGGGCGCTGTCGGTGGTCTTGGTGACGACGATCTCCTCGCCGACCGGACCGACCGCGGCGGGGATCTGCGAGGGATCGAGACCCTTCGGCAGCTTAAGGTCGTTCCAGCCGGGCTTCTTCTGGCTGAGCGAGCGGTCGCGGCCGTCGGAGAGATGGCAGGCGATGCGGGCGAACAGCACGTCGAGCCCGCCGGCGCGGAAGCGTTCCTCGAGCCGGGCGATCGTCGGCAGCACCGTCTCGTGCATGCGGCGGTGGAACGGCGTCCAGGCGTGCCAGCGGGCGAGGTCGGCGCCGGAGAGCGTCTCGGGGTCGGGGCGGTCGAGATAGACGTTCTGGACGTCGATCACGAGGAGGGCCACCTTGCCGGGCAGCAGCACCGGGTCCTCGGGCTCCGGCGCGCCGTCGTAGTAGAACGAGCGGTATCGGGTCTTCCAGGTCATCGATCGGTTCCCGGGGTTCATCCCGCCGCGGCGGCGCGGCGGCGGCGCCAGTGCACCACCAGCCCGCCGCCGAGCAGCAGCACGGCCGCGGCGAGGGTGCTCATGGTGCCGAGCGCCGGCACCATCGGGGTATAGCCCGCCACCATCTTGGAGTAGAGCCACTTCGGGATCGTGGAGTCGGCGCCCGCGGTGTAGAGCGACAGCGGGAAGTTGCCCCAGGACAGCAGGAAGGCGAAAAGCGCGCCCGACCAGATCCCCGGCCACAGGATCGGCAGCGTCACCGTGCGCAGGATGAACAGCCGATCGGCGCCGAGGTCTGAGGCGGCCTCCTCGAGCACCGGATCGAAGCCGTAGACGCGGATCGCGATCACCAGCGTCACGATCGGCACGATCCAGACGAGGTGGGCGACGATCGCGGTCTGCCAGGACGGCGTGACGCCGAGGGCGTTGAACCACAGGAGCAGGGCGAGGCCGAGGACGGGCTGGGGGAAGAAGATCGGCAGCAGCAGGATCTTCTGGTAGATCCGCCGGCCCTTCCAGTCGAAGCGGGCGAAGGCGAGCGCGCCGAAGAAGGCGATCACCACCGCGACGACCGTGACGACGGCGGCGATCATCACCGAGTTCTGCACCAGGGCGTGGATCTCGAGCGAGGCCGCGGTGCGGCCCCACCACTCGCCCGACCACGCCCGGATCGGGAAATTGAAGTAGCGGCCCTTGGCGAGGCCGGCGAGGGCGCCGCAGACGATCGGGAGGTAGATCGCCACGAGCACGAAGCCGGTCCACAGGCCGACGAACAGATTGGCACGGCGGCTGGACTGTTCCATCGCGGTCATCTCCGCCCGAGGATGCGGTCGAGGTCGAGCCGGCCCATCACCGCGAGGGCGAGGCCGGAGACGATCACCATCAGGATCACCGCCAGCGCCGAGCCGAGCGGCCAGTTCTGGGCGTAGGTGAAGGCGATCTCGATGTCCTGGGTGATCGGGATGATCGACTGGCCACCGAGGATCTTGGCCTCGGCCACGGCGCCGGCCGCGAGCACGAAGGTCAGCAACATGCCGATCAGGATGCCGGGCATGGCGAGCGGCAGTTCGATGTCGCGCCAGATCGACAGCCGGTCGGCGCCGAGGTCGCGGGCGGCGTCGATCAGGTCGCGCGGCACCATGGCGAGGCCGAGGGTGATCGGGAACAGCATGAAGGGCAGGTAGACATAGACCATGCCGAACAGCGTCATGCCCGGGGTGAACAGCACCTCCGGCCCGCCGGAGAGGCCGATCCACTTCAGGAAGCCGTCGAGTACGCCGTTCTTCAGGAAGAACAGCACCCAGCCGTAGAGCCGGACATTCTCGGAGACGAACAGCGGGAACACGAACAGCGTGCCGACGAGGCCGGACCAGCGGCCGAACACGCGGTCGAGCCCGTAGGCGATCGGGTAGGCGACGATCGCCAGCAGCACCACGGTGACGGTCGCCAGCACCAGCGACCACGCGAACGACGTCCACACGGTGTTGGCGGGGTCGACGATGGTGGCAAAGTTGTCGAGCGTGAACGAGCGGAAGACGTCGAAGCTCTTCGGCGTCGCGAAGGCGTAGGCCGCGACGGTGACGAGCGGGGCGACGAAGCCGGCCAGCAGGAACAGAATCACCGGCAGCGCGCAGCGCAGGCCGGCGGGGAGACGTGGCGCAACGGCGGCGCCGGGGGCGACCGGGACGGTCGCGTCGGGAGCGACGGCGGCGGCGGAGCTCATGCGGCCACCACGATGGCGTCGGCGGCGTTCCAGCCGATCCGGACCGGGCGGTCGAGCCCGCCGCGCCAGGCCAGCGAGCGCGACAGCTCGACGATCATGGTGCGGTCGCCGACGCGGACCTGGTACTGGATCCGCGAGCCGAGGGCGTATTCGTTGTAGAGCGTGCCGTCGAGGAGGTTGTCGGTGCTCTCGCCGTCGCCGACGAGGCGCATGAACTCGGGGCGGACCACCACGGCGACGCGCTCGGCGTCGGCGAGTTCCGCCGGCAGGGCGAGGCGGATCGGCTGGCCGCCCTCGGCCGCGACCCAGCGGCCGCCGACCTCGCGCACGGCCTCGACCACGTTGACCTCGCCGACGAACTCGGAGACGAAGCGGTCGGCGGGGCGGGTGTAGATCTCCTCAGGCGTGCCGACCTGAACCAGCCGCCCGGCGCGCATCACGCCGATCCGGTCCGACATCACCATCGCCTCCTCGAGGGAATGGGTGATGTAGATGAAGGTCTTGCCGCTCTCGCGGTGCAGGTCCTTCAGCTCCTTCTCCATCACCTTCTTGAGCTTGTAGTCGAGCGCCGACAGCGGTTCGTCGAAGAACAGCACGTCGGGGTCGTAGGCGAAGGCGCGGGCGAGGGCGACGCGCTGCTTCTCGCCGCCCGAGCATTTCATGACGTTCTTGCCGTAGTAGCTCTCCGGCAGGCGGACCATGCGCAAGAGTTCCAGCGCGCGCGCCTTGCGCTCCGCCGGCGCGATCTTCTTGACCTTCAGTGGATACTCGATGTTCTCGCCCACCGTCATGTGCGGGAACAGCGCCAGCGACTGGAACACGAGGCAGGTCGGCCGGCGGTTCGACGGCACGCCGTTGATCAGCTGGCCGCGCAGGGTGATGTTGCCCTCGGACGGGTCCTCCATGCCGGCGAGCATGCGCAGCAGCGTGGTCTTGCCGGAGCCGGACGGGCCGACGATGGTCAGGAACTCGCCCTCGAGCACGTCGAGGTCGATGCGATCGACCGCGGCGAAGCCCGCGAACACCTTGCGCACGCCGACGAGTTGCAGCACGGGCAGCGCCTTCGGCTCGGATACGGATGCGGCGGCGGGCGGTTCCAGGACGACGGACGACATCGGATCGCAGTTCCTCGGTGGTAAGGGTGGGGCGCCCCTCGCGCGGAAACGGGGGCGCCCCGGCGTCGTCAGCCGCGGGCGCGCTTGGCGGCGGTCATCAGCTCGAGCGCCTTGTCGTAGTCGGGGACGATGTCGTACTCGACCGATCGCGCCATATCCTCCTCCAGGGTGTCCCACTGGATGGCGTCGAGCTCTTCGGTGGTGAACAGCTCGAAGCACTTCGGATTGCCCATCTGGGCGACCGGGTTGAACGTGCCCTCGGCGAAGGCGACGGTGTGGGCGACGTCGGGGGCCTGGACGTATTTCAGGAAGTCGGCGGCGAGCGGCGACAGCTGCGGGTTGGCGACCGTCGAGGTGATCTCGATCCAGGAGATGCCGCCCTTGCCGTCGATGGCGCCCTTCAGCGGTGTGATGGCGCGCAGGTTCGGGTAGCCGTCGGCGCGGGCCGGCGAGACCGAGTAGGTGCCGCCGGTGAACTGCAGGTCGATCTCGCCGGCGACCAGCGCCTGGTTCATGGTGGCCATGTCGCCGACCATCTTGGCGCCCTTGAAGATCTTCAGCGCGGTCTCGGAGAAGACCTTGAACTCCTCCTCGGTGTGCTCGGCGAACGGGTTGATGCCGGCGACCATGAAGATGTTGAAGACGTTCCAGTCGTCGGATTCCTGGATGCCGTAGCGGCCGGCGAGGGCGGGATCGTTGAAGAGGTCCCAACCGGTCTTCTCGGCGGTGGCGCGGCTGATCTTGTCGGTGTTGACGACGAAGCTGTAGGGCCCGAAGCGCTGGGCCATGCCGACCAGTTCGGTGCCCTCGTCGTTCATCGCCCACTTGTAGGGCGCCTTGAACTGCGGGAGCATGGCGTCGAAGAAGGGCTCGAACTCGGCGCGCGGGAGCGGCTTGATCAGCCCCTCCTTGTACATGACCTTGCGCGCCCAGGGATTGTTGACGTTGATCAGGTCCCAGATCCCGGTCTCGCCCGCGCGCAGGCGGTTGATCATGGTGGGATCGTTGGTCAGGCTCTCGGCCTTGACCGTCGCCGAGCGGCTGGAGCGGAACGGGTCGAGCACCTGGGCGGAGTTGTAGCCCTCCCAGCACAGGATGTTCAGCTCGCTCTCGCGCGCGGCCATGGCGCGGCCGGCGCCGGCGAGCGGCAGGCCGAGGGCGAGCGCGCCGGCGCCCATGCCCTTCATCAGAGTGCGTCGGGAAATCGTCTGCATCGCTCACCCCTGGCGTTCTCGGCGCCGCCGATCGGCGGGACCGTCCGGATGACTGTTGGACTCGCAACATTCCGGCTGCGCATCGCAGCGGCCGGAGGCACGGGCCCTGGCGCTGCACGGTTATGCTCAAACCGTGCCAAGCGGCATGTGCGCGGTGCAAGGGCGGCGGAGAAGGGCGGAATGACGCCGGAGAGGGCAGGTGGCGACGCGGCTGTGCCTCACAATTGGGCATGCACGTCCCGCCGAGGAATGAAATGATCGGGTTGCCAACAAAACAGGGGCGGAGCGAGGCTGAAATGTTGAAGTCGCTACAGGGGCGCACGGTCATCGTCACCGGCGGCAGCAAGGGCATCGGGCGCGGCATCGCCAAGCGCTTCGGCGCGGCGGGGCTGACGGTGATGGTGGTGGCCCGCTCGCAGGCCGACGCCGACGCCGTCGCGTCCGAGATCGGCGCCGGCGCCTTCGGCTTCGCCGCCGACGTCACCGACCCCGACGGCATGGCCGCCATGGCGGCCGCCGCGATCGAGCGCACCGGCCGGATCGACGTGCTCTGCGCCAACGCCGGCATCTTCCCGGCCGCCAAGCTCGGCGAGATGACCGCGGCCGACTTCGACCACGTCCTGGGCACCAACTTGAAGGGGACCTTCCTGTCGGTGTCGGCCTGCCTGCCGGCGATGAAGGCGGCGGGCTGGGGGCGGATCGTGATCACCTCGTCGATCACCGGCCCGATCACCGGCTATCCCGGCTGGTCGCACTACGGTGCCAGCAAGGCCGGCCAGCTCGGCTTCATGCGCACGGCCGCGATCGAACTCGCCCAGCACGGCATCACGGTCAACGCGGTGATGCCCGGCAACATCTTCACCGAGGGCCTCGACGGCCTCGGCCCGGACTATTTCGCCAAGATGGAAGCGTCGATCCCGATGCGCAAACTCGGCAGCGTCGACGACATCGCCAACGCCGCGCTCTACTTCGCCTCCGAGGAGGCCGGATACGTCACCGGCCAAACCATCGTGGTCGACGGCGGCCAGGTGCTGCCGGAATCGCTCGCCGCGCTCGAAGCCATGTGAGAAGGCCCGCAAGATCCTGCGAATGCGGGATCTTGCGGGCCTTCTCACATGTCGATTCAGATCCGGCCGAGCACGCGGTCGATGGCGTCGACGAAGACGTCGACGTGTTCTTCCGCGAACACCAGCGGCGGGCGGATCTTCAGGACGTTGCCGTAGAGGCCGGCGGCGCCGATCAGCACGCCCTCGTCCTTGAGACCGTTGATGACCGCCGTCGCGGTGGCCGGCGAGGGCGTGCGGCTGCCGGGCTCGGAGAACTCCAGGCCGACGAACAGGCCGGCGCCGCGGACGTCGCCGATCACCGGATGGCGGTTGCCGAGTGCCTTCAGGCGGTCGCGCACCAGCGCGCCGATCCGCCGGGCGTTGGCGAGCAGGTTCTCGCCCTCGATCACTTCCATGACCGCGAGGCCGGCGGCGGCGGCGACCGGATTGCCGCCGAAGGTGTTGAAATAGCCCGTCTCCGCCGCGAACACCGCCATCAGATCGGGGCTGGTGACGACGCCGCCCATCGGGAAGCCGTTGCCCATCGGCTTGCCCATGGTGACGATGTCCGGGACGACACCGTGGCGGGCGAAGCCCCAGAGCGCGTCGCCGGTGCGGCCGAAGCCGGGCTGGACCTCGTCGGCGATGAACAGGCCGCCGGCGGCGTGGACCGCCTCGACCACCGGCTTCAGGAAGCCGGGCGGGTCGGCGTAGATGCCGTCGGAGGAGAAGATGCTGTCGGCGAGCATGCCGGCGAAGCGGATGCCGCTCGCCTCGAGGTCGGCCGCGGCGGCGGCGACGTCGGCGGCGAGCCGGGCGCCGACGTCGGCGGTCTCGTTGACGTAGACGTCCGGCGCGGGAACGACGCGGACGTGGCGCGGCACGCGGCGCTGCTTGAACGAGGACGGCGACACGTCGGTCACGGCCGACGTATTGCCGTGGTAGGCGGTCTCGGTGACGACGAAGCCCTCGCCGCCGGTGGCGGCGCGCGCGATCCGCATCGCGAGGTCGTTGCTCTCCGAGCCGGTGCAGGTCAGCGCGACGTTGGCGAGCGGCGCCGGGAAGGTCGCCAGCAGCTTCTCGGCGTAGGTGTGGACGACGTCGTAGAGATAGCGCGTGTTGGTGGCGAGCCGGCCGGCCTGATCGGCGATCGCCGCCACCACGTGCGGGTGGCAATGCCCGACCGAGGCGACGTTGTTGTACATGTCGAGATAGCGCCGGCCGTCGGCGGCGTGCATCCAGACGCCCGAGGCGGACATGATCTCCAGCGGCTGCTTGTAGAACAGCACCGAGGCGGCGCCGAAGGTCGCCTCGCGGCGCCGGATCAGCGCGGCCAGCCGGTCGTCGAAGCCGGCGGCCTCGCCGGCCTCGAAGCGGTTCAGCGCCAGGATCTGCTTGCCTTCCGCCATGGCGGGTCCTTTCAGGGTCGGGCCGAGAGATAGCGTTCGGCGAGCGCGAGCGTGCCGTCGGTGTAGGCGGGGCCCATCGCCTCGGCGGTCGGCGTCTCCGCGTGCGAGGCGATCCAGGCGGTGAGCTGGAGCCGGCGCAGCATCACGAACATCGGGATCGCCGCCTCGTCCTCGGCCGAGAGCGGGGCGACCGACCGGTAGCCGGACGTCCAGGCGTCGATCAGTTCGGGGATGTAGGGCTCGTGCTCTTGGAAGCTGACGGCGGCGGCGAAGTCGTAGACGAACCAGGAGAAGCCGCAGTCGTCGAAATCGATCACGCCGAGCCGGTCGCCCTCGACGAGCAGGTTGGCCGGGCGCATGTCGCAGTGGACGAGGCCGAAGCGGTCGGGCCCGGCGCCGTAGGCGGCGGTCTCCGCCGCGAGGCGGTCGGCGGTGCGCTGCAACAGGGCGCGGCCGTCGTCGCGAAGGCCGAGGCCGGCGCGCCAGTCGCCCCAGTAGGCGCCGTCGCCGACGATGGTGTCGAAGGTCCAGGCCTTGCGCACGAAGCCGTCCGGCGGGGCGAAGCCGCGGGCGTGGCGGTGCAGCCGGGCCGAGATGGCGCCGAGTTCGCGGTACCAGCGCGGCAGGTCGTCGGAGGCGTCCGGCTCCTTGCCGGCCATGAACTCGAAGGCGACGACGTGGCGGCGGGCGCCGCCGTCGTCGAAGTGGCGCAGCAGCGTGCCGTCGAGGCCGGGGATCGGGCGCGGCGTCTCGATCGTGCCGGTCTCGCGCAGCGAGGAGATCCAGGCGAGCTCGGAGGCGATCTCGGCGGCGGTGTGGTAGTCCGGGCGGTGGACCCGCACCACCAGCCGCCGGCCGCCGTCGTCGACGAGGTAGGTGGCGTTCTCGGAGATGGTGAGCAGGCGCACCGCGGCGTCGGCGCCGACGCCCCAGGCGGGCAGGGCGCCGCGGACTCCGGCTTCGAGACGGGCGAGGAACGCATCCTGGTAGAGCATGGCGGCACCGGTTCCAATGGCGGCAGATTAGTCACGTCGAATGTTGGAAGTCCAACACTAATTCACGAGCGGCAAGCCCGGATCCGCGGCGGGAGCGGCCCATCCGCTCGGCAGACCGGCCCAAATCCTGGGCAGACCCGCCGAAACCTCGGATGTCCGCTTCGCCGCGACGGCGAAGTTTCGAGCTCCAACATTTCCATGCCGCAGCTCATGCAAGATGCGGGCAAGATCGTCGAAGCCGTCCGGCAGGTTCAGGGTGGCGCCGCGACGGCGTCGAAGTCGAGCCCGAAGCGGGCGAGATACTTGCGGAGCCGGTCGGCGTCGTTGGCGCTGGCCTTGCGGGTGCGGGAGGCGGCGAACAGCTCCCGCCCCGCCGCGCTGAGGCTGCGGTGGCGTCGGCAGACGGCGACGACGGTGGCGAGCTGCACGCGGTCGAACAGGTCGAGGTCGGCGGCGGTGGGGCCGAGGAGGGCGTCGAGGCCGTCGTCGGACGCTTCCGCGGCGGTGGCGCGCCATAGCCGGCGCAGCCGCGCGATCTCTGCGCGGGCGGTGTCCTCGTCGATCCGACCGTTGGGGGCGAGCGTCGCCATGCGCGTCACCGAGGCCGAAAGGTCGCGGAAGTTGCCGCGCCAGGCGGCGTCGGGCGCGGTGGCGAAGGCGAGGTAGAGCGCCTTCGCCTCGGCGTTGAACGAGGCCTTGCGGCCCTCGCGCTCGGAGAAGCGAGCGAGTTCGTAGTCGAGGTTGGGGGCGATGTCCTCGCGGCGCGCGGCGAGCGGCGGCAGGTCGAAGGACCACAGGTTCAGGCGGGCATAGAGATCCTCGCGGAAGCGGCCGCGGGCGACTTCGACGCCGAGGTCGCGGTTGGTGCCGGCGATCAGCTGGAAGTCCGACACGCTGTCGCGGTCGGCGCCGACCGGCAGGAAGCGCTTCTCCTCGATGGCGCGCAGGCACATCGCCTGCTCGTCGAGGCCGAGTTCGCCGATCTCGTCGAGGAACAGCACGCCCTTGTCGGCGGCCTTCATCAGGCCGGCGCGGTCCGCGAGGGCGCCGGTGAAGGCGCCGCGGACGTGGCCGAACAGGGTCGACATCGCCTGATCGCCGCGCAGGGTGGCGCAGTTGACCTCGACGAACTTGCCGGTGACCTGGTGCTGGGCCTGCTTCAGCTCGTAGATGCGGCGGGCGAGCTGCGACTTGCCGGCACCGGTCGGGCCGGTCAAGAGCACCGGCGCGCGCGAGCGCAGCGCCACCTTCTCGATCTCGTCGATCATCCGGTTGAAGGCGGGGCTGAGGGTGGCGATGCCGGACTTCAGGTGCGATGTCGCCTCGGCCCGCTCGGCGGCGAAGCGGGTGGCGATGGCGTCGTAGCGCGACAGGTCGAGGTCGATCACATTGTGCGAGCCGACGAAGTCGGTCTCGCCCTCGCGCCGCTTCGGTGGCGACAGCTGCAGCAGCCTGCCCGGCACGTAGCCGGCCTCCGTCAGCAGGAACCAGCAGATCTGGGCAACGTGGGTGCCGGTGGTGATGTTGACCAGATAGTCCTCGCGCTCCGGATCGAAGTCGTAGGCCTTCGCGAAGCCGTGCAGCGCCGAGTAGACCTCCGAGAAATCCCAGGGATCGCGGAGCGGCAGCGCGTGGCGGCGCACCATCGTCGCGGGTGACACCGTCTCGATGTCGCCGGTTATGCGGTCGGCGAGCACGTCGTTGCGGGGATCGACCAGCAGGTCCAGCCGGTCGACGAACAGGCCCGGCTGCTGGCACAGAGCCACCGTCGGCCGCCAGCGCTGCCAGCGGTCGTCCGTCCGGCCGGCGTCGAGCGTGGTGCCGAGGAAGCCGAGAACCACCCGTCTGCGCATGATCCGATCCTATAGGTACTTATCTTTCTGTATAGGATCCTAGTGGTCGTTGGAAGGGGACTTCGTCCACGCCGTCGCGGTGAGTGGCTCATTTATTCATTGAATTCATAGCTCTATGCTGATGATCGATCTCCGTTCCGCGCGCCGTGTGGATCTGGCACATCGCTTGAAATCAGGTACCGTGAGACGGCCGACAGCCGGCGCGACGACCTCGCCCGCCTTTCGTGTCGTCCGGCGGGAGCTCGTTTCCCGCCACCCGCAGCCCCTCGCCGGGGCCCGCCACCGACGCGACCGGCCACGACGGCCGGTCGTCGCAAGAAGCAAGAACAGGAGGCCACCATGGCCAAGGTGATGAGCGGACAGGATCTGATCGATGCCGGGTTCCGGCAGGGGCGCTGGTTTGGCGCGGCGCTGGCCGAGGCCAATCGCGTGCTCGAGGCCGGCGGCAGCGAGGCGGACGCGATGGCGGCCGCGGGCGCCTTCGCGCCCGCGCCGACGGTGCCGCTGCGCCCGCGCGGCGAGCTGCCGCTCCACGTCAACATCGAGGCGGACGGCGAGGACGAGCGGGCCAACGTGGCGGCGGTCGTGAACAGCATGACCGAGCTGCTGCGCACGCCGGTGGTGCGGGCCGGGGCGATCATGCCCGACGCCTGCCCCGCCGGACCGCCCGGCACCATCCCGGTCGGCGGCGTGGTGGCGTCCACGGACATCCACCCCGGCATGCACTCGGCCGACATCTGCTGCTCGATGGCGATCAGCGTGATCCCCGGCGCCACGCCGGCCGGTCTGCTCGACGCGGTGCACGCCGTCACCCACTTCGGGCCCGGCGGGCGCCCCCGCGGCGCGCAGATCCGGCCTCCCGCCGATCTGATGGAGCGGTTCGCCGCCCATCCGATGCTGGCGGACGGCGTCAGCCAGGCGATCGAGCACTTCGCGACCCAGGGCGACGGCAACCACTTCGCCTTCGTCGGGACGCTGCGCTCGACCGGCGAGACCGCCCTCGTGACCCATCACGGGTCGCGCGGGCCGGGCGCGCGGCTCTACACGCTCGGCCACAAGCTGGCCGATCGTCACCGCCGCGAGCTGTCGCCGGAGACGCTGCCGGACAACGCCTGGATCCCCGCCGACAGCGCGGAGGGCGAGGCCTATTTCGCGGCGCTGCAACTGATCCGCGGCTGGACCAAGGCGAGCCACTTCGCGCTCCACGACATGGCGGCGGAGCGGCTCGGCGCGGTGGTGGCGGACCGGTTCTGGAACGAGCACAACTTCGTCTTCCGCAAGGCGGACGGGCTGTTCTACCACGGCAAGGGCGCGACTCCGGCCTTCGCGGGCTTCGCCGACGACGCGACCGACCTCACCCTCGTTCCGCTCAACATGGCGGAGCCGGTGCTGATCGTGCGCGGCCGCGACGCGCCCCACGGGCTCGGCTTCTCGCCCCACGGGGCGGGGCGCAACTTCTCGCGCAGCCGGCATCGCCGGATGCAGGCGGGACGGCCGGAGGCGGAGATCCTCGCCGAGGAGACCCGGGGCATCGACGCGCGCTTCTTCTGCGGCGTGCCCGACATCTCCGAGCTGCCGAGCGCCTACAAGAACGCGGCCGCGGTCCGCGCCCAGATCGAGCGCTTCGGCCTCGCCGAGGTCGTCGACGAGGTCGTGCCCCACGGCTGCATCATGGCCGGCGACTGGGAGGCCAACGCCCCGTGGCGCAAGCGCCGCGCGGCGCGCCTCTCGGCCTGAACGACACCGAGGTCCGCGCTCCGGCGCGGGCCTCCCGCCTCCCGGCAGCGTGCGGGCGTCGATCGGGAGAAGGATTTTTCGCCGGGCGCCGATCGCGCGCGGCGCGGCTCCTTGCGGGCGTCCCGGGGAACGGGCTAGAAATTCCCGGTCGCCGCCCGGGAGCGGGCGGCGGCTTCGTTCTCAGGGCGGGGTGGAAGTCCCCACCGGCGGTGATGGTCGCAATGTCCGAAGGGCATGCGGCCGAGCCCGCGAGCGCCCGGCAGTCCGCCGCCGGGGTCAGCAGATCCGGTGCGATCCCGGAGCCGACGGTCACAGTCCGGATGGAAGAGAGCGAGCGATCGGCACAGCCGGACCCGTCCGGCGGGCGCGGATCCGTGCGTCGCGTCGGCAGGGCCGGAGCGACAGGCGGAGGCGCGCATGCCGCAGCGCGCGTTCGCATGCCCTGATTCTGGCCCTCGTTCGAGACGGAACCATGAATCAGATCGTCACTCCCCCCACCACCGCCTTCACCGCGACCGGTCGCCCGGCTTCGCGCCGCGTCGCCATCGTGCAGGCCCTCTGGCACCGCGACGTGGTCGACCGCGCCGTCGAATCCTTCGTCGAGCGGCTGGTCGAGACCGGCACGCCGCGCGAGGACGTCGACGTCTTCGCCGTGCCCGGCGTGTTCGAGATCCCGCTGCGCGTCCAGGAACTGGCGCGGACCGGCCGCTACGGCGCCGTCGCCGCCACCGGCCTGATCGTCGACGGCGGCATCTACCGCCACGAGTTCGTCTCGACCGCGGTGATCGACGGCCTGATGCGCGTGCAGCTCGACACCGGCGTACCGGTGCTGACCGCGGTGCTGACCCCGATCCGCTACCACGAGCACGACGAGCACCGCGGCTTCTTCCGCGAGCATTTCGTGGTCAAGGGCCGCGAACTCGCCGACGCGGCGCGGGCGGTGCTGGCCTCGACCGAGCCGGTCGCGGCCTGACGCGTGCCGCGTCCGCCGGGGATGGGTTCAGAACTCGTCCCCGGCGGAATCCGGCGTCTGCTCCAGGATGTGGGCGGCGTATTCCAGGGCGCGCCGGCAGCCGCCGCGGTCGATTGCGCCACCGAGGCAGACCCGCACCGCCTCCGGTGGCGTCCGTCCCGCCGCGAAGGCGTCGGCGGCGACGACGCCGATGCCGGTGCGGCGCATGCGGGCGACGAAGCCGGCCCGCGTCCACGGCTTCGGCAGCTTCAGCCAGACGTGGAAGGCGAGCGGGTCGGTCAGGTAGGCGTTGGCGGGCAGGAGCTGCGTCGCCATCGCCTGCCGGGCGTGGGTCTCCTCGCGCACGAAGCGCAGGATCTGGTCGGCGGTGCCGTCCTCGATCCAGCGCGTCGCCAGCGCCGCGGTCAGCGGCGAGGCCATCACCGCCGCGGCGCGCACCGCCGCCGCGAAGGGCCAGCTCGACTTGACGTCCGGCGTCACCACGTAGGCGATCCGAAGGCCGGCGCCGATGCACTTGGCGAGGCCGGCGACGTGCCAGGTCAGGTCCGGCGCGATCGCGGCGAAGGGCGGGGGCCCGTGCTGCGGGATGAAGCCGTAGGCGTCGTCCTCGACGATCGGCAGGCCGTGGCGCCGGGCGATCCGGGCGATCGCCTCCCGGCGCTTCTCCGGGATGGTGACGGTGGTCGGGTTGAGCAGCGTCGGGTTGAGGTAGAGCGCCTTCGGCCGGTGCCGCTCGCAGGCCTCGCGGAGGGCGTCCGGGTCGATGCCGTAGTCGTCCATCGGCAGGCCGATGACGCCGACGCCGACCTGGGCCGCGATCGCCTTGATGCCGGGATAGGTCAGGTCCTCGCAGAGGATGGCGTCGCCGCCTTCGCAGAGGGTGCAGAGGATCGCGGTCAGCGCCGCGTGGGCGCCGGGCACGACGAACAGCCGGTCCTGCGAGGGCACCAGTGCGCGGCGGCCGAGCCAGTTGGAGGCGGCGTCCTTGTCGGCGGGATTGCCGCCGAATCCCTGGTAGCGCAGCAAGGCCGGCAGGTCGCGGCCGATCTCCTCGAGGCCGGTGCGCATCCGCTCGACGAGTGCCGGATCGTGCGGCTCCGGCGGCAGGTTCATGGCGAAGTCGACGGGATTGCCGCGGCGCGACAGCGCCGCCACCGCCCGCGGCGGGGCCGAGCGCACGAAGCTGCCCTGGCCGACCCGCGACTCGATCAGGCCGCGCTTCTGCGCCTCGACGTAGCCGCGCGCCACCGTAGTGAAGTCGATGCCGAGCCGAGCCGCGAGCTTCCTCTGCGGCGGCAGCCGGTCGCCGGGGGCGAGGCGGCCGCGGCGGATGTCGGCGTCGATGCCGTCGGCGATCGCGAGATAGCGCGGGCGGTCGCCGCCGCCGAGGTCGGGAAGCCAGTCGCGCAAGGGTTCGTCCGGTCAAGAGCGTGGTCTGAGGTCAAATTGACTGTATCAGGTCGGCGTTCGCCGTCCAGACCGGAGTGCCGAAGAAAAGGGCGCCACCGCGCCCGCTTTCGCGCCAGTTCCGCGGGCCGGCGCTCCGTGGCGTCATGCTTCGGGGCGGGATATTGAATGCATATTTGTATGGATCATTGAAGTGTATTGATTGGATTGTTCGTGCATACGCGTTGGCACGTAGCTTGCGACGTCCTTCGTGTCGGGACCGCCGTGGCGGCCGGTCCCAGAGCGAGGAGAGCACCATGCCTGCCGTGACGACCCCGGCCCACAAGAAGGGCGACTTCTTCGTCGACTACGAGGAGAAGGTGTTCGAGGACGTGAAGGCGGCGCCCGGCGAGAAGGCGCTGGTCACCTTCCACACCGTGGCCTTCGAGGGCTCGATCGGCCTCGTCAACATCCTGCAGGCGCTCAGACTTCTCCGGAAGGGCTTCGAGACCTCGATCCTGCTCTACGGCCCCGGCGTCACCCTCGGCGTCCAGCGCGGCTTCCCGACCCTCGGCGACGAGGCCTTCCCGGGGCACCAGAACTTCAACAACCAGCTCATGAAGTTCATGGCCGAGGGCGGCAAGGTCTACGCCTGCCGCTTCGCGCTCCAGGCGCTCTACGGCCACGGCGAGCCGTCGCTGATCGAGGGCATCCGCCCGATCAATCCGCTCGACGTGCTGGATCTCGTGCTGCTGCATCGCCGCGACAACGCCTTCCAGCTGCACACCTGGACGGTCTGATCCGCCGTCCGCCCTCCGGCACGGACCTCGCAAGGACGGTGCCAGAGGGCGGAGCGCGGAGGATCCCCGAGGGAGGTTCCGATGTCCGAGAAGCGTGTCGTCCGCGTCGCGGCCGTCCAGATCGCGCCAGACCTCGCGAGCGGGGCCGGCACGGTCGAGCGGGTGCTGAACGCGATCGCCGAGGCCGCCGGCAAGGGGGCCGGGCTCGTGGTCTTCCCGGAGACCTTCGTGCCCTGGTACCCCTATTTTTCCTTCGTGCTCCCGCCGGTGCTCACCGGCGGGGAACACCTCCGGCTCTACGAGCACGCCGTCGTCGTGCCCGGGCCGGTGACGGAGGCGGTCGGCGCCGCGGCGCGGCGGCACGGCGTCGTCGTCGTGCTCGGGATCAACGAGCGCGACCACGGCTCGCTCTACAACACCCAGCTGGTGTTCGACGCCGACGGTTCGATCGTGCTGAAGCGGCGCAAGATCACGCCGACCTTCCACGAGCGCATGATCTGGGGGCAGGGCGACGGCGCCGGGCTCCACGCCGTCGACACCGCCGTCGGCCGGATCGGCGCGCTGGCCTGCTGGGAGCACTACAACCCGCTCGCCCGCTACGCCCTGATGGCCGACCACGAGGAGATCCACGTCGCCCAGTTCCCGGGCTCGCTGGTCGGGCCGATCTTCGCCGACCAGATCGAGGTGACGATCCGCCACCACGCGCTGGAATCCGGCTGTTTCGTCGTCAACGCCACCGGCTGGCTGACGCCCGAGCAGATCGCCTCGGTGACGCCCGAACCGAAGCTGCAGCGCGCACTGACCGGCGGCTGCATGACGGCGATCGTCTCGCCTGAGGGCGCGCACGTGGTGCCGCCGCTGACGCAGGGCGAGGGCATCCTCGTTGCCGACCTCGACATGGCGCTGATCCTGAAGCGCAAGCGGATGATGGACTCGGTCGGCCACTACGCCCGGCCGGAACTCCTCTCGCTCACCCTCGACGGCCGGCCGGCGGCACCGATGCACGCCGCCGCCGCACCCGCCTTCACGCCCATCCCCCTCGCCGGAGCCCGCACCGATGAAGCCGATGCTGCCGCAAGCGATGCCGACGGAACGGCTCGTCAACGAGTTGCAGTCCTACGGGGTCCGGCTCGTTGATCCGAAGGCCGGGGCGGAGAGCCGGCGCGGCGGCGCCGGGCCGTCCGACCACAAGGCGATGACCATCGACGGCACCACGGTGATGGTGCCGGTCCACACCGCGCCGGCCTTCGAGAGTCCCTATCTCGTCGACCGGCCCGACGCCTTCGGGCGCAGCCGCGTCCGGCGCGACGACGTCGTCATCGGCGAAGTGACCTTCCCGCTGCAGCCGCGCTTCTATGGCCTGACCACGGCCGACGGGGTGCCCTACTCGAAGATCGCGGTTCTGCACGGTGCCGACGTGCTGGCGACCACGGTGCTGCAGAGCTGCATTCGCTACCAGAGCCGCACCAAGACCTGCCGGTTCTGCGCGATCGGCCAGTCTCTCGCGGCGGGGCGGACGATCGAGCGCAAGACGCCGGCCCAGCTCGCCGAGGTCGCCAAGGCGGCGGTCGAACTCGACGGCGTCCGCCACATGGTGATGACCACCGGCACGCCGCCGACGCGCGACCGCGGCGCCGCCATCCTCGCCGAGAGCGCCGCGGCGGTGAAGGCGGCGGTCGACCTGCCGATCCAGGCACAGTGCGAGCCGCCCGACGACGACGCGTGGTTCTCCCGCCTGAAGGCGGCCGGCGTCGACGCCCTCGGCATGCACCTCGAGGCGGTGACGCCGGCGGTGCGCGCGGACATCATGCCGGGCAAGGCGGAAGTCTCGGTCGAGCGCTACATGGAAGCGTTCGCCGCCGCGGTGCCGGTGTTCGGCCGCGGCCAAGTCTCTACCTACATTCTCGCCGGCCTCGGCGACACACGCGAGGCGATCCTCGCGATGGCCGAGCGGCTGATCGCCCTCGGCGTCTATCCCTTCGTGGTGCCCTTCGTGCCGATCTCGGGCACACCGCTCGAGAGCCACCCGACGCCGGCGCCGGGCTTCATGAACGAGATCCTGAAGCCGCTCGCGGCGATGCTGCGCGCCGGCGGCCTGAAGTCGACCGACATCAAGGCCGGCTGCGGCAAGTGCGGCGCCTGCTCGGCCTTGTCCACCTACGAGCGCGCGGAGGCGGCATCGTGATCTTCGAGCCGATCGCGGCCTTCGTGCCGGCGGAATACCGCATCAAATACGCCACCCGTCCCTGGGAATTCGCCGCCGCGGCGGCGCTGCGCCGGGCGGTGTTCTGCGACGAGCAGGGTCTGTTCGTCGGTGACGACCGCGACGGCGTCGACGACGTCGCGACGCCGATCGTCGCGGTGTCGACGCTGGCGGTGACGCCCCACGAGGTGGTCGGCACCGTGCGCATCCACGAGCCCGAGCCCGGCGTCTGGTGGGGCTCGCGGCTCGCCGTCGCCGCGCCCTACCGCAAGGTCGGCGTGCTCGGCTCGTCGCTGATCCGCCTCGCGGTGTCCTCGGCCCACGGGCGCGGTGCGCGGTGCTTCTTCGCCCACGTGCAGAGCCAGAACGCGCCGCTGTTCCGCCGGCTGCGCTGGACCACGATCGAGGAGACCGCGATCCACGGCCGCCCCCACCACTTCATGGAGGCCGATCTTTCCTACTACCCGCCGATCGCCGATCCCGAGACCGGCTTCCTGTCGCTGCTCCGAAGGGGCGGGCCTTGATCGACGCCGCCATGCTCCCGGCGCTCGCCGCGCGCCTTCGCGCCGGCCGCGGGCTCGCCGCCAAGCGCGACATCGCCCGCGTCGCCGCCCGGCTCGGCCTCTCCGGCACTGGGGCGATTCCGGTCGGCGACGACTGCGCCGCCATCCCCGACGGCGACGGCTTCCTGCTGCTCGCCATCGAGGGCTTCATGAACGAGTTCGTCGCCGGCGACCCCTGGTTCGCCGGCTGGTGCGGCGTGATGGTCAACCTCTCCGACGTCGCGGCCATGGGCGGCCGGCCTATCGCGGTGGTCGACGCCGTCTGGGCCGACGGCGAGGCCGGGGCCGAGCCGGTGCTCGCCGGTCTCGCCGCCGCCGCGGAGCGCTACGGCGTGCCGGTGGTCGGCGGCCATTCCAACCTTTCCACCGACCGCGGCCAGCTCTCGGTCGCCGTGCTCGGGCGGGCGAAGCGGCTCTTGACCTCCTTCGCCGCCGAGCCGGGCGACCGCATCGTCGCCGCGATCGACCACCGCGGCCGCTACCGCGAACCCTTCTCCAACTTCGAGGCGGCCACCGACGCCCCGGCCGAGCGGCTGCGCGGCGACCTCGCGCTGTTGCCCGAGATCGCCGAGGCGGGTCTCTCCAGCGCCGCCAAGGACGTCAGCCAGGGCGGCATCCCGGGCACGCTGGCGATGTTCGCCGAGGCCTCCGCCGTCGGCGCCGTGCTCGACGTCGACCGTGTCCCGGTTCCCGACGGCGTCGCGCCCGAGCGCTGGCTCGCGACCTTCCCGAGCTACGGCCATCTCCTCGCCGTGAAGCCCGGCGACGTCGACACCGTCGTCGCCCGCTTTTCCGCCCGCGGCATCGTCGCCGCCGACGTCGGGGCCTTCGAGCCCGGCGGCCGCGTCGACGTCCGCGCCGGCGGCCGGCGCGAGACGATCTGGGACTTCGCCCGCGAGCCGCTGATCGGCTGCTCGCCCCGCCCGGGAGCCGCCGCATGAGTCTACGCGTCGCGATCCTCGCCCACTCGACCAACCCGCGCGGCGGGGTGGTCCACGCGCTCGCCGTCGCCGAGGCGCTGACCGCCCTCGGCCACGAGGCGGTGGTGCACGCCCCCGATGCCTCCGGTCGCGGCTTCTTCCGGCCGACCCGCTGCGCCACCCGGTCGGTGCCGGCCGGGCCGGTCGGGCACGACGTCACGGCCATGGTCGAGACCCGCGTCGCCGACTACGTCCGCTGGTTCGAGCGGCCGGAGAACCGCCGCTTCGACGTCTTCCACGCCGGCGACGGCATCTCGGGCAACGCGCTCGCGACGCTGAAGGAACGCGGTCTGATCCCCGGTTTCGTCCGTACCGTCCACCACGTCGACGCCTTCCGCGATCCCCGCCTCCTCGCGCTCCAGGCCCGCGCCATCCGCGCCGCCGACCGCCACCTCGTCGTCAGCCGCCGCTGGCGGACGCGGCTCGCCGAGGACTTCGGCGTCTCCGCCGACGTGGTCGGCAACGGCGTCGACCGCGGGCGCTACCGCGTCTCGCCCGATCCGCTCGACCGGGTCGCGCGCGAGCGCTACGGCCTCTCCGGTCCCGGGCCGCTGCTGCTCGCGGTCGGCGGCGTCGAGGCACGCAAGAACACCGTCCGGATCCTCGAGGCATTCCGCCTCGTCCGCGCCGGCATGCCGACGGCTCGGCTGGTGATCGCCGGCGGCGCCTCGCTGCTCGACCACGACGCCTATCGCCGCGTCTTCGACGACGTCCTCGCCGGCTCGGGCTTGCCGGAGGGCGCCGTCGTCCGGCTCGGTCCGGTGCCCGACGAGCTGATGCCCTCGCTCTACCGCGTCGCCGACGCACTGGTGTTCCCGAGCGTCGAGGAGGGCTTCGGCCTCGTGGTGCTCGAGGCGATGGCGACCGGCTTGCCGGTGGTGGCGCCCGCGATCGAGCCCTTCACCGAGTATCTCGGCGGGCAGGACGCGGCATGGTGCGACCCGCTCGATCCCGCCTCGATCGCAGCGGCGGTGCGCCTCGCGCTCGATCCGTTCCGCGGCCCGGGCCTTTCCGCCCGCGGCCACCGTGTCGCCGAGGTCCACGACTGGGCCCGCGTCGCGAGCGCCCATCTGCCGGCCTACGCCGCCGTCCGGGAGCCCTGTCATGCCTGAGATGCGCTTCACCGTCCGGTGGCCCGACGGCCAGGACGAGAGCTGCTATTCGCCCTCGCTGGTGATCCGCGAACACATGGAGGTCGGCGCGGCCTATCCGCTCGCCGACTTCCTCGACCGCAGCCGCACCGCGCTTGGCATCGCCAGCGAGCGGGTGCGGGCGAAATACGGCTTCCCGTGCTCGCGCGCGCTCGGACAGCTCGCCCGCATCGAGAGCGCCGCCGCCGCCTATGCCGGCGATCCCGCCGCCACCGTCTCCATCGTCGCCTTCGAGGACTGAGCCATGACCCGCACCGTGCCCCGCCACGTCCCCGTCGCCGTGATCGGCGGCGGTCAGGCCGGCCTGTCGATGAGCTGGCACCTGAAGCAGGCCGGCATCGACCATGTCGTGTTCGAGAAGCACCGCGCCGGCCACGCCTGGCGCGACCAGCGCTGGGACAGCTTCTGTCTGGTGACGCCGAATTGGCAGTGCCTGCTGCCCGGCCATCCTTATGCCGGCGACGACCCCCACGGCTTCATGCTCAAGGACGAGATCGTCGCCTATGTCGAGGATTACGTTCGCTCATTCTCCCCGCCGCTGCGCGAGGGTCTCGGCGTCGACCGGCTCTCGAGACTCGGTGGCCGCTTCCTCTTGGAGACGGCGGAGGGCGCCATCACGGCGGATGCGGTGGTGCTGGCGGTCGGCGGCTACCACACGCCCTTCGTGCCCAGGATCGCCGAGCGCCTGCCCGAGGGCGTCGTCCAGATCCACTCGGCCGCCTACCGCAACCCGGACCAGCTGCCCGAAGGCGCGGTGATGGTGGTCGGCTCCGGCCAGTCGGGCTGCCAGATCGCCGAGGACCTGCACCTCGCCGGCCGCAAGGTCCATCTCGTGGTCGGCAGCGCGCCGCGCTGCCCGCGCGTCTACCGCGGCCGCGACGCGGTCGACTGGCTCGCCGACCTCGGCCAGTACGACCTGCCGGTGAGCGAGCATCCGCTGAAGGAGAAGGTGCGCCGCAAGGCCAACCACTATCTCACCGGCCGCGACGGCGGCCGCGACATCGACCTCCGCCGCTTCGCCGCCGAGGGCATGCGTCTCCACGGCCGTCTCGACGACGTCGCGGGCGGGCGGATACGCTTCCGCGACGACCTCGCGCAGAATCTCGACGCCGCCGACGCGGTCTACAACGGCATCTGCGCGCTGATCGACCGCCACGTCGAGGACAACGCCATCGCCGCGCCGCCGCCGAGCCGCTACGAGCCCGTTTGGCGGCCGGACGGCTTCCAGGAGAGCCTCGACCCGGTGGCGGAGGGCATCGCGGCGATCGTCTGGTGCACCGGTTTCCGGCCGAACTGGTCGTGGGTCGACCTGCCGATCTTCGACGGCAACGGCTATCCGACCCACGAGCGCGGCGTCACCGCCATGCCCGGCGTCTTCACCCTCGGCCTGCCGTGGCTGTGGACCTGGGGGTCCGGGCGCTTCGTCGGCGTCGGCCGCGACGCCGAATATCTGCGCGCGCGCATCGCCGAGCACCTCTCGGCCGCCGAACTCCGCGCCACGGGCTGACCAGCGACGATGGATTCCCTGTCCGCTCCCTCGCTCGCGCCGGCGTGGCGATCGGCGATCCCGGACGCCCGGATCGTCCTCGGCATGCCGCATCTCTCCGGCACGGGCCTTTCCGAGCCGTGGCTGCTCAAGGAATGCGGCCACCGGCACTGGCAGATGCTCGCCGCCGCCGCCGGCCGTGCGGTGCCGGATTTCCGCGCGCCGGACGGCACGCCGATCTACGCCGCCTTCACCGGGATCACGGTGGCGGCGGACGGGTTCGCCGCCTGTGGCGAGCACGAAGTGCTGACGGTGCGCTCGCGCCTTTCCCGGATCTCGCGCGGACGCGTCTTCGGCGAGCACGTGCTGACGGTGGACGGCCGCGCCGTCGGGCGGGTCGGGATGACCTCGGCCTTCGTCCGCCGCACCCGGCCGGGCGTCAACGCCTCGGTGGTGCGCGCCGAGGTGCCCGGCCTGCCGCCGCCCGGTCCAGACGCGGCGGCGGAAGCTCATGCCGCCGCGATCGCCGCCCTGGCGCCGCCGACCGCGGACGGGGAGGGCGGCCCGGTCGTCGAACTCGCGCCGTGCCCGTCGCTCGACTTCAACGGCGCCGGATTCCTCTACTTCGTCTCCTACGTCGCCTTCGCCGACCGCGCCGAATGGGCGCTCGCCGCCGCCGCGGCACGCCGTCCGCTGCTCCACCGCACCGTCCGCTTCCTCGGCAATGTCGACGTCGGCGAACATGTGGTCGTCCGGCACCGCGCTGGCAACGGCGGAGCGGCCCGGCTCGATCTCTCCGCGGCCTCCGACGGCCGGCCGCTCGCGATGCTGCACGTCCTGCGCGGCGCGTCGGCCGCCTCGTGAGCGCGCCGCCGACACAGACCATCGTAGGGCGGGGAGCGATGCGGCTTCCACGAGCGGCACCCCTCGTATAATGTCCGAGACGAAACGACGGACCGTCGTTCCCGGCCCGAGAGCCGGGGGCGGCGGACGAGTGTGTCAGGTCGGGTGGTCGCGTCGCTCGGCGTCGTCACGACGATTGCATCGTCGCCGTGCCGGTCGCCGGATTCCGGAGTTCGAGTCTCGGCTCCGGAGCCGACCGCCGCCATGGGAGAGCAACGTGCGTAACCCCTATCTCGGCTTGCCGAAGCGCGCGTTCTGGCGGCGCTCCGTGGCGGGCCTGCCGGCGGAAGAGGTCGATCCGGTCTCCGACGTCCCGTTCACCATCGGCCGCACCGACACGATCGCGACGGCGGGCAGCTGCTTCGCCCAGCACATCGCCAAGACGCTGGTGAAGGCCGGATTCCACTATCTGGTCACCGAGCGGACGCCGGCGACGGCCCATGCCACCGACGAGAACATCGGCGTCTTCCCTGCGCGTTTCGGCAACGTCTACTCGGTTCGCCAGCTGCGCCAGCTCTTCCAGCGCGCCTACGGCCTGTTCGAGCCGGTCGACGACGCCTGGCAGCGCGCCGACGGCCGCTGGATCGACCCGTTCCGCCCGCGGATCCAGGACGCCGGCTTCCCGAGCCCCGAGGCGGTCGCCGAGGACCGGGTCGTCCATCTCGCCGCGGTCCGCGCGATGTTCGAGACCTGCGACGTCTTCGTGTTCACGCTCGGGCTGACGGAGACCTGGATCGCGCGGGAGGACGATGCGGTGTTCCCGCTCTCCCCCGGCGTCGAGGCGCCCGGCCGCCCGGACGGCGACTACGCCTTCCACAACTTCTCCGTTCTCGAGATGGTCGCGGACCTCACGGCCTTCCTGGCCGACCTGCGCACGGTCAACCCCGGCGTGCGGGTGATCCTGACGGTCTCGCCGGTGCCGCTGATCGCCACCTACGAGACGCGCCACGTCCTGCAGTCGACCGTCTACAGCAAGTCGGCGCTGCGGGTCGTCGCCGAGGAGATCGTGCGCTCGCACCAGGGCGTCGCCTACTTCCCCTCTTTCGAGATCATCACGGGTCCGCACACCCGGTCGCGCTTCTTCGCCGAGGACCTGCGCGAGGTGACCGACGAGGGTGTGCAGCACGTCATGGCCCTGTTCCGCCGCCACTACCTGTCCGACGACACGGCGGCCGCCCCCCGTCCGGTCCGAACCGAGGACGTGATGTCGGAGGGCACGCGCGCGGCGGTAGCGGAGCGGCTGCGGTCCGTCCAGGCCGTCGTCTGCGACGAAGAAGCACTCGATCGGGGCTGAGTTTCCAAGATGAAGATCATGATCGTCGGGCTCTGCCACGTCGTCGGCATGGGCGAGACGCTGCGTCGCCTGCTGCCCGGCGCGGAGGTGACCGCGCTCCACGTCCGCAACGCCACCGACGGGCTGGCGGGCATCGCGGCGGCGGCCGCCGCGGCGGACCTGACCATCACCCAAGCGGTGCCCTCGCACGGCGTCGCCGCGCTCGAGCCGGAGCGCCTGCGCGAGGCGGGTGCGCGCCGGCTCTTCTTCGTGCCGCCCTTCGTGTTCGAGGGCTACCAGCCCGATGCCGCCGTGCTGGCGACGGCGGCGGCCATGGTCGATTCGCCCGTCACCGCCTTCAACTCGCAGATCCTCGCGGCCGCCTTCTGCCTCGGCCTGCCGGTCGGGCGGGCGACGGGCCTGTTCAACTACTTCGTCTACCGCAAGCTCGGCTACGACCGCGCCTTCGCGGAGGGACGGCGTTTCCTGATCGACGAGTTCGAGGCCGCCGGCTTCCTCGGCATCGCGTCCGCCTTCGACGACTGGACGCGCGAGGGCAGCTTCATGCACACGCCGAACCACCCGAAGATCCGGGTGCTGGCGTCGATCGCGACCGACATCGCGATCCGCGCGGGGCTGGTCCCGGCGGGAACGACGCCGCCGGCGGACGTTCCGGACGTGCTCGACGACCAGAACGGCTGGCCGGTCTATCCCGAAATCGCCGCTCGGATCGGCTGCGCCGGCGGCATGACGTTCCGCCGCTACCGCCGCGACCTCACCGAGGCCGAACGCCATCTCGACCTCGCGACCTTCGCCGAGCGCTCCTACGCGCTGTTCGCGGCCTTCGGCGCCGAGAAGTTGCGGACGATCCCGCGCGTCGCCGAGACGATGGCGGTGCTCGACGGTCTGCTGGTGCGCCGCCCGGCGGCGGCGTGACCGCCGCTCAGCGCGCCCAGATGTCGGCCTGGAGCAGGTAGTCGCGGGTGGAGCGGTCGAGCGGGTAGACCAGCACGCCGTCGCGGCCGAACCAGCGGTCGTAGATCTCGACGTAGCGGCCGCGGTAGTCGCCGAGGCCGCGGGTCAGGCCGACGATGGTGGCGTCGACGAAGTCGCGCCAGGCGCTGTCGTCCTGCGGCAGCACGCAGGCCATCGCCTCGTTGCCGAGCGGCTCGGTGCGCGGCAGCAGCACGACGCTGCGGTCGGGCTCGAGCTTGCGGGCGAGGCCGAGCAGGATGATGCCGATGTTGGCGACGCCCTGGACCTCGCCGGCGCGCAGCGCCGCGAAGGCCGCGTCCATCGACGGGTAGGCGCGGGTGGCGACGCCGGGCAGGGCGCGCTCCAGGATCGCCGCGGTGGTGGTGCCCTCGGCGACGGCGACGGTCATGTCCTTGACGTCGGGCGTGGTCTTCAGCGTGTCGCGGAAGGCGAGCACGCGGGTGCCGTCGCGGAAGAACGGGATCGAGAAGTCGACCTTGGCCTCGCGGTCCCAGGTCGGGGTGGTGATCTCGCAGACGACGTCGAGCTCGCCGCCGGCGACGCGCTGGATGCGGTCGGCCGGCGTCACCGCCGCGATCTCGGTGCGGACGGGCCGGCCGAGCTTGGCCTCGACGGCCTTGCGGATCTCTTCGATCAGGTCGACCGAGAAGCCCTGGAAGCCGCCGTCGTCGCGGCGGAAGGCGAAGGGCACCGCGTCGGCCCGGGTGCCGGCCCGGATCACGCCGGTCTCGGCGACGCGCTCCAGCGTTCCGGCCGCCGCCGCACCGCCCGTCACCGCCGCGAGCAGCGCACCGAGGATCCACGAGCCCGCCGTCGTCACGCCGCACCTCCGAACAAGCGCCACACCTTTCAGAATGCGACGATTTCGTTCACGATTTGCGTCGAGAGTGCAAGTCTCCTCCACCCCGACACGACGGGATATCGCGTGAACCGACGTCCGACCGCGCCCTGGTCGCTCCTGGCGCTCCTCCTCGCCGTGCTCGCGGTGGCCGCCTCGTCGGCGCGCGCCGAGGACGGGGCCGACACCCTCGCCGCCGTCCGGGCGAAGGGCGAACTGGTCGCCGGCGTAAAGGCCGACTACGAGCCCTTCGGCTATCGCGACGCCGCGGGCGCGATCGTCGGCTTCGACGTCGACGTCGCCACCGGCCTCGCCGCCGCGGCCGGGGTGCCGGTGCGGCTCGTCCCGGTCACCAGCGCCAACCGGATGCAGAAGCTCGCGGCCGGCGAGGTCGACGTCCTCGTCGCCACCCTCGGCGACACCGTCGACCGCCGCCGGCTGGTCCGGATGATCGAGCCCGGCTACTACGGCGGCGGGGCCAGCGTGCTCGTCCCCGGCGACAGTGCGATCCGCAGCTGGACCGACGTGCGCGGCCGGTCGCTCTGCGCGGTGCAGGGCGCGCTGTGGAACCGCCTCGCCGCCGCCCGCCTGCTCGCCGACATCCGCGCCTTCGGCACCGTGCGCGACGCCGAACTGGCGCTGCGCGAGGGCGGCTGCGCGGGCTGGCTCTACGACGAGGCGGCGCTGAAGCACCAGCTCGCCAGCGGAGAATGGCCGGGCTACCGGCTGCTGCCGGCCGAGTTCGTCTCGCCCTGGGCGGTGGCGGTGGCGGGCGAGGGCACGCTGGCGCGGCTGTTCGACGACACCGTCGCGGGCTGGCTGCGCGACGGCCGGCTCGCCGAACTCGAGGCGCGCTGGAAGCTGCCGCCGTCGGACTATCTGCGCGAGGCCGGCGCGCTCTGGACGCGCCGCGACGCCGACGGCGAATGGCACTGCCGACGTCAGCCGGACGGGCTCTGGCCCGCGACCTGCCGCAAGCTCGACCTGATCGAGGCGCAGGACCTCCGCGGTCTCGGCGGCCTGATCCTGACGCTGCGCGACAGCGTCGGAGTCGACTTCACGCCGTTCTACGATCCGTTCAGCCGCGAGATGTTCCTGCGCGCGCTGGCGACGACGCTGGCGCTGGCCGCCGCGGTGGTCGCCGGCAGCCTCGTCGCGGGCGTCGCCGGCGCCGCGCTGCTGCGCTCGCGGATCCGCGCCGTCGCCGCGGTGTCGTCGGTGCTCCTGACGCTGCCGCGGATGACGCCGCCTTTGTTGCAGCTCTACCTCGTGTTCTTCGGCATCGGCGGACTGCTCGCCGCGCGCGGCCTGCCGCTGCCGGCCTGGCTGGTCTCGGTGGTGGTGCTGTCGCTCTACGCCGGCGCGGCCAACGCGGTGGCGCTCGCGGAGGCCGCGGCCACCCTCGGCGGCACCGGACGCCTCCGGCAGGTCGCGGCGCTGGCGTTCCCGACGGTGATGGGCAGCTGCGTCAACATCGTCAAGGCGACGGCGATGGTGAGCGCGGTGGCCGTGCCCGAACTCGTCCACGCCTCCACCGCCATCATCGCCGACTACGGCAACGGCGGCGTCATGATGAACGTGCTGCTCGCCTGCTACGTCGCGATCGTGCTCGCGGTCGTCTACGGATTCTCCCTGTTGGAACGCGGGATGGCCCACCGGTGACCGCCTTCGAGACCCTCTCGGCCCTGTGGGCCTGGACCCCCTTCCTCGCCGTCGGCTTCCTGTGGAACGTCGCGATCTCCGCGGTGACCATGGCGATCGGCACGCCCGTCGGCTTCCTGCTGGCGCGGATGCGGCTCGCCGGCTCGCGAACCGGCGCGTTCCTCACCGCGGCGGCGCGGCTGCCGCCGACCTTCGTGCTGATCTACTACTTCGCCTACGTGCTGCCGACCGAGGCGACGATCGGCGGCGTCTCGATCGGCCTGCCGGGCTGGCTGAAGGCGTCGTTGGCGCTGGCGGTCGCGGTCTCGGGCTTCGTGTCCGACAACGCGCTGTCGGCGCTGCGCCACCGCCGCCGCGGCGAACACCTCCAGGCGCTCTACTTCATCCCGGCCTGGACGACCTACTTCCTCATCATCGTGATGGCGTCGTCGACCGCCTCGGTGATCGGCGTGCCCGAGATCGTCCAGCGCGCCAACACGGTGATCGCGGCGATCGGCGACCCCGGCGCGACGCTGTGGGTCTACGCCTACACGATGCTCTGGTTCCTGGCGTTCTGCTGGCCGCTGTCGCGATTGCTCGCCCTGCTGCGCCGCCGGATGGAACGGCGCGCGGGCGCCGTGGCGGCGGCGGTCGAGCCGGCGGCGGTGCTGGCGATGACGCCCGACGCGCCGGCGACCGGCGAGGAGTAGCCCCGCGATGGCCGAGACGCCCCGCACCCGGGACTTCGAGGTCCCCGCCACGCTCGACGCGATCCCGGGTCTCCAGGGCGAGCTCGAGGACTTCCTCGCCGACGCCCTCGCGCCCGCCGTGGCGTTCCGCCTCGCGATGGCGGTCGAGGAGATCGTCGCCAACGTGGTCGACCACGCGGCGCCCGCGGACGGCCTCGTCCGGGTGGCGGCGTGCGTCTCGGCCGAGCTCGTCGCGCTCGAGATCTCCGACGCCGGGCCGGCCTTCGACCCCTTTGCCGACGCCCCTGCGCCCTCGCTCGACGCCGATCTCGACGATCGTGCGATCGGCGGTCTCGGTGTGCACCTGGTCAGGACGCTGGTCGACGAGGTCGGTTACGCCCGTGTCGGCGAGCGCAACGTCGTGCGGCTGGCGATGCGCCGCGGCGACGCCGAGGGAGATGCGGCGTGACCCTGACCCGTCGTCTCGTCCTGATGGTCGCGGCCTGCATCGCGTTGGCGGTGCTGGCGATCAGCCTCGTCTCGGCCTGGCTCGGCCGCACCGCACTCGTCGCGCAGGCGGAGGTGCAGGCGCAGTCGGTGGCGCGCATCGTCGCCGAGAGCGCGCGCCTCACGGAGATCTCGCTCGAAGAGATGGACGCGGTCCTCGTCGACGACCTGCAGACCCTCGCCTTCGCGGTCGGCAGCCTCGGCGACGCCGGCGCGCCCGGCCTCGGCGGCCGCTTCGCCGAGATCGTCGCCCGCGGCAACCTCGCCTCACTGTGGCTGGTCGACCGCGACCGCCGGATCCTGGTCTCCTCGGTCGGCGACTACGGCGCGCTCGTCGAGGGCGAGAAACTGCCGCCGGGCCTGCCGGCGCGCGCGCTCGCCGATCTCGTCGACGGCACCCGCTTCGCCGCCGCGCTCGGCGGGCCGATCGACGGCGTGCGCTACGTCGGCGTCCGCGTCGAGGGGGGCAGGGCGCTGATCGCCGGCCAGCGCGTGACCGTGCTCGATCCGGTGCGCGCCGCCAACAGCCTGCCGGTGCTGCTCGCCGCCCTGATCGACCGCGACGACATCCGTGCGATCCGCGTGTTCGACGACGCCGGCGCCACCCTCGCGGCGATCGGCGACGAGGCGGGCGGCGAGGGCGTTCCGGCGGCCGACGCAGCCGAACTCGCGGCGTCCACGGTCGCCGGCACCGCGGCGGCGTCGCGCTTCGGCCCGGGCGGGCTCCTGGTCGCCGCGCCGATCCACGATACGGCCGGCATCACCATCGGCGCCGCGGTGCTGTCGATGGCGACGGCGCGGCTCGAGCGGATGCTGGTCGACTATCTCGTCTACGGCGCGCTCGCCGCGGCGGCGGTGTTCGCGGTCGGCGTGACGGCCGCCGCGCTGTTCGCCCGCCGGATCGCCCGTCCTGTGGCGGCGATGACGCGGGCGGCCGAGGAGGTCGACGGCCGCACGTTCCGACCCGAGAGCCTCGACGGCCTCTCGGGCCGCGCCGACGAACTCGGAAGGCTCGCCCGGGTATTCCGCCACATGGCGATCGAAGTCCAGGCGCGCGAGGAGCATCTCGAGGCGCTGGTGCGCGCCCGCACCGCCGAACTCGAGCAGAAGAACGCGCTGCTCGAGGAATCGAAGCGCCGGGTCGAGGCCGAACTCGACGCCGCCCGCTCGCTCCAGGCGGCGATCCTGCCGCAGGCTCTGCCGGCGCACCCCTCCTACGCCGGCAAGGCGACGATGGTGCCGGCCCGCGAGCTCGGCGGCGACTTCTACGACTTCTTCGCGGTCGACGAGCGCCACCTCGGCATCGTCATCGCCGACGTCTCGGGCAAGGGCGTGCCGGCGGCCTTCTTCATGGCGATCTCGCGGACGGTGCTGCAGGCGAGCGCGCGCGAGAGCCGGTCGGCCGGGGCGTGCCTCGCGGCGGCCAACACCGCGCTCTGCGCCCAGAACCCCATGGACCTGTTCGTCACCACCTTCTACGGCATCCTCGACACCGAGACCGGCACGCTCACCTACGCCAACGGTGGCCATAATCCGCCGCTGATGATCCGCCGCGCCGACGGCACCATCGTCGATCTGCCGCGCACCGGCGGCATGGCCCTCGGCGTGATGCCGGACCTGCCCTATGCCGAGCGCAGCGTCGCCCTCTCGGCGGGCGACACGCTGGTGCTCTACACCGACGGCATTTCGGAGGCGATGGACCGGGACGGCCGCGAGTTCAGCGAAGAACGGCTCAAGGTGGCGCTCGGCGACGCCCACGCCCGGGCGGTCGACCTCGTGCTCGCCGGCGTCACCGACGCCGTGACCGATTTCGTCGCCGGCGCCGAACAGTCCGACGACATCACCTGCCTCGTGGTCCGCTACAACGGACCGGCGGGCACGTTCGCGCCGGATCGCGACGCGGCCTGAGGATCAGACGCGCGCCAGCGCCTCGGCGCGGTCGGCGGCGACGTCGAGGATGGAGAGGAAGCCGGAGACCTCGAAGACCTCGCGGATGTGCGGCTGCAGGCCGGCCAGCACGAAGCGGCGGCCGGTCGGCTTCAGGCGCTTGGCGACGACCAGGACGACGCGCAGGCCCGCGCTCGAGATGTAGCTCAGGCCGGCGAGGTCGAGCACGACGGCGCCGGTGCCGAGCCGCTTCAGGAGTTCGGCCTCGGTGGCCGGCGCATTGGTGGTGTCGAGCCGGCCTTCGAGGGTGGCGACCAGCGTCGTGCCCTCGGTTTCGAATCTCACGCTCATGTCGTCCGGCCCCGTTCCCTCGCCGCGCCTGTCGGCCAGCGTTCATGCCGCAAAACGGAGCCGATGGGAAGGGCGGGCCGCGCTCCCGCCGCCGTTGCGACACCCGGAAACATCAAGACAATAGAGAGGGATGGTGGGCTATGCTATCGGCGTTCCACCCTTGCTTCCGTGGCGCCGACCCGTTTCGCGGGAGCGTCGGCACGGGGCCGCGGGCGACTGGGGACGGACGGCGGGGGGGCTGGGCGAGTGGACACGGCGATGCGGACCGACGAGATGGGCCGGAGCTACGACGTCTATTTCTCGTCGGGCCTCTACCGCTCGCGCTACCTGCGCCCCAACCGACGGACATTGGCGCTGCTCACCCGGTTGCTGCCCGTCGGAGGCAGGCTGCTCGACTACGGCGCCGGCGAGGGACGCTACTGCCTTCCGCTCGCCGCCGGGCGCGGCGCGGAGGTGCTCGCCGCCGACATTAGCGCGGTCGCGCGCCGCCATCTCGAGGCGACGGCGGCCGCGGTCGGGCTCGCCGGGCGGATCCGCGTCTGCGATCCCGCCGACGCGGTCTATGCCGCCGAGGTCGGGGCCGGACGGTTCGACGTCGCGCTGCTCGGCTTCGGCGTGCTCGGCCACGTCGCCGGCCGCGCGCGGCGGATCGCCCTGCTCGCCGAGATGCGCGGCATGCTCGCACCGGGCGGCCGGCTGGTGCTCGGCCTGCCCAACGCCGCCCGGCGCTTCGCCCGCGAGCAGCGCGACTGCCGCGCGCTGGTCGCGTCGGGCGTGCTGGAGCCGGGCGACATCCGCTATGAGCGCAGTGTCGACGGCACCGTGATCCCCTTGTTCTACCACCTGTTCTCGGCGGACGAGATCCGTGCCGACCTCGCCGAGGCCGGCTTCGCCGTCGAGGCGCTGACGATCGAGAGCGTGCTGCCGGAGAAGGCGGTGACGCGTTCGGCGCTGATCGGCGTCCTCGACGGCGCCGCGTCGGCGCTGCTGCCGCCGGCATTCGGCTACGGCTTCCTGGTCACCGCGGCCCCCGCGGCCTGATCCGCGGGGATCCGTCTCGCGGCCCGAACGTCAGCTCGACCCGCGGCCCCGGGCGATCGCGAACAGCGCGAAGGCGCCGCAGGCGGCGGCGGCGAAGAAGGCGAGGCCGTGCTGGGTCGCCTGCATCGCCGCACCGGCGGCGAGGGGCCCGACGAGCGCGCCGACGCCCCACATCAGGCCCATCGCCGCGTAGATGCCGACGAGGTCGGAGCCCTGGAAGCGGCTGCCGACCACGGTCAGCATGATGGTGTAGAGCCCGACGAAGGCGCCGCCCCAGACGAACAGCAGGGCGTAGGTCGCGGTCTCGTCCTGGAGCGCCAGCGGCCAGACCAGCGCGCCGACCGTCGCCGTCACCGCGAGGATCGCGAGCAGGCGGATGCGGTCCATCTTGTCGCCGAGCCAGCCGATCGGCAGCTGCAGCAGGATCGCGCCGATCATCATCACCGACATCAGCCGCGTCGCCCCGCTCTCGGCCCAGCCGAGCTGGACGGCGTAGATGGCGAGGAAGGACAGGCCCGCCGTCTCGATCGCGGCGTTGAGCACCGTCGAGGAGATCGCGACCGGGGCGAGCGCCATGTAGCGCAGCGGATTGCCGGTGGCGGGCTCGTCGAAGGCCGGCGCCGACACCTTCGGGGAGGCGACGAAGACGGCGGCGGCGAGCGAGATCACCGCGCCGATCGCGAAGGGCGTCACGCCGTCCGAGCCGACCACGGACAGGATCGCCGGGCCGCTGGCGAAGCCGATCGACAGCGCGGCCGTGTAGGCGGCCATCGAGCGGGCGCGGGTCTCCTCGGTGGAGAGGCTGTTGGTCCAGGTCTCAGACAGCACGAACAGGATCTCGGAGGACATGCCGAGCAGGAAGCGCAGCGGGAACCACAGCCATATCCACGGCGCCGCCGGGAAGGCGATCAGCACCGCGGCGGCGGTCGCGAGCGCCAGGATCACCAGCTTGCGGATGCCGAAGGCGGCGACGATGCGCGGCAGGATCGTCGCGGTCACCAGCACGCCGACGGCGTGCATGGCGGCGTTGGCGCCGATCACGATCTCGCTCGCCCCGCGGGCGACGAGGTCGAGCGCGATCAGCGCGGCCGCGAGGCTGTAGGTGAGCCCGAACATGGTGGCGGTGGCGATCACCGCGGCCCGGGACAGGACGGTCGAGGTCGGCGTCGTGGAGGCGTCGGTCATGCGGTCCTCGGCTCGTTGTCGGGGGCGCCGCCGCGGCGCAGGCGGGCGAAGAAGGCGAAGAGGCGGGCGGTCCAGCCGACCTCGCCGCGCTCGACGATGCGGGCGAGCGTGCGGGCGTAGTCGAGCACGAGGCCGGGCGTCCAGGTCATCGAGGCCGCGCGATTGCAGATCATGGCGGCGACCCAGAGGTCGGGGTTCAGGAGCAGGCCGACGAGCCGCGCCCACGCGAAGCGGGTCGCGAGCGAGCCCTCGAGGGCGGCGTCGAGCGCCGCCGCCACCGCCACGGAGCAGTTGCGGTTGGTGAGGTTGTAGGTGTCGTCCTGCCGGTAGCCGACCCAGAATGCGCGCAGCCGCCGCGGGTCGTAGTTGCGGAACTCGACGTTGCCGTCGGCCGGGCACCATTCGGCGCACTCGTGCTCGTAGCTCGGCTGGAAGCGGCCCTTGAAGTCGTTCTCGGCGGTGCCGCGGAAGGAGGCCATGAAATCGGCGCGCGAGCGGTCGAGCTCCACGGCCGGATAGTGGCTGATGTAGAGGTCCGGCTTCATCTCGAGCGCCGAATGGCCGGTCGACATCACGCCGTTGCCGTCGACGGCGGCGATGTAGCGGTCGATCAGCAGGCGACGCTCGGGCTCGTAGGCGGAGCCGACGGGGGTCCAGATCCGGACCGTCAGCGGATGCTCGACCGCCACCGTCTCGCCGGTGTCGATCAGGACGGGGGCGTGGTCGTACCAGCCGCGGCCGCCGAACACCGGCAGGTTCAGGATGGCGACCTCGTCGTCGAGGGTGCGCAGCATCAGCCCCATGCGGATCAGCAGGACGCCCCAGAGCGCGATCAGGAGCCCGATGCAGACCGCGACGTTGCGGCCCGGCGGCAGCGGCCAGTCGGCGTAGAGCAGCAGCGCGAGCAGCAGTTCGACCGCGCCGAAGGTCGCCATCGCCCGCCAGTTGCCGTAGCGGACCAGGAAGGCGAAGCCGATCCGCCAGATGCCGTCGAGCACCAGGGCGAGGCCGACGAAGACGGCGAGGCCGACGTCGGTGCGCACCGGCACCCCCATCACCAGCGCGCCGATCAGCACGAGGCCGAGCGCCTTGGCGGCGGTGACGAAGCGGGCCGATCCCTCGACCCGCCCGAGCGCCGCCGACATGGCCGACACCACGCCGTTGGCGACGAAGACGAGGCCGATCGCGGTCTGCGCCAGCAAGGTCACGCGGTCCGAGGCGTCGGCGGCGATCACCAGCGCCAGCGCCACCAGGAGGCCGCCGAGCACGGCGAGGACGTACCACTTCGACCGGAACGAGGCCGGACCGATCAGGAGGAACGCGAGTTTCAGCATCTGGACGTCCGCATCTCCTCGCCTCCCGACGTCGCCGGATACCGTTCGGCGGAGCCGCGGCGACGGTGGAGGGGCCGCTCTTTCCGACGGGATGGGCAGAGGGTCGTTTCTTATGATTTCACAAGGCGGTTAGCAAGAAATTGCATCGCCGCCGCCGGCTGCGCGCCGACCATGGTCACGACAAATTCGCGCGCCGGCGCGATTGTCCGGGAATAGGATCGCCGCCGGGGCGGTAGCTTGGTCATGAGGATCGACATCGACGTCACCCCGCACCTCGACGCCCTGTGGCGCTACGCCCGCGTATTGACGCGCGACGACGCCGACGCGGACGACCTGTTGCAGGAGAGCCTCGCGCGGGCGATCCGGCTGTCGGGCTCCTACGACGCGACCCGGCCGCTCCTGAACTGGCTGGTGGTGGTGATGCGCAACACCTTCCTGTCGTCGCGCCGGCGCTCCGCCGCCGAGCGCGACCGCATCCACGGTGCGATCCCGGACGACGAGACGGCGTTGCCGTCGCAGGAGGACCGGGTCGACCTCGCCAAGGTGATGCGGGCGTTCGAGGGCCTGCCGCCCGACCAGCGCGAGGTGCTGCAGCTGGTCGCGGTGCTGGGCTTCACCTATGCCGACGCCGCGGAGACGCTGGGGGTTCCGGTGGGAACGGTGATGTCGCGGCTCGCCCGCGGCCGGGCCGCGCTGAAGGCGCGGGTCGGCTACGGCGGCGCCGCGGTCGGCCCGAAGTTGAGAGTCGTGGGAGGGACCGATGAACGGGACTGACCGGCCCGACGAGATCGAGATCGCCGCCTATGTCGACGGCGAGATGGCGCCGATGCGCCGTGCCGAGATCGAGGATCTCGCCGCGCGCGACCGCGAACTGGCGAGCCTGCTCGAGGAGGAGACGGCGCTGACGGAGGCGCTGCGCCGCGGTCAGGCCGGGCCCGGCCGCTGGTCGGACGAGAGCCAGCGCCAGGCGCTGAGGCTGCAGCGCCGGCTGAAGGCCCACGTCCACGCGCCGATGGCGCGCCGCGCCGCGGCCGCGGTCGCTTGCGTAGCGCTCGGCTGGGGACTGAATTCGGCGACGCAGCCGATGCGGGAGACGCCGGCCACGGTGGCCGACGCCCGCTTCGTCGACGCCGCCCGCGAAGCGCTCCGGGTCGCCGCGCTCGACACCGGACCGCAGGCCCCGGGCGAGCCGATCGCCCGCAAGATCGACCGCCTGGAGGCCGTCACCGACGTCGAGATGCCCAAACTGCCGGCGAACTGGCGGGTGCTCGGTGTCCAGGTGCAGCCGTTCAACGGGCGGCCGAGCGTGGTGGTGACCGCCGAGAGCCCGGTTCTCGGGGCGGTCACCCTGGTGGCGGCGCCGATGGACGTCGAGGGGGCGGTGCCGCCGACCCCGGCGCCGGACGACGCCGTGCCGACGGTCTACTGGCAGAGCGGTGGAACCGCCTACGCCCTGATGGGCGCCGTCGCCCCGACCCGACTGAAGTCGGTCGCCGACGGCATCGAAGTGGCGACGCGCAGGAAACCCTCGTCCCGGGAACGGGGTTGACCGCCGCGCGACGACAACAACGACGATGAAACGAACGGAGGATCCATGACCGCGTCCATCATCGCCAACCACCTCCAGGCCGCCCTCGGCACCGACGTCGGGATCAGCTTCGACGACACCGCGGCGCCGCGCGAGGTCGTGCTCTATCGCCCCGACCGGCTGTCCGAGGACTTCGTCGCCCTCGCGCTGCAGAGCCTCGAGGACACCGATCCGAACGCGCTCGACAGGATCGAGGCGGTCCTCGTGACCTTCGAGACCCCGCTCGGCCGCTCCCGCCGGCGGGTCGACTTCCGCCCGCGCGGCGGCGACGTCGGTCGCGACGCCGCGGCATGAGCGCGCTGCACCTCTACGAACTCCGCCCGGACGCCGCCACGAGCGGCGTCCACCCCGCCGGGCGGATCGTCCTGGTCGTCGCCGGGTCGGAGGTCGACGCTTCGGCGGCGATCCGCCGCGCGCTCCACCCCGGGGACGACGATCCCCGGTTCGCCGGCTCCTCCGCGCCGCTCGCGCTGGAGGATCTCGGACCGCACGACGGTCCGGAGGAGCCGGGCGCCGTCTTCGTCGACGGCTACCGCATCGCCTGCTGAGGACGCGGGAACGGGACCGCGTGGATGCGCGGCCCCGTTCCGACGAGGTGCGAGCGCGGTCACCGGTCGCCGGGGAGGGCGCCGGCGCGCACGCCCGGGCGGACCGGGCTCGCGGCAGGCACGGGAGGGCCGGGCCGCGTCCGGTCCGTCCCCCCCCCCTTTTTCGCCCCCGATGCCGCGCGGCCTCAGATCGAGGTCGTCAGCCGCGTCAGCCAATCCGGCCCGATCTCGACCAGACGGGCCTCCAACGCCTTGTCCGCCCCCGTGAGGATGGCGACGCCGGCCGCCGCCAGGGCGAGGCCGAGCAGCGTCTTCGCGCCCTTTCCCGCCGACAGCATCCGCCCGCGCATCCGGACCAGCCGATCGCGCGAGAGGTATCCCATCGCCGCGAGCGGCAGGCCGGCGCCGAGGCCGAAGGCCGCCATGGTGAGGGCGACCATGCCGAGGTTCTCGCCGCGGGCCGCCATCAGGGAGGCCGCGCCGAGCGTCGGGCCGACGCAGGGGCTCCACACCGCCCCGAGCAGAAGGCCGAGGGCGAACTGGCCGCCGACGCCGTCGGTGGAGAAGCCGCCGAAGCGGCGCTCCGTCCAGTCGCCGACCGGGCCGGCGGCGGCGGCGAGGCGCGTCTGCGCCGCCGGGACCGCCAGGACGATCCCGAGCGCCACCAAGAGGAACGCCGAGACCGCGCGGAACACGTCGGCGTCGAGGCCGATCGCGAAGCCGACGGTCGCCACGAACAGGCCGATCGCGGTGAAGGACAGCGCGAGGCCGCCCGCGAGCGCCACCGGTCCGAGCCGGTGCTGCGACGCCGCCGCGCCTAGCAGCAGCGGCAAAAGCGGCAGCACGCAGGGCGACAGCACCGACAGCACGCCGGCGAGGAATCCGAAGCCGGGCATGGCGGCCTCAGATCGCGCTGCGGAGCAGGGCCTCGATCGACGCCGGATCGGTGTCGCCGATCGAACGGCCGGTCTCGGTGGTGCCGCGGAAGACGATCAGCGTGCTCTGGCGCTGGGCGCCGAAGGAGCGCAGCACGTCCTTCTGGCTGTCGAAATCGACGGCGAGGACGACAAGGTCGGCGAACTCCGGGCGGGCCTTCAGGCTCTCGATCACCGGGTGCTGCGCCTTGCAGACCGGGCACCAGCTCGCGGTGACGTCGACCAGCACGGGCTTGCCCGTGGCGGTCGCGGCGGCGAAGGCCTCCGGCGTGAAGGGCGTGCCGACCTCGGCGCGCGCGGCGAGGGTGGACGCGGCGAGCGCCGCGGCGGCGACGGCGAGCAACTGACGGCGATGGATCATGGTCGTCTCCCCTGGAACACGGCCGCCCGCACGGACGGCCGACGCTTGGACGCGTCGGGGGAGCACGCCGTTACCACCGTGCATTTCACGCTTTCGCGACAGCGCCGTGATCGCGGGTCCCGGCCGTCACGCCGGGGCGAGCGCAGTCACCTCGCGGCGGAAGGGCAGGGCGTCGCCGCGGTCGGGGCCGTCGAGATCGCGGGCGTAGCGGTGGCCGGCGAAGGTGGCCCAGGCGATCGGCGCCGGCGCGGCGGCGTCGCCGATCAGCGCGAGCGAACGCAGGCCGGCGTCGGCCCACTCGTCGGCGCGGGCGCGGAGCTCGTCGTGTACGGCGGTTTCCGAGCGGCGCGAGGCGACCAGGACGACGGCGTCGCAGGTGATCCGGCCACGGGCGTCGGTGTAGGCGCAATTGGTCTCGACGCCGTCGGCCTGGAGGGCGGCTACGCCGGTGTTGAGCACGATCGCGACGCCGGCCGCGGCGAGCCGGCGGTGGACGGCGCCCTGTTCGAGCGTGTTGCGCGACCAGTCCGAGACGTAGGGCGCCGGCGTCACCAGGGTGACGTTGCAGCCGCGTGCGGCGAGCAGCTCGGCGATCACGCCGCCCATGTAGTAGTGGTCGTCGTCGTAGACGACCACGGTGCCGGTGGGCAGTCGGCCGTCCATGACGTCGTCCGGCGTGAAGACGGGCAGGGCGCCTTCGCGCGGTATCTGCACCACGTGCTGGCGGGCGACGCCGTCGGCGCGCCAGTGCGAACCGGTGGCGAGGCAGACGTGCTCGAAGCCGAAGCCGAGGATGTCGTCGGCCGTCAGCGGCGAGGCCGGATAGAGCGAGACGTTGCCGAGCTGTCCGAGCTGGTAGAGCCGGTAGTCGGCGACGCGGCCCCAGGCGGAGAGGCCGGGCAGCAGCCGCTCGCGGGCGACGCGGCCGCCGAAGCTCTCGCGGGCCTCGGCCACCGCCACCTCGTAGCCCCGGCGGGCGAGGCCGAGCGCGGCCTCGAGTCCGGCCGGGCCGGAGCCGACGATCAGCACGCGCTCGCTCGGGCCCTTCGGGTTCATCCGCTCGGGATGCCAGCCGCGCCGCCACTCCTCCATCCAGGTCGGGTTCTGCGTGCAGCGGCCCATGCCCTGGATCATGTCGCCGGTGACGCAGATGTTGCAGCCGATGCACTCGCGGATGTCCTCGATCCGGCCCTCCTCCACCTTCAGGGGCAGGAACGGGTCGGCGATCGAGGGGCGGGCGCAGCCGACGAAGTCGAGCACGCCCTGGCGCACCATGCGCACCATGGTGTCCGGCGAGGTGAAACGGCCGACGCCGACCACCGGCTTGCCGGTGAGGTCGCGAATGCCCTTCACCAGCGCCTCCTGCGCCGCCTCCTCCTTGAAGCGCGACGGGCCGGAGCAGTCCTCCCAGGTGCCGTGGGCGAGGTCCCAGAGGTCGGGCAGGTCGGCATTGAGGGCGACGAAGTCGCGGACCTCGGCGTTGGAGAAGCCGAGGTCGCCGATGGTCTCGTCGAGCGAGACGCGCAGCGTGATCGCCATGGTGTCGCCGACGGCGTCGCGGATGTCGGCGACGACCTCGCGCACGAAGCGCGAGCGGTTCTCGAGGCTGCCGCCGTATTCGTCGCTGCGCTGGTTGGTGGCGCGCGACAGGAAGTGCTGGAAGATGCCGAAGCCGTGGGCGCCGTAGAGGCAGATCAGGTCGAAGCCCGCCGTGCGGCAGCGCCGGGCGGCGTTGACGAACCAGCGCCGGAGGTCGGCGATGTCGCGGCGGTCGAGCGCGCGGGCCTGGACGGGGTCGTTGGTGAAGGTGCGGATCGGCAGCGCGGAGGGCGCGAGCGGCACCTCCTTGGTGTACATGTTCGGGCCGTTGATCCCCGAATACGCGAGCTGGATGCCGGCGAGGGCGCCGTGGGTCTTCATCCGCTCGGCCATGCGGGCGATCGAGGGGATGTCCTGGTCCTCCCAGAGCCGGAGCTCGATGAAGGGCGTGATCTCAGAGGTGTGGTGCATCTCGGTCTGCTCGGTGAAGATCACCCCCCAGCCGCCTTCGGCCTTGACGCCGCGCATCTCCGCCGCCGCCGACGGGTCGCGGTAGCCGCCACCGTTGCAGTGCGGCACCTGGTAGAACCGGTTCTTGGCGGTGAGCGGCCCGATCCGCACGGGCTCGAACAGGATGTCGTAACGCGGGTCGCGCACGGCGGCTTCCTCCGGGTGTGACGTTTCTTCGTTATTGATCTGCGCGCGCCGCGCGCGCGGGTCCCGCCGCCGGCGCTCCGCGCCGGCGGGTCCTCCGGTCCTCGGCGCCGTGTTCCGTCAGTGGTCCTCGCCGTCGGCCTTCAGGAGCGTCAGGATCTCGCGCTTCAGCGCGATGAAGCCGGGCTCCATGACGAGGTCGAGCGAGCGCGGCCGGTCGAAGCCGACCGGAATGACCTTGCGGATCTGGCCGGGCCGGCCGGACATGACGAAGACCCGGTCGGCGAGCAGGATCGCCTCGTCGATGTCGTGGGTGACGAACAGCACGGTCTTGTGGCTGTGGTCCCAGACCCGGAGCAGCAGCTGCTGCATCTGGTGGCGGGTCTGGCTGTCGAGCGCGCCGAAGGGCTCGTCCATCAGGAGCACGGCGGGATCGTTGGCGAGCGCGCGGGCGATGGCGACGCGCTGCTTCATGCCGCCCGAGAGCTGGGCGGGATAGTGGTCGCGGAAGCCGGCGAGGCCGACCTCGGCGAGATAGTGGTCGACCAGCGCGCGCCGCTCGCCGGCCGGCAGGCCGCGGCGCTTCGGGCCGTATTCGACGTTCTGCGCCACGGTGAGCCAGGGGAACAGGGTGTAGGCCTGGAACACCATGCCGCGGTCGGCGCCCGGCTCGTCGATGACGCGGCCGCCGACACGGATGGTGCCGCCGGTGCGCTGCTCGAGGCCGGCGATCAGGTAGAGCAGGCTCGACTTGCCGCAGCCGGACGGGCCGACGATGACGGCGAACTCGTTGCGGGCGACGTCGAGCGAGATGCCGTCGAGCGCCAGTACCGAGGTGGCACCCGTGCCGTAGCGCAGGCTGACGCCCTCGACGGCAATGTCGGCGGCGGAAGCGGCGACGGTGGAGGGGGTCTTCATGAGCATGGTCATTTCGCCCAAGGGGCCACGACGCGGCGGGCCACGCGGAACATCTGGTCGGTCAGGAGGCCGAGGATGCCGATCATGGCGATGGCGAGGAAGATGACGTCGACCTGGAAGCCGCGCATCGCCTTCAGCGAGATGTAGCCGAGGCCCGACTTGGCCGCCACCAACTCGGCGACCACCAGATAGGTCCAGGCCCAGCCGATGGTGACGCGCAGCACGTCGAGCACCGCCGGCAGCGTCGCCGGGAAGACGATGTGGCCGACCGTCTCGGAGCGGCGGGTGCCGAGGGTGTAGGCGGCGTTGACGAGGTCGCGCGGGACCGAGCGGGCGGCGTCGGCGATCATCACCAACTGCTGGAAGAAAATGCCGAACACGATGATCGAGACGCGCTGGTCGAGGCCGATGCCGATCCACAGGATGAACAGCGGAACGAAAGACGTCACCGGCAGATAGCGGATGAAGTTCACGAGCGGGTCGAGGAAGGCCTGGACCGCGCGGTAGGTGCCCATGGCGAGGCCGAGCGGAACCGCCACCACCGACGAGATCACGAAGCCGATCAGCACCACCTGCGCACTGGCGAAAGTGTGCTCCCACAAGGTGCCGTCGGCGGCGAGGCGGCCGGCGGTGCCGAGCACGAGGCCGGGCGTCGGCAGGAACATCTTCGGCACGAGGCCGCCGTAGGTGAGCAGCACCCAGCCGGCGATCACGATCACCCAGACGGCCGCACCGAGGGCGACGACGAGGGTGGACGGAATGGTGCCGAAGGGCACCGACACGGTCTTGAGGAGGGATCTGTCCGACATCGCCTGCGTCTGGTCCGGTTCCGGGGCGAGGGGCGGCGGCGGCCGTTCGGGCCGCCGCCGCGGGACGGTCACTTCGCCAGGAAGGAGGTGTCGACGAGGTCGTCGTACTTGACGTCCATCTTGAGCTTGCCGAGGCCGCCCCAGATCTCGCCGCCGAGGGCGACCAGCTTGCCGGCCTCGCCGGCGGCGCCGCCGCCGAAGAACTCGGCGTTGCGCTCCCTGCCGTAGAAGTTGACGCCGGCCGCGGAGGCGGCGAAGTCCTTCGGGTCGGACAGCCAGCCGCCGACGCCCTTGGCCATGATCGCGTAGGCGTCGTCAGGGTTGGTCTTGATGTACTCGTTGGCCTTGTAGAGGCCCTCGACCAGCGCCTTGACGTCGTCGGCCTGGTTGGCGATCACGTCGCAGCGCAGCGACACCACGTCGACGATCAGGCCCGGGGTCTCGGCGGAGGAGATCAGGACCTTGCCCTTGTTCTCCTTCTTGGCCAGCGTCAGGTGCGGCTCCCAGGTGACCGCGACCGGGATGCGGTCGGCCATGAAGGCGGCCGCGGCGTCGTCGGCGGTCATGTTGGTGATCGAGACGTCCTTCTCGGTCAGACCGGCCTGCTTCAGGAGGATCGAGAACCAGAACTGGCTGACCGAGCCCTCGTTCATCGCGACCTCGCGACCCTTGAGGTCGGCGATCGAGGCGACGTCGGCCGGGGCGAGGATGCCGTCGCCGCCGTGGCTGTCGTCCAGCGCGTAGACCGCCTTGAAGCAGTTCTCGGGCGTGCGGTACTTCATGATCTCGTCGATCGTGGAGGCGTTGCCCTGCAGCTCGCCGCTGGCGACGGCCGCCATGTAGAGCGAGGCCTCCTCGATGATGTCGAGCTCGACGTCGAGACCCTTCTCCTTGAAGTAGCCGAGGTCGCGGGCCAGGAAGAGCGGGCCGTATCCGACCCAGGTGGTCATGCCGAGCTTGATGGTGCCGGCCTCGGCCGCGGGGGCTGCGAGGAGGGCGAGGCCGGCGGCGAGCGCGGCGGCGCGAAGGCGAGACGACACGGACATGCTGATCCCCCGTTTGTTTTCGGGCCTCGGCGGCGTGTCGCGACGCATGGTCCCGCGCACGGCTCCCGAACGGCCGTCCTGTTGGGCAGGGTGAGCAAACCACGGTTCCTGCCTAGGCTGAACCACGGAATTTCGTGTTTCTGCTTAGGCTCAGCCTAATCAGCGGGCCTGCCCATCCGGCAGGCGGACGGCGCCGCTCAAATCCGGCGGTTGCCCATCGCGGGGGCGACCATGCCCGGAATGTAGGCGTCGGAAATGAACGAGCGGGCGTGGTTCAGGAAGGCCGACAGCAGGCGCGACTTGCGCAACTGCTGCAGCGTCACGAGGCCGATCGTCATCGGGCGGTGCTCGCCGGCGAGGCGGACGCGGACGACGCGGCGGCCGTCGAGGGCGAGGTCGGAGCGCGGCGTGACGTTGGCGAGGGTGTAGCCGTAGCCGTTGGCGACCATGGTGCGGATCACGTCCGGCTGGGCCATGCGGAAGGCGACGTTGGGCTGCAGGCCCTCCTTCAGGAACAGCGCGGTGAAATACTCGGCGCTGAGCGGCAGGTCGAGCAGGATCAGCGGCAGTTCGGCGAGTTCGGCCAGCGTCACCGCGGAATGGCGGGCGAGCGGGTGGCTCTCGCCGACGACGGCGTGGACCGGCAGGTCGACCAGCGGGGTGAACTCCATCTCCTGGGGAATCTGGAGGTCGTAGGTGATCGCGACGTCGATGGCGGCGCGGTAGAGGCCGTCGAGCAGCTTCTCCTGATGCTCTGTGTGCGGGCGGATGCCGGCCCGCGGGAAGCCGCCGGCGAAGGAGATCGCGAGCTCGGGCAGGATCATCGGCGCCAGCGTGGTCAGGCAGCCGACGTTCAGCAGGCCGCGGACCTCCTCGCGCGACTCGACTGCCACCGAGTAGAGCGCCGTCGCCTGCTCGACGAGGCGCTTGGCCTCGATCAGCATGGTGCGGCCGACCGGCGTCAGCGACAGGCCCTGGGCGTGGTGGCGGATGAACAGCTGGACGTCGAACTCCTGCTCGAGCTGGGAGATCGCGGTCGAGATCGACGGCTGCGAGATGTTGATGCGCTCGGACGCCTGCGTGATGCTGCCGGTCTCGCCGGCGGCGATGAAATACTCGAGCTGGCGCAGCGTGAAGCGCATCTCTCTCCAGGGCTCCGGGGGCCGGCGACGACGGCGCCGACCCTACGACGCCGCGGAGCCGGCGGGGAAGGGGGAGGGGATCTCCTTCTCCCGCAAGGAGAGAAGGCTACGCCATCGCCGCCCCCTCAGGGATCGCCGGCGACGCCGAAGCGGGGGGCTTCGCCCGGGTCTAGCGCGCGGGTGACGTAGGCGTCGAGCTGCGGGGCGTAGAGCGCCCAGAGCGCGGAAAGGGCGCCGACGGGGTCGTCGTCGTGCCAGTCGACGCGCAGGTCCGCGACCGGCCAGGACACCTGGTCCACCATCAGGAGACCGGCCGAGTGGATCGGTCCGGCCTCGCCGCCGAGCGCCACCGCGGCGGCCATCGCCGCGAGCAGACGGTCGGGCAGGGCGCCCTCGGCCGCCTCGAAGGCCGCGACCATCGCGGCCGGCACGCCGGGGTCGGCGAGCAGGTTGCCGGCGGCGACGCAACCCTCGCCCTCCGCCGTGGCGTGGACGCCGAGCGCGGCCGCGCCGGAGAAGGTGGCGGTGCGCCCCGCGCGGTCGACGATCGCGAGCTGGCGCCAAGCCGCGTGGGGATAGCCGTCGAGCAGGGCGTCGAGCGTCTCGCGCGCCGACCGCCCCTCGGCGAGCAGCGCGAGACCGCGTTGGCCGAGCGCGGGGTCGGTCACGTTCTGGCTGGCGACGACGCCGGCCACGGCGCGGGCGTGGGCGCAGCGCGCCGCCACCGCCGGCGACGACGACGCGATGGCGATGCCGAAGCGGCCGGTGCGGGCGCAGCGCGCCGCGATCGAGAAGGTCATTCGGTGTCGTCCGCGTCGGGGATGACGGCGATGACGTCGATCTCGACCAGCCACTCCGGCCGGGCGAGGGCGGAGACCACGATGCCGGTGGAGACCGGGAACACCCCCTTCAGCCAGCGCCCGACCACCCGGTAGACCGCCTCGCGGTAGCGCGGGTCGATCAGGTAGATGGTGATCTTGGTGATGTGCTCGAGCCGCGAGCCGGCCTCCTTCAGCAGCATCTCGACGTTGGCCATCGCCTTCTCGGCCTGCCCGGCGGCGTCGCCGATCGCCACGCTCTCGGTGGTGTCGAGGTCCTGGCCGATCTGGCCGCGCACGAACACCATGGTGCCGCGGGCGACGACGGTCTGGCAGAGGTCGTTGTCGAGCTTCTGTTCCGGGTAGGTGTCCCGGGTGTTGAACATGCGGATGCGCTTGTGGACGGCCATGGCGTCAGGCTCCGAGGGCGGTTTGCGGCAGCGGCACGGGCGTGCCGTAGCCGCGGTTGGCGTAGAGCAGCGGCGCGCCCGGGCCGGCCGTGCCGATCGCCGCGACGGCGCCGAACAGGACGTGGTGGGTGCCGACCCGCTCGCCGGCGGCGAGCCGGCAGTCGAACCAGGCGAGCGCGCCGGCGATGCGGGGCGCGCCGACGGCGCCGGGCGTCCAGGCGGCGGCGGCGAACTTGTCGCCGCCGGGCACCGGGCCGCGGCCGGCGAAGGCGTCGGAGACGGCCGACTGGTCGTCGCGCAGCACGTTCACGCAGAAGGCGCCGTTGGCGAGGATCGCGGCGGCGGCGGGCGAGAGATGGTGGACGCAGACAAGCAGCGTCGGCGCCGGCCCGTCCGCCGACACCGACGACATCGCCGAGACGGTGACGCCGAAGCGCCCCGCCGGCCCGTCGGTGGTGACGACGGCGACCGTGCAGGCGGCCAGACTCATCGCCTGCAGGAAGTCGCGGCGGAGGCCGTCCGCGGGCGGGACGGCGAGGTCGGCGGTGGCCATGGCGGTTCTCCCCGGGGCGCCGGTCCGGCTCACTCGGCCGCCTGACGGCTCGGCGGGGTGGTGTTGAACCACTGGCTGACCGCGCTGTCGCCGGGCGCGCGCGTCACCTTGCCGAGGACGTTCTCGGAGAGGCCGGCGGCCTTGCGGACGAAGTCGAGCGGACCATCCCAGTCGAAGTTCCGGTAGACCGCGGCGAGGTGCGCGAAGGGCGGCGACTGGGCGAACAGCTGGAAGGTCAGCCGGTGGCCGGCGTAGTCCGAGTTCAGCATGTCGCGGGCGAAGGCGAGCAGCTTGCGGCGGTCGTCGGCGATCCACTCGGAGTTGATCGTGTAGAACTTGTCGAGCCAGGGCTTGGTCTCGGGCGCGTCGAAGGCGGCCTTGTCCGGGGTGACGCAGATCTGGCCGCCGCAGAGCTCGCGGGCGATGTGCATCATCTCGTGCAGCTGCGAGCAGGCGAGCACGCGGCCGGTGTAGAGCAGCGACTGGTTCGGCATCATCAGTCCGCCCGGCGAGCGCTCGGACAGCGCGATTGCCGCGGTGAGATGAGCGTTGATGCCCTCGCGGTAGACGGCGAGCTGGGCGAGCTTCTCCTGCACCGCCTGCTGCTTGTCGAGACCGGTCTGGCGGGCGTTGAACAGCGCCGCGCCGATCATCATGTCGGCGAGCTTGAGGTTGCGCTGCACGAAGGCGAAGGCGGAGTAGCGGTGCAGGGTGGCCCGGATGAACATCGCCGCCCTGGTGTGGCGGTAGAACAGCACGTTCTCCCAGGGAATCAGCACGTCGTCGAAGATGACGAGGGTGTCGACCTCGTCGAAGCTGTTCGACAGCGGGTAGTCGTCGGCCGGGGCGCGGCCGGCGAAGCCGGTGCGGCAGATGAACTTCAGGCCGGGCGAGCCGAGGTCGCAGATGAAGCCGACGGCATAGTCGGAATAGGCGGCGTTGCCCCAGTTGGCGATGGTCGGCTTGGTGAAGGCCTGGTTGGCGTAGGCCGCCGCGGTCTCGTACTTGGCGCCGCGGACGACGATGCCGGCGTCGGTCTCGCGGACGACGTGCAGCAGCATGTCCGGGTCCTGGTCCTGCGGCGGCTTGGAGCGGTCGCCCTTCGGATCGGTGTTGGCCGAGACGTGGAACGGGTCGGCCTTCAGCACGCGCTGGATGTGGTTGCGGATATTGGCGGAGAACTGCGGGTCGACCTCGTTGAGGACGTCCTGGCCGTCGAACAGCGACCACATCTCGCCGACGGTCTCGTCGCCGACGCGGGTGACGACGCCGCCGACCTCCTCGAGCAGGGTGTCGGTGGCGCGGCGCTTGTCCCACCAGTCGCCCTGGGTCAGCGGCAGCTTGTTGCCGATGCCGTTCCACTCGCCGTCCTCCTCGTAGGCCATGAGGTGGCGGGTGCGCGGGTCGTGCTGCATGTCGTAGAAGCGGGCGCGGATGTCGACCAGCGGCTTGAACATCGGGTGGGACGCGACGTCCTTCACCTTCTCGCCGCCGACGTAGACCGCGCGACCGTCGCGGATCGATTCGATGTAGTCAGCGCCGGTGCGGATCATGGTCCTGGCCTCCGAGATGTCGTGCGTGGCGCCATTGTTGGCAGTGCGGCATGCTTCGCGAAATTATGGCTTTCGGAAATTCTGCTTCGGCTATTCCGAAGCCGCGCCGTCGCCGAGCCGGTCGACCAGACGGGCGAGCATCGCCCGGCAGGCGGAAAGGTCGGCGGCGGTCACGAACTCGTCGGGCTTGTGGCCCTGGTCCATCGAGCCCGGCCCGCACACCACCACCGGCGCCCCGAGCGCCTCGACGAACAGCCCGCCCTCGGTGCCGAAGGCGACCTTGGAGAAGCCGGTGCCGGCGAGGGCGGCCGCGGTGCGGGCGGCGGTGCCGGCGCGGTCGGTGTCGAGCCCGGGATAGGCGTTCTCGACGGTGAGGGCGATCCCCGTCTCCGGAAAACGCGTCCGGCCCGGCGCCGAGATGCGCTCGGCCGCCGCGAACAGACGGTCCAGAACGGCGCGGGACTCCGCGGCCGCGACGTCGCGGATCTCGAAGTCGACGCCGGCGGCGTCCGGCACGATGTTGAGCGCCGTGCCGCCGGCGATCAGCCCGGCGTGGACGGTGGTGTAGGGCACGTCGTAGCCGGGATCGCGCGCGCCCTCGGCCTCCAAGGCGGCCTGCTCGGCGCGCAGCGCCGCCACGAAGTCGGCGGCGAGATGGATGGCGTTGAGGCCGGTCGGAGCGAGGGCGGAGTGGGCGGCGTGGCCGCGACAGAGCGCGCGGGCGGCGAGCTTGCCCTTGTGGCCGGTCGCGACCGTCATCGACGTAGGCTCGCCGACCAGCACCAGCCCCGGCGACAGCCCGGCCGCGGCGAGGTCGGCCAGCATCGGCCGGACGCCGACGCAGCCGATCTCCTCGTCGTAGGAGAGCGCCAGATGGAGCGGCCGGGCGAGCCGCCTTCCCGCGGCGGCCGTCGCCGCTTCGATCGCGCATGCGACGAATCCCTTCATGTCGGCGGTGCCGCGGCCGTGCAGCCGGCCGCCGTCGGCCCGGAGGCGGAACGGGTCGGACGTCCACGCCTGTCCGGTCACCGGCACCACGTCGGTGTGGCCGGAGAGCACGACGCCGCCGGCGCCGGGCGGGCCGATGGTGGCGAAAAGGCTCGCGCGGTCGCCGGAGGGGGCCGGGTAGAGCCGTGCCGCGATCCCGGCCTCGGCGAGCCGGTCCGCGACCCAGCGGATCAGGTCGAGGTTGCCGTCGCGGCTGACGGTCGGGAAAGCGACGAGACGGTCGAGCAGGCCGAGCGCCGCGCCGAGGTCGGGCGCCGCGCCGGATGGTGACCCGGCGCCGGGTAGCGACCCGGCGGTCATGCCGGTGTCCGCCAGGGTAGGGGGCCGGCGGCGAGTTCGGCGACCTCGCGGCGGTAGGGCAGGTCGTCGAGGCCGCGCGGCGGGGCGTCGAGTTCCTCGGCGTAGCGCCGGCCGGCCCAGACCGCGGCGGCGATGGTGCCGGGGGCGAGGGCGTCGCCGATGCGCGTCACCGACTTCAGGCCGGCGTCGGCGAAGGCGTCGCTGCGGGCCTCGAGGTCGTCGGCGAGGCCCTTCTCGGGCAGTCGGGCCGTCACCAGCACCACCGACGCCGCCTCGCGGTGGACGACCCGGCCGGTGTAGGCGCAGGCGAGGTCGACCGCGTCGGCGCCGATCGCGGCGAGCACGCGGTGCGGCACGATCTCGACGCCGAGCTCGAGCAGGCGCGCCTGCACCTTGTGCTGTTCCATGGTCATCTCCATCCAGGACGACGCTTCGCCGGTCGGTGTCACCAGCGTCACCGCCCGGCCCTCGCGCACGAGGAGTTCGGCGAGCACGCCTCCCATGTAGTAATGGTCGTCGTCGAAGATCACGACCGGACCGGCGGGCGGGCGGCGGCCGGCGATCAGGTCGTCCGGCGTCAGCACGGCGGCGCCCTCGGCGACCGGCAGCGGCCGGAGGATGCGGCGGCCGACGCCGTCGGCGCGCCAGCGCGCGCCGGTCGCGACCGCGACGTGGTCGAATCCGAAGCCGAGCACGTCCTCGGCGGTCAGCCGGCTCTCGCGGTAGACCTCCACGTCGGCCATGTCGGCGATCCGGCCGACGCGGTAATCGACGACACGGCCCCAGGCCGACAGGCCCGGCAGCCGCCGCTCGCCGACGAGGCGACCGCCGAGATCGCGCGTCGCCTCGGCGAGCGCAACCTCGTAGCCGCGCCGGCCGAGCATCATCGCCGCCTCGAGGCCGGCGGGGCCGGCGCCGACCACCAGCACGCGGCCCTCGCTCTCGCGCGGGCGGATCCGCTCGGGATGCCAGCCGCGGCGCCATTCCTCGCCCATCGCCGGGTTCTGGGTGCAGCGGATCGGCGACATGGTGTGGTCGCCGGAGACGCAGATGTTGCAGCCGATGCACTCGCGGATCTCCTCGAGCCGGCCGTCCTCGATCTTCTTCGGCAGGAACGGGTCGGCGATCGAGGGCCGGGCGGCGCCGATCAGGTCGAGGATGCCCTGGCGCACCATGCGCACCATGGTGTCCGGCGAGGTGAAGCGGCCGACGCCGACGACCGGCTTGGTGGTCAGCTTCTTGATGCCGGTGACGAAGGGCTCCTGGTAGGCCTCGTCGGCGAAGCGCGAGGTCTGGCTGTCGTTGTCCCAGGACGACAGGGTGAGGTCCCAGAGGTCGGGCAGTTCGGCGAGGTGTCCGACGATGTCCTGGGCCTCGGCCGCGTGGATGCCCTCCTCGCCCATAAGCTCGTCGACCGAGATCCGGCAGGCCACCGCCATGGTGTCGCCGACGGCGTCCTTCGTGTCCTCGAGCAGCTCCTTCAGGAGCCGGCAGCGGTTCTCGAGCGAGCCGCCGTATTCGTCGGTGCGCTGGTTGAAGCGGCGCGACAGGAAGAACATCGCCCCGCCGAACAGCTTGCCGGCGTAGACGTAGGTGAGGTCGTAGCCGGCGTTCTTCGTGCGCAGCGCCGCCGAGCGGTGCCAGTGGCGCAGCGCCCGGATGTCGGCCTTGTCCATGGCGCGGGCCTGGACGGGATCGTTGAAGACCGAGAACACCGGCAGGTCCGCCGGGCCGAACGGGATCTCGCGCGAGGTCAGGTTCGGCGCGTTCATGCCGTTGTGGGCGAGTTGCAGGCCGGCGAGCGCGCCGTGGGCGTGGATCGCCTCGGCGACGCGGGCGAGGGCGGGCACGTCCTGGTCCGACCAGTTGCGCAGCTCGATGAACGGGCCGATGTCGCCGGTCGGGTGGATCTCGACCTGCTCGGTGCAGACGACGCCCCAGCCGCCCTCGGCCTTGATGGCGCGCATGGCGGCGTGGGAGGTCGGGTCGCGGTAGCCCATGCCGTTGCAGTGCGGCACCTGATAGAAGCGGTTCTTCGTGGTGACCGGGCCGATCCGGACCGGGTCGAACAGCACGTCGTAGCGGGCGTCGCGGGTCATGGCGGCGAAGCTCTCCTCTCCGGTCGGTGCCGCCGAGAGTAGGGAGCCGCCGGCGCACCCGCCAATTCGCTTTTGCCGATGAAGGGCTTCGGCGCGGGCGATGCAGCCGGTGCGGGCCCATCTGGCACGGATCCTGCGAAGCGGGCGACGGCAACCGGCTTTCGGCCCCGGAGGGAAGGATCGCCCGTGCAGACCGTCAACGGCGCCCTCGACGTCCGCCTGATGCGCACGCTGCTGCTGCTCGTCACCGAGTGCAGCGTGTCGCGCACGGCCGAGATCCTCGGCCAGACCCAGCCCACCGTCAGCCTCGCGCTGAAGCGGCTGCGCGAGCTGATCGGCGACCCGATCCTGGTGCGCGCCGGCGCCAACTTGGTGCCGACCGAGCGCGGCCTCGAGCTGCGCGACACCGTGCGCCGTCTGCTCGCCGACATCGACAGCCATCTCGCGCCGCCGCCGCGCTTCGACCCGTCGCGCTCGGACCGGCGCTTCCGCCTCGTCGCCGCCAACTGCCTCGGGGCGGTCTTCCTGCCGCGCATTTTCCGGGCACTTGCCCGCGAGGCGCCGCACGCCACGGTCGAGGCGGTGCCGATGCTCCCCCACGGCGAGATGATGGGCCACCTCGCCGACGGCTCGATCGACCTCGTGATCGGCAACTGGCCGAACCCGCCGGAACAGTTGCGCACCGTTCCGCTGTTGACGACGCCGATCCGCTGCGTCGTCGCCGCCGGCCACCCGCTCGCCCGCGAGCGCGGCCCGCTGGCGCTCGCGCGCTATCTCGCCGAGAGCCACCTGTCGCCGACCTCGGGCGAGGTGCTGAACCTCAGCCCGATCGACGGCCGCCTGCTCGAACTCGGGCTGCGCCGGCGCATCGCGGTGTCGATCCCGGAATTCGCGATGGTGCCGCAGGTGCTGGCCGGTTCCGACCTCGTCTTCACCACCGGCGCGCCCTTCGCCGAACAGATCGCCCGCGGCGGCGACTTCCGTCTCCTCGACGCCCCGGCCGAACTCGGACGGATGGAGTTCTACCTGCTCTGGCACGAGTGCAAGCACCACTCGCCCGCGCACGGCTGGCTGCGTCAACTCGTCAAGGAAATCGCCGCGGATTTGCGCGTCCACGAACTCGCCGAGATCGGCGGCGGCGCGGTGCTCGACGCGGCGGAGTAGGGCGCGTCGCGCCGAGCAAGTCGTTTCATGTTTCCGCGCCGTCCGGCAATCCAGATCCAATCGGGTGTTTCTGTCTATTGTACTCAACCTTGAGATGGCTCTGGCGCTGTCCCGCAAGGGTGGTGGCAGAGTGCGACGTAGCGAAAGACTGCGATGACCAATCTTCATTTGTAAGTTGCATGCGGGCAGCGAGCCTCTTAGCATCCTCATCGGTTTGTCGTCCGGGGAGGCGGAAGCGATGCGACCGATATTGCCAGCTCTGATCGTCTTCATCGCATGGTTGGCCGCCTCACCATCGGCGGCACAGGAGTGGGGCTGCTACGATCCGCGGCCGGGTCATCCAAGCGACCAAGAAAAGGCTGACTTCGTCGCCGCTGCCGGCGCCGCCGCCGTCGCGGCGGAAAAGAAATACGGCGTGCCCGCGCCTGCTATCGCCGCAATGGCGATCGTCGAGTCCGGCTACGGCTGGACCAGGACGGCGCTGGAGGCGAAGAATTATTTCGGGTGGAAATACTATTCGGATCGCTCGGCCGGCGGGCGGGCCGCCTATGTTCTTTCGTGCCAGCCTCCCGAGGATATCAACAACAAATACGTCGTCTTCGACAGTCTGGAGGAATCGGTCGATTTCGTCGCAATGAAGCTATCGACGCTTGACTACTATCACGAAGCATCGCGCGCCTATCGAAGGACCGTGGCCGCCGGCGCGGACCCGACCGAAGCTACCCGGCTCTGGCTGGAGCGGATCGCCAATCCCTACAACTGGCGGCCGGAGGCGTATGTTCGGAGCGTGACCAGAGTGATGAACGACCCGGTTCGACCGTCCGACGCACTCTCCGCCGAGCGCAACCTGTTCCGACTTGCGTCGCTGCTGCATCGGAACGACCCGACCGCCGCCCGACCCACGGTCGCACCGGCCGTCGCGACGGTCGTGCCGGCCGCGTCCGGTGCCGCCGACGCTCTCCTCGAGCACGCCCTGGCCAAGGTGAAACCCTGGAATGGTTCCTGCGATGCGCCGGAGACGGACCGCCCGGGATGGGAGGGGTTTCCGGTCACGCTCTGCCGCTACAGTGACGTCGGTGCGATCGTGTCGACGCATATGCTCAATCCAGACAAGACCAAGCTCGCCCGGTGGATCGCTACGGCTTGCCGTGATGCTGGCGCCAAGAAGGGCGTGGCGTGTGTCGACTATCTCGTCAAGGAGATCCAAACCGCCTCCAGCATGGGGGTCTTTCCCGTCTCGGGCTATATTCCGGAGCCTGCCGGCGACGGCAACTACTGTTTCCTGTTCCGCGACGGTGTCACGATCACGACTGCGCGCCGCCCGAAGCAACTTCCGCCCGCATCCGGTGGCTGCGATTCCGACGACCACAGCGACGAAGCTGCTCTGAAGGCGCGAAAATTTGCCCGCGTCGCGTCGACGACGCGGTACCACTATAGAGTTGCCGGCGGTCTCGAGGATGTCGGTGAGGACGGCGACGTGCGGTGGCTCGACGTGGTGCGGAAGCTGTACCAGGAAGCGTGGACGAGTGATCGCAACCAGTTGATCTCCGCGAAGGCGATCGCTGCGAAGAAGGCCGGCGTCATCGAGTGAACGCCGTCGAATGAGTGCACCGGTCCCATCTTCACATTTGTTGCACCTCCTTTACCGCGCCGCCCAGAAGCGTTCGTGCGGGGCGGCGGCTTCGTCCTCGAGCATGGGGCCGATCACCTCGACCGGGCGACGGCCGGCCGCGAAGACGGTGCGGCAGGGCAGGTCGAGCGTCGGGTTCTCCGGGTGGTCGCCGGTGATGGTGCCGAGGCGGTGCTCCGACAGGCCGTAGACGACGCGGCCGATGCCGGCCCAGTAGATCGCGCCGGCGCACATCGCGCAGGGTTCGGCCGAGGTGTAGACCGTGGCGTCGGCGAGTTCGGCGGGGCGATGGGCCTGCGAGGCGCGGGTCGCGATCACGCGTTCGGCGTGGCCGGTCATGTCGTGGTGCGGGTGGTAGGCGTTGCCCTGCTCCATCAGCACGCTGCCGTCGCCGCCGACCAGGATGCAGCCGAACGGATGGCCGCCGTCCACCGCCGCACGCTCTGCGACCGCGAAGGCGAGGCGGAGATAGCGGGCGTGGTCGAGGTCGGGCGGTGCCATGGCGGCGTCTCCGGCGGGGTGCGTCGTCGCGATGGTGCGGCGCCACGCCTGTTCCGGTCAAGGCGACGACCCGGGCAACGGAGCGACGGCGCGGCCGGAAATGCGCCGCGGCCCGGCCGGTACGGTTCCGCCCTATGAGGAGTATTACGCTGCCTTTATGGGCATGCCCGCGTCTTGGGCGGATGATCCCTCCACCGGAACGAACCGCGAGGGGACCGCAGATGACGATGGGATCGATGAATCGGCGCCGCGTGCTGGCGGGCATGGCGGCCGGTGCGGGCCTGACGGTGCTCGGCAGCGGCCGCGCCGCCTTCGCCGCGCCGACCGAACTGGTATGGGCGACCTGGGATTCCAACGGCCACCTGGAATACGTCGCCCCGTTCGAGAAGCAGACCGGCGCCAAGGTGAAGCTGTCCTATCTCAACAGCGAGGACGCCCAGTTCGCCGCGCTCAAGACCGGCACCGCCTCCGACTGGGACATCGTCAACCCGTCGCTGAACGGCTCGTGGCGCTACATCAAGGGCGGGGTGCTGAAGCAACTCGACCTCGCCAAGATGCCGAACATCGCCGGCATGTACGACGTGTTCAAGTCCACCGACAAGGTCAAGGACGAGGCCGGCAACACCTTCGCCATCCCCTATCTCTGGGGCCTCAATCCCCTGGTCTGGCGCACCGACGTGCTCTCGGAGGAGCCGACCTACTCGACCCTGTTCGACCCGAAGTACAAGGGCCAGCTCGCCATGCGCGACTACGCCCTGGAGTCGATCGCGATCGCGGCGCTGCACATCGGCATCCCCCGCGAGAAGGCCTTCACGCTCTCGGCGGACGAACTCGCCGAGTGCAAGAAGGCGCTGATCGCCCAGAAGCCGCTGCTCCGGACCTATTGGCAGACCATCGGCGACCTCACCAACCTGTTCGCCACCGGCGAGGTCACCTGCGCCTTCTCCTGGCGCGTGCCCTACGACGCGCTGAAGGACAAGATGAAGGTCGCCATGGCCAAGCCGAAGGCGGGCATCATGGGCTGGTGCGACTGCTTCGGCATCCCGGCCGGCCTCGCCGACGACAAGCTCGAACTCGCCTACGCTTTCGGCAACTACCTGCTCGGCGCCGACTACGCCTCCGCGATCGCCGAGATCGGCAACTACGCCACCACGTCCGGCATCGTCCGCGACAAACTCACCAAGGAGAAGCAGGAGGCGATCTTCATCGACGACCTCTCGGTGATGCAGTCGTTCATGTGGCCGGTGGCGCCGCCGAACTACTCCGAGTGGCTGAAGGTCTGGGCCGAGGTCAAGGCGGCCTGATCCTCGGGCCGCGTCGGGGTGGCGACCGTGCCACCCCGTCCGGTCCGCCCGCCGCCCGCCCCTTGCGGACGGGCGTCGGCACCCCGCGTTCCGCCGGGCAGGGGCCGCGCGCCCCGCCGGCCCCCGACGAGCGAGAACGGCCTTCCGATGGCGACTGGCGCCGGTGCGACGCTTCCCGATCCGATCCCCCGCCGGACCGACCCGGCCGCGACGCCGCCGCTGCTCTCCGGCCGCGGCCTCGTAAAGAGCTACGGCCGCGCGCTCGCCGTCGCCGGCGTCGACCTCGACATCCCCGAGCGCGCCTTCGTGACGCTGCTGGGACCGTCGGGCTGCGGCAAGACCACGATCCTCCGGATGATCGCCGGCTTCGAGACGCCCGACGCCGGCTCGCTGACCCTCGACGGCCAGTCGCTCGCCGGCGTGCCGCCGGAGCGGCGGCCGGTCAACACGGTGTTCCAGTCCTACGCGCTGTTCCCGCACCTGACGGTGTTCGAGAACGTCGCCTTCTCGCTGCGGCTGCGCGGCCAGGTGCCGAACCTCGAGCAGCGCGTCGCCCGCGCGCTCGACGCCGTCCACATGGGCGAATTCGGCGCCCGCCACCCGCACCAGCTCTCCGGCGGCCAGCAGCAGCGCGTGGCGGTCGCCCGCGCCATCGTCGCCGAGCCGCGGCTGCTGCTGCTCGACGAACCGCTGTCGGCGCTCGACCGCAAGATGCGCGCCCATCTCCAGATCGAGCTCAAGGACCTGCAGCGCCGGCTCGGCATCGCCTTCGTCTACGTCACCCACGACCAGGAGGAAGCCTTCGCGCTGTCCGACGTGCTGGTGGTGATGAACCGCGGCCGGATCGCCCAGAAGGCCGACCCGCGTACCGTCTACGCCCGCCCCGCCGACGCCTTCGTCGCCGACTTCATCGGCGGCGCCACGCTGGTGCCGGGCCGGGTACTCGCCGCGGCGCCGGGCCGCGCGGCGCTCGAGACGCCGCTCGGCACCGTCGAGACCGAGGCGGCCGACGGCCTTGCCGTCGGCGACGAAGCGGTTCTGGTGGTCCGCCCCGAGGCGGTTGCGCCGACGCCCGGCGGCGCGATCGCCGGCGAGGTCGCCCACGTCGTCTACCAGGGCGACCGCACGCTGGTGGAGGTCCGCGCCAACGGCGTCCGCCTCGCCTATGCCGGCGACGGCGTCCCCGCGCCCGGCGACGCCGTCGCGCTGGCGCTCGTGCCCGGCCGCTGCTTCGTGACGAGGCCGGCGTCATGAGGATGCCGGCGATCCCGCTCGGACGCCGTCATCTGGCGCTGCCGGTCGCGGCGGTTCTGGTCGCCGGCTGCGTGGTACCGCTGGCGGTGCTGGTGGTGTTCTCCTTCTTCGTCGTCGAGGATTTCGAGCTGCTGCCGGCCTTCTCCGGTCGGGCGTGGTACGAACTCGCGACCACCGCGAGCTACTGGTGGCTGATCGGCAAGGCGGTGCTGTCGGGTGTCGCGGCGGCGGTGTTCACCGCGCTCGCCGGCTATCCGGTGGCGCTGGCGCTCGCCGGGGTGCCGGCGTCGTGGAAGGGCGTCGGCGTCGTCGTGCTGCTTACGCCGCTCTACACCGGCGAGATCGTGCGCATCTACGCGTGGCGGATCGTGCTCGGCTCGGAGGGGCTGGTCAACGCGGTGCTGGAGGGGCTGGGTCTCGCCGCCGAGCCGGTGAAATGGCTCCTGTTCACGCCCTTCACCACCGCGCTGGTGCTGACCTACAACAACCTGCCCTTCATGGTGCTGGCGATCTGGGTCTCGGTCGAGATGGTCGACCGCCGGCTGATCGAGGCCGCCCGCGACCTCGGCGCCCGCCCGTTCCAGGCTTTCGTCAAGGTGACGCTGCCGCTGACGACCCCCGGCCTCGCCGCCGGCGTCTTCGCTGTGTTCGCGCTCGCCGCCGGCGAGATGCTGACGCCGAGCCTGCTCGGCGGCACCTCGGGCCAGACCGCGATGGCGATGATCGACACCCTGTTCGGCACCGCCTTCGACTGGCCGATGGCCTCCGCCCTGGCGCTCGGCCTGCTCGCGGCCCTGTTCGCGGGTGCCGCCGGCCTCGCCTTCGCCCTGATGCGCCTCGACGGCGCCCGCGCCGTGCTGGCGCGTACGACGCGCTGAGGGAGGACGCCATGAACTCCGGCATCGGCCGCGCCAGCCTCGCCACGCTCGTCGTCGCCACGACCTTCCTCTATCTGCCGATCGTCGTGCTGGCGGTGTTCTCCTTCAACGACAGCGACCTGATGGCCTTCCCGCTCTCGGGCTTCACGCTGAAATGGTACGGTGAACTCGCCGGCAACGACGCCTTCCACGCCGGCTTCGTCACCTCGACGCTGGTGGCGCAGCCGGTCGGGCTGATCGGCATGGCGGTCGGCCTCGCCGCCGCGCTCGCGCTGACCGCGCCGGGGCTGAAGTGGCGGCTCGGTTTCGCGGCGCTGGTGCTGCTGCCCTTCCTGGTGCCGAAGTCGGTGCTCTCGATCGCGCAGGCGATGGTGATGAGCCGCGTCGGCCTCGAGCGCGGCGCCGTCGCGCTGGTTTTGGCGCAGGCGCTCGTCGTGGTGCCCTTCACCACCGTGATGATAGCCTCCGTCCTGGTGCGGATCGACCCGCGCCTCGACGAGGCCGCCCGCGACCTCGGCGCGACGCCGTGGCAGAGCTTCCGGCTGGTGATGCTGCCGCAGCTCAAGGGCGCGCTCGCCGGCGCCTATTCGGTCGGCGTCATCCTCTCGCTCGCCGACCTGACCATCGCGATGTTCCTCGCCGGCCGCACCCAGCCCTTGTCGCTGATGGTCGCCTCCGAGTTCCGCCGCGAACTTCGCCCCGACCTCAACGCCATGCAGGTCGCCGTGCTGGCGTTGACGGTGGCGATCGTGGCGGCGAGCGAGCTCTACCGCCGGCGTCGCGGCCGCCGCCGCGCCGCTCCCGCCGCCCGCGCGGCGACCGCTCCCATGGAGGCCGCCCCGTGACCGCGCCGACGTCGCCCCTGACCTTCCCCGCCGCTCTGCCCGGCGCCGCTGCGGCACTCGCGGCGCTCGCCGCCGAGGCCCGCGCGGACCTTGCCGCGATCTCCTATCCGGACCGGCCCTGGCTCGCCCCGCGCGCCGGCCCCGACGGCTCGCCGGTCGACGACGTGATCGTCGTCGGCGCCGGCCAGTCCGGGCTCGTCATCGCGGCGCACCTGCGGCGCGAGGGGCTGGCGCGGGTCGCCGTGCTCGACCGCGGCGGCCCGGGCGAGGAGGGGCCGTGGTGCACCTACGCCCGCATGGCCGAGCTGCGCACGCCCAAGGTCACCGTCGGCACCGAGTTCGGTATCCCCGCGCTGTCGGTGCGGCGCTGGTTCGAGACCCGTTACGGCGTCGCCGCCTGGGCGCGGCTGGAGCGGATCCCGCGCACCGACTGGAAGGACTATCTCGACTGGTACGCCGAGACGCTCGAGCTTCCGGTCGAGCACCGCACGCTGGTGATGGACGTCGCCGACGCCGGCGATCTCGTCCGCGTCGAGACGCTGGTCGCGGGGCGGCCGGTCACCCGCCACGCCCGCGCCGTGGTGATCGCCACCGGCTTCGATGGCGCCGGCGCCTGGCGCGTGCCCGACTTCGTCGCGGCGGCGCTGCCGCCGGAGTGCTACGACCATTCCAACGGCCCGATCGACTTCGCGCGCCTGAAGGGCCGCCGCGTCGGCCTGCTCGGACACGGCGCCTCGGCCTTCGACAACGCGATCGCGGCGCTCCGGGCCGGGGCGGCCTCGGCCGAGGTCTGCTTCCGCCGTGCTCGGCTACCGCGCACCAACCCGCATCGTCACATCGAGACGGCGGGGATGATGACGCACTATCCCGCGCTCGCCGACCTGACGCGCTGGCGGATCGCCCGCTTCTTCCGCGCCGCCGACCAGCCGCCGCCGGTCACCGCCTTCCGCACCGCGCTGGCGACGCCCGGCTTCCGGCTGCGCCCGGCGACGCCTTGGACGTCGGTCGCCCTCGACGGCGACGCGATCCGCGTCGAGACGCCGGCGGGACCGCTCGTCTACGACCACCTGATTCTCGCCACCGGTGCGGTGACCGACCTCGCGGCCCGGCCGGAGTTGCGCACGCTCGCGAGCCGCGTCGCGCTGTGGTCCGACCGCTTCGCGCCGCCGGCGGAAGAGGCCGACGCCCGGCTGTCCGCGCTGCCCTATCTCGACGAGGGCTACGGCTTTGTGCCGAGGCGCCTGGAGGACGGCTGGGTCGGCCGGGTGTTCGCCTTCAACGGGCTCTCCACCGTCAGCCACGGCCCGCACTCGACCTCGATCAGCGGCCACCGCCACGCCCTGCCACGGGTGGTGCGCGGCGTGACGCGCCGGCTGCTGCTCGACCACGAAGAGGCCGTGCTCGCCGACCTCCACGCCTACCGCGCCGACGACCTGCCGATCCCCGACGACTTCGAGGACGGCTTCGCCAACCCCTGAGGATCCCATATGACCGCCACCGGCCCCGCGCTCTGCGACCTTCCGATCGAAGAGCTCACCGCAGAGGGATTCGCGCCCTTCGGCACCGTGATCCCGCCGATGGAGGACGGCGTGCCCTTCGGCCCGCACGACGCGCAGCTCGACCTGACGCAGGGCACGCCGCGCTTCTACACGATGCTGATTCCCGGCCGCGGGCTCGTCGTCCGCCAGATCACCCGGCACCGGCGCGTGACCCAGTCGCTCGCGTCGGCCGGCGGCCACGAATGGTGGCTCGCGGTCGCGCCGCCGCGCGATCTCGACGTCGACGGCGCCGAACCGGCGCTCGAGGACATCCGCGCCTTCCGCATCCCCGGCGACACCGCCGTGATGCTCTACACCGGCACCTGGCACGCCGGCCCGCTGTTCGAGGGCGGCGAACGCGCCTTCTTCAACCTCGAACTCGCCGACACCAACGTGGTCGACCACCACACCTGCAAGCTGGTCGAGCGCTACGGCGTCGCGCTGGCGCTCGTTTGAGGCGCTTCGGCCGGCACCGTCACCGTCTCGCCGAACACCGTCTCGAAGGCGGCGCGCAGCGCGAGGTCGGCGTCGGCCATGGTGACCGGCAGGCCGAGGTCGACGAGGCTGGTGACGCCGTGCTGTCGGATGCCGCAGGGCACGATGCCGCCGAAGTGGTCGAGGTCGGGCTCGACGTTGAGGCTGATACCGTGGAAGGTCACCCAGCGCCGGACGCGGATGCCGATGGCGGCGATCTTGTCCTCGGCGCCGGGCGCCTTCTCCGGCCGGCGCACCCAGACGCCGACGCGGTCCTCGCGGCGCTCGCCGCGGACGTTGAAGGCGGCGAGGGTGCCGATGATCCAGGCCTCCAGCGCGGCCACGAAGACGCGCACGTCCTGGCGGCGGCGCTTCAAGTCGAGCATCACGTAGGCGACCCGCTGGCCGGGGCCGTGGTAGGTGTATTGGCCGCCGCGGCCGCTCTCGAACACCGGGAAGCGGTCGGGCGCGACGAGGTCGGCCGGATCGGCGCTGGTGCCCGCGGTGTAGAGCGGGGGATGCTCGACCAGCCAGACCCTCTCGCGCGCCGTGCCCGCGGCGATGGCGGCGACCCGCGCGTCCATCTCGGCGACGGCGTCGGGGTAGGACACCGGCGCGTCGGCGATCACCCACTCGACCGGGGGAGAACCGGGGACGGCGGGCATCCGCGTCTCGATATCGTCGCGGGCATTAACCATTCGGTAACCTCGTGCCGTGGAAAGTCGGCGTCGGACGGATCGGCGCCGCCGCTTCGATCCGCAGGGCGTTCCGGGGACTTCTAGGGCTTATGTCGACCTTCGAGAAGATCGGTATCGAAGTCTCCGTCGTCCTAGGCGGCCAGACCATGCCCATCCACCAGCTGCTGCGCATGGGCCGCGGCGCCGTGATCGAACTCGACCGCACCGCCGACCAGGACGTAGAGATCCTCGCCAACGACGTTCCCGTCGCCCGCGGGCAGGTGATCCTCAACGGCGAGCGCGTCGGCATCTCGATCACCGAAGTGCTGTTCCGCGCCCCGACCTACCGCCGCCACGACGACGTCCGCAAGGTCTGACGCGGGCCGGCGTCACGCAGCGATTCGGCCGGCGCCCGCCGTGGGCGCCGACGACGCGGGCGAATCGGATCGGCGCGCGATTCCAAGCGACTGCGGGCGGTTCTTGCGAGATCGATTCGACCTTCGGGCCGGCCCCGGCACGTCCCGTGGACGCCCGCTCGCCGGGCGGTCGGCCAAGGCGACGCCCGCGTTTCCGCGGCTTCCGGGCGCCCGCGCGGCGGTGCCCCCCAAGGGGCGGCGGGAAGGTGAAACGAAGTCGGCGAAACCCCTTGTGCCCCGGGATCGGGTTTGCTAGAGAACCGGCGCCGGCGGAAACGACGGCACCGACCACGAAAATGCGGTTGTGGCGGAATTGGTAGACGCGCAGCGTTGAGGTCGCTGTGGGGCAACCCGTGGAAGTTCGAGTCTTCTCAACCGCACCATTCTCCTGATCGACGCGGCCGCCCTCCGGGCGGCCGTCGTCGTTTCGGGGGTACGTCTTCTCGGCGACCCATCTCACCGGCGTGCGCTCGCGGCCGTCCTGCACATGGACGGGTGCCCTCGTTCTCGAATCGACCGCCCGGAAACGAAAGAGGCGGAGCGCCTCGGCGCCCCGCCTCCGGAGTTGGCCGTGCCGCGGCGCCGGGGCGCCGCGCCGGGTCACTTCTGCAGTTCGGTCCAGATCTTGGTGTAGATCGCCTGGGCCTCGGGCGGGCAGGTCTTGATCAGCTCCGCGACCTTCATCTTGTCGGCGGGGATGTTCAGTTCCGGCGCGTCCTGCATGTCGGCCGGCATGAACTTCTCCGAGCCGGCGATGCCGTTGGCGTAGCGGTGGAACGAGGAGTTCAGGCCCGCGTTCTCCGGGTCCATCATGAAGTTCAGGAACAGCTTGGCGTTCTCGAGGTTCTTGGCGTCCTTGAGCACGACGATGTTGTCCGACCAGATCTGGAAGCCTTCCTTCGGCAGGATGTAGTGGATCTTCGGGTTCTGGAGGCGCTGGCGCATGGCCGAGCCGTTCCAGTCCGAGGTCGCGGCGTAGTCGCCGGCCACCATCTTCTCGATGGTGGAATATTCCATGGCGATCCAGTTGGCCTTCGCGTTGACGAGGGTGTCGCGCACCTTGCGCATCATGTCCTTGTCGTAGTCGCAGAGGTTGCCGCCGTTGTACTTGATGGCGGCGTGGATCACGTCGTTCATCTCGGGCACGACGTTGATCTTGCCCTTGATCTCCTCCGGCGGATCGAAGATCAGCGACCAGCTGTCGACCGGGTCCTTCAGCACGTCGGTGTTGACCGAGACGCCGACGGTACCCCAGGCCCAGGGAACCGAGTACTTGCGGCCGGGGTCGAAGTCGGGGTTGGCGAACTCGGGCGCGAGATTCTTCGCGTTCTCCATCGACCCGGCGTCGACCTCCTGGATCAGGCCCTCCTGGATCCAGATCGGGATGTAGTGCTGCGAGGGCATCGCGATGTCGAAGCCCGAGCCGCCCTGGCGCACCTTGGCGAGGGCGGTGTCGTTCGAGTCGTAGTCGGTGATCGTCACCTTGACGTCGTACTTGGCCTCGAACTTCTTGATCATGTCGGGGCTGGTGTAGTTGCCCCAGTTGTAGATGTTCAGCTCGCCGGCGGCGCTCGCCAGACCGGTCGAGGCCAGCAGCGCGGCAAGGGCCGCGGCCAGCGTCCGAGACGTCGTCATCATTCCACCTCTCGTTTGCCGGCGGGTCTCACGCCCGCCGTTTCGCCATCAAGAAGAACAGGGTCACGATCAGGATCGAGAGCAGCAGGAAGGCCGTGGAGATGGCGTTCATCTCCGGCGTCACCTGCCGGCGGATCTGACCGAGGATGTAGGTCGGCAGCGTGTCCTGGCCGCCGGACTTGACGAAATTCGTGATCACCACGTCGTCGAGCGAGATCACGAAGGCCAGCATCAGCCCCGCCAGCACGCCCGGCCACAACAGCGGCAGCGTCACGTAGCGGAAGGTCTTGAGCGGCGTGGCGTAGAGATCGGCGGCGGCGCGCTCGAGCGTCAGGTCCATGTTCTCGAGGCGGGCGCGGATCGGCAGGTAGGCGAAGGGCACGCAGAAGGCAGTGTGGGCCGCGATCAGGTAGCCGAGCCCGGCGTAGCCGGTGGCGACCTTGATCTGCGCGAAGAAGATCAGCAGCGCCACCGCGGTGACGATCTCCGGCACCATCAAGGGCTGGTTGATGAAGGCGTATTTGAAGGTGAGGCCGGGGTAGGGCGGCGTGCGCGTGGTGGCGAGCGCGGCCATGGTGGCGGCCACCGTCGAGATCACCGCGGCGACCGAGGCGATCTGGACCGATCGGATCGAGGCGTCGATCACCTGGGTGTTGCTGAAGGCCGAGACGAACCAGCGCAGCGAGAAGCCCTGCCAGTCGGACAGCGAGTTGCCGGCGTTGAAGGCGTAGAACACCAGCATGACCATCGGCGCGTAGAGCGCGACGAAGCACAGCACGGCGATCGTGGTGAAGCCGCGCTGGCGGCGGACGTCGAAGGCGCGCTCAGCCATGACGGATCTCCGCGCGGCCGGCGTTGCGGACGTAGGCGATCAGCGCGACCATCACGATCACCATCATCGAGATCGACAGCGCCGCGCCGAGCGGCCAGTTGCGGCCCTGGCCGAACTGCAGCTCGATCAGGTTGCCGAGCATCATGTTCTTGCCGCCGCCGAGTACGCTCGGGGTGACGTAGGCGCCGAGCGCGGGGATGAACACCAGGATCGAGCCGGCGACCATGCCGGGCTTGACCAGCGGCACGATCACGTTGGTCAGCACCCGCCGCGGCGTGGCGTAGAGGTCGTAGCCGGCCTCGACGAGGCGGAAGTCGATCTTCTCCATCGAGGCGTAGAGCGGCAGCACCATCAGCGGCAGGTAGACGTAGACCATGCCGACCAGGATCGCGGTGTCTGTGAACAGGATCTGGATCGGTTTGTCGATCAGCCCGACCCGGAGCAGCATCGTGTTGAGGAAGCCCTCGTTGCGGATGATCTCCAGGATCGCGAAGGTGCGGATCAGGAGGTTGGTCCAGAACGGGATGGTGATCAGGAACAGCCAGATGTCGCGCCGGTTCTCCGGCCGCGTCGCGATGAAGTAGGCGGTCGGGAAGCCGACGATCAGCGTCAGCACCGTGGTGACCAGCGACAGCCCGGCCGAGCGCAGGAAGATGCGCACGTGGGCGTCGGCGAGCGAGAGCGTGTCGTCGAAGATGTCGCGCTCGAGGAAGACGCCGACCCAGGCGTCCGGCGAGAATTTCCAGACCACGTCGCCGTAGGGGCCGGGGGCGAGGAAGGAATAGACCAGCACGATCAGCAGCGGGCCGATCGCGGCGAAGAAGATGATCGCCAGCGCCGGCGCCGACAGCAGCCAGCGGTTCAGCACGTCGCGCCGGGCGGCCCTCCTGGCGATGTCGCTCGCGTCGGCCATGGCTCAGTTCCCGAGCAGGCGCGCGGCGCGCGGATCGACCACCACGCCGACGGTGTCGCCGACCTCGACGCCGAGAACCTCGCCCGGCCGGTTCTGACGCCGCACGATGAAGGTCGAGCCGTCGGCGAGGCGGACGTGGAAGTGGGTGTCGGTGCCGAAGTAGACGGCGTGCTCGAGCGTGCCCGAGAGGGTCGCCGGCTCGCCGGAGGCGACCACGCGGGCGTGCTCGGGCCGGACCACCACGGTCACCTCGCCGGTTCGGGAGAAGCCGGCGGGCACCACGGCGAACAATTCGCCGCCGGCGGCGAGGGCGACGGACGCGAGGTCGCCGGAGACGGCGCCGGTGCGGCCTGCGAGGACGTTGGTCTCGCCGATGAAGTCGGCGACGAAGCGGTCGGCCGGGCTGTCGTAGATGTCGCGCGGCGTGCCGACTTGGAGGATGTGCCCGGCCGACATCACCGCGATGCGGTCGGACATGGTCAGCGCCTCCTCCTGGTCGTGGGTGACGAAGATGAAGGTGATGCCGGTCTCGTGCTGCAGGCGCTTCAGCTCGATCTGCATCTCCTTGCGGAGCTTGTAGTCGAGCGCCGACAAGGGCTCGTCGAGCAGCAGCACCTTCGGCCGCGGGGCGAGGGCGCGGGCGAGGGCGACGCGCTGCTGCTGACCGCCGGAGATCTGCGAGGTGCGCCGGCCGGCGAGCGCCTCCATGCGGACCAGTTTCAGCATGGCCGCGACGCGTTCGTCGACCTCGGCCTTCGGTTTGCCGAGCATCTTCAGGCCGAAACCGATGTTCTCGGCCACGGTCATGTGCGGGAACAGCGCGTAGTTCTGGAACACCGTGTTGATCGGCCGCGCGTAGGGCGGCAGGCCGGCGACGTCGACGCCCTCGAGCAGGATCTCGCCGGCGGTCGGGTACTCGAAGCCCGCGATCATGCGCAGGAGCGTGGTCTTGCCGCAGCCGGACGGCCCGAGGAGCGTGAAGAACTCGTTCCTGGCGATTTCGACGGTGGCGCGGTCGACGGCGGTGAACCGCTGGTCGCCGGAGCCGAACACCTTGGAGACCTGGCGCAGGCCGATCGCACTCGTGGCGGCACCGGCCGCGGGACGCGCTTCGCTCATGGTGCTGTCGACGTCTGCCCCCGTTGAAGACGGGGCAAATGTGATCACATGGGCCTGCCGCTGACAATCGCTTTCGCGCGTGGTCCCGTCCGTAATTCGAGCGTGCCCACGGAAGCGGCGCATGGGGGCGACCCAGGGTCGTGGCGCCCCGGGCGCCGACGGTCGCCGTGTGCACCGAGCGCGATGGTCGAGGCCGGCGGTCCTCTTCCTCCAGCCCCGACCCGGCGCGCCGGTCGGGGTCGACTACGGCGAGGATGGGCGGTCGGCCAAGCCGGAGAGGGCGTCGGTGTCGCCCTGCCAGAAGCGATTCAACCGCTTCCACCAGCGCCTGCAATCGGGACCGAGCCGACGTTCGAGCGCGGCCATCTTGTCGGGCTTCGCGCCCAACCTGTTCTGCAGGCCCTCCAGCAGACCCACGGTCGCCGCTACGCGCACATAGTGGTCACCGTGGAGATGCCAGCGTTCCACGACCGAGAAGATCGCGTCGAGTTTCTCGTTTCGGCCGGCCTCCAGGTATTCCTGAATGTGCTCGTCCAAGGCGTGCAGAGCGATGTAGAGCGGCAGCTCGGCCTCGTCGGCCCATTCTTCCAGGAAGGCCGACCAAAGAGGACGAAACGACTCGTCCGCGGCCAACAGCGGGGCGAACATGTCTTCGCGTGTGATCGGCGGCTCCACCATCGCCTACCTCTCGTTCACCCGAGCGATCACTTCGACGCGACAGCCGTCGAGCGTTCGCCTTCGCCAGCGCGCTGCCAAGCATCGGTGCGGAGCGAAAGCCCCAGCGCCTGCGCGATCGAACGCGGCCGCGCCTCGACCCCTGGATACACCTGGGATTGTGCCGTGACCAGCCCGTGGCCCTCAGGCCTCGTGGGTGACGCGGCCGTCGCAGACGGTGGCGATCGGCTTCAGCCGGTCGATCGCCTCGGGCGCGACGGCCTCGATGTCGCCGGAGAGCACGACGAGGTCGCCGAGGAAGCCCGGGGCGAGGCGGCCGGCGCGATCCTCTCGGAACTGGGCGTAGGCGCCCTCGACGGTATAGGCGGCAATCGCCTCGGCGAGGGTGAAGCTCTGGTCGGGATCGTCCGCGCTCCAGCGCTTGCGCGTCACCGCGGCCTTGATGCCGGCGAGCGGATCGATCGGCGACACCGGCCAGTCGGAGGCGAACACCACGTGGGCGCCGGCCTCCTTCAGCGTGCGCCACGGGTAGGACCACGGCCAGCGCGCGCGCCCGATCCGGCTGATCGTCGGCTCGAGCGGGAAGTTCATCGCCCCCGGCGGATGCGGCGGCTGCATCGAGGCGATCGCGCCGAGTTCGGCGAAGCGGCCGACGTCGTCGGGGTGGATCACCTCGACGTGCTCGACGCGGTGGCGGGCGTCGCGCCGGCCGTTGGCGCGCTCGGCGGCCTCGTATCCGTCGAGCACGGCGCGGACGGCGCCGTCGCCGATCGAGTGGACGGCGATCTGCAGGCCGCGGCGGTCGATCTCGACGGCGATCTCGGTGAAGCGCTCGGGCGTGAACAGTGGTTCGCCGACGACGCCGGGGGTGTCGGCGTAGGGCTCCAGCATCACGGCGGTGCAGCTGTCGATGACGCCGTCGTAGAACAGCTTGACCACGCCGGACGAGAGCTTGTCGCCCCGGTACTCGCGCGCCATCGCCGACGCCTTGTCGAGCATGGCAAGGTCCATGGCCGGCTTGAAGTGGAACGGCACCTGGACGCGCACCGTCAGCTCGCCGCGGTTCTCGAGGGTGCGCAGCAGTTCGAGCTGGTAGAGGTTGCCGTCCATGTTGTGGATCGAGGTGATCCCGTGGGCGGCGCAGTGGGCGAGGCCGCGCTTCATCACCGCGAGGTCCGTCTCGAAGTCGGCGCCCTGGGGCCACGGCTCCGGTTCGCCGCCGGTGGAAAGGCCGAGGCGGTAGCGGTCGGCGCCGGCGGCTTCGAGCAGCGGGTCGAAGGCCTCCATCTCGCGGAGTTCGCCGGTGGCGCGGCCGTCCTCGCCCATCACGACGACGTTGCCGGGCGGCAGGTCGGCGCCGTGGAGCAGGCCGACGAGATCGAGCGCCGCGGTGTTGGCCCAGGCGGTGTGGTGGTCGGGTGCGACCAGCATCACCGGCCGGTCCGGCAGGATCGAGTCGAGGACGTGGCGGTCGACCTGGGCGTCGCCGAGAATGGCGTAGTCGGCGCCCTGCGCCAGCAGCACCCGGTCGGCGGGATGGGCGGCGGCGTAGCTGCGCAGGGCGGCGGCGAGCGCGTCGAGACCGTGGACGCCGTCGAGCTGCAGCTGCGCCATCTCCGCCGCGCCGGAGAAGATGTGCATGTGGCTCTCGCAGAAGCCCGGCAGCACGGAGCCGCCGGCGGCGTCGATCACCCGCGTCGACGGGCCGGCGAGGGCGAGGATCTCGTCGTCGCCGCCGACGGCGAGGACCCGCCCGGCGCCGATCGCGACGGCGGACGCCCGCGGTCGCGCGGGATCCTGGGTCAACACGCGCCCACGGATCACCACGAGGTCGGCGGCGGCCATCTTTCTCTCTCCCGATCTGTCCCACGACGGCGAAGGCCGTCGGATCGACGATCTCCGACGGCGCGCGAATCGGCAAATTATGGGGGGCCGGGCCGTGACGGCCCGGCTTATGGCCCGGTCAGCTGACGCGGCTGACGCAATAGGCGACGACGTCCTCGAGGGCGTCGCGGTGGGCCGAGGCGGGCACGGCGGCGAGCGCCTCGACGGCGCGGACGCCGAAACCGCGGGCACGTTCCACCGTGGCGGCGATCGCGCCGGTGCGGCGCAGCAGCTCGATGGCGTGCTCGAGGTCGCCGTCGGCGATCTCGCCGCGCTCGATGGTGCGGCTCCAGAAGGCGCGGTCGGCCTCGTTGCCGGCGCGGTTGGCGAGGATCACCGGCAGCGTCACCTTGCCCTCGCGGAAGTCGTCGCCGACCTTCTTGCCGAGGGTCATCGACGAGCCGCCGTAGTCGAGCGCGTCGTCGACGAGCTGGAAGGCGTAGCCGAGTTCGGTGCCGTAGCGGGCGAGGGCGGCGATGGTGTCGGCGTCGCGGCCGGCGACGATCGGGCCGACCTCGCAGGCCGCCTTGAACAGAGCGGCGGTCTTGGCGTTGATGACGCCGAGATAGGCGGTCTCGTCGGTGGCGAGGTTCTTGGCGGCGGCGAGCTGCATCACCTCGCCTTCGGCGATCACCGAGGCGGCCTCGGACAGCACGCGCAGCGCGTCGAGCGAGCCGACCTCGACCATGGTGCGGAAGGCCTGGCCGAGCAGGTAGTCGCCGACGAGCACGCTCGCCTGGTTGCCCCACAGCATGCGGGCGGCGAGCTTGCCGCGGCGCATCTCGCTCTCGTCGACGACGTCGTCGTGCAGCAGCGTCGCGGTGTGCATGAACTCGACGGCGGCGGCGAGCTTGACGTGGCCGTCGCCCTCGTAGCCGAAGGCGCGGGCGGCGGCGATGGTCAGCATCGGCCGCAGCCGCTTGCCGCCGCTGTCGATCAGGTGCCGCGCGATCTCGGGAATCATGTCGGCGTTGGAGCCGGCCATGTCGAGGATCAGCGCGTTGACCTTTTCCATGTCGGCGCCGACCAGCGCGACCAGCGGCGCGATCGACGCTTCGCGCGCCGCCGTCTCGCCGCGCCGTTCCTTGGAAACGACTGCGCCCACGCTCTCAAACTCCGCAATCCGCGCCGAACCCGGCGTGAGAATAGGGACCGGCCGTCGAGGCGGCAAGCGACGCCCGACGGATCGCCCCGCACCGGATGCGCGGGACGCCGGTCGGCGTCCTATGTCACACTCAGCGGGCCGGATCCACCCGGCACGGGGAGAACCCATGGAAGAACTGATCCGGACCAACGATCTCGTGCTGATCTCCTTCGTCGAGGTGCTGCTCCGGGACGCCGGCATCGAGCATCTCGTCGCCGATCAGGCGATTTCCGCGGTCGAGGGCTCGGTCGGCCTGTTCCCGCGCCGCATCCTAGTCGACGCCGAGGCGATCGACGCCGCGCGCCGCCTGATGACCGACGCCGGCCTCGCGGCCGAACTCCGGCCGGTGCGGCGGCCGTGACCGCGGTGGACGCCCCGGCCGAGGCAGCCCCGGACCCGGACGCGATCACCCGCGACGGCTTCCTGGGCGGGCGTCTCGTGGTGGCGCAGGCCCGCCGCGGCGCCCATCGTGCGGGGCTCGACGCCGTTCTTCTCGCCGCGGCGCTGCCCGACGGCACCCGCGGCCACGTGCTCGACCTCGGCGCCGGCGTCGGCGTCGCCGGCATGGCGGCGGCCTGTCGGCTGGCGGAGGTCACGGTCGACCTCGTCGAGATCGACCCGGACACGGCGGTGCTCGCCCGCGACAACGTCGCCGCCAACGCCGGCGTGCTCGGCGGCCGCGTCGCGGTGATCGAGGCGGACGTGCTGGCGCCGGCAGCCGTGCGCGCCGCCGCCGGGCTGGTGCCGAACGGCGCCGACCACGTGGTGCTGAACCCGCCGTTCCATCCCGCCGACCGCGCCCGGCCCTCGCCGGCGGCCGATCGCGCCCGCGCCCACAGCCTGCCCGCCGACGACCTCGAGCGCTGGATGCGGGCGGCGGTCAGGCTCGCCCGGCCGGGCGGTACGGTGACCATCGTGTTCCGCGCCGACGAACTGCCGCGGCTCTTCGCCGCGATCGGTCCGCGGCTCGGCAGCCTGTCCGTGCTGCCGGTGCACGCCCGTGCCGGGGAGGCCGCGATCCGCGTGCTGGTGCGCGGCCGGCCGCAGGGCAGGGCGCCGCTTCGCCTCCTGCCCGGTTTCGTGCTGCACGAGGGCGACGGCGGGTGGCGGCCGGAGGCCGACGCGGTGCTGCGCGGGGCGGCGCTGCCGGTCACCTGGTGGTGAGCGGTGTTGCCGCGTCGCCGTCCCGACTCCATATCGGATCCGAAGACGACGCGGAGATCCTTCCTTGTTCCCATCCCTGAAGCGCCTGCTGCCCGCCCGTTTCGCCGGCGGCGGACCGGTGGTCCCGGTGGTGCGGCTCACTGGGGCCATCGGCGTCGGCACGGCGCTCCGCCCCGGCCTGACGCTCGCCTCGGTCGCCACCGCGCTCGACCGCGCCTTCGCGGTCAAGAAGGCACCGGCGGTGGCGCTCGCGATCAACTCGCCGGGCGGCAGCGCCGTGCAGGCGCACCTGATCTTCCGCCGCATCCGCGACCTCTCGGCCGAGAAGGGCTTGCCGGTGATCGCCTATGTCGAGGACGTCGCGGCGTCCGGCGGCTACATGATCGCCTGCGCCGCAGACGAGATCGTCGCCGACCCCTCCTCGATCGTCGGCTCGATCGGCGTCGTCTCGGCCTCCTTCGGCCTCGACCGGCTGATCGAGCGCTGGGGCGTCGAGCGCCGCGTCCACACCGCGGGCCGGCGTAAAGTGACGCTCGACCCGTTCCAGCCGGAGAATCCGGAGGACGTCGAGCATCTCGAGAGCCTGCAGCGCGAGGTGCACCGCCACTTCGTCGACCTCGTCAAGGACCGCCGCGGCGCGGCGCTGTCGACCAGCGAGGAACTGTTCGACGGTCTGTTCTGGATCGGTCCGACGGCGCGCGCCCTCGGCCTCGTCGACCGGATCGGCGACCTGCGCGCCGATCTGCGGTCCCGCTTCGGCGAAACCGTGCGGCCGAAGCTCGTCGGCGGCGAGCGCGGCTGGCTGCGACTTCGCGCCGGCGGCGGCATCGCCGGTGCCGGCCCGTCGGGGCCGCTGGTGTCGGCCGACGACGTGCTCGACGCCGTGGAACGGCGCGCGCTGTGGTCCCGTTACGGATTGTGAAGGTCCACCCCGCATCATGACGGATGCGGCCGTTTTCGCCTTGCCAGGACTCCGCGTCGATGGTCTCATGGCGAATAGTCGGAAAAGGAGTTGCTCGATGCCTCCGCTGATCGCACTGGCCCTCGTGGGTGCAGGCCTCTACGTCGCCGGACGTTTCGTGAAGACCGAAATGGCCCGGGTGGCCGAGGTGCTCGCCCGCAACGAGGCGAAGCCGAAGCCGATCGAGATCCGGCTCGACCGGGATCCCGGCACCGGTGTCTATCGCTACAAGGGCCCGGGCGAGGTCTGACGACCCGTTCCGCCGTCCTGTCGCAGAACATGCGAAGGCCCTCCGGGCGGTCGGCGCGGAGGGCCTTTGGATTCGTCGCGTCGCGTCCGGCGTGCGTCTCACTTGTAGACGTTCGGCAGCCGTCGGATGGCGTTGCAGTTCTCGGCGACGACCTTGACCTGACGGATCTGCTCGACGCGGTAGTCGGTGCAGCGCACCTTCTTCACGATCGTGCCCATCGCGGTCTTCACACGGATCTCGCTGCAGTAGCAGGTGTCGCTCTCAGCCTTCACAACCGGCGGGGCGACGCAGTTCGACTTGTAGGCGACCGCGGTCGGGTAGCACTGCACGATCGAGTTCGGGCCGCCCGGGTCGCGCTGGTTACGGCCCTCGGTCTGCCGTTCGCCGTGGGTGGTGGCGGCCGAGGCGGGCAGGGCGAAGAGAACGGCGAAGGCGGCGGCGGTGGCGAGCTTGGCGAGGGTCATGGCGGCTTCCTCCGGTTTCGTCCGGCCCTGAGCGGCGCGGATCATGCCGGGACGTTACGGTCTGCTCGGCGGCCGGCTTGAAGCGCCACGTCTTTGCCGCCATCCTCGCGCACGAACGACTGGCGCGCCGCGCGCCGCGCGATCTCATTGTTGGAGCCCCGAGGCCATGACCAATCTTCGCCCCGCCGGCCGGACCCGCGCGCAGAGCCGCCTCGCGCGCGTGGCCGCCGCGGTGTCGGCGTCCGTGATCGCCCTGGTGCTCGCCACCGGTGCCGCGCCGACCGATCAGCGCCTGCGCGCGCCCACGGCCGATTCGCTCGCGGGCAACTATCTCGCCGCCCTCGCCGCCGGCAAGGCGGCCGACCTCGACGAGGCCGCGCGCTTCTTCTCCGAGGCGCTGGCCGATGATCCCGAGGATCCGTTCCTGCTCGAGCGCACCCTGGTGCTGACGCTCGCCTCCGGCGACTTCCAGGATGCCGCCGGTTACGCCGCCCGCCTGCAGCAGATCGACCGGGGCAATCCCGTCGCGGCGATGGTGATCGGCATCGATTCTCTGAAGCGCAAGAAGTTCGCGGTCGCGGTCGAGAACTTCAAGCGCTCGAGCACCGGGCCGCTGGTCGGGCTGACCTCCGAGATCCTGGCGGCCTGGGCCGAGGTCGGCGGCGGCGACGTCAAGAAGGCGCTCGCCCGCCTCGACAAGCTCGACGGCGAGCAGTGGTACGCCTTCTTCCGCAGCTATCACGCCGGCCTGATCTCCGAAGTGGCCGGCGACGAGAAGGAGGCGGTGCGCCGCTTCCGCGTCGCCACCGCCATCGACGGCGGCGCGATCGGCGTCCAGGAGGCGCTGATCCGCGCGCTGGCGCGGTCCGGCGACAAGGATGGCGCCCGCAAGGCGCTCGACGACGCGCTCAAGGGCGCGCCGGGGCATCCGCTCCTGACCGCGCTCGCAGCCGAGATGGACGGCGGCCGCAAGCCGCGGGCGCAGGTCGGCGGCGTGCAGGAGGGCGCGTCGGAGATCCTGTTCGGCCTCGGCTCGGCGATCGGCCGCGACGACGGCGGCGAGTTGTCGCTGGTCTATCTCCAGCTCGCGCTGGCGCTCGACCCCAACGACGACATCGCCCGCATCACCCTCGCCGAGCAGTTCGAGCGTTCCAAGCGCTACGAGCAGGCGATCGAGATCCTGTCGAAGATCTCGCCGAAGTCGCCGTTGAAGCGCAACGCCGAGATCATGATCGGATTCGATTACAACGCGCTCGACAAGGTCAAGGAGGCCCGCGCCCACCTCTCCAAGCTGGTCGAGGCCGATCCGTCCGACCTCGACGCGGTGACCGCGCTCGGCAACGTGCTGCGCGTCCGCAAGATGTTCGCCGAGGCCTCCGAGATCTACTCGAAGGGCATCGCGACCATCGAGACGGTCGGTCCGGAGCACTGGCAGCTGTTCTACAACCGCGGCATCACCTACGAGCGCACCAAGCAGTGGCCGAAGGCGGAGGCGGATTTCAAGAAGGCGCTGGAACTGCAGCCCGACCAGCCGATGGTGCTGAACTATCTCGGCTATTCCTGGGTCGACCTCGGCATGAACTACGACGAGGCGCTGGCGATGATCAAGAAGGCGGTCGAGCTTGAGCCGACCGACGGCTACATCGTCGACAGCCTCGGCTGGGTCTATTTCAAGCTCGGCCGCTACGACGACGCGGTGCGCGAACTCGAGCGCGCGGTCGACCTCAAGCCCGAGGATCCGGTGGTCAACGACCATCTCGGCGACGCCTACTGGAAGGTCGGTCGCAAGCTGGAGGCACGGTTCCAGTGGAGCCACGCCAAGGCCTTCAAGCCGGAGCCCGAGGATCTCGAGAAGATCGTGAAGAAGCTCCAGGACGGCCTGCCCGATCCCGAGATGCCGACCGCGGCCGACGCCGGCAAGCCGGCTCAGCCCGCGGTGGACGCGGGCAAGCCGGCCACCGCCCAGCCTTGAGCGACGTCGCCGCTCCTCGCGTCGTCGAGGAGGAGGCGCGCGCCAAGGTCAACCTCGCGCTCCACGTCGTCGGCCGCCGCGCCGACGGCTACCACCTCCTCGACACGCTGGTGGCCTTTCCGGCCGTCGGCGACCGCCTGATCGCCGCGCCGGCCGACGGGCTGACGCTGACTGTCGACGGCCCGCGGGCGGGGGCGCTCGGGGACTGCGCGCCCGAGGACAACCTCGTGCTCCGGGCCGCCCGCGCGCTCGCGCGATCGATCGGCATCGCGGCGCCGGGCGCGTGCCTCCGGCTCGACAAGCGCCTGCCCGTGGCGTCGGGCATCGGCGGCGGATCGGCCGACGCCGCGGCGGCGCTACGGGCGTTGTCGCGGCTGTGGGGCGTGGCGTCCGAGGCCGAACTCGCGCGGCTCGCCGAAGGGCTCGGCGCCGACGTGCCGATGTGCGTCGCCTCGCGCCCGGCGCGCGCCCGCGGCGTCGGCGAGCGGCTCGACCCGCTGCCGGCACTGCCGCCGCTCGGGATCGTGCTGGTCAACCCGGGCGTCGCGGTGGCGACGCCGGCGGTGTTCCGCGCCCTCGCGGTCAAGGACAACCCGCCGCTGCCCGACCCGCCGGGGCGCTTCGACGCGGCCGGCCTGCTCGCCTATCTCGCCGCCACCCGCAACGACCTCGAGGCGCCCGCCGTCGCGCTGGCGCCGGTGATCGCCGCCGTGCTCGCAGTGCTGCGCACCGACGACCGCTGCCTGTTCGCCCGCATGTCCGGATCCGGCGCCACCTGTTTCGCGCTCGCCGAAAGCGAAACGGCCGCCGCGGAAGTTGCGGCGGCCGTCTCGGCCGTTCATCGGGACTGGTGGGTGGCGTCGGCGGCGCTGTGACGCCGGGCCCGCGCGGCCGTCAGGCCGCGCCGCCGCCGGCGGTCCGGAGCCAGGCCTCGCCGCAGGCCTTGGCGAGTTCGCGCACCCGCAGGATGTAGCTCTGGCGCTCGGTGACCGAGATGACGCCGCGGGCGTCGAGCAGGTTGAAGCGGTGACTGGCCTTGATGCACTGGTCGTAGGCCGGCAGCACGCAGCGGTGCAGGCCCTCGCCGCCGGCGGCCGCGCCCTGAGCCAGAAGCGCCTTGCACTCGGCCTCGGCGTCCTCGAAGTGCCGCTTCAGCGCGACCACGTCGGCGTATTCGAAGTTGTGGCGCGAGTATTCTTCCTCGGCCTGCTTGAAGACGTCGCCGTAGGTGATCTTGTCGGCGCCCTCGCGACCGTTGAAGTTGAGCTCGAAGCCGTTGTCGACGCCTTGGAGATACATGGCGAGGCGCTCGAGGCCGTAGGTCAGCTCACCGGAGACGGGCGAGCACTCGATGCCGGCGACCTGCTGGAAATAGGTGAACTGGCTCACCTCCATGCCGTCGCACCAGCACTCCCAGCCGAGGCCCCAGGCGCCGAGGGTCGGGCTCTCCCAATCGTCCTCCACGAAGCGGATGTCGTGCAGGGCGGGGTCGATGCCGATGGCGTAGAGGCTCTGCAGGTAGAGCTCCTGCAGGTTCTCCGGCGACGGCTTCAGGATGACCTGGAACTGGTAGTAGTGCTGGAACCGGTTGGGGTTCTCGCCGTAGCGACCGTCGGTCGGCCGGCGCGACGGCTGCACGTAGGCGGCCTTCCACGGCTTCGGCCCGAGCGAGCGCAGCGTCGTCGCCGGGTGGAAGGTGCCGGCGCCGACTTCCATGTCGTAGGGCTGGAGCACCACGCAGCCCTGTTCCGCCCAGAAGCGCTGCAGCGTCAGGATCAGGCCCTGGAACGAACGCCGGGGATCGTTGACGTCGGGGGCGGAAGCGGTCGCGGTCATGGCTCGTCGGTCTCGTCCTGCCGGAAAGCGGCGCGGCGGACCCTAGGCAGGGCGCTCCGGGGCGTCAAGACCGCGCCACCCCGCCCGGGCGGCTTCCGGCCTTGCTTCGGCGCGCGCTTTCCCGATATTGCCAACGAGCCGCCCGTCCGCGCCGGACGCCCCGGCGGCCAGCACCTCGAGTTCCCATGAAACCGACCTTCTACATCACCACCGCGATCAGCTATCCGAACGGGGCTCCCCACATCGGCCACGCCTACGAGGCGATGGCCACGGATGCGATCGCGCGGTTCATGCGACTCGACGGCCGCGACGTACGCTTCCTCACCGGCACCGACGAGCACGGCATCAAGATGCTGCAGACGGCCCGCCGCGAGGGCCTGACGGCGCGCGAACTCGCCGACCGCAACGCCGCGCTGTTCCAGGAGATGGCCGGCCTGCTCGGACTCTCCAACGACGACTTCATCCGCACCACCGAGCCGCGCCACCATCGTGCCGTGCAGGCGATCTGGGAGGCGATGAAGGCGAACGGCGACATCTACCTCGACAGCTATGCCGGCTGGTACTCGGTGCGCGACGAGGCCTTCTACCAGGAGGGCGAGACCGAAGTGCGCGCCGACGGCGTCCGCTACGGTCCGCAGGGCACGCCCGTCGAGTGGGTCGAGGAGGAGAGCTATTTCTTTCGCCTTTCGGCCTTCCAGGACCGCCTGCTCGCCCTCTACGACGCGCAGCCGGACTTCATCGGCCCCGACGAGCGCCGCAACGAGGTGGTCAGCTTCGTGAAGTCCGGCCTCAAGGACCTCTCGATCTCGCGCACCACCTTCGACTGGGGCATCCCGGTGCCGGGAGACCCGCGCCATGTCATGTACGTCTGGGTCGACGCGCTGACCAACTACATCACCGCGCTCGGCTATCCGGACGTCGAGGGCGACCTGTACCGCTACTGGCCGGCGATCCACGTCATCGGCAAGGACATCGTGCGCTTCCACACGGTGTACTGGCCGGCCTTCCTGATGTCGGCCGGCGTGCCGCTACCGAAGCGCGTCTACGCCCACGGCTTCCTGTTCAACCGTGGCGAGAAGATGTCGAAGTCGGTCGGCAACGTGGTCGGCCCGCGCGAACTGGTCGAGGCCTACGGGCTCGATCCGGTGCGCTACTTCTTCCTGCGCGAGGTACCGTTCGGCTCCGACGGCAACTACAGCCACGAGGCGATCGTCGCGCGCATGAACGCCGACCTCGCCAACGACCTCGGCAACCTCGCGCAGCGCTCGCTGTCGATGATCGCCAAGAACCTCGGCGGCGTGCTGCCGACCCCGGCCGACCTCTCGGACGCCGACCGCGAGATCCTCGCGGCCGCCGACGCGCTCTACGCCACCTGCCGCGACGCGATGGAGAGCCAGCAGATCCACCAGGCGCTCAACGCGATCTGGGCCGTCGTCGCCGACGCCAACCGCTACTTCGCCGCCGAGGCGCCGTGGGCGGTGCGCAAGACCGACGAGATCCGCTTCGGCACCATCCTCTGGGTGACCGCCGAGGTGCTGCGCTCGATTGCAATCCTGGTCCAACCGGTGATGCCGGCTAGCATGGCCAAGCTGCTCGACCTGCTGGCGGTGCCCGACACGGCGCGGGGCTTCGACGCCCTCGGCCGGTCCGGCCGCCTCGCCGGCGGAACGGTGCTGCCGGCGCCGGTCGGCATCTTCCCGCGCCATGTCGAGGCTAAGCCCGAAGAGTGAGCACGCGCGCCTGCGTTGAAATGCGGGCGGGGTGGTGCCATATTGGAGGAGTGGGGCGGGCAGTTCCAGCCGCCCGCCCCTCGATCAGATGACGAAAGTGATGCGGACCGTTACGACCCAGCGGTCCGCATTTTTCGTCAGGCCGATCTCCAGCTTCCATCGCATGCGCGACATGGCCGGACCTCCCGTTCGCGAGACGAGGCCGTCGCCACGGTCCGGGTGGCCCATCCCCCGGATCGCGCCGCTGGATCGGCGCTGCTGCTTGGCTCGCGAACGGAGCAACCTTGCGCTGTAGTGGTTGCAATGTCGAGGGTGCTGCCGGCCCCGTGCATCTTATGGTGGCAAAACGCGAAGACCGCGGCGTCGGGTGACTGCCGCGGTCCGGATCTCGCCGTATCAGGTTCGACGCCTCAGGCGCCGACGATGATCTCGCCCTTGCCGAGGCTCGCCATGTCGCCGCGCCAGCGGCGGGCGTCGAGGGGAACCAGCGCGGCGGCGGCGGCGCCGGCCTCGGTGTGGAGCCACTTGTTCAGGATCTTCAGGAAGGCGTGGTCGTAGTCGCCGGCCGGCACGAAGGTCGGCTCCAGCGCCTCGACCGCGCCCGCGATCAGCGTGCCCCGCTTCATCGAACGGCCGGCGCGCGGGCCGAGGCTGGCGGCGAGGATGGTGCCGCCGACCATGCGGGCGCCCGCGACCGCGCCGGCGGTGCCGACGACGGCGACGACGCCGCGGCGCATGCGGTCGCCGAGATAGTCGCCGGCCGAACCGCCGATCAAGATCAGGCCGCCGGCCATGCCGTGCATGGCGCCGGGGATCGCCGCGGCGGTGGCGTCGGCGGCGTTGCCGGCGACGGCGATGGTGCCGCCGGTCATCGCGGTGCCGGCGTAAGGGCCGCGGAGCGAGCCCTCGACGGTGATGCGGCCGGCCTTCATGGCGCGGCCGCAATACGCACCGACGTCGCCGGTCACGCGGATCTCGCCGCCGGCGAGGCCGCGGCCGAGGTTGTCGAAACGCTCGGAGCCGCCGTCGAACACCAGCACGTCCCCGTCGTCGCCCGAAACGGCGAAGACGTCGCCGACGGCGACGCCGGTCCGCGTGGTGCCGATCGGCAGCGCGGCGATCTCGGCGGCCGATTTGCCGGCGAGCGCCGCGGGCACGAGACCGGAGAGGTCGAGCCGCTCGGGCGGGGTCGCCTTCAGGGTGAGGGTGAGCGGCGCCATCAGACGAGATCCCCGAGGTGGAAGTGGTGCCGGCCGAGGTTGCCGCCGTAGTTGCCGGCGGAGATGCGCTGGATGCCGCGCTCGGGGCCGAAGGCGCAGGCGGCGTGGAGGGCGAGCCGCATCGATTCCTTGATGGCGGCGAAGTCGAGCCCGTCCATCACCAGTTCCAGCACTGCGCCGGTGTCGGCGTCGAGTTGCGAGCCGGGCTCGCCGCGCAGCACCGGCGAGAAGGCGCCGTTGGTCGAGGCGATCAGGCCCTTGTATTTCGAGCCGACCTTGGAGCCCGAACGGACGATACCGCCGGGGAAGGGCAGGATCACGCCCGGCACGGTCGACGCCGCGGCGACGGCGGCCTCGGCGGCTTCCAGCACCTCGGCGTGGCTGCGGCCGAGGATCAGCACGTTGCCGCCGCCGATCGCGCCCTCGGCGAGGCCGGTGTCGTGCTCGACGGTGAACTCGCCGTCCATCACCGGCACGCGCCAGTAGCGCTTGGAGCCGAGCTTCTTGGCGATCTGGTCGCCGTCGCCGAAGAAGCGCAGCGTAGCGCCGAGCTTGAGGCGCTTGCCGCCGTCGATGCCGGAGAAGCAGGCCGAGCCCGGCGAGGTCAGCACGCACTGACCGACGCGGTTCCTGAGCTGCAGCTCGAGACCGGCGCCGTCGAAGCCGAAGATCAGGACGCGCACGCCCGGCCGCCCGTCCGGCGTCTCCTCGGGGGCGAGGAACCGGTCGATACCGGCCTCGCAGCCACAGGCGATCACCGACGTGGCGAAGCCGGTCATGGTGCGGGCGGCGATCTCCGCCCATTTCGCGGTCGGCGCGGTGACGATCACCCCGGTCGCGGCCATGTCGAAGGCCTCGGCGAAGGTGTCGTCGATGCGGACGCCGTTGACGATCAGTTCGCGCATGGCTCGACCTTGAAGATGTCGCGTTCGCCGAAGGCGGCCGCCGGCACCGCGAAGGCGGAGGGGCCGACGCCGAAGCGGTCCGAAATGTAGTCCGCCATCCGGCGGTCCATGATGGGATCGTAGTCGGGCACGAGGATCGAGGTGCGGCCCGCCGTCCAGCCTAGCGCCCGGCCGTCGCGGACGACGAGGTTGCCGTCCTTGAAGACGTAGCGCGCGCCCGTGAACATCGCCGTGCGGTCGGCGAGGTCGTCGTAGACCGCGACGTCGGCGATCGCGCCGGGCTTCAGGTGGCCGCGATCGTGGAGGCCGAGCAGGCGCGCCGGCGCCGCGCGGGTCATGATCGCGACCTCCTCGAGCGTGTACTCGCGGTCGAGCTTGGCGAGGCCGGTGCGCTCGCGCGCCTTCTCCGGCATCGTCTCCAGCCAACGCGCGCGCTCGCCGGCGTCCATCAGCAGATGCAGGATCTGCGGATAGGTGGTGAAGGAGCCGCCGTTCGGGTGGTCGGTCGTCATCAGGACGCGCCAGGGATCCGGCGACAGCAGGAACAGCTCGAGGCCGATCGCCCACTGCAGCGCGTTGACCCAGGTCTTGCGCTTGTAGACCAACGGCACCACGCCGCCGCCCTCCGCGTCGCCGTCGGTCAGCGACCATTTCATCGGCTTGGCATAGGCGGCGCCCTGCCACTGCTTCATCAGGTCGAGCGAGATCGTCACCGTCGGCCCGAACATGACCTGACCGACGTCGCAGGTGATGTTCGGGTGATCGGCGAGCGAGGCCGCGATCTGCTCGGCGCCCGAGATCATCCCGCCCTCGGCGTCCTTGCCGTAGGAATAGAATTGGATGTGGGCGAAATGCATCCGCCGGCCCTCGGCCGCGGCGATGGTGTCCGCGATGGTGTCCGGCGCGCCGGGCATGCCGAGGTTGTTGGCGTGGACGTGGAGCGGATGCGGCACGCCGATCTGGTCGACGGCGGTCAGCAGGCTCTGGACGATCTCGCGCGAGGAGACGCCGTAGTGCGGCACGACGTCGTCGAGATCGAAGGTCCTGAGGCCGGAGTGGAAGGCGGCCGGACCGCCGGCATTGATGACCTTGAGGCCGAGACCCTTGGACTGCTTCAGGAGATAGGCGAGCGAATCGCGCACCGCGTCGCGGCTCTCGCGCGCCCTGAGCAGCGACAGGAAGTGGTCGTCGTTGCCGACCACGGTCAGCGCGCCGCGGTCGATGATCGGGATGTCGGCGAGCTCGAGATGGGTCTGCATCGCCTGGGTCGGCGCCAGCGCCGGCTCGACCACGGTGGTGAAGCCCATCTCGGCGTAGAGCCGCCCGGTCTCCCAACCGGACCACTTGGCCGTGCCGAAGGCGAGGCCGTCGCCGGCGGGGTCTTCGCTGACGTGCAGTTCCGGCAGCAGCAGGCGCGACATCGTCACGTTGCCGCCGGCGATGTGCGAGTGCACGTCGACGGCGCCGGCCATCACGATCCTGCCGGTGCAGTCGTAGGTCTCGTCGGCGGGGCCGAGCGTCGGCGAATCCTCGACGATCCGGCCGTCGACCAGCACGACGTCGCGGACGGTGGTGGCGCCGCCGACGGGATCGACGACGCGCCCGCCCTTGAGGCGGATGATCATGGCTGCCCTCCGGCGATGGCGGCTTCGATGGCCGCGACCACGGCCGCGACGGACGGGAGCGACTGCGGCGCGCGCGGCTCGAGATAGGCGAAGCCGTCGCGGACGGCGTCGGCGAGGACGCCGGCGTGGGTGACGCCGGGCACGCCGACCTCGATGACGACATCGGCGGCGGCGTCGCGGGCGCCGTGGTGGATCAGGGCGACCGTCGGCACGTCGCCGGACCAGGCCGGCAGCGCGGGGCCGAGGGCGCCGATCCAGAGCAGCGCGTCGACCTCGCGGGCGGCGACGGCGCGCTCGACGTCGAAGCGCCAGTCGTCCTGCTCGGGATAGCCGCGGCCGAGGCCGATCGGCAGCCGGTCGCCGGTATTCCAGGCGGCGACGAGGTTGGCGCCGCGGCCGTGGTGGTGCGCCGGGACGGCGAGGGTCGTGAAGCGCGTCTCGGCGTTGAGCTTGCGCACCAGCGCCATCAGGCCGTCGAGGGCGACGTGGTCGAAGTCCGCGGGGTCGTAGACGACGACGCCGAAGGCGGCCGACTTCATCTGCAGCACCGCGGCGTCGAGCGCCGTGGCGTCCGGGCCGTTGCCGAGGTCGCCGACCGGGCGCTCCGAGAGGCGCGCCGACAAGAGGGCGACGAGACGGTCGAGCGGCTGGCCGTCGCCGACGGCGGCGACGTCGCCGTCGAAGGCCATCTGGGCGGGCCGCGCCGCGCCGGTGCCGAGGCAGAGCACGCCGCGGGCGCCGCGCCAGGGGTAGAGGCCGCCGCCGTCGGCGAAGGCGCGGGCGTGGTCGGCGAAGGCGACCGCGCCGGGGCCGGCGAGCACGACGAGGTCGGCGCGGTGGCGCGCCTCGGTCGGCGTGGTCGTCATCACGCCGGTGTCGGCGAGCGTGCGCAGCTCGACGCGGCCGTGGGCGACGGCGGCGTGATCGACCATCGCGCCGATCCGCGCCGCGAGTTTCAACGCGGCCCGGACGCCGTCGACGTCCGTTCCGAGCCCGGCGATCGCCGGCTGTCTCGCCCTGGCGAGCAACGCGGCCGCCCGCCCGACCGCCTCGGCGTCGGGCCCCGTCATCAGATCGGACACGAATCCTCCCGAACCTCGATCCTTCCGTCCACGCTCATGATCGCACCCCGCCGGAGCCGGGTGCAAGCGAGGGCGGGGGTGCGGCAACGTCGCAGCGCCGGGCAGGGGCGGGGCAGGGGGCGGAAAACCGAGCGGGACCAGCGGCCTGTCGTCAGCACGTGGGAGTACGGACCGCCAAGGCCCCGGTACGGCTCACGGCGACCTCACGAGCAGTTGCGGGGCCGGTCGATTGACGGCGGGCGCGCCGGGATGGAGGAGTCCCGTCATCATGACAACACTCTTCTCCCCCCTCGCCCTTCGCGCCCTCATCCTGAAGAACCGCGTCGTCGTGCCGCCGATGTGCCAGTATTCGGCACGCGACGGCATGGCGAACGACTGGCACTTCGCCCACCTCGCCCGTTTCGGCATCGGCGGCTTCGGCCTCGTGATCGCCGAGGCGACCGCGGTGGTGCCGGAGGGCCGGATCACCTACGCCGACCTCGGCCTCTGGAGCGACGCCCACGTCGCCCCGCTCGCCCGCGTCGTCGATTTCCTGCACGGGCAGGGTGCCGCCGCCGGCATCCAGCTCGCCCACGCCGGCCGCAAGGCGGCGACGCCGCTGCCCTGGCGCGGCCGCTTCGACGAGACCGAGGCCGAGAAGGACGCCGCCGGTTTCGTCGACTGGCAGCCGGTCGCGCCGTCCGCCGTCCGTCATTCCGACGCCCCCGGCTTCAAGACGCCGCGCGAACTTTCGCCCGACGAGATCCGTGCCCTGCCGGGCAAATTCGCCGACGCCGCCCGCCGGGCGCTCGCCGCCGGCTTCGACCTCGTCGAGATCCACGCCGCCCACGGCTATCTGCTCAACCAGTTCCTGTCGCCGCTCGCCAACCACCGCCACGACGAATGGGGCGGCAGTCTCGCGAACCGGATGCGGCTGCCGCTGGCGGTGGTCGACGCGGTGCGCGCGGCCTGGCCGGCCGAGCGGCCGCTCTTGGTGCGGATCTCCGCGACCGACGCCCACCCCGACGGCTGGACCGTCGAGGACAGCGTCGTGTTCGCCCGCGAACTGAAGGCGCGCGGCGTCGACGTCGTCCACGTCTCCTCCGGCGGCTTCGACGGCGCGACCATTCGCCCGGCGCCGCTCTATCAGCTGGCACTTTCCGAGCGGATCCGCGCCGAGGCCGAGATCGCCACGGTGGCGGTCGGGCTCGTCACCGAGCCGGCCGACGCGGAACGCATCGTCGCGTCCGGCGCCGCCGATCTGGTGGCGCTCGGCCGCATGGCACTCGACGATCCCAACTGGCCGCTCCACGCCGCCCTGGCGCTCGGTGTTCCCAACGCCTACGGGCTGTGGCCGACGCAGGCGGGCTATGCGGTCCGCAACAAGGATCGTAGCCTGAAGATCCGCGGATTCGCCGCGGAGTGATCCCGAGCGCGCGACGCGCCGACCTCCGGTCGGAGCATCGCGTGCGCGGAGCGCCCGACCGGGCGCCGGCCGGATGGCCGAGACTCTCGAGAACACGGAACGGGGAGGGCGCGGGATGATCGGCGACACCATGCGCGTGCTGGAGCCGGCCGCAGGCGTCCTCGCCTTCTACGACGGCCGCGTCCCGGGCGTGCGCCTGCACGGCCCGGGGCCGAACTGGCTCGACGACGGCGCCTTCGTGCTCGGTACGGCGAGCTACGCGCTCGTCGCCGGCGACGAGGCGGTGGTCTACGACACCCACATGTCGCCGGCCCACGCCGCACTGGTGCGCGCCGACCTGGAGCGGCGCGGGGTGCGGCGCTTCACCGTGGTGCTCAGCCATTGGCACCGCGACCACGTCGCCGGCAACGCCGTCTTCGCCGACTGCGAGATCCTGGCGCTCGACCTCACCGCCGACTTCCTGGCGGCCAACCGCGCGGACTACGAGACCGGCGACCCGCCGATCCGACCGCTGGTGATGCCGACGCGAACCTTCGCCGAAGGGCTCGATCTCTCGCTCGGCGGACGCACGCTCGAACTGCGCCGCTTCGACGTCCACAGCCGCGACGGCCTGGTGATCCGGCTGCCCGACGCCGGCATCCTCTTGGCCGGCGACACGCTCGAGGACACGCTGACCTATGTCGCCGAGCCGACCCGTCTCGACCGCCACCTCGCCGACCTCGACCGCATGGCGGCGTGGCCGGTGGCGCGGATCCTGCCGAACCACGGCGATCCCGACCGCATCGCGGCCGGCGGCTATGGGACGGATTTGATCGACGCAACCAAGCGTTACGTCGAGATCCTGAAGCTCTGCTGCAGCGACGCGGCACTCGCCGCCGCCCCCGTACGAGACCTGCTCGCGCCCGATCTCGCCAGCGGCGCCATCCTCTGGTTCGAGCCCTACGCCGACGTCCACGCCCACAATCTCGCCGCCGTGCTCGCCGCTGAGCGCACCGACGCGCCGTGACCGTCAGGCGACGAGGTCCGCCGGCGTCCCGGCCGCTTCCGCGTCGAAGCGAGCGCGGGCGCGGTTGACGGCGGCGTGGTTGGCGTCGGCCCAGGCGACCAGGGCATCGATCGGCGCCAGCATCGACAGGCCGAGCGCCGAGATGGCGTATTCCACACTCGGCGGCTTGGTCGGGTAGACCGCACGGGTGACGAGCCCGTCGCGCTCCAGCGAGCGCAGCGTTTCGGTCAGCATCCGCTTGGAGATGTCGGGCACCGCCCGCTGCAGCGCACTGAAGCGCCGCGGCTCGTGGCGCAGCGTCGTCAGGATCAGCACCGTCCACTTGTCGCCGAGCTGGTCGAGCACGTCGCGGACCGGGCAGAGGGCGGGCTCGAAACCGAGCTTCTTGCGGATTCGCTCGGCGTCGGCCGGGCTCTGGTTCCCCCGAGGTAACCTGGACACGAAATCATGCCTCCTTCCGCGTCTCTCGAACGGTCTCTAAGTTAGACCACATCTCGCAACGAGACCAGGAGAGAGTCGCCATGTCCGCCACCGAACCCGTCATCCTCGTCACCGGCGCCAGCGGCCAGCTCGGCCGGCTGGTGATTGCCGCGCTGCTCGACAAGGTGGCGTCGTCCCGCATCGTGGCGGGTGTGCGCGATCCCGGCAAGGTCGCGGACCTGGCTGCGAAGGGCGTCGGCGTCCGCGTCGTCGACTACGACCGTCCGGAGACGCTCGCCGCGGCCTTCGCCGGCGTCGACCGGCTGCTGCTCATCTCCTCGAACGAGCTCGGCCGCCGGATGCCGCAGCACAAGGCGACGATCGACGCCGCCAAGGCGGCCGGCGTCGGCCTGATCGCCTACACGAGCATCCTCGGCGCCGCGACGTCGCCCCTGCCGCTGGCGGCCGAGCACGCCGAGACCGAGGCCTATCTCGCCGCCTCGGGCGTTCCGCACGTGTTCCTGCGCAACGGCTGGTACATCGAGAACTACGCCGGTTCGATCGCGCCGGCGCTCGAGCACGGCGCCGTCCTCGGGGCCTCCGGCGACGGCCGCATCTCCGCCGCCGCCCGTGCCGACTACGCCGAGGCCGCCGCTGTCGTGCTGGCCTCGGACGATCAGGCCGGCAAGATCTACGAACTCGGCGGCGACGAGGCCTTCACCATGGCCGAGTGGGCGGCGACGCTCGCCGACCTCTCCGGCAAGCCGGTCGTCTTCAAGAACCTGCCCGAAGCCGATTACAAGGGCTTCCTGGTCTCGGTCGGTCTGCCCGAGGGCTTCGCCGACCTGCTCGCCACGTCGGACACCGGCGCCTCCAAGGGCGGCCTCTACGACGGCGGCAAGGCGCTGTCGACGCTGATCGGCCGGCCGACGACGTCGCTGCGCGCGTCGCTCGCCGCCGCGCTGAAGGGCTGAGCGCGCCGAAGAGCGGCCGCGAACCGGATCCCCGGACGGAAGGCTCCGAGCCGCCCGTCCGGGCTCGTGCCGGTACGAAGACACCCGCGACGGACGTCTCGACCGTCCTCGCAAACGAAAGGGGCGGGCCCCATCAGGCCCGCCCTTCGATCCCGTCAGAACGGGATCTCGTCGTCCATGTCGCCGCCGAAGCCGCTGCCGCCGCCCGAGCCGCCACCGCCGCTCTGCGGGGCCGGCCGGCCGCCGCCACCCGAACGGCCGCCGCCGCCGTAGCCGCCGCGGCCGCCACCGGAGCTCTCCATCGGGCTCGACGAGCCGAAGTCGGAGCCGCCGCCCTCGTATTCGCTCATCTCGCCGCGTCCGCCGCCGCCTTCGCCGCGGCTGCCGAGCAGGGTGAGATCGCCGCGGAAGCGCTGGATCACCACCTCGGTGGTGTAGCGCTCCTGGCCGGACTGGTCCTGCCACTTGCGGGTCTGCAACTGGCCCTCGACGTAGACCGTCGAACCCTTGCGCAGGTACTGCTCGGCGACCCGCGCGAGATTCTCGTTGAAGATGACGACCGAGTGCCACTCGGTCTTCTCCTTGCGCTCGCCGGAGTTCTTGTCGCGCCAGGTCTCGGACGTGGCGATGCGCAGGTTGACCACCGGCTCGCCCGATCCGAGACGCCGCACCTCCGGGTCGCGCCCGAGATTGCCGACCAGGATCACCTTGTTGACGCTGCCAGCCATGGCCGCCGCTCCCTGTCTTTGTCCGCCGCCGCGTCGGCCGCGTACCCGTGCCCACAACATCCGGGGCGCCCTCTGGGTCCCCGGCGGAAAGTCCGCCACCCTACGCCCCGCCCCCGACGGACGGAACCGCGGACGGAAACCCGATCCGGCTGCGTGTCGCTTTATCCACAGCGGGCGCCGAAAAGGGCTGGTGGCTCGTCGTCGTTCTCTCTATGTTCTTGCCACGGGAATTGGCGTCCGGCAAGGCCCTCCTATATTGGCGGATCGGCCCGCATGGCGGGCCACGATCGTCGCGGCTGCTGACAGCGGCTGTCGACGGCGGCGGAGACGATGACCGGCGGTCCGCGCCGGACGCGGGCACCAGGGAACGTCGCGGCGGTGCCGATACGGGCACGGTCGGCGGTTCGGATCGGGACGGACGATGACGGGCAAGAGGACACCGGCCTTCGACACGGCGAAGCGGACGATCGCGATCCGCGGCGCGCGCGAGCACAACCTCAAGAACGTCGACCTCGAACTGCCGCGCGACAGCCTGGTGGTGCTGACCGGCGTGTCGGGGTCGGGCAAGTCGTCGCTCGCCTTCGACACCATCTACGCCGAGGGCCAGCGCCGCTACGTCGAGAGCCTGTCGGCCTACGCCCGCCAGTTCCTCGAGATGATGCAGAAGCCTGATGTCGACCAGATCGACGGGCTTTCGCCGGCGATCTCGATCGAGCAGAAGACCACCTCGCGCAACCCGCGCTCGACGGTCGGCACGGTCACCGAGATCTACGACTACATGCGCCTGTTGTTCGCGCGGGTGGGGGTGCCCTACTCGCCGGCCACCGGCCTGCCGATCGAGAGCCAGACCGTCAGCCAGATGGTCGACCGCACGCTGGAGATCGCCGGGGGCACCCGGCTCTACCTGCTGGCACCGATGATCCGCGGGCGCAAGGGCGAGTACCGCAAGGAACTCGCCGACCTGCAGAAGAAGGGCTTCCAGCGCGTCAAGGTCGACGGCGCCTACCATTCGATCGAAGAAGTGCCCGCGCTCGACAAGAAGCTGAAGCACGACATCGACGTGGTGGTCGACCGCATCGTGGTGCGCGCCGACCTCGCCACCCGCCTCGCCGACAGCTTCGAGACCGCGCTGAAGCTCGCCGACGGCATCGCCGTGCTGGAATACGCCGACGACAAGGAGGAGGACGGCACGCCGAAGCGCGTGGTGTTCTCCGAGAAATTCGCCTGCCCGGTCTCGGGCTTCACGATCCCCGAGATCGAGCCGCGGCTGTTCTCGTTCAACAATCCGTTCGGCGCCTGCCCGAAGTGCGACGGCCTCGGCACCGAGCTGAAGTTCGAGGCCGAACTCGCCGTGCCCGACGACGCCCTGTCGCTGAAGGGCGGGGCGATCGTGCCGTGGGCCAAGACCGGCTCGTCGTCGCCCTATTACGCGCAGACGCTGGAGGCGATCTGCCGGCACTACAAGGTCTCGATGACGACGCCCTGGCGCGACCTGCCCGAGCAGGTGCGCCGGACGATCATGCTCGGCTCGGGCGAAGAGGAGATCACCTTCGTCTACGACGACGGCCTGCGCTCCTACAAGACGTCGAAGCCGTTCGAGGGCGTGCTGGTCAACATCGAACGGCGTTGGAAGGAGACCGATTCCGACTGGGTCCGCGAGGAGCTCGGCCGCTTCCAGTCCGACCATCCCTGCGAGGCCTGCGGCGGTCACCGGCTGAAGCCGGAGGCGCTGGCGGTGAAGATCGCGGGGCTGCACATCGGCGAGGCCACCCGCAAGTCGATCCGCGAAGCGGCGGTGTGGTTCGAGGCGCTGCCCGGCCGGCTGACCGACAAGCAGAACGAGATCGCCGGACGCATCCTCAAGGAGATCCGCGAGCGGCTGCGCTTCCTCAACGACGTCGGCCTCGACTATCTCTCGCTCGCGCGCGGCTCCGGGACGCTGTCCGGCGGCGAGAGCCAGCGCATCCGCCTCGCCAGCCAGATCGGCTCGGGCCTGACCGGCGTGCTCTACGTGCTCGACGAGCCGTCGATCGGCCTGCACCAGCGCGACAACGACCGCCTGATCGAGACGCTCAAGCACCTGCGCGACCTCGGCAACACGGTGCTGGTGGTCGAGCACGACGAGGATGCCATCCTCGCCGCCGACTACGTCGTCGACGTCGGCCCGGGCGCGGGCGTCCACGGCGGACGGATCGTGTCGCAGGGCACGCCGGCCGAGATCATGGCCGACCCGACCTCGCTGACCGGCCAGTATCTCTCCGGCCGGCTCGCCGTGCCGGTGCCGTCCAAGCGCCGCAAGGTCGACCGCAAGAAGCTGATCCGCGTCGTCGGCGCGCGCGCCAACAACCTCAAGAACGTCACCGCCGAGATCCCGATCGGCACCTTCACCTGCGTCACCGGCGTGTCCGGCGGCGGCAAGTCGACCTTCCTGATCGACACCCTGTTCAAGGCGGCGGCGCGCCGGCTCAACGGCGCCCGCGAGCAGGCCGCCGCGCACGACCGCGTCGAGGGCCTCGAATTCCTCGACAAGGTGATCGACATCGACCAGTCGCCGATCGGGCGCACCCCGCGCTCGAACCCGGCCACCTACACCGGCGCCTTCACGCCGATCCGCGAGTGGTTCGCCGGGCTGCCGGAGGCGAAGGCACGCGGCTACCAGCCGGGCCGCTTCTCCTTCAACGTTAAGGGCGGGCGCTGCGAGGCCTGTCAGGGCGACGGCGTCATCAAGATCGAGATGCACTTCCTGCCGGACGTCTACGTCACCTGCGACGTCTGCAAGGGCAAGCGCTACAATCGCGAGACGCTGGAGGTTCAGTTCAAGGGCCGCTCGATCGCCGACGTGCTCGACATGACGGTCGACGAGGCCTGCGGCTTCTTCGAAGCGGTGCCCGGCATCCGCGACAAGATGGTGAGCCTGCGCGAGGTCGGCCTCGGCTACATCAAGGTCGGACAGCAGGCGACCACGCTGTCCGGCGGCGAGGCCCAGCGGGTCAAGCTCGCCAAGGAGCTGTCGCGTCGGGCAACCGGTCGCACGCTCTACATCCTCGACGAGCCGACCACGGGCCTGCATTTCCACGACGTCGCCAAGCTCCTGGAAATGCTCCACGAACTCGCCGACCAGGGCAACACCGTGGTGGTGATCGAGCACAATCTCGAGGTCATCAAGACCGCCGACTGGATCGTCGACCTCGGTCCCGAGGGCGGCGACGGCGGCGGCCGCATCGTCGCGGCGGGGCGGCCGGAGGACCTCGTCAAGGTGCCCGAGAGCTACACCGGCCGCTACCTCAAGGACCTCCTCGGCCGCCGCCCCCAGCGCGCCGCGGCGGAGTAGGGCGGCGCGCGGCACAGCCCGGGCGACGGTGGACGGGGAGGGGCGGCGTGCACGGTCCTCCCGGTCCCCGCGCCGCGTCGCCGTCGTGCCGCCTGCCATTGCCACCGCGTCGCCAGCGGCGCCGCGCGCCGTTGCCTTCGCGCGCCGTCGTCGTCCAGCCGCAGTCTGCCGATCGGCGCGATGGCGCGGGTGCGCAGGTTCGGTGTCGTCGCGGAGTGGCCCGGGCCACGCCCGCCGCCCGCCGGCGGCACCGCCCGGACCTGGACGGAAGGCGCCTCGTACCGCCAGCGCGAGCGCACACCTGCCGCGCACATGCATGTTTCATCTATTCACGTCAGTATGTTATCGAATGTTCGCGAGATCGTCACCGCGGTGTCGGACGAGGCCGACTAGCGTTCCGGCCGTCACGTCCAACGACGACGGGGTGGAGAAATGGCCGCGAACGATCGGCGCGAATTCCTGAAACTGATCGGCAGCGGCGCCTTCGCCGCGTCGATGACCGGCAGCATCGAGCGCGCGCTCGCGATTCCCGCGGAGGTCCGTACCGGCACCATCCGCGACGTCGAGCACATCGTCGTGCTGATGCAGGAGAACCGGTCGTTCGACCACTATTTCGGCACGATGCGCGGCGTCCGCGGCTTCGAGGACCCGCGTCCGGTGCGGCTCTCGACCGGCAAGACCGTGTGGGCGCAGCCCTCGCCGACGGGCGACGTGCTGCCGTTCCGGCCGGATGCGAACTTCGGCGAGAAGTTCCTCGAGGACGTCGCCCACGGCTGGGCCGACGGCCAGATGGCGTGGAACGAGGGCAAGTACGACCAGTGGATCCCCGCCAAGGGCGTGGCGGCGATGACCTACTACCTGCGCAAGGACATCCCCTACCACTTCGCGCTCGCCGACGCCTTCACCGTCTGCGACAACTATTTCTGTTCGCTGATCGGCCCGACCGACCCGAACCGCTACCACATGTTCTCCGGCTGGGTCGGCAACGACGGCAAGGGCGGCGGCCCGGTGATCGACAACGCCGAGGCGGGCTACGACTGGTCGACCTTCCCCGAGCGGCTGCAGAAGGCGGGCATCTCCTGGAAGGTCTACCAGGACGTCGGCGACGGCCTCACCCAGGCCGGCTTCTGGGGCTGGACCGGCGACCCCTACATCGGCAACTACGGCGACAACTCGCTGCTCTACTTCCACCAGTACCAGAACGCGGCCGAGGGCTCGCCGCTCGCCCAGCGCGCCCGCACCGGCACCAACATCAAGGTCGGCGGCACGCTGTTCGACGTCTTCGCCGCCGACGTCAAGGCCGGCCGGCTGCCGAAGGTGTCCTACATCGCCGCGCCGGAAGCCTATTCGGAGCATCCGAACTGGATCCCGAACTACGGCGCCTGGTACATCTCCCAGATCCTCGACATCCTCACCGCCAATCCGGAGGTCTGGGCCAAGACCGTCCTGATCATCAATTACGACGAGAACGGCGGCTTCTACGACCACGTGGTGCCGCCGACCGCGCCGATGTCGCCGGCCCACGGCAAGTCGACGGTGTCGATCGAGAACGAGATCTTCGAGGGTTCGGCCTCCCACCCGGAGAAGGGACCCTACGGCTTCTGCTCGCGCGTGCCGATGCTGGCGATCTCGCCGTGGTCCAAGGGCGGTTGGGTGAACTCGCAGGTGTTCGACCACACCTCGGTGATCCGCTTCATCGAGAAGCGCTTCGAGAAGGATCATCCGGATATCCGCGAGGACAACATCACGCCGTGGCGCCGAGCCGTCGCCGGCGACCTCACCACCGCGTTCGACTTCACCCGCGCCGACTCCAAGGTGCCGCGCCTGCCGTCGACCGCGAAATACGCCCCCGCCGACCGTACCAAGCGCTACGACGACTACCACGCCGTGGTGCCGGCCAAGCAGACGCTGCCGGGCCAGGAGAAGGGCATGCGTCCCGCCCGGCCGCTGCCCTACCGCATCGACGCCGATCTGGTCGCAGAGCCGGCGAAGGGCACGGTCTCGCTCGCCATGCGCAACGCCGGCAGCGGTGTCGCCGCCTTCTTCCACGTCCGCACCGCCGGCGACGTGATCGCCCCGCGCGGCCACACCGTCGGTGCCCGCGCCAAGCTGAACGACGCGCTCGCGCTTGCGGCCGGTTCGACCTACGAGGTCACCGTCCACGGTCCGAACGGCTTCTACCGCGCCCTGCGCGGCAAGATGGCCGTCGCGGCCAAGAGCCTCGCCGTGACCTCGTCGACCGACCACGCCGCCACCGCGGTGACGTTGCAGATCCGCAACACCGGCACGGCCGCCGTGGTCGCCCGGATCGCGAACGTCTACACCGGCAAGGCGACCAACCGGGCGATCGCCCCGGGCAAGAGCGCCGTGGTGCGCGTCTCGGCCAAGGGAAATGCCGGATGGTACGACCTCGTCGTCACCGTCCTCGGTGTCGCCGGCTTCCGCCAGCAGTTCGCCGGCCACGTCGAGAACGGCAAGCCGAGCTACAGCGACCCGGCGATCGGCGCGGCCTGACCGCCGCCGCCGACCGCACCGGAGCCAAGTCGACGCGACCCGGCCGGAACGTTCCGGCCGGGTTTCGCGTTGTCGACCCGTGGCAAAACATCGAACGATGACAAGCAGTTGTTGTTTTGCAATGCAGAAATGACCGCCGAATTCGCATGGCTCGACCGTCGAGATCCGCAGAAGCTGGTATATCTCTCCGTGCATGGCCAGCAGCTCGGACATGCGTCCACGTAGCGGGCGAGACACGGCCCAGACGTCGCTTCCGCCTGACCTCGCCGTCCGTAAGTCTACGGCGGGGCGCCATCTCGCGGCATCCCCTGTGGATCGTGTCGATTTCGACGAAGGTGCGCCTCGACGACTTTCCGTTAACCACTTATTAATCGTTTCGCGACACAGTGTGAATGTGTTCGGGTTCACCTCCCACCCGGTCCGGTTCCTCTCCCCGCCGGCCCCGGGTCGAACCCGAAGAAGCGTCTCTCCTCCCGAGACGTGGTCTAGACCCCGGGTCCCTTCCAACCCGGGGTCTTTTTTCGTCCGCATGGCTCCCGTGCGGCGTCGGCGCCTTGCCTCGACGTCCCGATTTCGCCAAGGTTCGGCCCTATCGAACTTTCGATGACGCCCCTCGCGGCGGCCTCTGCCGCGGTGCGGTAGAGATTCGTTATCCATTGTCGTGTTCCGTTCGTTCACCATGTCCGGTGGAACGGGGCGACCAGATCGACCGTCCCGGCCCTCGGTCGGCATCACGGGAGCTGAGACCAGTCGTGACCCTTCGGCAGACGATCGCCTCGACGACCCATCGCGCCGCGCCGAGCCGCCGCGCCGTGCTGAAGGCCGGCCTCGCCGCCGGGTTCTCCGCCGCGGCCTTCTCGGCCGAGGCGCAGACGCTGATGGCGCAGACCGAGTGGTTCGAGAATTTCGACACCTCCGGTCCGCAGCAGGCGCCGATCCGCTCGGCGCGTCCGACGCTGTCGTCGGCGACCGCCGGCTACACCGAGCAGGCGATCGCCACCTATTCCGACATCGCCGCCCGCGGCGGCTGGAACACCGTGCCCGGCGAGCAGACGCTGAAGATCGGCGTGCGCAGCGGCAACGTGGTCGCCCTGCGCCAACGCCTCGCCGTCACCGGCGACATCTCGGCCAGCGGCGGCAACGCCGACAGCTTCGACACCTTCGTCGACGACGCGGTCCGCCGTTTCCAGCTCCGCCACGGCCTCAACGCCGACGGCGTCGTCGCCGGTGACACGCTGCGCCAACTCAACGTGCCGGTCGACGTCCGGCTGCGCCAGCTCGAGGTCAACCTAGTGCGTGCGCGCACCTTCGCCGGCGACCTCGGCGGCCGCTACGTGATGGTCAACATCCCCGGCGCCGAGATCGAGACCGTCGACGCGGACCTCGTCCATTCCCGCCATCAGGCGGTGGTCGGCAAGATCGACCGCCAGACGCCGCTTCTGGTGTCGAAGATCAACCTGATCAAGTTCAATCCGTTCTGGACGGTCCCGAAGTCCATCATCATCAAGGACCTGATCCCGAAGATGCAGCAGGACTCGGGATACCTGGACCGGCAGAAGATCCACATCTACGACCAGCGCGGCACCGAGCTCGACTGGCGCAACATCAACTGGAACTCGGACGAAGCGGTCAACTACATGTTCCGCCAGGATCCGGGCGACCTCAATTCGATGGGCTCGGTCAAGATCGAGTTCCCCTCGCCGGAAGGCGTCTACATGCACGACACGCCCTCGAAGGGCCTGTTCGGCGAGAACGCGCGCTTCCACTCCTCGGGCTGCGTGCGCGTGCAGAACGTGCGCGAGTACGTGTTCTGGATCCTGAAGAACACCACCGACTGGCCGCAGGAGCGCATCATCCAGGCGATGACCTCGGGCGAGCGCATCGACGCGCCGGTGGCCGATCCGGTGCCGCTCTACTTCCAGTACGTCACCGCCTGGGCGACGCCGGACGGCATCGTCCAGTTCCGCGACGACATCTACCAGCGCGACGGCCTCGAGGTCGCCGCGCAGTGACGGCCGCCCGCCGCGACGCGGCGTGGCCGACGACACGACTTCCAGTGAAGGCCCGCCGGATCCAGCGTGATCCGGCGGGCCTTCGCGTCTCCGGATCGGGGAGGGCGGCGCCATGGCCGGACCGCGGGCCGACGAGATCTACTTCGAGCACACCGTGATCGGCCGGCAGGTCAAGGTCGCGGCGATCGACGGCGCGACGGGGACCGAGGTATCGATCGTCGGGCCGGCGTCGGCCGCGCCGCGCGACCTCGAGGCCTTGGCGCTGCGCAAGCTGCTGGTCCGGCTCGGACGCGGCGACGGCGGCGCGGGCGGACCCGGGGGCGCGGCGCCGGGCGGCGCACGGGGCGGCGGCATTCTCGCCTGAGCGGGCTGCGCCCGCTCGAAACGGAACGTGGCGCGCCGTGGTTCGGCGCGCCCCGTCGGGTCGTCGGTCGTATCGGCGCCGATCAGGGCGTCGGAAGCTTGCCGAGCTTCAGGAAGTAGGTTTCGCCCGAGCTGTCGTCGACGCCGTCGTTGTCGGTCACGACATAAGCATCGCCGGCCGCGTCCACGGTGAAGCCCTCGACCTTGTCGACCACGAAGCCGTGGAAGGCGGCGAGGTCGGGCACGAGGTCGCGGACAGCCGTCTTGGTCACGGTCGGGATCTCGGCGGCGCCGACCGCGGCCGGCACGAGGCCGGCGAGCGACACCGAGGTCAGGGCTTTCAGACGCGCCTTCGGGCCGATCTGGTTGTCGCGCTCGATCAGGACGAGGCGGTCGCCGACCGCGGTGACCTCGGACAGGCCGACCCAGGCGCCCTCGGCGGCGGCGTCGAGCGGGTAGTGCACCACGCCCCAGGCCTTGGTGGCCGGCTTGTAGGACAGCAGCTTGGTGGTGCCCTTCGGATCGGACTCCCAGCCGCGCTGGACCGCGAGCCAGACGGTCTCGTCCGCGCCGGCGCCGGTGGTGGTGACGCCCTCGAAGCCGTAGTTGGTCATGCCGGCGGTGATCTCGGCCGGCAGTTCGATCTCCTCCTCGATCGCGCCCTCGGCGGAGACCTTCAGCAGGAGGTTCTTGAGCTCCTTCTTCGGGTTGCCTTCCGAGGCCAGCCAGAAGCCGCCGCCGTCGCGGGTGGCGATGCCCTCGAGGTCGAGCTTCTCGGCCGGCTTGCCGCCACGGGTGACGGTGAGCGCGCCGGTGATCGTCGCCGGCGTGGTCTTGGCGTCGATCGTCAGGATGCGGCCGGTCGAATAGACCGAGTCGGAGACGGCGTAGAGCTTGCCGGCCTCGGCGTGGTCGGCGGCGAGGCCCGACAGCGCGCCGAACGGGATCGGCAGGCCGTCGGCGGTCTTCGCCGAGTGGATGGTCGGATAGGCCGGGGTGCCCTCCGCGCGGGCGTAGATCATGACGTGGGCGCGCACGCCGCCGTCCTCGACGAGGTCGGTCTCGTTGGCGGTGACGAGGAGGTTGCGCGCGGGGATCGCCAGCACGCCCTCGGGACCGATGCCCGACGGCAGGATCTGGAGGAGTTCGGGCGTGGCGCCGTCGCGGTAGACCGCGACCACCGAGGCGCGTTCGGAGGCGACGAACAGCAGGCGGTCGCCGTCGAAGCTGCCGGCCTCGACGCCCTCGATCTCGATGCCCTTCTTGTTGCGCTTGTCGTTGTAGTGGCCGAGCGCGACCACCTCGTGCTCGAGCGACGCGCCGGATTCGTAGACGACGGTGCCGTCCTTGTTCCAGACGGTGAAGCCGCGGGTGCCGCCCTTCCAGTCGCCCTCGTTGGCGGTGGCGAAGCGGTCGTCGTCGAGCCAGACGACGCCGTCGGGCTCGCGGGCGACGTCCTTCTTCGTGCCCGAGAGGTCGATCACGCCGTCCTTCTCGGTGTCGACTTGCTCGAGCGTCACCGTGCCGGCGGAGAAGTGGTTCACGACCTTGGCGGTGGCCAGGTCGATCACCACGAGGTGGTTGTTCTCCTGCAGCGTCACCACGGCCTCGTTGCGGCCGTTGATCGAGACGAATTCGGGCTCCGGATCCTCCGGCGCGACCGCCGCGAGGCCGGTGACGTCGACCTTGGCGAGGCCGGCGCAGGCCGGCAGGCCGCCGTCGAGCTTCAGCACGGCGACGAAGCCGCCCGGCAGCTGCGGCAGATCGCCCTTGGCGACCTCCTCGTCGCGCTCGTTCTCGATCGCGATCGCCATGTAGGCCTTGTCGGGCGAGACGGCGACGGAGTCCGGCTGGCCGCCGAGGTCGCAGGTGGACTCGACCGTCTTCGAGGCGATGTCTACCACCGCGAGGTGGCCCGACGGCTCGGCCTTGCTCTTCGACGTCACCACGCCGACCAGCGCCTTGCCGCCGACGACCTTGACCGACGTCGGCTCGCCGCCGAGGGCGACGAAGCCGGCGGCCTTCGGCGCGGCGGGATCGGTGATGTCGACGATGCCGACGCCCTGCTGCGGGCTGTCGGTGTAGACCAGCGTGTTGCCGTCGGCGGTCGCGGAGACGATCTCGGCGACCGACGGCTTGCCGCGGGCGTCCTCGGGGAGGTTGTCGGTAACCTCGAAGGTGGCGACGCGGTTGAAGACGGGCGCGGCGCCGGCTGCGATCGCGGTGGTCGACAGCAACGCCAGGGCGAGGGCGCCGCGAAGGGTCGTCCGGGTCATCGGGAGTGTCTCCGGTGGCGGGTGACGAATTGACACGTCCCTTGTTCCGGCGTTCGACGACAGGGCGATGACGGTCGGCGAGCCGCGGATTTCCACGGTCCGGCGCGGGCTTCGCAAATTTGGCTGAAGGCGACCCGCAGCAACATTGAAGCGACAGCGCGCGGGGGCGCTGCTAGCCGTTCGCCATGGCGCAAATGGCGGCCGTCCGCGTCGGGATGCCGGTTGTCGGGTTCTCCGCCCGCATGGTATCGACCGACGGAACCGGCCCGTCCGGCCACGGGACCAACGGGCCCCCGCGCGGCCCCCGATCGAACGGACACGAGAGATGTCGAGCACCCAGTCTGCCGATGCGAACTTCACCTCCGGCTTCTTCGACCGCTCGCTCGCCGAGGCGGATCCGGAGATCGCTTCCGCGGTCGCCAAGGAACTCGGCCGCCAGCAGCACGAGATCGAGCTGATCGCCTCGGAGAACATCGTCTCCAAGGCCGTGCTCGAGGCCCAGGGCTCGGTGCTCACCAACAAGTACGCAGAGGGCTACCCGGGCAAGCGCTATTACGGCGGCTGCCAGTTCGTCGACATCGCCGAGAATCTGGCGATCGAGCGCGTCACCAAGCTGTTCGACTGCAAGTTCGCCAACGTGCAGCCGAACTCGGGTTCGCAGGCGAACCAGGCGGTGTTCCTCGCCCTCGCCAAGCCGGGCGACACCATCCTCGGCCTCGACCTCGCCTCGGGCGGCCACCTGACCCACGGTGCCAAGCCGAACCTCTCGGGCAAGTGGTTCAACGCGGTCGCCTACGGCGTGCGTCCGCAGGACCACCGCATCGACATGGATCAGGTCCGCGCGCTCGCCGTCGAGCACAAGCCGAAGATCATCATCGCCGGCGGCTCGGCCTACAGCCGCGTCTGGGACTTCGAGGCCTTCCGCGCGATCGCCGACGAGGTGGGCGCCTACCTGATGGTCGACATGGCCCACTTCGCGGGTCTGGTCGCGGCCGGCTTTCATCCCTCGCCGTTCCCCTACGCCCACGTCGCCACCTCGACCACGCACAAGACCCTGCGCGGTCCGCGCGGCGGCCTCGTGCTGACCAACGACGAGGACATCGCCAAGAAGATCAACTCGGCGGTGTTCCCGGGCCTGCAGGGCGGCCCGCTGATGCACGTCATCGCCGGCAAGGCGGTGGCCTTCGGCGAGGCGCTGAAGCCCGAATTCAAGCTCTACATCAAGAACGTGGTCGAGAACGCGAAGGCGCTTGCCGAAACGCTCCGCCGCGGCGGCGTCGACATCGTCTCGGGCGGCACCGACAACCACCTGATGCTGGTCGACCTGCGCCCGAAGGGCCTGACCGGCAAGGCGGTCGAAGCCGCGCTCGGCCGCGCCGACATCACCTGCAACAAGAACGGCGTGCCGTTCGACCCGGAGAAGCCGACCATCACCTCCGGCATCCGCCTCGGCACCCCGGCCGCCACCTCGCGCGGCTTCGGCGTCGCCGAGTTCCAGGAGGTCGGCCAGCTGATCCTCGCCGTCCTCGACGGCCTGAAGGAGAACGGCGAAGAGGGCAACGGCTCGGTCGAGGCCGCGGTCAAGGAGCGCGTCCGCGCGCTGACCGACCGCTTCCCGATCTACGGCTGATCGCCGGTCGCACGACCGAACGACGCGAAAGGGGCGCCGCGGACCACCGCGGCGCCCTTCGTCGTTCCGGGCGCGGGGCTCACTGCGGCAGGGCGGCGATCTCGGCGAGGCGCTTGGAGAGGGTGTCGGAGGCGTCGGTGTCGTCGAGGACGACGTCGTCGACCACCGCGTGGCCGTTCTCGGTGACGACCACGAAGACGCGACGCGAGACGTGCTCGCGGGTGGCGGCGTCGTTGCCCTCGAAGCAGCGCATGTTCTTGAATGTGACGACGACCTCGGTTCGGCCGGCCGTGGTGGCGCCGGGCGCGACCTTGAGGTCCTCGAGCGGGCAGCCGTCCTGGCCGCCGACGATCGGGTCGTAGTCGAACGGCGAGCCGGTGGCGTCGTCCTCGACGTCGAAGGCCGGGTGCTTGGCGGCCTCGCGGTAGAGCGCGGCGATCCGGGCGCTGTAGACGCCGTCGAGCAGGGCCGGCGCGAAATAGTCGGCGTCGACGCCGTCCGGCGTCGTGGCGCCGGGATCGCCGTTGCCCCAGTTGGCGTACATGACGGCGACGATCTTCTCGACCGGGGCGACCGCGGGCGTCGCCGCGACCGCGGCGGCGGTTCCGGCGAGGAGGAGGGCAAGGGCGGCGAGCGTCTTCGGCATGGTGGCTGTTGCGTCGGATCCGGTTGGAGCGATGCGCGCACCGGCCGGGCGCGCCGGGCGGACGATGGCACGGGCCGCGGTCCGCCGTCGAGCGCGGCTTGGTTTCCGTGATCCCCGTCCGGGGAGGGCCGGACGGACTCCCGCCCGGGGGCGTCGGCGGTCTATCATGCGCGCCACGCGCCGACCGATTCCCGGCCGGCGGACAAGGACCGCTCGATGCGCTGCCCCTATTGCGGCAACGAGGACACCCAGGTGAAGGACAGCCGTCCGACCGACGACGGTACCGCGATCCGGCGCCGGCGGGTCTGCACGGCCTGCGGCGGCCGCTTCACCACCTTCGAGCGCGTGCAGCTGCGCGAGCTGACCGTGGTCAAGCGCTCCGGAAGGCGCGTGCCGTTCGACCGTGACAAGCTGGTGCGCTCGGTACAAATCGCGCTCCGCAAGCGGCCGGTCGAGCCGGAGCGGGTCGAGCGCATGGTCAGCGGCATCGTGCGTCAGCTCGAGAGCGCGGGCGAGCCGGAGGTGCCGGCCGAGCGCATCGGCGAACTCGTCATGGAGGGCCTCAAGAACCTCGACGACGTCGCCTACGTCCGCTTCGCCTCGGTCTACCGCGACTTCAGCGAGGCCAAGGACTTCTCGAGCGTCATCCACGAACTCGCCGGCGATCTCCCGCGGCGCGGGGACTGATCCCGGCCCGAACCGCCGACCCTCAGCGGATCGCGAGGGCCTGGCCGAGGTAGAAGGCCGGCAGGCAGGCGAGGCCGGCGTCCTCGACGCGGGTGCAGCGGTCGGCCGCGTCGGCGGCGTTGGTGAACGGGCCGGCGACGAGCAGCAGCTCGGTGGCGCCGCCGCGGTCGCGGACGGTTGCGAGGGCCTCGAGGTCGCCGAACAGGTCCGGCTTGTCGGCGAGCAGGCGCCGCCACGCCGCCTTGACCGCGGTCAGATCGCCGTAGCTGCCAAGCTCGATGCCGAATTCGGTGCGCGGCGCCGCCGTGACCGTGGCGCGCGTGGTGGCGACGTCGCGGCCGGTGGTCGTCACCGGCGGGACCGTCTCCGCCGGTCGGAGGCGCGGCACCGCCGGGGCGGGATCGATGCTGCCGGTCAGTGCGCCGAACTTGCCCTCGAGGCGCTCGATCCGCTCCGACAGGATGGCGAGTTGGTTGCGCAGCACGTCCGACGACTGCCTTAGCGCGGCGTTCTCGACGCGCAGCCGTGCCACTTCGCCGGCGACGTCGGTGGTGGTGCCGTCGGGCAGGGTGGTGACGTCGGATCGGCCACCCTCGGCCGGTGCGGCCGCCGCGAATCGGACGCCGACGTCGGGCGCGGTCGCCGGGGCGGCGACGGGGGCGGTCCGCGGGATCTCCTGCCGGGCAAGCGTCGGCGCCACCACCGGCCGTTCGCCGATGCCGAACACCATCGCCGTCACCGCGGCGACCGCGGCGAGGCCGGCGATGCCCGCCCAGACGGCGAGCACGACAACGTTCGGGCCCGGCTTTTCGCTGCCGAGGTCGTCGAACGGATCGTGGGCGTGGCCCTTCACGGCAAGTCCTCGTCCGGATCCGCTCCGGAAGTTGGCCAATTCTCCTGTCATCTGAGGGAAGTCGGCTGATTCTCTCAAGGCTCGCCACACGATGCGACCGCCGCCGGCGACGCTATTCCCCGGGAATGATGCGCCGCACGGGCCGTCGCGGTGTCCCGTGGCGGTTTCAGCTGTCGGGGCGGGTCAGCACGAAGATGCCGCAGGCGGCCATGGCGAGGCCGACCGCCACCGTGCCCGGCAGCCCGGGCCGCGCTCCGGCGAGGAAGCCGGCATAGCCGACGGCCATGCCCGCCGAGGCCATCAGCTTGGCGCCCGGCGCGATGGCGCCGCGCTCGCGCCAGCGCACCAGGGCCGGGCCGAAGCGCGGATGGTCGAGCAGCTTCTTCTCGAGGCGGGGAGAGGAGCGGGCGAAGGCGGCGGCGGCCAGGATCAGGAAGATCGTCGTCGGCATCACCGGCAGCAGCGCGCCGATGATGCCGAGCGCGAGGAACAGGAAGCCGGCGGCGAGATAGAGGAGGCGCATGATCCGCTCGGTCGTCCCGGTTCCCGGCTCCGCCCCGGAGGCTGCAGGCTCGAATCCCTCCGGGGCGCGCAGCGTCGGCACACTCGCACGATCGAACGAAATCGGCCATGGCGGGTTCACGGAAGCGCACTATGATCGGAACCCGTGCTGCACCGCAACGGACGATCGAACTTCCGCCCGGATCGTGGTGTCGGCTCGCGACGAGGCGCACGATAGAGGTCTGTCACGGTGGGTCGGCTCAGGAACTATTTTCTCACCGGACTGCTGGTGACCGGCCCCGCCGGCATCACGCTCTATCTCAGCTGGGCGATCATGTCCTGGGTCGACAGCTGGGTGAAACCCTACCTGCCGTCGGCCTACAACCCCGACACCTACCTGCCGTTCGCGGTGCCGGGCTACGGCGTCATCGTCGCGCTGGTGCTGATCACCCTGATCGGCTTCCTCACCGCCAACATCGTCGGCCGCACCCTGTTCGGCTATTCCGAGACGATGCTCCAGCGCATGCCGCTGGTGCGCAACATCTACAAGGGCCTGAAGCAGATCTTCGCCTCGGTGCTGGCCGAGCGCGGGTCGTCGTTCAAGCAGGCGGTGCTGGTTGAGTTCCCGCGCGAGGGGGTGTGGACCATCGCCTTCGTCGCCGCGCCGACCAAGGGCGAGGTGGCCGAGAAACTTCAGTCGACCGACCTGCTCACCGTCTACGTGCCGACGACGCCGAACCCGACCGGCGGCTATCTGCTGTTCGTGCGGCCCGATCAGATCCGCGTCCTCGACATGTCGGTCGAGGACGCCGCCAAGCTCGTGATCTCCTTCGGCCTCGTCACCGGCGACCAGCCGGCCGGCCCGTTCGCGCCGAAGCCGGCCCCGGTCGCGCTGCCGCCGCAGGCGGAGCCGGCGCGCTCGCCCGAGGACGCGACGGTCTGAGCGCCGACGCCTGGCCCGTCCCCCGTCACGCGCCGCCGACCACCGGTACGTCGTCGCGGCCGCCCCATTCGGTCCAGGAGCCGTCGTAGAGCGTGACCGCGCGGGCGCCGGCGGTAGCGAGCGCCATGGTCAGCACCGCGGCGGTGACGCCCGAGCCGCAGGAGGTGACGATCGGCCGGTCGAGGTCGACGCCGGCCTCGGCGAAGGCGGCGCGTACGGCCGCGGGATCCTTCAGTCGGCCGTCGGCGATCACCCGGTCGAACGGCACGTTGGCAGCGCCGGGCATGTGGCCGCCGCGAAGGCCCGGCCGCGGCTCCGGCGCCTCGCCGCGGAAGCGGGGGGCGCCGCGGGCGTCGACCACCTGGGCCGAGCCGTCGGCGACGATCGCCTTCATGGCGGCGAGGTCTCGGACGGCGGAATTGTCGAGCCGGGCGGTGAAATGGCGTTCGGGCCGGCGCACCGGGCCGCTCTCGACGTCGTGGCCGGCCTCGGTCCAGGCGGGCAGGCCGCCGTCGAGCACGACGACGTCGCGCGCGCCCATCACCTTGAAGGTCCACCACACCCGCGGCGCCGAGAACAGGCCGAGGCTGTCGTAGACGACGATGCGCTGGCCGTCGCCGATGCCGAGCTTGCGCATCCGGCTCGAGAACACCTCCGGGCGCGGCAGCATGTGCGGCAGGTCGGAGCCGGTGTCGGCGATGGTGTCGATGTCGAAGAACACCGCGCCGGGGATGTGGCCGGCGAGATATTCCTCGTGGGCGTCGCGGCCCGCCGTCGGCAGGTGCCAACTGGCGTCGACGACGACCACGTCGGGCGATTTCAGGTGGCTCGCGAGCCAGTCGACGGAGACCAGGACGTCGGCACGGGTGGTCGGCATGGGGGCTCCTCCTCGTCGGTCGGGCGTCTCGTGTGGTCGGGGCGCGGGGCGCGCCGGGATCAGGCGGCGTCGGGGTCGGCGGGCAGGGGGCCGAAGCGCAGGCGGACGCGCCTGTTGATGCGGCCCTTCTTCTCGACCTTGGCGAGGTGGACCTCGCCGATCTCCGCGGTCGAACGGACGTGGGTGCCGCCGCAGGGCTGCAGGTCGAGCGTGTCGCCGATCCTGACCAGCCGGACCCGGCCGGAGCCGGTCGGCGGCTTCACCTTCATGGTCTTGACGAGGCCGGGGTTGGCCTCGAGCTCGGCGTCGGTGATCCACTCGGTGGTGACGGCGAGGTCGGCGGCGACGTGCTCCATCAGCGCCGCGGTGACGGCGGCACGGTCGATGCCGCCCTCGGGCATGTCGAAGTCGAGCCGGCTCTCCTCGGCGCCGATCTGGCCGCCGGTGACGGGGTAGGGTAGCACGACCGAGAGCAGGTGCAGCGCGGTGTGCATCCGCATGTGGCGGTAGCGCGTCGCCCAGTCGAGATGCTGGACCACGACCTCGCCGGGTGCCGGCAGGACGGCGCCCTCGCCCGGCACCAGCAGAATTCGGGTGCGGCCGTCGGTGTAGACGGTGCCCGCGACCGCGATCCGCTCGCCGTCGGCGCGTTCCAGCGAGCCGGTGTCGCCGGGCTGGCCGCCGCCGTTCGGATAGAAGATCGAGCGGTCGAGCTCGATGCCGTCGGCACCGGCCGACACCACCCGCGCCTCGGCGGCGGCGAGATAGGCGTCGTCGCGGAAGAGCGCTTCGGTCATCGGGGGCGACTCCGGCGGAAGGGACGGCGGAGCTTCCCCGGAAACGCCGTCGGTTTCAACCTCCGCGGGGCGGGGCGTGCCGTCGCGGGGGTATCAGACCGTCTCGAACGGCACCGCGATATCGCGGCGGCGGGCGAGCCAGGGCGGGACCGGCAGCGACTTGGAACTCAGGAAGGCCGGGTTGAACAGCTTGGAGGCGTAGCGGTGGCCGTAGTCGCAGAGGATGGTGACGATGGTGTGCCCGGGCCCGAGCTCGCGGGCGAGCGCCTTGGCGCCGGCGACGTTGACGCCCGAGGAGCCGCCGAGGCAGAGGCCCTCGTGCTCCATCAGGTCGAACACGATCGAGACCGCCTCCTCGTCGGCGATGCGGCAGGCGAAGTCGACCGGGGCGCCCTCGAGGTTGGCGGTGATGCGGCCCTGGCCGATGCCCTCGGTGATCGAGGAGCCCTCGGCTTCGAGTTTGCCGGCGGTGTACCAGGAATAGAGCGCGGCGCCGTGCGGATCGGCGAGGCCGATCTTCACGTCCGGCTTCAGCGCCTTCAGCCCGATGCCGACGCCGGCGAGCGTGCCGCCGGAGCCGACCGCGCAGACGAAGCCGTCGACCTTGCCGCCGGTCTGTTCGAAGATCTCGCGCGCGGTCGTATCGATGTGCGCCTGCCGGTTGGCGACGTTGTCGAACTGGTTGGCCCAGATCGCGCCGTGCGGCTCGGTGCTGGCGAGCTGCTCGGCGAGACGGCCGGACAGCTTCACGTAGTTGTTCGGGTTGCGGTAAGGGACGGCCGGTACCTCGATCAGCTCGGCGCCCATCAGGCGGAGCGCCTGCTTCTTCTCCTCCGACTGGGTCTCGGGGATGACGATCACCGTCTTCAAACCGAGCACGCTCGCCACCAGCGCGAGGCCGATGCCGGTGTTGCCCGCCGTGCCCTCGACGACGGTGCCGCCGGCCTCGAGCCGGCCCTCGGCCATTGCCGCGCGGATGATGCCGAGCGCGGCGCGGTCCTTGACGGATTGGCCGGGATTGAGGAACTCGCACTTGCCGTAGATCTCGCAGCCCGTCTCCTCCGACGCGCGGGCGAGGCGGACCAGCGGCGTGTTGCCGATGAGGTCGAGGACGGTGCGGTTCATCGCGATCTCCGAAACGGGCTCTCCAAGGGCCGGAAGCTAGAAGCCGCGGGGCGGGGGATCAAGCAAAGCGATTGCGCCGAACGGCGCTCCGGTGGGTTCGGGTTCCGGAACGAAGCTGCCGCACGGGACGTTCGTCACATTCGGGCCTCGTCGAAACGTCGAGCGGTCGCGGTGATCCATCGTTGCCGCTCGTGCGTAACTCGACCTATGATGCCGCCCGACCGGTCGGGCCGGTCTGATCGGGATCTCTCTTCGCCCATGGCGCCGAACCAGGACCAGGAACTCAACGCGCTCCTCGCGGGCTATGCGGCGGGCACGCTGCCGCCGCCGTTGTCCGCGCTGGTGGCCGGCCATCTGGAGCTGTCGCCCGTCAGCCGCCGCTTCGTCTCCGATCTCGAGACGTTGTCCGGACGGGCCGTCGAGGAGGCCCCGCCCGTCGCGATCGCGAACCGCGATGCCCGCCTCGCGGCGATCTTCGCGTCTCCCGCCGCCGTCACGGCGCCGAAGCCGGCCAAGCCCACCGGCCGCCTGCCCGCCTCGATCCTGCGCTTCGTCGGCCACGACGTCGACGGCATCCCGTGGAAGACCAAGCTGCCGGGTCTGCGCGAGTACAAGGTCGGCGACTTCGACGGCTTCAAGACCAGCCTGTTCTGGATCGGTGCCGGCCGCAAGATCCCCTCGCACACCCACGACGGCGGCGAGGTCACGCTGGTGCTCGAAGGCGGCTTCTCGGACGCCCTCGGCTCCTACGAGCGCGGCGACATCTCGATCAACGACGCCAGCGTCGACCACGTCCCGGTGGCCGACGAGGACGGCGACTGCATCTGCTTCGCCGTCACCGACGCCCCGCTGCGCCTGACCGGCCGCTTCGGCCGCCTGATCAACCCCTTCATTCGGGGCTGACCGGCCGGGCCGGCCCCGACCATACTTCTCGGAGACAGCCATGCCGCGCCCCGTCACGCCCGCCGACGGCGTCGCCTGGATCACCGGCGCCTCTACCGGCATCGGCCGCGCCGTCGCGCTGAAACTCGCGGCGGCCGGATGGACCGTGGTCGCGACCGCCCGCGGCGCCGACAAGCTCGCCGCGCTCGCCGCCGAGGCACCCGAGGGGCGGATCCGCCCGATGGCCGGCGACGTCACCGACGCCGACTCCATGGCCGCGATCGTCCGCCGCATCGAGGCCGAGGTCGGGCCGGTGGCGCTGGCGCTCCTCAACGCCGGCACCTACGTCCGCACCGGCGCGCGCGACCTCACCGTCGAGAGCGTCGCCGCGACGATGACGGTGAACTGGAACGGCACGGTCAACGCGCTGGTGCCGGCGCTCGTGCCGATGCGCAAGCGCCGCAAGGGCCAGATCGCGATCGTCGCCTCTGTCGCCGGCTACGGCGGCCTGCCCGGCGCGGCGCCTTACTCGGCCAGCAAGGCGGCGCTGATCAAGTTCGCCGAAGGCCTGAAGTTCGACCTCGACCGCTTCGGCATCGTCATGCAGGTGATCAACCCTGGCTTCGTCGAGACGCCGCTGACCGATCGCAACGACTTCCCGATGCCGTTCCTGATGAAGGTCGACGAAGCCGCCGAGCGGATCGTGAAGGGTCTCGCCGGCGGCCGCTTCGAGATCACCTTCCCGAAGCGCTTCGCCTTCATGTTGAAATTCCTCAACAACCTGCCCTACGCGCTCTATTTCCCGCTGGTCGGATACGGTACGAGGCCGAAGCGCTGAGGCCGCGCCGTCACGCGGATCGCTCGATCGCGTCGCGCAGCCGCGCCACCGCGGCGGCGTCGACGGGGAAGCGCCACATCAGCGCGACGGCGCCGAGCTTGGCCAGCACCGGCACGGTCGAATAGAGCAGGGCGAGCGTCGTCAGGCCGAGATCGGTCTGCGGGCCGCCGTCGGTCCGAAAGCCGGCGAGGTCGAGCACCGGGAAGGCGATGCCGACGCCGAGCGCCAGCGCGATCTTGGTGCCGAGCCCCCAGGCCGCGACATAGGTGCCGGTGCGCTGCTCGCCGGTCTCGGCGGTGTCGAGGTCGATCACGTCGGCCTGGATCGAGGCCGGCAGCACGAGGTCGGCGCCGAGGGCGAGGCCGGTCGCCACGGAAATCGCCAGGAAGATCCAGACGTCGCCGGGGCCGAGCAGCGGCACGGTGGCGAACACCGCCGCGTTGAACAGCATCGCGGCGCACCAGGTGCGGTGCTTGCCGAAGCGGGCGGCGGCCGCGAGCGCCACCGGCACCGCCGCGACACCGGCGAGGAAATAGGCGAACAGCACCAGACCGGCGCGCTCCGGCGCCTCCAGCACCGTGCCGACGAAGAACAGGAACAGCGTCGCCGGCAGGCCGTTGGCGAAGCCGTTGAGGACATAGGCGGCGAGGAGACGCAGGAACGGTCCGTTGCGGCCGAGCGCGACGAGGCCGGAGCGGAGATCGAGCCGCCGACGCGAGTGCTCGCGCGGCTCCGGAAGGGCGAGGACGGCGACCAGCGCCGTCGCGGGCAGGGCGACCGCGACCAGGATCGCCAGCACCACGAGGGCCGTGCCGGCGTCGCCGCCGGCGGCCTCGGCGGCGGCGGGGGCCGCGGTCGCGACCAGCGTTCCGATCACTACGGCGGTCTCGCGCGCGGCGGCGACGCGGTTGCGGCCGGCATAGTCGGTCGAGAGTTCCGCGCCCCAGGCCCAGTAGGGCACGAGGCTGGCGGTCGAGGCGAGCGAGAGCAGCGTGCCGAAGACGAACAGCCACCACGCCCCCGCCCCCGCCGGCGGCACGAACACCAGCCAGACCGCGAGTGCAGTCGCCGGTGCCGCCGCCAGGAACCAGGTGCGGCGCCGACCGAAACGCGGCCGCGTGCGATCCGCCAGCAACCCCACCACCGGATCGGACAGCGCGTCCAGCACCCGGACCGCCAGCAGCACCTGTCCGACGGCCGCGAGCGGCACGCCGAGCGCCGTGGCGTAATACGTCGGCACCACGATGTAGAGCGGCAGCGTCAGCACCGCCAAGGGAAGGGCGGGCAGGGCGTAGGCGAGGAGGCGGGCGCGGGAGACGGTCATTCCCGGCATACGTCGGCGCCGGGCCGCGGATCAGCCCGGCCGCGAAACCCGGTTGGCGGAACCGGTTCCAACGAATAGGGTCGCGCTCCTCGATGCGCGCCGTCAACGGAGGGATTCATGGCCCCGCGCTCCATCATCATCGACACCGATCCCGGCCAGGACGACGCCGTCGCGATCATGCTCGCGCTCGGCAACACGGACGCGCTGGAGGTGCTCGGCCTCACCGCCGTCGCCGGCAACGTCGGCCTCGCCTACACCGCGACGAACGCGCTGAAGCTCCTCGAACTCGCCGGCCGCACCGACGTGCCGGTGTTCGCCGGCGCCGCCGCGCCGCTGGTGGTGCAGCTCGAGACCGCCGAGTACGTCCACGGCGAGACCGGCCTCAACGGCTGGGTCTTCCCCGAGCCGACCACCGCGCTCCGGCCCGAGTTCGCGCCCGACTGGATCGTCGAGACGGTGATGAGCCGGCCGGAGAAGTCGGTGACGCTGTGCCCGCTCGGCCCGCTCACCAACGTGGCGCTGGCGCTCGCCAAGGAGCCGCGGATCGCGACCCGGCTCGACAGGATCGTGCTGATGGGCGGCGCGCAGATCGAGGGCGGCAACGTGACGCCCGCGGCCGAGTTCAACATCTACGTCGACCCGCACGCCGCCGCGCGGGTGTTCGCGTCCGGTGCCGAGATCGTGGCGATGTCGCTCGACGTCACCCACCGGGCGCTGATCCGAAAGGCCTGGCTCGCCGACCTCGCCGCGCTCGGCACCCGCTGCGCCGAGGCCTTCACCGGCCTGCTGTCGTTCTACGAGCGCTACGACGAGGAGAAATACGGCTCCGACGGCGGCCCGCTGCACGACCCCACGACGATCGCCTACCTGCTGGCGCCCGATCTCTTCGAAGGCAAGCTGGTCAACGTCGAGGTCGAGACCACGCCGGGCCTCTGCTTCGGCCAGACGGTGGTCGACCGCTGGGCGGTGACGGGCCGCAAGAAGAACACGACGTGGATCACCAAGGTCGACGCCGACGGCTTCTTCGCGCTGATCCTCGACGCCTTCCGCCGCCTGCCCTGAGGCGCGCCGCGCCCGCGCCGCATTTGCGGTGTCGGGTCGCTTTCCATCCGAGGCCGCCGGTGATAACCACCGGCGGCAATGTGCTCCGGGGAATCGACCGCCCGCCCGATGACGCCGCTCCGCTCAGCCCTTCTCGCCGCGCTCGTCGCCGGCTCCACGGTCACGCCCGCCAGCGCCGAGAAGGTGGCCAACAAGGTCGCGGTGTTCACCGGCCTCGACAAGATCACCGGCCGGATCATCACCTTCGACGTCTACATCGACGAGACCGTGCAGTTCGGCGCGCTCCGGGTGACGCCGCGGGTCTGCTACGACCGTCCGCCGACCGAGCCGGCCCAGACCGACGCCTTCGTCGAGGTCGACGAGATCACGCTCGACAACCAGATCAAGCGCATCTTCACCGGCTGGATGTTCGCGGCGAGCCCCGGCCTCAACGCCGTCGAGCACCCGGTCTACGACGTCTGGCTGAACGACTGCCGCCAGGAGAGCGACGTGCCGCCGCCCGGCGAACGTGCCGGCGGCGCCGCCCGCGAGGCGAAGCCCAACGAGGCGAACGCGTCCGGTGCCGCCGGAGCGCCCGAGGCGCCGGTCGGCGCGGACATGGTCGGTGGCGTGCCCGTCCCGCGCGACAAACCGCCGATTCCGCCCGGTGGCGCCATCGAAGAGGACGTGCCCCCCACCGGCGACGAGCCGGCCAATCCGGACGCCGGCGGCAACGGCGAGATCCTGGACTGAGGTCGAGACGCTCGGGTACCGGTTCGCGGCGACGCTGCTATCGAGCCTCGTCCGCCAGAGCCGCCAGCGCCGTCCGTCCGTCCACGCTCTCGCCGAGCGCGCGCCAGTCGGCGCGGTCCTGGACGGCGGCCTCGAGGCGGATGGCGTAGATCTCGCGCGGGATTTCGACGGTGCCGAACTGGGCGAGGTGGTCGGTGATGAACTGGGTGTCGAGCAGGCGGTAGCCACCGGCCCGGAGCCGTGCGACCAAATGGACCAGCGCGACCTTGGAGGCGTCGTTGCGGCGCGAGAACATGCTCTCGCCGAAGAAGGCGCCGCCGAGCGAGACGCCGTAGAGCCCGCCGACCAGCCGTCCGTCCTGCCAGGTTTCCACGGTGTGGCAGTGGCCGCGGCGGAACAACTCGCCGTAGAGCCGGCGGATGCGGCCGTTGATCCAGGTCTTGCGGCGACCGACCGCCGGGGCGGCGCAACCGTCGATGACGGCCTCGAAGTCGGTGTCGACACGCACCTCGAAGACGTCCTGGCGCACGGTGCGGGCGAGCCGGCGCGGCAGGTGGAAGTCGTCGAGCGGCAGCACGCCGCGCCATTCCGGTTCGACCCAGAACAGCGAGGGATCCTCGGCGCTCTCGGCCATCGGGAACATGCCCACGGCATAGGCCTTGAGCAGGATCTCCGGCGTGATCTTGAAGGCGAGGTCGTCGCGGCTGGTCATGGCCCGGTCAGGATAGGCGAGGACGGCGACGGTTTCGAGGGCCGTGCAGTACGGCCAGGCAAGGCGCACCCCTCACGGGGACCCGGGCGACCGGGTCCCCGGACGGGGTGTCACGCCTCGAACGGGTTGGTCGCCAGCCACTTCTCGAGCCAGTGGATGTCGTACATCCCGTTGGCGATGTCCTGGTTGTCGACGAGGTGGCGGAACAGCGGGATCGTCGACTGGATGCCGTCGACGACGAACTCGTCGAGGCAGCGGCGCAGGCGCATCAGGCACTCCACGCGGCTGCGGCCGTGCACGATCAGCTTGCCGATCAGGCTGTCGTAGTTCGGCGGGATCCGGTAGCCCTGGTAGACGCCCGAATCGACGCGCACGCCAAGTCCGCCCGGCGGGTGCCAGTAGGTGATCGTGCCCGGCGAGGGCGCGAAGGTGGCGGGGTTCTCGGCGTTGATGCGGCACTCGATGGCGTGGCCGTTGAAGGTCACGTCCGACTGCCTCAGCGTCAGCGCCGCGCCCGAGGCGACCTTGATCTGCTCGTTGACGAGGTCGATGCCGGTGATCATCTCGGTGACCGGATGCTCGACCTGCAGACGCGTGTTCATCTCGATGAAGTAGAACTCGCCGTCCTCGTAGAGGAACTCGATCGTGCCGACGCCGGCGTATTTCAGCTCGGCCATGGCGTTCGCGACGATGCCGCCGATCTTGTCGCGCTGCTCCTGGTTCAGCGCCGGCGACAGCGCCTCTTCCCAGACCTTCTGGTGACGGCGCTGCAGCGAGCAGTCGCGTTCGCCGAGGTGGATGGCGTTGCCCTGGCCGTCGCCGAGCACCTGCACCTCGATGTGGCGCGGCTTCAGGAGATATTTCTCGATGTAGACGGCGTCGTCGCCGAAGGCGTTCTTGGCCTCCGAGCGCGCGGCCGACAGCGCCGAGGACATCTCGGCCTCGTTCATGGCGACGCGCATGCCGCGGCCACCGCCGCCGGCGGCGGCCTTGACCAGCACGGGATAGCCGATGTCGGCGGCGATCCGGAGGGCGTCCTCGTCGGTGGTGACGGCGCCGTCGGAGCCGGGCACCACGGGGATGCCGAGGCGGCGGGCGGTCGCCTTGGCCTCGATCTTGTCGCCCATGATGCGGATGTGCTCGGCGGTCGGCCCGATGAAGGCGATGCCGTGGGCAGTCAGGATCTCGGCGAAGCGGGCGTTCTCCGAGAGGAAGCCGTAGCCGGGGTGCACGGCCTCCGCGCCGGTGATCTCGCAGGCGGCGAGCAGCTGCGGGATGTTGAGGTAGCTGTCGCGGGCCGGGGGCGGGCCGATGCAGACGCTCTCGTCGGCGAGGCGGACGTGCATGGCGTTGGCGTCGGCGGTGGAGTGCACGGCCACCGTCTCGATGCCGAGTTCCTTGCAGGCGCGCAGGACCCTGAGCGCGATCTCCCCGCGGTTGGCGATGAGGATCTTGTTGAACATCGAGGCTCCACTCGAAATGGGGCGCGGGATCCCGCGGGGGGCGGGACCCGGGGGAGGCGGCGGATGGCGGCGGCCCGTCCGGGCGCCGCTCGCCGCCGTCGGCGTCACTCGATGATGAGGAGCGGCTCGCCGTATTCGACCGGCTGACCGCTCTCGACGAAGATCGCGGTCACCTTGCCCGACCGCGGCGCGGCGATCTGGTTCATGTGCTTCATCGCCTCGACGATCAGCACGGTCTGGCCCTCGCGGACGCTGTCGCCGACCTCGACGAAGGACTTGGCGCCGGGCTCGGGCGCGCGGTAGGCGGTGCCGACCATCGGGGACGCCAGCGTGCCCGGGTGGTTGGCGGGGTCGAGCGCCTTGGTCTCGGCAACGACCGGCGCGGCGGCGGCGGCGGGCGCAGCCGGAGCCGCGGCGGCCGGGGCGGCCATCGGCGGGAACGGCCAGGGGCCGGGCGCCGGCATGGCGAACTGCGCGGGGGCCGCGGGCGCCGGCTGGCGGGCGACGCGGATCTTCAGCTTGTCGTGCTCGACCTCGATCTCCGTCAGGTCCGTCTCGTCGAGGATGACGGCGAGCTGGCGGATGAGGTCGTAGTCGAAGGGCTTCTGGGACATGGAGGATTCGTCTTTGGGCCGGCCGGTCATCGCTTGGCCTCCTCGGCGAGCGCGTCGATGGCGAGGAGGTAGCCGAGCGGCCCGAGGCCGACGATCACCCCCGCCGCGACCGGCGAGATGAAGGAATGGTGGCGGAAACTCTCGCGGGCGTGGACGTTCGAGATGTGCACCTCGATCACGCGCGCGCCCGAGCCCTTGATGGCGTCGTGCAGCGCCACCGAGGTGTGGGTGTAGGCGCCGGCGTTGAGCACGACACCGGCGCCGCGGCGGCCGGCCTCGTGGATCCAGTCGACGAGCACGCCCTCGTGGTTGGTCTGCCGGAACTCGAAACCGTCGAAGCCCGCGGCCTCGGCCCGCGCCCGGCAGGCCGCCTCGACGTCGGCGAGCGTGCCGGCGCCGTAGACGGCGGGCTCGCGGGTGCCGAGCAGATTGAGGTTGGGGCCGTTGAGGACGAGGAGGTCGCGCGCCACTCTGTGTTCCCAGGGCAGCCGAGTTTCCGGGGCGCCTGTACGGATTCGCGGCCGGAGGCCCGGCGCGAGTGGCCTTCTTATAGGCATTCGCCCCGGCGAAAAAAAGAGCGTCGCGAAAGGACCGCGCGCGGACGGGGGCGACGGTGCCGATCGCGCGGCGAGGGAGGCCGGATCGACCGCCGTCGGGCCGGAAACGAAGCGGCCGCGCGAGAGGTTCGCGCGGCCTGCGGCGGAGGGAAAGATCGACGTTGGTGGCAACCGGGGGCGCACTCGCCCTCAGCAGCTGGCCTTGCCGCAGCTGCGCATCGCGTCGACCTTGACGCGCAGGTCGTCGACGCCGACGGCGCCGAACACCACCTCGTCGCCGATCACGTAGGTCGGCGTGCCGGAGAGTCCGAGCTTGTTCGCCATGGCGTAGACCTCGTCGAGGGTGTTGCCGACCTCGGGGTCCGTCATCGCCTTCTCGACCGCAGCGCGGTCGAGTCCGAGGTCGTCGACCACCTGGAGCGCGCGCTTCCCGTCGGCGTGGCCCTTGCCGCCCAGCAGCTCCTTGTGGAACGCGGCGTATTTCTCGGGTGCCACGAGGTTGACCGCGATGGCGACGCGGGAAGCCTCGACCGAACCCTCGCCGAGGATCGGGAATTCCTTGAGGACGATCCGAACGTCCTTGTCCTGGTCGAGCATGGCCAGGGTGTCGTCGAGCGCGCGCTTGCAGTAGCCGCAGTTGTAGTCGAAGAACTCGACCAGCGTGATCGGCGCCTTGGGATCGCCGAGCACGACCTGACGGCTCGACGAATAGAGCACGTCCTTCATGCTCGAGATCGTCGCGGTGCGCGCTGCGGCCTCGTCGTCCTTCTTCTTCTGGTCGAGCGCGACCAGGGCATCCTGCACGATCTCCGGATGCGCCAGGATGTAGTCCTTCACGATCTCGCCGATCGCGTCCTTCTGGGCGGCCGAGAAGTCCTCGGCGAACGACGGCGCCACCGGGCCGGTGACGAGGGCCGCGGCGAGGACGGCGGCGGCGAAGGTGCGGGCCATGGAAGCGGGATCTCCGGGAGGGTGACGGCGAAGGCCGAGGTCAGCGGATCGGGTTCTTATAGGTGACGATGTCGTCGGCGCGAAGCCAGGCGGGCGAGCCGGTCTTCAAATTCGCTCGAGCCCGTTCGGCGTACTGCTTGGCCGCCTTGACGTCGCCGGAGGCGAACGAGCCCTGGGCGGTGGCGAGGTCGGCCATGGCGTTGTCGCCGAGCCGGGCGTAGGCGATGGCGAGCTGGCGGTAGCCGATCGGCTGGTCGGGGTCGTCGCCGATGCCCTTGGTGAGCTCCTTGACCGCCTCCTTCAGGAGCCGCTCGTCCTCGCTCGCCACCATGGCGTGGCCGAGCATCACGCGGATCAGGCCTTCCTTGGGCGCCATCGCCACCGCCTTCTTCAGCGGTTCGATCGCGAGCTTCGGCGTGCCGGTCTCGAGCAGGATCTGACCCTTGAGCTCCTGGAAGAACGGGTTCTTCGGGTCGGCCTTGATCAGCGCCTCGGTCGCCGCCACCGCCGACTTCGGGTCGCCGTAGCGGAACGTCAGCACCGCCCGGGCATAGGCGGCGGGCAGGGAACCGTCGGCGTCGGGATAGGCCCGCTGGGTCTGCTGTGCCGAGCCGGTGAAGGCGATGAACTTGGCGCGGACGAGGTCGTGGCGCAGTTGCAGCGCCGGATCGTCGGTGCGGCCGTAGTTCTTCGAGGCCTGTGCCACCTCCTGCAGCGCCGCGATGCGGTCGGCGGCGAGCGGGTGGCTCATCATGTAGGGATCGCCGTAGGCGGAGGCGAACAGCTGCTGGTCGGCGAGGCGCTCGAAGGTGTCGAGCATGCCCTTGCCGGACTGGCCGGTCTTGTCGAGGTAGGTGATCGCGGCGCGGTCGGCGGTGGTCTCCTCCGAACGGGCGTAGGCGAGGATGCTGCGGGTGCCGATCTGCTGGCCGCCGAGCACCGAGGCGACCGCGCCCTGGCCGCTGCCGCCGGCCGCCGAGGCGGCGACGCCGCCGATCATCGCGATCGCCGACAGGATCTGGGTGCGGATGATCTCCTCGCGCAGGCGGACGAGGTGATTGCCGGCGAGGTGGCCGGTTTCGTGGGCGATCACGCCGATCAGCTCGTTCGGCGTGCGGGTGTCGATCAGCGTGCCGGCGTTGATGAAGATGTGGCGCTGGTCGGCGACGAAGGCGTTGAAGCTGCCGTCGTTGACGATCTTGATCTGGATGTTGGCCCCGCCGAGCCCGGCCGCCTGCAGGATCGGGCGGGCGTAGTCGCGCACCAGCTTCTCGGCCTCGGCGTCGCGGATCAGGCCGATGCCGCGCTTGGCTTGGGCCGCGGCCGCGGCGGGCGCCAGCGCGATCGCCGCGGCGATCGCGGCGGCGGTGACTCGGCGGACCAGATGGCGCATCGCTCCTCGCATGCTTCCCGGGGCCGCGCGGCGGGACTGGCGCCGTCCGCGTCGGCCTGCTACCTCCCGGACGCTCCCCGAAGCGGCCTCGCCGTCAGGGATAGCGATGCGCCCGCGTCGTGGTCAACGTCGCAAACCGGTCGCATCGCGCGAATTTCCGGCGCCCTAGAGCGCTTTCCGACCTGACGGAAACATCAGGTCGATAAGAAATCGCTCCAGATTCAGTATGCTGGAGCATTCTCGCATCGACCAAGTCGTGCAACTTGGTCGGAGAATGCTCTGGCGGCGGACCGGGGCCGTGGAGGACCAGATGATCCCGTCGAAGCGCAGCGCGGTCGCGCCCTTCATCGCCATGGACGTGCTCTCGCAGGCCAATCGGCTGGAGCGCGAGGGCAGGGCGATCGTGCACATGGAGGTCGGAGAGCCCGGCGCGCCGACGCCTGCCCTGGTGCGCGCCGCGGCCGCCGCCGCGCTCGCCGAGGGCCGGATCGGCTACACCGAGGCGCTCGGCATTCCGGACCTGCGCGCCCGCATCGCCCGCCACTACGGCGAGCGCTACGGCGTCGACGTGCCGGCATCGCGGATCGCGGTGACGCCGGGCTCGTCGGGCGGCTTCAACCTCGCCTTCCTCGCGCTGTTCGATCCCGGCGACCGCGTCGGCCTGCCGACGCCGGGCTACCCGGCCTATCGCAACATCCTCGCCGCGCTCGGCCTCGAGGTCGTCGAGATCCCGACCGGCCCGGCCGACCGCTGGCAGCCGACGCCCGCCACCGTCGCGGCCGCCGCGGGCGACAAGCCCTTGAAGGGCCTCGTCGTCGCCAGCCCCGCCAATCCCTCTGGCACGATGATGACGCGCGACGCCATCGAGGCGCTGGTGCGGCACTGCCGCGCCGAGAAGATCGCGCTCGTCATGGACGAGATCTACCACGGCCTCGTCTACGAGGGCCGCGAGACCTCGGCGCTGGAGTTCGGCGACGATGTGGTGGTCGTCAACTCCTTCTCGAAATACTACTGCATGACCGGCTGGCGGATCGGCTGGATGGTGCTGCCGGAGGTGCTGGTGCGCCCGGTCGAGCGGATCGCGCAAAATCTCTTCATTTCCGCCCCGGCGCTGTCGCAGCGCGCCGCCGTCGCCGCCTTCGACGCCACCGAGGAACTGGAACGGGTCAAGGCCGGCTACGCCGCCAACCGCGCCCTCCTCGCCGAACGGCTGCCCGCGATCGGCCTCGACCGCTTCCTGCCGATGGATGGCGCCTTCTACCTCTACGCCGACGTCACCCGCTTCACCAACGACAGCGTCGACTTCGCCCGCCGGATGCTGCTCGAGGCCGGCGTCGCCGCCACCCCGGGTCCGGACTTCGACACCGCCCGCGGCAACGCCTTCGTCCGCTTCTCCTTCGCCGGCACCAACGCGGCGGTGGCGGAAGCCTGCGACCGGCTGGGGCAGTGGCTCGGCTGAGGGACGAGGGGCCACGCCCTCACGGTGCCGTAGCCTTCCCGAATGCAAGACGGGCGCCCGATGGGCGCCCGTCGCGTTTTCGATCAGAAGAAGGTGCGGCGCTGCCACCAGCCGCTGCGCTTCGGACGGTCGTCGTCCGGTTCGGGCTCGGGAGCCGGGGCAGGGGTCTCGGCCTGCGGTTCCGGTTCCGCGGCGGTCTCGGCGGGCGCCTCGTCGGAGCCGGCGGACGCCTCGGCGGTGTCCGGTTCGCCCGCGGTCTCGACGCCCTCGTTCACGGGAGCGTCTTCGGCCGGGACGGCCTCGACGCTCTCGTTGGCCGGGGCGACGTCCTCGGAGAAGGCGGCGGGCGCCGGCTCTTCGGCGTAGGCGGCAGGCGCTTCGGTCTCGACGACCGCCGGCTCGACGGACGAGCCGTCCTCGCCGGCGAAGGCCGGCGCGGAGGTGTCGTCGCCGTCGGTCGGCGCCGCTTCGGCGGCCTCGCCCTCGGGGAGGGCGGCCTCGGTCACGGTGCCGTCGGAGTCCGCTTCGGAGCCGGTCTCGAGGCCCTCGATCGCCAGTGCGTCCTCGGCACCGGCCTCGGAGGCCTCGCCGGCGCCCTCGGCCTCGCCGGCACCCCGGCGGCGGCCCCCGCGGCGGCCGCGGCGGCGCGACCGGCGGCGCTGCTCGCCTTCGGCGTCGCCGTTGCCGGCCTCGGCGCCTTCGCCCTCGGCCGCGGCGGTCTCGCCGGCGTCGTCGGTCTCGGCGGCGGCGGTCGTCTCGTCACCCTGCTCGTCGTCCGAACCGTTGTCGCCGTCCTCGGACGAGCCCTCGGCACCGGCCGGGCCCTCGCCCGGCCGCCGGCGACGGCGGCGGCGGCGCTTGCGGCGGTTCTCGCCGTCGCCGCGGCGCTCGTCGGAACGCTCCTCGGCGCGGGTCTCCTCGCGCTCCTCCTCGGCGGTCTCCTCGTCCTCCTCCTCGTAGACCTCCTCGTCGACCGGCTGGACGCTCTCCGGCGTCAGCGTGGTCGGCTGCGGCGGCGGCAGCGGGTTGAGGATGATCTCGCCGCGTTCCAGCGCGAAGTGCTGGGTACCGAGGTGCTCGTCGGCGGCGATCGCGACGTTGAGGCCGAAGCGGGCCTCGAGGTCGGCGAGGTGCTTGCGCTTCTGGTTGAGGATGTAGAGCGCCACCGCGGTGCGGGTCCGCACCGTCAGGTGATGGGTCACGCCCTTGATCAACTGGTCCTCGAGGGCGCGCAGCACGTGCAGCGCCACCGATTCGGTCGAGCGGACGATGCCGGCGCCGAGGCAGTGCGGGCAGAGCTCGGTGGAGCCCTCGAGCACGCCGGTGCGGATGCGCTGGCGGCTCATCTCCATCAGGCCGAAGTGCGAGATCCGGCCGACCTGGATGCGGGCGCGGTCGTTCTTCAGGCAGTCCTTGAGCTTGCGCTCGACCGACCGATTGTTCTTCGACTCCTCCATGTCGATGAAGTCGATGACGATCAGGCCGGCAAGGTCGCGCAGGCGCAGCTGGCGGGCAACCTCCTCGGCGGCCTCCAGGTTGGTGGCGAGCGCGGTGTCCTCGATGTTGTGCTCGCGGGTCGAGCGGCCCGAGTTGACGTCGATCGAGACCAGCGCCTCGGTCTGGTTGATGACGATGTAGCCGCCCGAGCGCAGGGTCACCTGCGGCGAGAACATCGCGTCGAGCTGCGGCTCGACGCCGAAGCGGGCGAACACCGGGATGGCGTCGCGGTAGGGCTGGACGTTCTTGGCGTGGCTCGGCATCAGCATGCGCATGAAGTCCTTCGCCTCGCGATAGGACTCCTCGCCCGCGACGAGAACCTCGTCGATGTCCTTGTTGTAGAGGTCGCGGATCGAGCGCTTGACCAGCGAGCCCTCCTCGTAGACCAGCGTCGGCGCCGAGGAGCGCAGCGTCAGCTCGCGCACGTTCTCCCACAGCCGCAGCAGGTACTCGAAGTCGCGCTTGATCTCCGCCTTGGTGCGCGCGGCGCCGGCGGTGCGCAGGATGACGCCCATGCCCTCGGGCACCTCGAGATCGCCGGCGATCTCCTTGAGGCGCTTGCGGTCGGTGACGTTGGTAATCTTGCGGGAGATGCCGCCGCCACGGCCGGAGTTCGGCATCAGCACCGAATAGCGGCCGGCGAGCGACAGGTAGGTGGTCAGCGCCGCACCCTTGTTGCCGCGCTCCTCCTTGACGACCTGCACCAGCATGACCTGGCGGCGCTTGATGACCTCCTGGATCTTGTACTGGCGCATCCGCGGCTTGCGGCGCTCCGGCACCTCCTCCATGGCGTCCTCGGCGCCGACGCTCTCGACGTGCTCCTCCTCCTCGTCGGGCGAGGAGACGTTGCCGACGTCGCCGGAGACGGAGTCTTCGCCGTTCTCGGCGGCCGCGGCCGCTGCCGCGGCGGCCTTCTCCTTCTCGCGGTCCTTGCGGGCCTTGGCGCGGCGCTCGGCCTCCTCGGCCTCCTCGCGCTCCTCGGCCTCGATCAGCGCCTGCCGGTCGGCGACGGGGATCTGGTAGTAGTCGGGGTGGATCTCGGAGAAGGCGAGGAAACCGTGGCGGTTGCCGCCGTATTCCACGAAGGCGGCCTGGAGCGAGGGCTCCACGCGGGTCACCTTGGCGAGATAGATGTTGCCCCTCAGCTGCTTCTTGGCGGCGGATTCGAAGTCGAACTCCTCGACTCGGCTGCCGCGGACCACCACGACCCGGGTCTCCTCCGGGTGGGTGGCATCGATGAGCATCTTGTTGGCCATGGGCGAAGAACTCCCGGCCGTGCGGGGCCGCGACGCCGCCGACACCCGTCCGGCGCGCCCGAAAACGCACGCCGGGGGACGTCGGGGCGCGGGTCGACCCGCTCCGGTCCGTCGATGGTTGAATGGAAGGTCGGGAAATCAGGCCGGGCGCGCAGGCAGGACGACGGACGGTGGAAGCGGCCCGTGGGGCCCTCCGCCTTTCTCGATCCAGTCGTCGCAGCCGTATCGGACACGCTCGGCTCGTCAGTCTCAGGTCATCGAGGGGCAGCCCGCACGCCGACCGGAACCGGTGCGGCAGCGCGGACGACCGCGAATGTCTCTCGGCGACACGACGTGCCGCGCGACGGTGCCGTCATCGTTTCGGGGTGCGCGGCCGACCAGCCTATCCGCCCGACCACCGGGCCGCTGGGGCTTCGGGTCGAGCGAGGTGCGGGGTCGCTCCAAATGCCGACCGACATCGGCTCATCTCGGCGAGCCCCGAAATGTCTGGTGACGATCTCGAACACCGCTCTTGCGAAACGGAAAGAGATCGCCATTGTGGCCGCACTCGTGACCGAGGGCGAGGATTCGGGCTCCTAGAGTTCTTTGTACGGAGTGCGCCGGCGCATTGCAAGTCGCGCGCGCCGCACGGTCATCGCCACCGGCGGGCGGATCCGGGGAGGACAGCCGGCAAAGGCTTCGTTAACCTGTTCGGGCCTACGCGATGTATCGTGGGCTTCCCGCGTCGTCCCTCGACCCCTCGAGAAAGGGATCAGGTCCGCTTGTCGCGCCGTCTCGCCCTTGCCGCCCTCCCGGTCCTCGCCGCCTTGGCGACGACACCGTTGCCCGCGCGCGCCGAGACGGTGCCCGCGACGGCCGCCGCGCCGGACAAGGCCGCGGCCGCCTATCCCGTGGCCAGCGACGGCCGCGTCGTCGGCGACGCCGCCCGCACCCGCTTCGTGCTCGACCTCGACCGCGCGGTCGACGTAGCGGCCTTCACCCTCGGCGATCCCTACCGCGTCGTGATCGACCTGCCGCAGGTGCGCTTCTCCCTGCCGGCCGGTTCGGGCGCCGAGGGCAGGGGCCTCGTCTCGGGGTGGCGCTACGGCCTGCTCGCGATCGGGCGCTCGCGCATCGTGATCGACGCCACCGGTCCGGTGAAAATCGACAAGTCCTTCGTGCTGCCCTCGGTCGACGGTCAGCCGGCGCGCCTCGTCGTCGACCTCGTCGGCACCACGCCCGAAGCCTTCCGCGACGACCTGCAGCGCACCGCCGTCGAGCGCGAGGTCGCCAACGACGTGCCCGTCGCCAAGGGCGACCGTCTGCCCGGCCCGCGCCCGACCGGTCACGACCGGCCGCTGGTGATGCTCGACCCGGGCCACGGCGGCGTCGATTCCGGCACGATCTCGCCGTCGGGTGCGCTCGAGAAGGACGTGGTGCTCGCCTTCGCGTTCGAGCTCGAGAAGAAGCTCGAGGCCTCCGGCAAGGTCGACGTCGCGATGACGCGGCGCGACGACACCTTCGTGCCGCTCGGCGACCGCGTGCGGATCGCGCGCGATCAGGCGGCGGACCTGTTCGTCTCGATCCACGCCGATTCGGTGCGCCAGAACGACGTGCGCGGCGCCACGATCTACACCCTGTCCGACCGGGCCTCCGACCGCGAAGCGGCCGCGCTCGCGGACAAGGAGAACGCCTCCGACGCCGTCGCCGGTCTCGACCTCGATCGCCAGACCGACGAAGTCTCCGACATCCTGATCGACCTGACTCGGCGCGAGACCCGGAATTTCTCGGTCTCCTTCGCCAACAACCTCGTCTCCGAGCTGTCGTCGACCACGCGGATGATCCGCAATCCCCACCGCTTCGCCGGCTTCCGGGTGCTCAAGGCGCCGGACGTGCCGTCGGTGCTGGTCGAGATCGGCTATCTCTCCAACGAGCAGGACGAGAAGCTCCTGACCTCGGAGGAGTGGCGCGGCCGCGTGACCGACGCGATCGGCGCGGCGGTGACGCGCTTCTTCGGCCGCAAGCTCGCCGGCGTCGAGACCACCGGTTCGACCAACTGACGACGCGGCCGGACGTTTCCATCTTTTGCGCGACAACGCTTCGCCATAAAGCCGGGCGAGTGTCGGCCAGCCGCCGGAACCCTCCGCGGCCTGACGGGATTCGGCCCCGGTCGTCGCGCGCGGCTGGACGTGGCGCGCGCACGGCGGCATAAGCTGGCCGGAAACGAGAACATCCGCGGCGCCATCGGCCCGCGGGCCGCCCCCGGCGATCACGAGAGACGAACGGGTCATGGTCTTCATCAGGTTCTTCGGGTGGCTGTTCGCGATCGGCGCGTTCCTGTTCCTCGTCGTCGCCGGCGCCGTGGGCATCTATCTGGCCTCGCTGAACGAGGGGCTGCCCGACTACACGCAGCTGAAGAAGTACGAGCCGCCGGTGATGAGCCGCATCCACGCGGCCGACGGTCAGCTGATGGCCGAGTACGCCCGCGAGCGCCGCCTGTTCCTGCCGATCCAGCTGATCCCCGACCGGGTCAAGCAGGCGTTCATCTCGGCCGAGGACAAGGACTTCTACAACCATCCCGGCGTCGATCTCGTCTCGCTGGCCTCGGCCACGGTCAAGAACTTCGACAACCTGATGGCCGGCCGGCGCCTCGTCGGCGCCTCGACGATCACCCAGCAGGTCGCCAAGAACTTCCTGCTCTCCAACGAGCGGACCGTCGACCGCAAAGCCAAGGAGATGCTGCTCGCCCTGCGCATCACCAACGCGCTCTCCAAGGACCAGGTGCTCGAGCTCTATCTCAACGAGATCTACCTCGGCTTCCGGTCCTACGGCGTCGCGGCGGCCTCGCTCGCCTATTTCGACAAGCCGCTCGCCGAACTCGACCTCGCCCAGATCGCCTATCTCGCCGCCTTGCCGAAGGGCCCCGAGAACTACAACCCCTACCGCAGCAACGCCGCCGCCGTCGAACGCCGCAACTACGTCCTCGACCAGATGGTGATCAACGGCTACGCGACGCGCGAGGAGGCCGACGCGGCCAAGGCCGAGCCGCTGGAAGTGACGCCGCGCAACCGCGCCGCCCAGGTCTTCGCCGCCGACTATTTCAGCGAGGAGGTCCGCCGCAAGCTGCTCGAGATGTACGGCGAGAACGGTCTCTACGAGGGCGGCCTCTCCGTGCGCACCACGCTCGACCCGCAGATGCAGGTCATGGCGCGCGACGCGCTGCACAAGGGCCTGATCAAGTACGACGAGGCGCACGGCTGGCGCGGGCCGGTCACCACGGTCGACGTCACCGCCGACTGGGGCGCGGCGCTCGCCGCGGTGCCGTATTTCTGGGACCTGCCGGAATGGCGGCTCGCCGTCGTGCTGTCGGCCGGGCCGGAGGCCGCGACCATCGGTCTGCAGCCCGACCGCACGCCGGCCGGCAAGGTCGCGACCGAGCGCGAGCGCGGCGTGATCCCGCTCTCCGAACTGAAATGGGCGCGCTGGGGCAAGGGCCCGCGGCGCGGCGCCAAGGTCGCGGCCACGTCCGACGTGCTGTCGCCCGGCGACGTCGTCTACGTCGAGAAGCTCTCCGAAGGCGACGGCGGCGAGGGTACCTACCGGCTGCGTCAGGTGCCGGAGATCTCCGGCGCGCTGGTGGCGATGGAGCCGCGCACCGGCCGCGTCCGCGCGCTGGTCGGCGGCTTCTCCTACGCCCAGAGCGAATTCAACCGCGCGACCCAAGCGATGCGCCAGCCGGGTTCCTCGTTCAAGCCCTTCGTCTACTCGGCCGCGCTCGACAACGGCTACACCCCGGCCTCGGTGGTGATGGACGGCCCGATCGAGCTCGACCAGGGCAACGGCCAGATCTGGCGGCCGCAGAACTACGGCGGCGGCTTCGGCGGTCCGTCGACGCTGCGCACCGGCATCGAGCGCTCGCGCAACCTGATGACCGTCCGCCTCGCCTCCGACATGGGCATGCCACTGGTCGCCGAATACGCCGAGCGTTTCGGCATCTACGACAAGATGATGCCGGTGGTCTCGATGGCGCTCGGCGCCGGCGAGACGACGGTGCTGCGCATGGCCAACGCCTACTCGATCATCGCCAACGGCGGCCGCCGCGTGCAGCCGACGGTGATCGACCGCGTCCAGGACCGCTTCGGTCGCACCATCTTCAAGCACGACCAGCGCGTCTGCGCCGCCTGCGTCGCCGACGCCTGGACCGGCCAGGACGAACCCGAACTGATCGACGAGCGCGAGCAGGTGCTCGACCCGATGACTGCCTACCAGATCACCTCGATGATGGAGGGCGTGGTCCAGCGCGGCACGGCGACGGTGGTGAAGAGCCTGAACCGGCCGATCGCCGGCAAGACCGGAACCACCAACGACGAGAAGGACGCCTGGTTCCTGGGCTTCACGCCCGACCTCGTCGTCGGCATCTTCCTCGGCTACGACACTCCGCGCCCGATGGGCCACGGCTCCACCGGCGGCCTGATGGCGGCGCCGGTGTTCCGCGACTTCATGTCGGTCGCGCTCGCCGGCCAGCCGCCGCAAGAGTTCCGCGTCCCCGACGGCATGACGCTGGTGCCGATCGACCGCAAGACCGGCATGCGCTCGTCCGGCGGCCCGAACACCATCATCGAGGCCTTCAAGCCCGGTACCGGCCCGGCCGACATCTACGAGGTCATCGGCGCCGACAGCGGCGGTGCGGTCGCCGGTGGCGGCGGCACCCCGGTCGACCCCGACGCCGACCGCGCGGTGGTCACCGGCACGGGCGGCCTCTACTGACCGCGCCGCCGCACCCCGTCGACTGCCCATCAGCGAGGCGGATTGCCTCTTTTCGCGCCGTCGCTTAAGACGCGGGGGCGAGAGCCGAGGAGGCGTCGAGGACATGGGTTGGTTGATTCTGCTGGCGGCCGGGGCGTTGGAAGTGGTCTGGACGCTGGCGCTGAAATACGCGGACGGCTTTACTAAGCTGGTGCCGTCGCTGGTCACCGTGGCGGCGATGGCGGCGAGCACTCTGCTGCTCGGCTGGTCGCTGCGCTACCTGCCGCTCGGCACCGCCTACGCCGTCTGGGGCGCCATCGGCGCGGTCGGCACCGCCATCCTCGGCATCCTGCTGTTCGGCGAGGGCACCTCGCTGCTCCGCCTCGGCTCGATCGCCCTCATCGTCGCCGGCAGCATCGGACTGAAGATCGCCGAGTGAAGCAGGCCACTCACGCCGCCCGGGCCTCGACCCAGCCGTTGGCGCGGCGCCAGTCGGGGTCGAGGCCGGCGAAGCGGGCGAGGCGGAACTTGGAGATGTCGGCGAAGGAGCAGGTGCCGTCGACCACGAGGTCGCGGATCGCCCGGCCGGTCGCAGGCGACAGGCCGAAGCCGACAGCCGACATGGTGCACAGCGTGACGTTGTCGGGCTCGGCGAGCCGCTCGATCACCGGGCGGCCGTCCGGCGTGTTCTCGATCAGGCCGGCCCAGGAGCGGATGACGCGGGCGTGCGCCGCCTTCGGCAGCAGTTCGGCGATGCGGCGGGCGAGGTTGCGGGTGAGTGGCGTGGTCGGTCGGGCGAGCGGCGCGCCCGCCGCCGGCAGATCGAGCCATTCGTGCGGGCCGCCGCCGTAGGCGAGGTTGCCGCGCAGCGTCTGGCGGCCGTAGAGGCCGTTGCCGTCGACGCCGCCGATCGGCATCAGCGGCAGCGGCTCCGTCACCACCATCTCCGCCCGCGCCATCGCCAGCGGCAGGTCGGCGCCGACCATGGCGGCCAGCCGGCCGGTCTGCGGCCCCGCCGCGATCACGAGGTGGTCGCAGCCGACGAGGCCCCGAGGGGTCTCGACCCCGACGACCCGACCGCCTGCGCCGCGGCGGATCGCGGTGACCGGCGCGTGCTGGACTACACGGCCGCCGAGGTCGCGGGTCGCCCAGGCGTAGGCCTGGACGGTGCGCTGCGGGTTGGCGTGGCCGCCGACCTTGAAGTGGACGCCGCCGAGCACGGTGTCGCCGGCGAGCGGCACCCGCTCGCGCGCCTGCCGCGCGTCGATCGGCTCCCACGGGTAGCCGAGCGCGCCGAGCCGCTCGCCCATCGAACGATAGAGCGCCAGATGCTCCTCGGTGGTGGCGATGATGATGCGCTCGCGGCGATACTCGGTGGGATAGCCGAGCAGGTCGTCCATCGTCGGCCACAGCCGCTGCTCCTCGTGGAACAGCGGCGACTGGTAGTGGGTGCAGCCGCCGCCGTTGCGGCCGGAGGCCTCCCAGCCGACGATGCCCTTGTCGAGCACCAGCACGTCGACGCCGGACCGCGCCAGCCACCACGCCGCCGACAGGCCGCTGGCGCCGGCACCGACGACCACCACCGCGGCCCCGCGGATCGCCTCTCCCGTCATCGCCGTCTCTCCGTACCGGTCACGTCAGGTCCCGATCCGTCGGGACGTCGAGAGTTCGTTCGGCCGTCGCCCGGTCGGGCTCCGCCTCAAAGGTGCATGTTGCGGCCGAGGAACGCGTCCTCGCGCTCGGTGCCGATGTCGTCGTAGGGCACCCATTGGGTCGGGATGCCGAACCAGACGTCCCAGTCGGCGGTCATGGCCGGCGTCTCGTCCCGGTCGGCGATCGCGGCGAGCGGCAGCGGCCGTACGGGCGCGCGGTAGCCGGCGAGCGGCAGGCGGGCGAGCGGCGTGCCGGTGGCGAGCGCCGTCGCCATCGCGACCTGTTCGCGGCAGCGCCGGCCCTGGCAGACGCCCATTCCGGCACGGGTCAGGCGCTTCAGCTGGTCGGGCGAGGGCGTGCCGTCTTCGGCGAGGCGCTCCAGCGGCGGACAGGGCGCGGCGTCGGCGCCGAGATAGCGCGGCGGGCGGACGCCGAGCAACTCGGCCCGCGTCACCTCCTCGCAGCGGCAGATCTCGACGTCCGGGCCACCGGCCGCGGTCATGGCATCCATCCACGCGAGCCGGTAGGCCTCGGTCGGAGCGGCGTCGACGACGGGCAGTTCCGCCGCGGGGACGTCGCGGCCGAGGCGGGCGAGGGCGGCGCGGGCGGCGGCCCGGCCGGCGGCGTCCGCGGTGCCGTCGGACGACCGACGACCGAGACCGGCGCAGTCGCCGGCGACGAAGACGCACGGCAGCGTGGTCTCGAGCCCGTCGGCCGTCGTCGGCACGAAGCCGCCGGCGTCGTCGCGATAGGCGAGGGCGGCACCGGCGGCGTCGAGGAGGTCGACCACCGGAACGCGGCCGAGGGCGAGGCAGATCGTGTCGCAGGCGATCCGCGTCGCCTCGCCGCCGCCGACCGGGGCGACGACCGCGGCGCGGATGCCGGTCGGGTCGCCCTCGGCGCGGACGACGACGTGGGAGGTCAGCACCGGCACGCCGGTGTCCGCCAGCGCGGCGGCGAGATCGGCCGGCGCCGCGACCGCCAGCGCCACCTCGACGACGGCGGCGACCGCGACGCCGCGGGCGCGGCAGGCGAGCACGGCCTCGACCGCGAGCGCGTCCGAGCCGAGCACGACCACGCGGCGGCCGTCGAAGGCGTCGTAGCGGGCGAGCAGGGTGTGGAGGCCGACGGCGCCGACGACGCCCGGGAGTTCGGACCCGGGGAAAAAGATCACGAGGTCGCGGGCGCCGGTGGCGACGACCGCGGTGCGGAAGCCGACGGTCCACGACCGTTCGCCGTCGGAGAGCGCGGCGATGCGACCGGGCAGGCTCAGCGACCCCGGTCCCTCGACGTAGAGCCCGAAGCAGGAGACGCCGAGGCGGACGTCGACGCCGGCCTCGAAGGCGGCCTCCAGGCCGGGCGACGTGGCGACCACCTGCTCGACCAGCCGCTCCGGCGTGACGACGGCGGCGGTGGCGCGGCCGCCGAACAGGAAGGGCACGTCGAGGCCGACGAGGCCCGCGCCGACCGGGTGCTCGTCGATCAGCAGCACCGAGGCGCCGTGGCCGGCGGCCTCGACGGCGGCGGCGGTGCCCGCTGGCCCCCCGCCGACCACCAGCACGTCGAAGGTCTCGGCCGGCGCGGCGAACTTGCCGGCCTGCGCCTTGGGGTCGACGAAGGGGAGCGGCGCGTCCATCAGATCGCCTCCAGGGCCTGTTCGAGGTCGGCGAGGAGGTCGGCGGGATCCTCGATGCCGACGGAGATGCGCAGGGTGGAATCGTCGACGCCGACCGCCTCGCGCCGCGCCTTCGGAACCGCATAATGGGTGGTGGATGCGGAGTGGCAGATCAGCGTCTCGGTGCCGCCGAGGCTGACCGCCATCCGCATCACCTTGAGCCGGTCGAGCATGCGGAAGGCTTCGGCCTCGCCGCCGGCGATCTTGAACGAGAAGGTCGAGCCGGTGCCGCGGTACTGGCGCTCGAAGGCGGCGCGGGCGGGCGTGCCCTCGGCGAGGAAGCCGAGCCAGGTGACCGAGCGCACTTTCGGATGGCCGCGCAGGTACTCGGCGATGGCGCGGGCGTTGGCGAAGGCGCGCGCGGTGCGCAGTGCCAGCGTCTCCAGCGAGCGCAGCAGCAGCCAGCAGGAATGGGCGTCGAGCGGCGTGCCGAACAGCGTGCGCGCCTGCTTCAGCCGCCGCACCAGCGCCGCCGAGCCGGAGATGCCGCCGGCGAGCAGGTCGCTGTGGCCGGCGGCGTACTTGGTCAGCGAGGTCATCACCAGATCGGCGCCGTGGCGCAGCGGGTTGGAGGCGAGGGGGCCGAGGAAGGTGTTGTCGACGACGATCGGCGGACGCCTGCCCTGCCGTGCGGCGATGCGGTCGGCCGCGGCGGCGATCAGGGCGAGGTCGGCGATGGTGGCGGTCGGGTTGGCGGGGCTCTCGACCCAGATCACGCCGACCGGGCCGGCGGCGAGCGCGGCGTCGACCGCGCGGTCGACCTCGGCGGGATCGACCGCGTCGAGGATGCCGAAGGCGGGAAAGCCGAGCCGGGCGAGTTCGCCGTAGATCAGCGCGTCGGTGCCGCCGTAGAGCGGGCGGGTGTGCAGGATGCCGTCGCCGGGGGCGAGCAGGGCGAGCAGCGTGGTGGTGATCGCGGCCATGCCGGAGGCGAAGCAGGCGGCGTCCTCGGCGCCGTCGAGCGCGGCGACGCGGGCCTCGATCATGTCGAGGTTGGGGTGGCCGAGGCGGGCGTAGATGAAGCCCGGCGCGGCGCCGGCATCGACGCCGTCGAAGAAGGCGACGTGCAGGTCCTTGGCGGCGGCCGCGGAGGGATAGACGAAGGTGGACGTCAGGTAGACCGGCGGCTTGGCGGCGCCGCGGGCGGACGCCGGGTCGTAGCCGGCGGAGATCGCCAGCGTCTCGGCGCTCGGCGCGCGGTCGTTCGGTAGGTCGGCGCTCATTTCGCGATCTCGAGGGTGAGGGGGGAGCGGGCGCGCGAGCAGCAGGCGAGGATCAGGCCGTCCTCGACCTCGTCGTCGAACAGACCGCCGTTCTGGTTCATCTCGACCTCGCCGGCGCGCTTCATGATCCGGCAGGTGCCGCAGAGGCCGCTGCGGCAGGAACTCGGCAGCGCGACGCCGGCGCGGTGGAGCGCGGCCAGCAGCGGCTCGTCCGGCGCCGCCACCAACTCGCGCCCCGACGGCAGCACCCGGACGGCGAAGCCGGCGGTCGGTGCGGCGGTGGCGGGCGCGAGCGCCTCCTCGGCGCCGCCGAAGGATTCGGTGTGGAAGCGCTCCGGCGCGCCGCCGGCGATGGCGTGGGCGGCGCGCATCGCGGCCATGAAGCCGGCGGGGCCGCAGGCGTAGACCTCGGCAGCGGCGAGCGTGGGGATCGCACGGGCGAGCGCGGCGGTGTCGGGCCGGCCGGCGGGAAGGCCGCAGGCGGGGTCGGCGGTGGAGATCCTGAAGTCGGCCCTGAAGGCGGGCAGCGAGGCGGCGATGGTCTCGACCTCGGCGCGGAACAGGAGGTCGGCGCTGCGGCGGGCGAGGTGGAGGTAGTGGACCGGGACCGACTCACGGCGGTCGCTGAGGGTGCGGGCGATCGCCATCGCCGGCGTCGCGCCGCTGCCGGCCGTGGCGAGCACCAGCGGCCGGTCGAGCCGCTCGGCCAAGTGGAAGCCGCCGCCGGGGCCGCGGGCGACGAGGCGCGCGCCGGGCCGCAGCGCCTCGTGCATCCAAGCGGTGGCGCCGCCGGCGCCCTGCGCCTTCACGGTCAGCTCGACGTAGGCAGGCCGGGTCGGAGGGCTGGCGATGGTGAAGGAACGCCGCACCGTGCCGCCCGGCAGCGGCAGGTCGAGCACCAGATGCTGGCCGGCGGCGAAGCGGAACGGCGCGCCCGAGGCGGCGACGAAGCGGAAGCTCTTCACGCCCGGCGCCTCGTCGCGCACGGCCGCGAGCACGAGCGGATCGTCCGCACCCGACCAGGGTCGGGTGCGCGCGGGATCGGGGATCGCCATGGTCCGTCAGGCGGCTTCGAGGTGCCGACGGGCGGTGGCGCCGTACCAGTCGACGAAGCGGATCACCAGCGCCTCGGCGTCGTCCGAATAGGGGCCGGGGCGGTAGCCGAGACCGTTGACGCCGCGCTGGTTGTTCTCGGCGAGGTCGCGGTCCTGGAGGTTCGTGCGCGTCCAGGTCTCGGTCAGGCCCTCGAGGGTGTAGTCGACGCCCTCGACCGCGTCCTTGTGGACCAGCCACTTCGACAGCACGATCGTCTCCTCCGGCCCGGTCGGGAAGGCGGAGAACATGAAGGCGTATTCGGGCAGGGCGTGGCTGAAATTGTGCGGCTCGATCGCCCAGCGCAGCGAGCCGATCTCGCGGGCGTTGACGTCGATCATGCGGCGGTCGACGCAGGGCTTGCCGTCCATCGACATCGACTCGATGCCCGGGTTGAGCGGGAAGCGCGCGACCTGCCACCAGTCGCCCTCGCGCGGCGTCGTGTCGAGGCCGACGTCGGCCATGCGGCGGTCGAAGTTGGCGGCGTGCTCGTCGCCGGTGAAGTCGAAGTGCTTCGACATGCCGGTCGGGAAGGCGATTCCGAGCTCCGGGTGGCAGGCGGCGCAGTGGTAGCACTCGCGCGCGTTCTCCATCACCAGCTTCCAGTTCGCCTTCTCGACCAGGACCGAGGAGAAGGCGACCTTGGCGTCCCTGAAGTTGTGCTTCAGGAGCTGCGGCTCCGCGACGGCACGGAAGGGCGCGAAGTCCGGCCCGTCGTCGGACAGGCAGACGTAGATGCAGCCGGCGAGCAGCTCGACGCGGATCGGCGTCAGGCCGTGGGCGGCGGGGTCGAAGTCCTCGGCCATGCGGTCGGCGTGCAGGAGCTTGCCGTCGAGGTCGTAGGTCCACTGGTGGTAGGGGCAGACGAGCCGGGCCGAACGGCCGGCGCCGTCGCTGCAGAGTTGCGCGCCGCGGTGGCGGCACACGTTGTGGAAGCCGCGAATGTCGCCTCCGCGGTCGCGGATGACGATAATGGGCGAGCGCCCGACGGTGAGGGCGATGTAGGATCCAGGCTTGGGTAGTTCGACTTCGAACCCGATCATCAGCCAGGACCGGCCGAAGATCACGTCGATGTCGAAGCGGTGGACGGCCGGATCGTTGTAGAGCGCCTGCGGCAGGGCGTGGCCCGGCCGGCGGGAATCGAGGAGGGCGAGGATCCTGGCGCTGTCGAGCATGGCGGTCTCCGAAGTCGACGGAGAAGCTGCCACGGGCGAGGGCGCCGCGGACAATTCAAAAAACTCATGCGCCCATGCGGTAAAGGGATTTGCGGCGCGAAGTTTCGCAGCCGAACATCAGCACGGCCGCCGGTCGAACCGGTAGCCCGGACGAGTGCTTAAGGGGAAGTCGCTAGAGGGCCGACGATCGATCGGCGGCAGGGTTCTTCCCGCCGCCGTCCAAACCGAACAGGGACTTCGGACGCCATGGCCGTGGACACCGCCTACTCGAGGAAGTGGATCCCGCTGAATGCCCTGCGCGCCTTCGAGGCCGTCGGCCGTCATCTGAGTTTCACGGGCGGCGCGCAAGCCATCGGCGTGACACAGAGCGCGGTGAGCCGCCACGTGGCGACCCTCGAGGACCTGATCGGCCAGAAGCTCCTGATCCGCCGCGCCCACACGGTGGCGCTGACCCGGGCCGGCGAGATGCTGCTGCCGGCGATCGGCAAGTCGTTCGACCGGCTCGAGCAGGTGCTCGACGAGATCCGCGTCCGCACGCCCGACGCCGGTCGCACGCTGCGCGTCCACTTCCCGCCGTCCTTCCTGCAGCAACTGGCGATGCCGCTGCTCGGCGAGTTCCGCGCCCGCTTCCCCGACGTCTCGCTCGACGTCGTCTCGACGCTGGCGCCCGGCCTGCCGGCCGGCGACGTCGACGTCGCCGTGGTGTACGATCTGCCGCGCGTCTCCGACGCGATCCGCGACCTCCTGTGGCTGGTGCGCGTGACGCCGGTGTGCTCGCCGGCGATCGCGGCCGGAATCGCCCGCGACGGGCTCGACCTCGCCGGCTTCCTCGCCCGGCACGAACTCCTGCACGTGCGCGTCGAGGGCCGGCCGCGCGGTCACCTCTGGAACGACTTCGCCCGCCGTCACGGCCTCGCGGCCCCGGACGGGCGCGGCACCACCTTCGACACTCTGGTGCTGGCGGTTCAGTACGCCATCGCCGGCGGCGGCGTCGCGCTCGCCGACGTCGACATGTTCGCCGGCGAGATCGCCGCCGGCCGCCTCGTCGCGCCCTTCGCGGAGGCGTGCGACGACGGCTTCGGCTACTATCTCTCGCTGGCCGCCGAGGATCTCGACGATCCCGTGGTGGCCGACTTCCGCAGCTGGATCATCGCCCGCTTCGCCGGGCGCGGCCGGGCCGCCGCGGGCGGCGGCGCCGGGCCGGCGGTGCGGCTGGTGGCGGGCGAGCGCTGATGGGTTTGGCGGGCGGGCCCGAACGGGCGCGTCCGCGGGAACGTCCGGCGGCGGGGAGTGCCGCCGGGCTCGGTCGCGAAAGGGGCGGACGTCAACGCGCCCCGCGGCCGATCGAGGGGCAACGACAGGGTAACCGGAGGACCGGAAGGATGAATAAGCTTCTCGCCACCGCGGTGATCGCCGCGGGTTGCGGACTGTGCCAGGTCGGCACCGCCGCCGCGGCCGACTGCGGCCATGTCACCATCGCCAACATGAACTGGCAGAGCGCCGAGGTGCTCGCCTGGATCGACAAGATCGTGCTGTCGTCGGGCTACGGCTGCGACGCCGAACTCGTCGCCGGCGACACCCAGCCGACGCTGACCTCGATGATCGAGAAGGGCGAGCCGGACGTCGCCCCCGAGGCCTGGGTCAACGCCATGCGCGACCTGCTCGACAAGGCGGTCGCCGAGGGCAAGCTCGCCTATGCCGGCGAGTCGCTGTCGGACGGCGGCGTCGAGGGCTGGTGGATCCCGAAGTATCTCGCCGAGGCCCACCCGGACATCAAGTCGATCCCGGACGCGCTGAAGCACCCCGAGCTGTTCCCGGACCCGGAGGACAACTCCAAGGCCGCGGTCTACAACTGCCCGCAGGGCTGGAACTGCCAGGTCACCACGGCCAACTTTTACAAGGCCTACGGCGCCCAGGCGGCCGGCTTCAACCTGATCGACACCGGCTCGGCCGCCGGTCTCGACGGCTCGATCGCCAAGGCCTACGAGGCCAAGCAGGGCTGGCTCGGCTACTACTGGGCGCCGACCGCCATCCTCGGCCGCTACGAGATGGTCAAGCTCGACATGGCCGCCACCCACGACAAGGCCGAGTGGGACCGCTGCTCGTCGGTGCCGGACTGCGCCGATCCGAAGCCGAACGCCTGGGCGAAGTCCGAGGTGTTCACGGTGGTGACCTCGCGCTTCAAGGACGCCGGCGGCCCGGCCTACGAGTACCTGACCAAGCGCTCGTGGAAGAACGAGACCGTCAACAAGCTGCTCGCCTGGATGAGCGACAACCAGGCCGACGGCGAGGCGGGCGCCAAGTACTTCCTGAAGAACAACCCCGACGTCTGGACGCCGTGGGTCTCCCCCGAGGCGGCCGAGAAGGTCAAGGCGGCGGTCGCCGGCTGATCCGGTTCCCCCCGACATCGACGGACGGTGGCGCGAGCGCGCCGCCGCCCGTTCGCACATCCGCAGTTCCCCCGCCGTCCAACGGGGGTGACGCGAGAGACACGCTCCTCGAACTCCCGGAGGGCGCATGGACTGGCTGACCCGCTTCCCCACCATGCCGACAGAAGATCTCACCGCCGTGAAGAAGGCGATCGACGAGACCTTCCGCATGTTCACCCGCGCCTTCGGACCCTCGCTCGAGGCGTTCTTCAAGCCGCTGCAGTGGTTCCTGATCTGGGCCGAGAAGCTCCTGACCGGTTCGCCCTGGCCGATCGTGCTGGCCGTGATCGCCCTGCTGGTCTGGGTCGCGAGCCGCAACGGCCGCATCGTCGCCGGCTCCGTCGTCGGGCTGCTCGTGATCGGCTGGCTCGGCATGTGGGACGACACGATGAAGACCATCTCGATGATCTTCGTCGCCACGCTGCTGTCGGTGGCGCTCGGCATTCCGCTCGGCATCCTGATGTCGCGCTCCAACCGCGCGCGCTCGATCATCAACCCGGTGCTCGACGTGATGCAGACCATGCCGAGCTTCGTCTACCTGATCCCCGTGGTGATGCTGCTCGGCATCGGCCGCGTGCCCGGGCTGATCGCCGTGGTGATCTACGCTATCCCGCCGATGATCCGCCTGACCGACCTCGGCATCCGCCTCGTCGACCGCGAGGTGCTGGAGGCCGCCGACGCCTTCGGGTCGTCGAAGGCGCAGAAGCTCTTCAACGTGCAGATCCCGCTGGCGCTGCCGACCATCATGGCCGGCATCAACCAGACCATCATGATGGCGCTGGCCATGGTGGTGGTGGCCGCGATGATCGGCGTCCAGGGCCTCGGCCAGCCGGTCCTGAAGTCGATCGCCAACCAGTATTTCGCGCTCGGCATCTTCAACGGCCTCGCCATCGTGGCGATCGCCATCGTGTTCGACCGGACGACGCAGGCCTTCGGCCGTCGCCTCCAGAAGCACCGGGAAGTGGTCCATGGCAACTGAGGGCAAGGCGATCGGGATCCGCCTCGAGCACGTCTACAAGATCTTCGGCGAACGGCCGGAGGCGCACGTAGACGCCGTGCTGAAGGGGATGAGCAAGGGCGAACTGCTCGAGAAGCACCACCACATCCTGGGCCTGCGCGACGTGTCGATCGACATGCCCGCGGGCGGGATCCAGGTGATCATGGGCCTCAGCGGCTCCGGCAAGTCGACGCTGATCCGCCACGTCAACCGGCTGATCGAGCCGACGGCCGGCAAGGTGCTGGTCGACGGCGTCGACGTGGTCCAGATGGACGAGGCGGCGCTGCGCGAGTACCGCCGCCATTCCACGGCGATGGTGTTCCAGAAGTTCGCGCTGCTGCCGCATTGGACGGTGCTCGAGAACGTCGGCTACGGTCTCCGGATCCAAGGCGTCGAACAGGGCGAGCGCGAGCGCCGCTCGCGGCGGTGGATCGAGCGCGTCGGCCTCGCCGGCTTCGAGGCGCGCTATCCGAACCAGCTCTCGGGCGGCATGCAGCAGCGCGTCGGCCTCGCCCGCGCTCTCGCCATCGACGCCCCGATCCTCCTGATGGACGAGGCCTTCTCCGCGCTCGACCCGCTGATACGCGTCGACATGCAGTCGGTGCTGCTCGACCTGCAGAAGGAGATCCGCAAGACGATCGTCTTCATCACCCACGACCTCGACGAGGCGTTGCGCCTCGGCGACATGATCGCGATCCTGCGCGACGGCGTCGTCGTCCAGCAGGGCACGGCGCAGGAGATCGTCCGGGCCCCCGCCGACGACTACGTCGCCACCTTCGTGCGCGAGGTCAACCGCGGTCGGGTGCTCGAGGTCGGCGGCTACGTCCGGCCGGGGGCGGTCGACGGGGGGCCGTCGATCCCGGCCGACACCAGCCTCGAGGAGGCCGCGCGCATCCTCACGGCTGCCGGCGTCGACCGCGCCGTGGTGACGGACGCCGCCGGCCGCCCGCTCGGCGTGACCACGCTGGAGGCGATCGTGGCCGGCATGGTGACGCCGTCGCCGCGGGCGGCGTGAGCGGCCGCGAGTAAAGCGAGCGCCGTGCCCGGTCGCGGGCACGGCGGTTCAGGTCGCCGGTGCGTATCGGATCGGGGTAGGGACGGGGCTAAAAAGAGAAGGCCGGCACCACCGTCAGGTGGGCCGGCCCGTCATCTTGCCATGTCTGGCCAATCTGGCTCCGCGAGTAGGACTCGAACCTACGACCATTCGATTAACAGTCGAACGCTCTACCAACTGAGCTATCGCGGATCAGCGGTGGGCGTGCGTATAGCAAAGGCTTCCGGCTTTGCAAAGCCCCTTTCGACACCCATCTGTCATTTCGGAACCGACGGCCGGCGGATCGGGTTCACCGATCGTCCGTCCGCCGCAGAAAACATGGGATTCCGTATGCCGAGGATCAAGGTCGCCGATCGGGAGATCGCGCTGCCGCGTTCGCGCGCCGCACGCATGACGCTCGGCTGGGGCCTGATTCTGCTCGGCTTCCTGGGCTTCCTGCCGATTCTGGGATTCTGGATGGTGCCGGCCGGCGCGGCCGTCCTGTCGGTCGACATGCCGGTGATGCGGCGGCTGCGCCGGCGCACCGAACTGTGGACCGCCCGCCGCCTCGCCGCCTGGCGCGCCGACCGCAGCGGCACGCCGCCGGACCCGATCGACGGCCGCCGGCCGGAGTGACGTCCCGGCGACACACCGCCGTCCGTCGCCGATTGCGGCGAAAGATGGACTTGCCGAGGGCCCCTGTCTGCCCTACCGCTGGATCCCGAATGAACCCGTGCGCAGGTTCGCCGTCCGGTCCGCTCGGATCGGTCGGTGACGAAGAGGGAACGGGGTGAGGGCCATCGGCCCGAATCCCCGGCTGCCCCCGCAACTGTGAGCGGCGAGTCGTTCCGCGACGAGACCACTGGGCAGCGCTCGCCCCGAGCGCACCCGGGAAGGTGCGGACCCGACGTCGACCCGCGAGCCAGGAGACCTGCCTGCGCACATCGACAACCCCACGCGCCGTCGGGTGGACGGCGAGGAGGATCCGTATGTGCCGTTCCGTGCCGACGCGCGCCCTTGGCGCCGTCCCCCCTTCCGTTCGCATCGCTCGCTGACGACGGTGTCCGGCCCCTTCAGGGGCGACGGAGCGTCCACGACCGGCCGTCACGGCCGGGCGGACGCGTCACCGTCGCAGCGCCGCGACCTCGCCCGCGAGGCGGTCGAGGGCGGCGATCACACCCGGTCCCCCGCACAGCGTCAGCGGGCCCGGCACGACGATCCTTCGCGAGGGCGGATAGGCGTCGGCGAGTGCGGGATGCTCGAGCAGGGCGGTGCCCTGGTCCTCCGCGACGATCGACTCGCTCTCGACCACGATGGCGTCGAGCCGCGAGGCGACCAGCGGCTCGAGGCCGACCATGCCGCCGAACTCGGCGATGCCGAGCGCGCCGGCGGCGTTCTCGATGCCGACCGCGGCGAGCACGTCGGATTCGAGCGTGGCCGGGCCGGACACCCAGCCGCGCCTCGACAGGGACACCGCCTTCAGCGGGCGGTCCGGGCGCACGGCGGCGGCGCGGGCGATCGCGGCGTCGAGGTCGGCGAGCATCGCCTCGCCGCGTTCTGGCTGGCCGACCGCGGCGGCGACGGCGCGGACCTGCCGGCGCATGTCGGCGAAGGAGTTCACGGGCTCCAGCACCATGGTCTCGATGCCGCGGCCGGCCAGGAAGGCGTTGGTCAGCGGATTGGAGAAGCTGCCGGACAGCACGAGGTCGGGCTTCAGGGCATAGACCGCCTCGGCGTTGCCGGGGGTCTCGGGGTAGGCGCGCGCCTTCTCGACAAGGAAGGACATGCCGGCGTCGTGGGCGTAGGCCGACAGGCCGACGATCTGGCCGGGATCGGCGAGCGCGAGCGCGAGTTGGTCGGCGCAGAGGTTGATCGACACGATCCGCCGCGGTGCCGCCTCGGCCGTAGCGGCGGAGGTCAGCGCCAGGATCGCGAAGATCGCCGCCGTCCGTCCCATGCCGTCCTCCCTTCGATCGCCCGGCAGGAAACACGCCGCGCCGCCGCCGCGCAACCCGCGACCGCGGGCGCCTCCTCCCGCCGTGGACTCACCGCGCGCTTCGCCGCCGTCAGCCTCAGACCGGAACAACCGATGTCCCTCGTCCGCCTCGCCGTCCTCGCCACCGCCGTGATCGCCGCCGCCCCCGCCGGCGCCGAGGAGGCCGCGGACACGCCGACCGTCACCGTAACCGCGCCGTTCCGCGGCGTGCCGACGAAGATCTCCAAGGCCGGCTCCGCGGTCACCGTCGTCACCGCCGAGGAGATCCGGCGGACCGGCGCGCGCACGCTCGCCGACGTGCTCGCCGCCGTGCCCGGCGTCGCGCTCAACACCGCCGGCGGGGAGGGCGGCAACACGTCGGTCTACATCCGCGGCGCCGCCAACGGACAGAGCCTCGTGCTGATCGACGGCGTGCGCGTCGGCGATCCCTCCAACACCGACGCGGGCTTCAACTTCGGCGCCTACCCGCTCGACAACGTCGAGCGCATCGAGGTGCTGCGCGGCCCGCAGAGCGCGCTCTACGGCTCCGACGCCATGGGCGGCGTGATCAACATCGTGACCAAGCGGCCGAAAGGACCGATGTCGGCGGAGGCCTCGACCGAGTTCGGCTCCTTCCGCAGCCACCGCGAGACCGTGTCGGTCTCGGCAGCCGCCGGCGACTTCTCGCTGGTGGCCGGCGGCTCGAACCTCGGCACCTCCGGCTTCTCGAGCTATGCTGGCGGCTCGGAGGACGACGGCACCCGCCGCCTCGCCGGCTACGGCAAGCTGTCCTGGCAGGTGGCCGAGGACCTCGCGATCGACATCGCCGTCGACGGCGCGCGCACCCGGCTGCAATACGACGGCTTCGGCTACGACACGCCGGAGAACCACGGCACCACCGACCTGTTGTCGGCGCGCGGCACCGTCACCAAGAAGGCTTTCGACGGCCGCTGGACCAGCGCGCTGACGCTGTTCGCCAACCGCAACCACCGCACCTACGACGAGGACACCAGCACCGCCCGCTACGACGGCGTTCGCGCCGGCCTCGAGTACCAGGGCACTGTCACCGCCGGCAACTGGGGCATCGCCGTGTTCGGCGCCGGCTACGAGCACGAGTCCGTCGACACGCTCTACGACTACGACGACGGCAGCTTCGCCTATTCGTCCGCCGTGAAGGACGGGCTCGACCACGGCTGGGCCTTCGCCCTGCACCAGTTCTCGCCGACCGACGCCTGGCACCTCTCCGCCGCCGTCCGGCTCGACGACTACGAGCAGTCCGGCAGCTTCGCGACGTGGCGGCTGACCAGCGCCTACGAGCTGTTCGACACCGAGACCGTGCTGCGCGCCAGCGTCGGCACCGGCGCCAAGGCGCCGACGCCCTACCAGCTGTTCAGCCAGTACGCCAACCCCGCCGGGCTCGACCCCGAGCGCTCGATCGGTGGAGACGTCGGCATCGAACAGACGCTGCTCGACGGCCGCGCCAAGCTGTCGGCGTCCGTGTTCTACAACCGCTTCGACGACATGATCGGTTTCGAGAACAACCACTACGTCAACATCGGCAACACCTCGACCGCGGGCGTCGAACTCTCCGGCGAGTGGCGCCTGACCGACGCGCTGAAGCTGACCGCCAGCTACACCTTCCTCGAGGCGCGCGACCTCGACGCCGACGTCCAGCTCGCCCGCCGGCCGCGCAACTCCGGCAGCGTCGGCGTCAGCTACACCGGCATCGACAAGCTCACGCTCGGCGCCAAGGTGGTGCTGGTCGGCGAGCGCCGCGACATCGACTTCAACACGTGGCCCGCGAAGGACGTGACGCTGCCGGCCTACGCCCGGGTCGATCTCGACGCCGACTACGCTGTCAACGACAAGCTGTCGTTGACGGGGCGGGTGGTGAACCTCTTCGATGCCGACTACGAGCAGGTGCTCGACTACGGCACCTCCGGCTTCGCCGTCTACGGCGGTCTGAAGGTCAAGTACTGATCCCGAGCCCGCGCCGCTCCGCCATCCGGTCGGAGCGCCGCTGGACGGGAACGAGCACAGGGGCGAGGATGGGATGACGATCGGCGAGGCGACGGAACGGGGCGGGGCGGCGGCCGGTGGGCCGGCGGTTCCGCGCGTGCCGCCGCCGGGCGCCGCGCTCGTGCCGCTGCTCGCGCTCGCCTGCCTCGCGCTGGCGGTCGCCTCGCTCGCCTTCGGTGCGGTGTCGCTGCCTGGGTCGGCCGTGGTCGACGTCTTCCTCGGCCGCGGCGAGGACGTCGCCCGCACCATCGTCCTCGACATCCGCCTGCCCCGGATGATCCTGTCGCTGTCGATCGGCGCCACGCTCGGCCTGACCGGGGCGGCGCTGCAGGGCCTGTTGCGCAACCCGCTCGCCTCGGAATCCCTGTTCGGCGCGCCGCCGGCCGCGGCTTTCGGCGCGGTCACGGTGCTCTCGCTCGGCGCCGCCGACGCGCTGTCGGTGTGGGTCCCGACGGCCGCGATCGCAGGCGCCTTCGCCTCGATCTTCCTGTTGGTCGCGGTCGCCGGCCCGCGCGCCGGCATGACGACGCTGATCCTCGCCGGTCTCGCCGTCTCCTCGCTCGCCGGCGCGCTGATCTCGCTGGCGCTCAACCTCGCGCCCAACCCCTATGCCGCGCTCGAGATCGCGTTCTGGCTGCTCGGTTCGCTCGACGACCGCTCGATGCGACACGTTGCGATCGCCTTGCCGTTCATGGCGCTCGCCTGGGTGCTGATCGGCAGTGCCGGACCGGCGTTCCGGGTGCTCGCCCTCGGCGAGGAGGCCGCCGAGAGCCTCGGCGTCCGGGTCGCCGCGCTGCGCCTGCGCGTCGTGCTGGCGACCGCCTGCGGCGTCGGTGCCGCGGTGGCGGTGGCCGGTGGCGTCGGCTTCGTGGGGCTGGTGGCGCCGCATCTCGTCCGCCCGCTGGTCGGCCACGACCCCGCGCGGGTGCTGCTGCCGTCCGCGCTCGCGGGGGCGGCGCTGCTCACGGCCGCCGACGTGCTGGTGCGCTTCGTGCCGGCCACCGAGGAGATCCGCCTCGGCGTCGTCACCGCCCTCGTCGGCGTGCCGTTCTTCCTGGTGCTGATCGCGCGCCACCGCAGCCTCGTCGAGGGAGGCACCGAGCGATGACCGCGGCCGGGCCGACGCTCACGGCCGAGGCGATCGTGGTCGCGCGCGCCGGCCGACGCGTGCTCGACGGCGTCGACCTCGTGGTCGAACCCGGGCGGCTGCTCGTCGTCGCCGGTCCGAACGGCGCCGGCAAGTCGACGCTCGCCCGCGTCCTCGCCGGGCTCGTCCGCCCGGACGCGGGCCGCGTCCGCCTCGGCGACCGCCCGCTGACGGCGCTGAAGCCGGGGGCGCTCGCCCGAACCGTCGCCTATCTGCCGCAGGGCCACGAGGTGCACTGGCCGATGCCCGTCGCCGACGTGGTCGCGATCGGCCGGCATCCGCACGGCGACCGCGACGAGCGCGGCGTCGTGCCGGCACTGCTCGTCGCGCTCGAACTGGACGCGCTCGCCGACCGGCCGGTGACGCGGCTCTCCGGCGGCGAGCGCGCCCGCGTCGCGCTCGCCCGCGCGCTCGCGGTCGAGGCGCCGATCCTGATCGCGGACGAGCCGACCGCCGCACTCGACCCGCGCCAGCAACTCGCGATCATGGAGCATCTCGCCGGCGTCGCCGCCGCCGGCGCGGCGGTGGTGGTGGTGATGCACGACCTCTCGCTCGCCGCCCGCTTCGCCGACCGCGCCGCCATCCTCTCGCGCGGCCGGGTCGCCGCCGCCGGTCCGGCCGCGGAGGTACTGGTGCCCGCGGTCCTCGAGCCGGTCTACGGTGTCCGCTTCGCCGAGGGCGAAGCCGACGGTGTCAGGGTGCTGACGGCCTCGTGCAGATTGTAAGGAACGTCGCGCAACATCCTGGACTTCTAAAGTCTTGCCGGATCTCGGCCGATCGCTGCGCGGGTCGGGCAGGGGAGCCGCCCGCCCGTCGCCTCACCGCTCCTTCTTGATCCGGTCGTCGAACACCAGACCCGTCTCCACCGCCGCGCGGCCGAACTTGGCGCGGACGGCGTCCATGGCGCGTTCCGCGGCGGCGCGGCGGGTGCCGCCGGTGTCGACGAGGTCGGCCGGGTCGGCGTGGAGCGAGGTCTCGAGGTCCGACACGGTGACGCCGGCGAGGCGGTAGGGCGTACCGGCGGGCTCGCGCGAGAGCAGGTCGTCGGCGGCGTGGAAGATGCGGTCGGCGAGCTGGGTCGGATCGGCGAGGCGGCGGGCGCGGGTGTGCAGGCGGAAGTCGGGCGTCTTCAGCTTCAGCGTCACGGTGCGGCCGGCGATGTCGTAGCCCTTGAGGTGGGCCGAGACCTTCTCGGCGAGCCGGCGCAGGATCGGCCGCAACGCCTCGTGGTCGGCGATGTCGGTGTCGAAGGTCGTTTCGGCGCCGACGCTCTTGCGCTCGTGCGAGGGATCGACCGGGCGATCGTCGTCGCCGCGGGCGAGCTTGGCGAGGCGCAGGCCCATGGCGCCGTAGCGGCGGGCGAGGTGGCCGGCGTCGAGCTGTTGGAGATCGCCGACGGTGCGGATGCCGTCGCCGGCGAGCTTCTCGGCGAAGGCGGCGCCGACGCCGAAGATCGTGGTCACCGGCCGCGGCGCCAGGAAGGCCGTCGCCTCGGCGCGGCCGATCACCGAGAAGCCGCGCGGCTTGTCGAGGTCGGAGGCGATCTTGGCGAGGAACTTGTTGGGGGCGAGGCCGACCGAGACCGTGATGCCGACCTCGCGCTCGACCCGGCTCGCGAAGCGCGCCAACGTCTCGGCCAGGCGGCCGTGGTGGAGCCGCTCGGTTCCGGAGAGGTCGAGGAAGGCCTCGTCGATCGACAGCGGTTCGACCAGCGGGGTCAGCTCCAGCATCATGGCGCGGATCTGCCGGCCGACGCGGACGTATTTCTCCATGTCCGGCTTGATCACCACCGCGTCCGGGCAGGCCGCGAGCGCCTTGAACATCGGCATCGCCGAGCGCACCCCGCGGATGCGGGCGATGTAGCAGCAGGTCGAGACGACGCCGCGCTTGCCGCCGCCGACGATGACCGGCCGGTCGCGCAGGCTCGGGTCGTCGCGCTTCTCGATCGAGGCGTAGAAGGCGTCGCAGTCGACATGCGCGATCGCGAGCGAATCGAGTTCGGCGTGGCGTACGAGACGCGGCCCGCCGCAGGCCGCGCAGCGGCGCCGGCCGGCGTCCGCGCCGGCGAGGCAGTCTCGGCAGAAGCCCGTCATCGCCCGATCCCCGCGCGCTCGGTTTCAGCCGGACTGCACCAGCCGGACGGCGGCGGCAACGAGGTCGGCGTTGTCGCGGGCGAGGCCGCCGTCGGGCAGCAGCCGGCCGTCCTCGAGGCCGGTGCGGATGTCGAGGCCGAGGCCGATGGCGGCGCGGTTCACCGACCACAGCTGGTCGTCGAAGCCGTGGGCGAGGGGCGGGGCCTCGAGCCGATGCCGGACGATGGCGAGCACCACCGCGTCGAAGGCGGCGCGCGCCTCGGCCTCGTCCTGCTCGCCGATCTCGACCAGGAGGCGCAGGCAGGCGCCCCGCTGCGGCAGCGTGGCGAGACGGTCGACGTCGGCGACGTCGAACAGGCCGGCCTCGACGCCGATGCCGAGCCCGAGGGCGGCGGCGATCACGTCCGGTGCGTCGACCTCGGAGAGGTTGACCGAGACGTAGTCGGGCTTCTCCACGAGGGCGGCGAGCCGGTCGATCCGGGCGCGGCCGCGCGGGGCGATCCAGTCGCCGGTGGAGATGCCGACCGGCACGCCCGGCACGGCGGCCCGCACCGCGTGCAGCACCGGCTCGACGGCGGCCGGCTCGAGGCTCTCGAGGCCGTCGGCCCCGCGCGGATGGACGTGGAGGCAGGCGGCCCCGGCCGCGACCGCGGCGACGGCGGCGGCGGCGATCGCGTCGGCGCCGACCGGGACGGCGGGGTGCCAGTCGGTGTTGCGGTTCCCGTTCAGCGCGGCCTGGATCATGTCAGAACTCCTCTCCGGCGGCGCCCGCGAGCGCGTGGCGGGCGGCGGCCAGCATCGTCGGCCGGATCCCGGCGTTGAGCGAGAACGCCAGCAGCAGGGCCTCGTCGGCCATGAAGAACTCGATCACCCCGGCCAGGAACCCGGGCTCCGCCGCGGCGTTGCGCAGATCCCGCGGGCCGATGCCCGAAAGCGCGAGGAAGCGCCCGAGCGCCTCCGGGTCGCCGGCGAGGAAGGCGAGGCCGCGGATGGCGACGTCCTCGGCCTCGGCGGTGGTCATGCGGGCTGTCGACCTCATGAAAATCCTAGCGTTTGCGTTTACGTAAGGAATCCGCCGTAGTTTACTACCCAATACCATGGCCGGGTCTCGGGAGGCACCCGTCTCCCCGAGGGAACCTCGGACCGGTTCCGCCCGCCCGGCCGCGGGGCAGGCGTCGCGCGTCACCGGGGCGAGGTGGCCGCGGAGCCTGTTCGCGGCGTTTGAACAGGGTCGGCGGCACGGAAAGAGCATCGGCATGGCAAAGACCGTACTCATCGTGGAGGACAACGAGCTCAACATGAAGCTCTTCCACGATCTGCTCGAGGCGCACGGCTACCGCACGATCCAGACGCGGAACGGCATCGAGGCGCTCGACCTCGCCCGCGCCCATCATCCCGACCTGATCCTGATGGACATCCAGCTGCCCGAGGTCTCGGGGCTCGAGGTCACCAAGTGGATCAAGGAGGACGACGACCTGCGCGCCATCCCGGTGATCGCGGTCACCGCCTTCGCCATGAAGGGCGACGAGGAGCGGATCCGCCAGGGCGGCTGCGAGGCCTACATCTCCAAGCCCATCTCCGTGTCCAAGTTCCTGGAGACGGTGCGCGCCTATCTGGGCGAGGGCTGAGTTCGCGGGGGAGATCCGGCATGACCGCACGCATCCTGGTCGTCGACGACATCGCCGCCAACGTGAAGCTGCTCGAGGCGCGGCTGTCGGCCGAGTATTTCGACGTCCAGACCGCCATCTCCGGCCTCGAGGCTCTCGACCGGCTCGAACGCGCGCCGTTCGACATCGTGCTGCTCGACGTCATGATGCCGGGCATGGACGGCTTCGAGGTCTGCCGCCGGATCAAGGCCAACCCGAAGACGGCGCTGGTGCCGGTGGTGATGGTCACCGCGCTCGACCAGTCGTCTGACCGCATCAAGGGGCTCGAGGCCGGCGCCGACGACTTCCTGACCAAGCCGGTCGGCGACGTCCAGCTGATCACCCGGGTGAAGAGCCTCGTCCGCCTGAAGCAGCTCAGCGACGAACTGCACCTACGCGCGACCCAGGGCCGGATGGCGATCGACGAGCGCGCCGCGCTGGCCGAGATCGCGCGCGGCGAGCCCGGCGACGTGCTGGTGGTCGACGACCGCCCGTCGTCCTACGAGCGGATCCAGCGCACGCTGGAGCCCGAGCACCGGGTCGTCGTCGAGACCAAGCCGCAGGAGGCGCTGTTCCGCGCCGCCGAGGAGCCCTTCGACCTCGTGGTGGTGAACCTGTCGCTGCAGGGCTACGACGCGCTGCGGCTGTGCTCGCAGCTTCGCTCGCTCGACCGCACCCGCACCATCCCGATCCTGATCGTCGCCGAGCCCGAGGACAACGCGCGCCTCCTGCGCGGGCTCGACCTCGGCGTCAACGACTACCTGGTCCGTCCGATGGACCGCCAGGAACTGCTGGCGCGCACGCGCACCCAGGTGCGGCGCAAGCGCTACGCCGAGAAGCTGCGCGACAGCGTCCAACTGACCATGGAAATGGCGGTGATGGACGGCCTGACCGGCCTCAACAACCGGCGCTATCTCGAGACGCAGCTCGCGACCTTCGTCTCCCACGCGGTGCAGCGCAATCGCGAGCTCTCGCTGCTGATCGTCGACATCGACCACTTCAAGCGCGTCAACGACACCTACGGTCACGACGCCGGCGACGACGTGCTGCGCGAGTTCGCCAAGCGGATGCGCAAGTGCGTCCGCGGCATCGATCTCGCCTGCCGCTACGGCGGCGAGGAGTTCGTGGTGGTGATGCCGGACACCGACGCGCGCGTCGCCGGCATCGTCGCCGAACGGCTGCGCCAGCGCATCGCCGCCGAGTCGTTCCCGATCGCCGGCGGCACGCGGCAGATCGAGGTGACGATCTCGGTCGGCCTCGCCTCGGTCGACACCGTCGGCGACACGCCCGAAGCGATCCTGAAGCGGGCCGACAACGCGCTCTACGAGGCCAAGCGCTCCGGCCGCAACCGCGTGGTCGCCGCCGCGGCCTGACCGCGCATCCCGCGCGACAGAGACCGCCCGTTCCGGACCGATGCCGGAACCGGGGGCGGCTTTCGCCGTTTCCACGGCGGAAATGGTGAGGCCGGTCGACGACGGGTCACAGAGGAGGCCACTCTCGCCGTCGTCGACCGGCCGGCCCAGTGGGTCCAGGAGATGCGGCGGACCTGTACTCACCGGGTTCCGTCGAGATCTTCCGCCCCGCCCTTTCGGTGGACGTCGATCCGCGTTGAATCAATTTCTAACGAATGCCCGCATTCTACTCAACGCCGCCGGGCGATTCGCGCCCGATCCCCTGCGGACATAATGAACTGTTAAGGTAAATCCCGCTGGAGCCGCGCTCGCCCTCCGGCCGGCGCGGCGGGCTGCCTCCGCCCGTGCGACCGAACACGTTTCGGGCCGCGCCGCTCGGCATCGCCGATCCGACGCCTTTGCAGCGTCACCCGCCTGCGCTATAGACCGCGCCGGCATCTCCTCCAGACGTCCGTAGACGGGAGCACCCATGACCGCCATCATCGACATCGTCGGCCGTCAGATCTTCGACAGCCGCGGCAACCCGACCGTCGAGGTCGACGTGATCCTCGAGGATGGCTCGATGGGCCGGGCGGCGGTGCCGTCGGGCGCCTCGACCGGCGCCCACGAGGCCGTCGAACTGCGCGACGGCGGTCCGGCCTATCTCGGCAAGGGCGTCACCAAGGCGGTCGCCGCGGTCAACGACGAGATCTTCGCGGCGCTCGGCGGCATGGACGCCGAGGACCAGCTCCTGATCGACCAGACCATGATCGACCTCGACGGCACGCCGAACAAGGCGCGCCTCGGCGCCAACGCCATCCTCGGCGTGTCGCTGGCGGTCGCCAAGGCCGCGGCCGAGGCCGCCGGCCTGCCGCTCTACCGCTACGTCGGCGGCCCGAACGCGCGCTACCTGCCGGTGCCGATGATGAACATCGTCAACGGCGGCGTCCACGCCGACAACCCGATCGACTTCCAGGAATTCATGATCATGCCGGTCGGCGCCGGCTCGATCGCCGACGCGGTGCGGATCGGCTCGGAGATCTTCCACACGCTGAAGAAGGGCCTGAAGACCGCCGGCCACAACACCAACGTCGGCGACGAGGGCGGCTTCGCCCCGAACCTCGGCTCGGCCACCGAGGCGCTCGACTTCGTGGTGTCGTCGATCGAGAAGGCCGGCTACAAGGCCGGCGAGGACGTGTTCCTGGCGCTCGACTGCGCCTCGACCGAGTTCTTCAAGGACGGCAAGTACCATTACGAGGGCGAGGGCGTCGTCCGCACCATCGAGGAGCAGGTCGCCTATCTCGCCAAGCTCGCCGCCGACTACCCGATCATCTCGATCGAGGACGGCATGGCCGAGGACGACTGGGACGGCTGGAAGCTGCTGACCGACACAATCGGCTCGAAGGTGCAGCTGGTCGGCGACGACCTGTTCGTGACCAACTCGACCCGCCTGCGCCGCGGCATCTCGAGCGGCACCGCCAACTCGATCCTGGTCAAGGTCAACCAGATCGGCACGCTGTCGGAGACGCTCGACGCGGTCGAGACCGCCCACAAGGCCCGCTACACCGCGGTGATGTCGCACCGCTCCGGCGAGACCGAGGACAGCACCATCGCCGACCTCGCCGTGGCCACCAACTGCGGCCAGATCAAGACCGGCTCGCTCGCCCGTTCGGACCGGATCGCCAAGTACAACCAGCTCATCCGCATCGAGGAGGAGCTCGGTCCGCAGGCCCGCTACATGGGCCGCGGCATCCTGAAGGGCTGATCCGCGCGGGGCCGGACGGCCCCGTACGGAACGCTTGACGGACAAGGCGACGCACCCGCGCGGGGATCCCCGCGCGGGTGCGTCGTCGCATTCGGGGTCGGGCGGATCGGCACCGTCGTCCGTGCATTGTCGCAGGTCGCTGGATCCGCAGCTTGGGGTGGTATAGGATCCCTCGTGCAGAGGGTGGTGCCGGCGGAAGGTAGCCGCGACGCGGTCGTCGCGCACACCGTCGAGTTTCCATTCTCGCGCATCGGGGAGGACGACATGCGGTACGGCTTCCGGCGGGCACTCGCCTTCGTGATCTTCTACGCCGTCGCGGCGGGCGGGGCCGCCTCGGCCAAGTCCTGGAGCTGCCGCAATGAGCAGTTCGAGATCCACTGCGACAAGAACGGCTGCGAGAGCAGCGCGGCCGGCGAGTTCACCCCGATGGGCGTCGGCCTCGACGGCCGGACCTTCGACGTCTGCGCCTACGAGACCTGCTGGAGCGGCCGCGCCCGCGTCCACGAACGCGACCACGTCGTCCACGTGCACGCCGGCGGGCTCGCCATGACCGCGAACCCGAAGTCGAAGGCGCGGTTCGACCTGCTGCTCGACACGAAGGCCGGCGTAGCCGTTCTCCTCGGCGAGGGCTTCGCCCAGCCGATGACCTGCAAGCTGGAGTAGGGGGAAGGCGCGGGGACGTCGGTCGCGAAGCCCGTCTGCAACACCGCGCGTTTCCGCGACTTGGTCCGTGGACACGGGCCATCCACGGACCGTGAATGTCCCCGACGATCTCCACCGTGGCGATGGTGCGAACCTTCGTGAGGTGGTCGGCCCGCCGTCACGGACCAACCCATTGGAAGGCGAGTACGAAACGCCCTCGAACGATGTTCGGAAGCGGCCTGCGCCCCGGCCGCCGGGCTCGTCGGTGCGTCTGCTCCTTCCCCGTGCCTACCCCTCGCGTACCGCGTTCATGCGGTCGAAGCCGCTCGCGAGGTCGGCGATGAGGTCGTCGGGATCCTCGAGGCCGACGTGGAGGCGGACGAGGTGACCGGGCTCGTTCCAGGTGGTGGCGGTGCGGATCTTGCGCGGGTCGGCGACGATGGCGAGGCTCTCGAAGCCGCCCCACGAATAACCGAGGCCGAAATAGGCGAGGCCGTCGAGCATTGCGGCGACCGCTTTCAAGGGCATCTCCCGGGTCACGAAGGAGAACAGCCCGGAGGCGCCGGAGAAGTCGCGCCGCCAGAGCGCGTGGCCGGGGTGCGAGGGCAGGGCCGGGTGGAGCACCTTGGCGACCTCCGGACGGGTCTCCAGCCAGCCGGCGACCGCGAGGGCGCTCTCCTGGTGGCGGGCGAGGCGCACCGCCATGGTCCGGAGACCGCGCAGCGCGAGGTTGACGTCGTCGGGCCCGCAGCAGAGGCCGCTGTCGCCGTGGAAGGCCTTCAGGAGCGGCCACGCCCGGTCGTTGGCGGCGACGGTGCCCATCATCACGTCGGAATGGCCGACCACGTATTTGGTGGCCGCCATCAGCGCGACGTCGACGCCGTGGTCGAGCGGGCGGAAGTAGACCGGCGTCGCCCAGGTGTTGTCCATCACCGTGAAGGCGCCGTGGTCGCGCGCAGCCGCGGCGACGGCGGGGACGTCCTGCATCTCGAAGGTCTGCGAGCCCGGCGCCTCGGTCATCACCACGCGGGTGTTCGGCCGCATCAGGGCGGCGATGCCGGCGCCGATGGTCGGGTCGTAATAGTCGACCGAAATGCCCATCCGCTTCATGACGCCGTCGGCGAAATGGCGGGTCGGGCCGTAGGCGCTGTCGGTGATCAGCACGTGGTCGCCGGCCGAGGCGAGCGACAGCAGCGCCGTCGAGATCGCCGACAGGCCGGACGGACAGAGCACCACGCCCGCGGCACCGTCGAGCTCGGCGAGCAGGCCCGTCAGCGCGTCGGTGGTCGGCGTGCCGCGGCGGCCGTAGTGGTAGCGCTGCCGGCCCGACAGCATGGTCTCGACGTCGGGGAAGGTCACGGTCGAGCCGTGGTAGACCGGCGGATTGACGAAACCGTGCTGCGCCCTCGGATCGCGCCCACCGTGGGCGAGGCGGGTGTGGACGTCCGCGGTGGCCTTGTCGTCCTTCGACATCGTCTGATCGGGTCCTGGTCGGCGACGCTCGGCGCGTCGGCTCGGGTCTGATGGGGCGGCCATCCTAGCGACCCGGGCGCGGAACGCCAGCCGTGCGACGCCGGGGCGGTCAGGCCGCGACCTGACCGGTCGTCTCGGCCCGGTGCAGCATGCCGAGGAGGTCGCGCGGCTCGTCCGGGTCGGCGATCATGTCGAGCTGCTCGACGAAACCGGCGTGTTCGCTCACGCGGTCGTGGACGTAGCGCAGCGCCGAGAAATCCTCGATCGCGAAGCCGACCGAATCGAACACGGTGACGCGGTCGCGGCCGGTCCGCCCGGGCTTGGCGCCGGTCAGCACCTCCCACAGTTCGGTGACGGGATGGTCGGGCGCGAGCTGCTGGATCTCGCCCTCGATCCGGGTCTGCGGCGCGTATTCGACGACGATGTCGGCCCGGCGCAGGATGTCGGCCGAAAGCTCGGTCTTGCCCGGGCAGTCGCCGCCGACGGCGTTGATATGGACGCCAGGGCCGACGAGGTTGTCGTGGAGCACGGTGGCGTTGCGCTTGTCGGCGGTCACCGTGGTGACGATGCCGGCGCCCTCGACCGCCTCGGCGACGCTCGCCGCCTCGACGATCTCGAAGCCGTAGCGGGCGAGGTTGCGCGTCGCCTTGCGCGTCGCCACGGGGTCGACGTCGTAGAGGCGCAGGCGATCGACGCCGAGGATCGCCTTGAAGGCGAGCGCCTGGAACTCGCACTGCGCGCCGTTGCCGATCACCGCCATGGTGCGCACGCCGGCCGGGGCGAGCGCCCGGGCTGCGACCGCCGAGGCCGCGGCGGTGCGCAGGGCGGTCAGGATGGTCATCTCCGAGATCAGCCGGGGGTAGCCGGTGGCGACCTCGGCGAGGACGCCGAAGGCCGTCACGGTCTGCAGTCCCTCGCGCAGATTCTTCGGATGCCCGTTCACGTACTTGAAGCCGTAGGAGATTCCGTCGCTGGTCGGCATCAGCTCGATGACGCCGTCGGCGCTGTGCGCGGCGACGCGCGGCGTCTTGTCGAAGGCCTGCCAGCGCCGGAAGTCCTCCTCGACATAGCCGGCGAGGTCGGTCAGCACCCGCTCGACCCCGAGGCCGTTCACGAGGCGCATCATGTTGTGGACGCTGACGAAGGGAACCTGGTTCAGCATGGTCTCGCGCCTTCAGAAGCTCGGGGTGGGGCGGTCGAGCACGCGGCGGCCGAACAGGCTGGCGGCGAGGTCGACCATCAGCGTCGCGGTGCGGCCGCGCTCGTCGAGGAAGGGGTTGAGCTCGACGAGGTCGAGCGAGCGGACGCGGCCGCTGTCGTGCAGCATCTCCATGGCGAGATGGGCCTCGCGGAAGGTGGCGCCGCCCGGCACGGTGGTGCCGACGCCCGGCGCGATGGCGGGATCGAGGAAGTCGACGTCGAGGCTGACGTGGACGATGCCGTCGGCCGCCACGACCCGCTCGACGAAGCGGCGCACCAGCGGGGCGATGCCGATCTCGTCGACGTCGCGCATGTCGTGGACGCAGATGCCGGAGCGGCGCAGCGCCTCGCGCTCGGCCGGGTCGACGCTGCGCAGACCGATCTGGCAGACGTTCTCCGGCTCGAGCGTCGCCGGCGGGGCGGGCAGGTGCGGGGCGAAGTCGGCGATCCCCGCGGCATAGGCCATCGGCACGCCGTGGAGATTGCCGCTCGTGGTGGTCGCGAGCGTGTGCATGTCCGGATGGGCGTCGAGCCAGAGCACGAACAGCTCACGGCCCTCCTCGCGGGCGCGGCGGGCGAGGCCGGTCATGGTGCCGGCGGACAGGCTGTGGTCGCCGCCGAGGAAGATCGGCACGCCCTCGGCCGCTTCGGCATGGGCGATGTCGGCGAGGTGCCGGGTCCAGGCCGCGACCTCGGCGAGGTTTCGGATCGCCGGATTGGGGTGGGCCGGCACGGCCGACGGCGTCACCGCGAGGTTGCCGCGGTCGACGACGCCGTGGCCGAGGTCCGCGAGGGCCTCGGCGAGGCCGGCGGCGCGATAGGCGTTCGGACCCATGTCGCAGCCGCGACGGCCCGTCCCCGCCTGCACAGGCACCCCGACCAGAATGCACGACCGCTCCATGCCCGTCCTCCGTAGTCGCCCCGTCCGGAGAGACTCGCATCCCGGCGCGGCGCTTGGAACGGACCGAATTGCGCGATCCGGCGGCTCGTTCTACCGTTTCGGAAAGCGACTTCGCCCGGAACGGAAGTCATGGATGCCGTCGACCGTCAGCTGATCGCGATCCTGCGCCACGACGCCCGCCGCAGCGTCACCGACATCGCGGCCGAACTGGACCTGTCGCGCGCCACCGTTCGCGCGCGGATCGCGCGTCTCGAGGAGAGCGGCGAAATCGTCGGCTACACCGTGGTGCTGCGCTCGGACGCATCCGTGCAACCGGTGCGGGCGTTGGTGATGGTGGAGGTCGAGGGCAGGGCGCTCGACCGCGTCGTCGACGCGCTCACCGGCTTTCCCGAAATCGGAGCGATCCACACCACCAACGGCCGCTGGGACGCGGTCTGCGAGATTTCGTCGGCCAGCCTGACCGACCTCGACGCCCTGCTCCGGCGCATCCGCCTCGTGCCGGGCGTCACGGCCTCCGAGACCACGCTGCTGCTGGCGACCCCGCGCAGCACCCGCGCGCGACTCTGAGCACAGGGTCGGGCGACGAGGGCCGGGACGCCGGTGGCGGAACGAACGGCGTTCGCCGCGTGGCCGCGGTTCGCCGATTCCATCACGATGCGCGATCGCTCGGCCACGAAATGCGATGATCGCCCTGCGAAGGGGCGTCGTGACGACGCGGACATTCCTGCCGCGGTGCGGTCGACGGCGTGCCGCGGTGCGTCACCAACAGCGGCGGCGCAATATTCGCGCGGCAAGGGGCCGGTCGGATCGGTCGAGCGAAGGCGGCGCGCCTGCCGAAATGCTAGGCTCGGGGCGGTTCGATTTGTGGGCAGTTGGCGTTTCTTTGGATCCCGATCCCGAAGCGGCCGGAATTTCCTGCCCAACCATTGACCTTGCCCACGGAGTATCCTGTACTGGACGTCATCTCGGCCTCGTCCGGGGTCTCTCGACGCGTGGGGAAGGGATCGAGCGCACCGATGACGTCCATCGATTTTCGGAATGACCTGTCCGGAATCGGCATTGGATGCCACGAGTTCGTCATATTAAGCCGACCCCGCCGAGACGCTCCGCATGCCGGACCGGTTTCGAGATTGTCCAAGATTCGAACGGAACAGAAAAAAGGGAGCCTTCGAATGAACGCCACTTCCGTGAAGACGCTGGCCGTCGGCGCACTGCTCGCCACCGCGGCCGCCGTCGCTCCGGCGAGCGCCGGGACGCTCGACGACGTCAAGGCCAAGGGGTTCGTGCAGTGCGGCGTCAACGGCGCCGGTCTGCAGGGCTTCGGCGCGCCGGACGACAAGGGCGACTGGAAGGGTCTCGACGTCGACATGTGCCGCGCCGTGGCGGCCGCCGTGTTCGGTGACGCCACCAAGGTGAAGTTCACCCCGCTCAACGCCAAGGAGCGCTTCACCGCCCTGCAGTCGAAGGAAGTCGACATGCTGGCGCGCAACTCCACCTGGACGATGTCGCGCGACACCCAGCTCGGCATCCAGTTCACCGGCGTGAACTACTACGACGGCCAGGGCTTCATGGCCAAGAAGTCGCTCGGCGTCTCCTCCGCCAAGGAGCTAAACGGCGCCTCGATCTGCGTGCAGTCCGGCACCACCACCGAGCTGAACCTCGCCGACTGGTTCAAGGCCAACGGCCTCACGTTCAACCCGGTCGTGTTCGAGAAGCAGGAAGAGGCCGACGCCGCTTACGACAGCGGCCGCTGCGACGCCTACACCACCGACGCCTCGGGCCTCTACTCGATCCGCCTGAAGCTCACCAACCCGGACGACCACGTCGTGCTGCCGGAGATCATCTCCAAGGAGCCGCTCGGGCCGGCGGTCCGCCAGGGCGACGACCAGTGGGCGATGATCGTGAAGTGGTCGCTCTACGCCATGGTCACCGCCGAGGAGTTCGGCGTGACCCAGGCCAACGTCGACGAGATGAAGAGCTCGGAGAACCCCGAGATCAAGCGTCTGCTCGGCCTCGACGGCAACTTCGGCGAGAAGATCGGCATCGGCGCCGACTGGGCCTACAACATCGTCAAGGCCGTCGGCAACTACGGCGAGGCGTTCGACCGCAACGTCGGCGCCGGCTCGCCGCTGAAGATCGAGCGCGGCCTGAACGCGCTGTGGTCGAAGGGCGGCCTGCAGTACGCCCCGCCGATCCGCTGATCCGCGACGTCTCGTCCGGCCGGGCCCCCGCGCCCGGCCGGTCTTCCCGCTGGGACCGGTGCGTGGAACGTCCGCGCGCCGCCTCGGACCGTATCCGACTTTCCCAAGGGCCGCCCATGACGCTGCGTGACACCGCGCCCGCTCCCCTCGCCGCCCCGTCGCGGGCCGGCTCCTGGCTCTACGACCCCACCATCCGCGGCATCGTCTATCAGGTGGCGCTGGCGCTGTTCCTGGTGCTGTTCGGCTGGTGGATCTTCGACAACACCGTCCAGAACCTCCGGGCCGCCAACATCGCGTCGGGCTTCGGCTTCATGAGCGATCGCGCCGGCTTCGACATCGCGCAGAAGCCGATCGAGTTCACGCCGGACGACACCCACGGCCGCGCTTTCCTGGTCAGCCTCGTCAACACGCTGATCGTGGCCGCGCTCGGCATCGTCGGGGCCACCGTGCTCGGCTTCTTCGCCGGCGTCGCGCGGCTGTCGCCGAACTGGCTGCTCTCCAAGGTCGCGATGGTCTACGTCGAGACCTTCCGCAACGTGCCGCTGCTGCTGCAGTTGCTGTTCTGGTACAAGGCGGTGCTGTCGGTGCTGCCGGGTCCGAAGCAGGGCGTGGTCCTGCCGCTCGGCTCCAACCTCTCCAACCGCGGCCTGATCGTGCCGCGGCCCGTGCCGGGCGACGGTTTCGGCGCCGTCGAAATCGCCGTCCTCGTCGCGATCGCCGCCGTGTTCGTGCTCGCCCGCTGGGCCAAGAGCCGCCAGGAGGCGACCGGGCAGATCTTCCCGACCTTCCGCGTCGGCGCGGCCGTCGTCGTCGGCCTGCCTCTCGTCGTGTTCCTCCTCGCCGGGATGCCGCTCTCCTTCGAGTATCCCGAACTCAAGGGCTTCAACTTCGTCGGCGGCTTCGTCTTCAAGCCGGAACTGATGGCGCTGCTGCTCGGCCTCGTGATCTACACCGGAGCCTTCATCGCCGAAGTGGTCCGCGCCGGCATCATGGCGATCAGCCACGGCCAGAGCGAGGCGGCCTTCGCCCTCGGCCTGAAGCCGGGCGTCACCATGCGCCGGATCATCATCCCGCAGGCGATGCGGGTGATCATCCCGCCGCTGACCAGCCAGTATCTCAACCTGACGAAGAATTCCTCGCTGGCGGTCGCCGTCGGCTATCCGGACCTCGTCGCGGTCTTCGCCGGCTCGACGCTGAACATCACCGGACGCGCCGTCGAAGTCATCTTCCTCACCATGGGCGTCTACCTCGCGATCAGCCTGGTGACCGCCGCGTTCATGAACTGGTTCAACACGCGCGTCGCGCTGATCGAACGCTGAGGCGAGGGAGGTACCAGCCATGACCGACGTCACCGCCCCGTCCTCGCCGCGCCGCCCGATCTTCGTCCGCGACGCTTTCGTCACCCCGCAGCCGCCGCCGGCCTCGACGATCGGGCCGGTGGCCTGGATCCGGGCACGGCTGTTCTCCGGCCCGGTCAACTCCGCGATCACCCTGGTGACGCTGGTGTTCCTGGCCTGGGCGCTGCCGCCGATCATCCGGTGGCTGTTCGTCGACGCCGTCTGGACCGGCGACAACCGCGAGGCCTGCCTTCCGGTCGACGGCCGCGAGGTCGGCGCCTGCTGGGCGTTCATCAAGGCCAAGTTCGGCCAGATCCTGTTCGGCCGCTACCCGGTCGAGGAGCGCTGGCGCGTCGAACTGACCGGGCTCTTCTTCGTCGTCGGCCTCGTCATGCTGGCGGTGCCGAAGATCCCCTGGAAGGGCGTGACGGCCTACGTCATGCTGGTGGTCTTCCCGATCGTCGGCTTCTACCTGCTCTACGGCGGCACCGGCTTCGACCCGCTGGCGCCGTGGGTGGTGGCGGCGGTGCTCGCCGTCCTCGCCGCCCTGCCGTCGTTCCCGTTCAAGCGGCCGGTGCAGGTGGCGCTCGCGCTGATCCTGCCGCTCCTGATCGCCGACGTGGTGTTCGGGCTGATCGCGCTGCCGGTGGTCGAGACGTCGCTGTGGGGCGGCCTGATGGTGACGCTGGTCGTCGCCGTCACCGGCATCGTCGCCTCGCTGCCGCTCGGCATCCTCTTGGCGCTCGGTCGGCGCTCCAAGTTGCCGGTGGTCAAGTTCGTCTCGGTGGTGTTCATCGAGTTCTGGCGCGGCGTGCCGCTGATCACCGTGCTGTTCATGGCCTCGGTGATGCTGCCGCTGTTCCTGCCCACGGGCGTGAACTTCGACAAACTCCTCCGCGCCCTGATCGGCGTGGCGCTGTTCTCCGCCGCCTACATGGCCGAGACGGTCCGCGCCGGCCTGCAGGCGATCCCGAAGGGCCAGTACGAGGCGGCCGCGGCCATGGGCCTCGGCTACTGGCAGTCGATGCGGCTGATCATCCTGCCGCAGGCGCTGAAGATCGTGATCCCCGGCATCGTGAACAGCTTCATCAGCCTGTTCAAGGACACCTCGCTGGTGCTGATCATCGGCCTGTTCGACCTGCTCGGCATCATTCAGTTCAACTTCACCGACGCCAACTGGGCGACGCCGAACACCGGCAAGACCGGCTTCGTCTTCGCCGCCTTCGTGTTCTGGATCTTCTGTTTCGGGATGTCGCGCTATTCTCAGTACATGGAGCGCCGTCTCAACACCGGACGCCGACGCTGACACCGCCGGACGGCCGCGACAGACGGCCGCCGATGCAACGACACTGCAGGGGACACACGCACCGATGACCAGCACCAGCAGCAAGCCGGCGCCCTCGCGCGAGATCGCCGTGGAGATGACCGGCGTCAACAAGTGGTACGGCGAGTTCCACGTCCTGCGCGACGTCAACCTCACCGTGACGCGCGGCGAGCGCATCGTGATCTGCGGCCCGTCGGGCTCGGGCAAGTCGACGATGATCCGCTGCATCAACCGGCTCGAGGAGCACCAGAAGGGCAAGATCGTCGTCGACGGCATCGAACTCACCAACGACCTCAAGCGGATCGACGAAATCCGCCGCGAGGTCGGCATGGTGTTCCAGCACTTCAACCTGTTTCCGCACCTCACCATCCTGGAGAACTGCACGCTGGCGCCGATCTGGGTCCGCAAGATGCCCAAGAAGGACGCCGAAGATCTGGCGATGCACTATCTGAAGCGCGTCAAGATCCCCGAGCAGGCCAACAAGTACCCCGGCCAGCTCTCGGGCGGCCAGCAGCAGCGCGTCGCGATCGCGCGCTCGCTCTGCATGAAGCCGAAAATCATGCTGTTCGACGAGCCGACCTCGGCGCTCGACCCGGAGATGGTCAAGGAGGTGCTCGACACCATGACCAGCCTCGCCTCCGACGGCATGACCATGCTCTGCGTCACCCACGAGATGGGCTTCGCGCGCCAGGTCGCCGACCGGGTGATTTTCATGGACCAGGGTCAGATCGTCGAGCAGAACGAGCCGAACGCGTTCTTCTCCAACCCGCAGCACGAGCGCACCAAGCTGTTCCTCAGCCAGATCCTGCACTGAGGACGACGTCGCGGCGGTTGAAATCCGCGGCGGTCGGCGTAATCTGTCGGAGTGGAGACGGGCGGTTGGCCCCGCCCGCCTCCTGATCGGACTAGATGAACGAAATGCGGACCGTCAGTACCCAGCGGTCCGCATTTTTCGTCAGTCTGACCTCCAGCGTCCAACGCTTGCGCGTCATGGCCGGTCTCCTGCCCGAGGACGAGGCCGTCGCCACGGTCCGGGAGGCCCATCCCCCGGATCGCGCCGGCCGGGCGCGGCGCTGCTGCTGCCGCCCTCGGGCGGATGACACTCTCTCAGGTTGCCGTTCGATTGTCCAAACCCGCGAGGGCGCCGCGTCGCAGCGGGATCGTTGCGCGGGGGTACCGCGATCGCGCAAGATCGGGCCATGTCCGATCGCACCCGTCACCTGTTCGCGCCGGCGCTGCGCTATTTCGCGGCCGTCGCCCGGCACGGCTCCTTCCGCGCCGCCGCCCGCGAGCTCAACGTCGCCTCGTCGGCGGTGAACCGGCAGATCCTCGGCCTCGAGGCCGATCTCGGCGTGGCGTTGTTCGAGCGGATCGGCCGGCGGATCAGGCTGTCGCCGTCGGGCGAACTCCTGCTGCGCCACGTCACCGACACCTTCCGAGACTTCGAGGCGGTCGCCGGCGAGATCGACGCGCTGAAGGGCATCCGCCGCGGCCGCGTCTCGATCGCCACGGTCGAGAGCGTCGCACAGGATCTCCTGCCCGACATCGTCGACCGCTTCCTGACCCTGCATCCCGGTATCGACGTCGCGGTGGTGACGACGGTGTCGGAGGAGGCGACGCGCCTGGTCACGGCCGGGGAGGTCGATCTCGGGCTGACCTTCAACCCCAACGGCGGGCGCGCTCTCGAGATCGGACTGCGCCGTGTGATGCGGATCGGCGCGGTGGTGGCGCCGTCGCACCCGATCGCGGCGATGGCGAGCGTGCGGCTCGCCGACTGCCTGCGCCACCCTCTGGCGATGCCGGCCAAGGGCCTGTCGATCCGGGCCGCGCTCGACGCCACCGCTGCCTTTCGCGGCGGCGCGCCGCGCAACGCGGTCGAGACCAACACGCTGACCTTCATGCGCGCGATCGCCCGGCACGGCCGCCACGTCGCGTTCCAGACCCGGGTCGGCCTCGAGGCCGAGGCCGCCGCCGGTACGCTGGTGTTCAAGCCACTCGCCGACGCCGACCTCGGCGCCGACCGCTTCGCCCTCGTCAGCCGCGCCGACCGCACGCTGAAACTCGCCGCGGCGACCTTCCACACCTTTGCGCTCCGCGAGCTGGTGCGGCTGTTCCCTGCGGACGATGCCGAAACGGCGACATGAACGCCGCAGCCGCCGCGCGGATCCGCCGCCTCTGCCGACCGCGACGGCCGGAACGTGAGCGGATGATGCCGTTTCGGCATCGAAGAGAGCTCGAAAATGCGCTTTCGCGGACGCAACGAGTCATGCCAAAGTTTCACGCACGCGAAAAACACGGGCAGCGACCACCGCGCGCCCGGCGACGGCAAGCGGAGTGACGAGTTGGCGGCCGGCCGATTGACGACCCACGTCCTGGACACCGCCACCGGGCGGCCCGCCGCCGGCATGGCGGCGCATCTCTATGCCGTCGAAGGCGACGACCTGCGCCTCGTGCGCAGCGTCGTCACCAACGCCGACGGCCGCGTCGACGGCCCGGTACTCGCCGGTGACGACCTCGTGGCCGGCGTCTACGAGCTGCGGTTCCACGCCGGCGACTACCTGCGAACCAGCGGCGCCGCGCTCACCGACCCGCCGTTCCTCGACGTCGTGCCGATCCGCTTCGGCATCTCGGATCCGACGGCGCACTACCACGTGCCGCTGCTGATCTCGCCCTACGGCTATTCCACCTATCGCGGGAGCTGAGCCGATGCGCGACACCGTCCGGATCATCCGCCGTGGCAGGATCGTCGAACTCGACCGGGTCGGTCCGACCGAGACCCTGCTCGACTACCTGCGCCTGCGCGAGGGTGCCGTCGGCACCAAGGAGGGCTGCAACGAGGGCGACTGCGGCGCCTGCACCGTCGCGGTCGGCAGCTACGAGGACGGCCGCGTCGTCTACCGGCCGGTCAACGCCTGCATCCAGTTCCTCGGCGCCCTCGACGGCAAGGAGATCGTCACAGTCGAGGACATCGGCGCCCCCGGCGCGCTGCACCCGGTGCAGGCGGCGATGGTGAAGCACCACGGCTCGCAGTGCGGCTTCTGCACCCCGGGCATCGTGATGAGCCTGTTCGCGCTCTACCACCGCGACGGCCGCGCCGAGCCGCCGACGCGCCGCGAGATCGACGACTGCCTCGCCGGCAACCTCTGTCGCTGCACCGGCTACCGCCCGATCGTCGACGCCGCGCGCGAGGCGCTGGCCGAGCCGGCGGCCGACGCCTTCGTCACCGCCGAATCCACCACCGCCGGCCTGATGCAGTTCCTGTCCGACCGGCGCGACATCTTCGTCGGCGACGACGAGGCGTTCTTCGCCGCGCCACGCTCGGTGGAATCGCTCGGCAAGCTCTACGCCCGCCACCCCGACGCGACCCTGGTCGCCGGCGGCACCGACGTCGGGCTCTGGGTCACCAAGCAGTTCCGGCCGCTCGGCAAGGTGATCCACCTCGGCCGCGTCGGCGGGCTCGACCACGTCGAGGACGTCGGAGACGCCGTGATCCTCGGCGCCACCGTGTCCTTCGAGGCGGCGGTGCCGCACATGGCGGCGATCGACCCGGACCTCGGCGAGATCTTCCGTCGCATCGGATCAACCCAGGTGCGCGCCAGCGGCACGGTCGGCGGCAACGTCGCCAACGGCTCGCCGATCGGCGACAGCCCGCCCGCGCTGATCGCGCTCGGTGCGACGCTCGAACTGATGCGCGGCCTCGAGGGCCGGGCGCTGCCGATCGAGGACTTCTTCGTCGACTACGGCAAGCAGGACCGCGAGCCAGGCGAGTTCGTCGCCGGCATCCTGGTGCCGAAGCTGCGCGACGATCAGGTCTTCCGCGCCTACAAGATCTCCAAGCGCTTCGACCAGGACATCTCCGCCGTGATGGCCGCCGTCCGCCTCACCCTCGACGGCGGCGTGATCACCGAGGCGCGGGTCGCCTACGGCGGCATGGCGGCGACGCCGAAGCGGGCGCGCACGGTCGAGGCTCGCCTCGTCGGCGCCGAGCCCGCCAAGGCGCAGACATGGTCGGCGGCGATCGAGGCGATCGCGGAGGATTTCACGCCGCTGTCGGACATGCGCGCCAGCGCGCACTACCGGCTCGAGACCGCGCGGGCGCTGCTCGCCAAGGCGCTGGTCGAGGTGGCCGGCGCGCCGACGACGCGTACCCGCGTCACCGGCCGCCGCGAAGCGGAGGTGGCGTGATGTCGGCCGTCGAGACCCGCCCCGAGGACGAGCGCCCCCTGTCGGTCGTCCGCCAGCCGCTGCCGCACGACAGCGCCGAACTCCACGTCACCGGCCGTGCCGTCTACATCGACGATATGCGCGAGCCCGCCGGCACGCTGCATCTGGCGCCCGGCTGGTGCCCGAACATCGCCAAGGGCGTGATCCGCGACGTCGACCTCACCCGCGTCCGCGCCGCGCCGGGGGTGGTGGCGGTGATCACCGCCAAGGACGTCCCCGGCGTCAACGACTGTTCTCCCTCGATCGGCGGCGACCCGGTGCTCGCCGACGGCGAGATCGAGTTCTGGGGGCAGGTGGTGTTCTGCGTCGTCGCCGAGACGCGCGATCAGGCCCGCCGGGCCGCCCGGCTGGCGCTCTACGAGGGCGAGGCCGGCACGCCGATCGTCACCGCCGAGGCCGCGAAGGCGGCCGGCACCACCGTGCTGCCGGAATACCGCTTCGGCCGCGGCGAACTCGGCCGCGCCTACGGCAACGCCCAGCGCCGCACCGAGGGCCGCTTCGTCATCGGCGGTCAGGAGCACTTCTACCTCGAGAGCCAGATCGCCATGGCGATCCCGGGCGAGGCCGGCGACGTCCACGTCTGGTCCTCGACCCAGCACCCGACCGAGGTGCAGCACATCGTCGCCAAGGTGCTCGGCATCCCCGACGCGGCCGTCACCGCCGAGGTGCGGCGCATGGGTGGCGGCTTCGGCGGCAAGGAGAGCCAGGCGACCCAGTGGGCCTGCCTCGCCGCGCTCGCCGCCAAGGTGACCGGCCGGCCCTGCAAGATCCGGCTCGACCGCGACGACGACTTCGTCATGACCGGCAAGCGCCACGACATGGTGGCGGACTTCCGCGTCGGCTTCGACGGCGAGGGCCGCCTGCTCTCGGCCGACATGCACTTCCTGTCGCGCTGCGGCTATTCGGCGGACCTGTCGCTCGGCGTCAACGACCGCACGATGTTCCACGCCGACAACGCCTACTACTACCCGACGGTGCAGATCCGCTCGGAGCGGCTGAAGACCAACACGGTCTCCAACACCGCCTTTCGCGGCTTCGGCGGCCCGCAGGGCGTGCTGGCGGCCGAGCGGATGATGGACACGATCGCCGTTCTCACCGGCTTCGACCCGCTCGAGGTGCGCAAGCGGAATTTCTACGGCCCCGGCCGCGACGTCACGCCCTACGGCATGAAAGTCGAGGACAACGTGCTGGCCGAACTGGTCGGCGAGCTCGAGAAGAGCTCGGATTACCTGCGTCGGCGTCAGGAGATCCGCGCCTTCAACGGCCGCAACCGGATCCTGAAGCGCGGCATCGCGCTGACGCCGGTGAAATTCGGCATCTCCTTCACGCTGATCCACCTCAATCAGGCCGGCGCGCTGGTCCACGTCTACACCGACGGTTCGGTCCACCTGAACCACGGCGGCACCGAGATGGGGCAGGGGCTGTTCACCAAGGTCGCCCAGGTGGTGGCCGAAGAGTTCGGCATCGGCTTCGACCGCGTCCGCATCACCGCGACGACCACGGCCAAGGTGCCGAACTCCTCGCCGACGGCGGCCTCCTCCGGCACCGACCTCAACGGCATGGCCGCCCAGATCGCCTGCCGCGAGATCAAGGGCCGGATGATCGACTTCGTCGCGCAGGAATACGGTACGCCGCCGGAGCAGATCGACTTCCGCGACGGGCAGGTGATCATCGGCAACGGCTCGGTGCCCTTCGCCGAGATCGTCAAGAAGTGCTACACCGCGCGCGTCCAGCTCTCCTCGGCGGGCTACTACTCGACGCCGAAGATCACCTGGAACCGCGACAAGGCCGAGGGCCGGCCGTTCTACTACTTCGCCTATGGCGCGGCCTGCTCGGAAGTGGTGGTCGACACCATGACGGGCGAGATGAAGGTCGAGCGCGTCGACCTCTTGCACGACTGCGGGCGCTCGCTCAACCCGGCGCTCGACATCGGCCAGATCGAGGGCGGCTTCGTCCAGGGCATGGGCTGGCTGACGACCGAGGAACTGGTGTTCGACGACAAGGGCCGGCTGCGCACCCACGCGCCGTCGACCTACAAGATCCCGTGCTGCTCGGACGTGCCGGACGCCTTCACCACCAAGCTGTTCGACGGCGTCAACCGCGAGGAGTCGATCTACCGCTCCAAGGCGGTCGGCGAGCCGCCGCTGATGCTGGCCTGCTCGGTGTTCTCGGCGATCTTCGACGCCATCGCCAGCCTGAAGCCGGGCGTGGTGCCGCCGCTCGACGCCCCGGCGACGCCCGAGGCGATCATGCGGGCCGTCACCGCCATGCGGAGGGCGGAGGGATGATCCCGGTCTTCACCACGCTGGCGCGCCTGCTCGCGACCGAATCCGCCGTCGCCCTGGTGACGGTGGTCGGCGTGCGCGGGTCGGCGCCGCGCGAGGCGGGGGCCCGGATGATCGTCACCGCCGGCGGCGATATCGCCGGCACCATCGGCGGCGGCCGGCTGGAACTGGAAGCGATCGCGGCGGCGCGCGCGATGATCGCCGCGGGCACCGAGAGCTTCGCCGTGCGCCGCTTCGCGCTCGGCCCGGCGCTCGGCCAGTGCTGCGGCGGCCACGTCACGCTCGGGATCGAGACGATCGCCGTCGCCCGGCTCGGCGAGGTCGCGAGCCTCGCCCGGGTCGAGGCGTCCGGCCCGTTCGAGACCGAGGCCGCGGTGGCCGAGGGCGCGCCGGTGCGCCGGCGCCTCGTCGGTGCGGCCACGGGCGATCCGGGCGCCGACCTCGACGACGGCGTGCTGCGCGAGGTGTTCGGCGCCGCCGGGCGGCCGGTCTGGCTGTTCGGCGCCGGCCACGTCGGCCGCGCGCTGGTGCTGGCGCTCGCCGGCCTGCCGTTCCGGGTGAACTGGGTCGACGAGCGGGCCGAGATGTTCCCGGGCGCCGTGCCCGGCAACGTCCGCCTCGTCGTCGCCGAGCGACCGGAAGAGCTGATGCCCTCGGCGCCGGAGGGTGCGATGGTGCTGGTGATGACCCACGACCACGCGGTCGACCTCGCCATCGTCCACGCGGCGCTGGCGAGGCCGGGGATCGGCTATGTCGGGGTGATCGGCAGTGCCACCAAGCGGGCGCGCTTCGAGCGGCGGTTGGAGGAACTCGGCCACGCGCCGGAGCGGGCGGGCGCGTTCCGCTGCCCGATCGGCGTGCCGGGCATCCGCTCCAAGGAACCGGCGGTGATCGCGGCGGCGGTGGCCGCGGAACTGCTGATCGAGGACGAGGCGGCCCGTGCCGCCGGCCGGCGGCGACCGCCGCCGCTGGTGGCCGCGGTGGGGCGCCGGCGGCGGGGCTGACCGGCCGCGGGTGGGATCGGGCCGAACGGACGGGTCTTGGAACGGGGGCGACGGGACATGGACGCGACCACGAGCACGAATGGGGCCGGCGCCCGTCCGCGCGCCTCCGGCGGCACGCCGCTGCTCGAGGCCCGGCACGTCGTCAAGCGCTTCGGGTCCAACACCGCCAACGACGACGTCTCGCTGAAGGTGATGCCGGGCGAGATCCACGCGCTGCTCGGCGAGAACGGCGCCGGCAAGTCGACGCTGGTGAAGATCCTCTACGGCGCGCTGCAGCCGAACGCCGGCGAGATCCTGTGGAAGGGCCGCCCGGTCTCGATCGCCTCGCCGGCGGAGGCGCGGGCGCTCGGCATCGGCATGGTGTTCCAGCACTTCTCGCTGTTCGAGGCGCTGACGGTGGCCGAGAACATCGCGCTGGCGATGCCGAAGGGCACCAGGCTCAAGGACCTCGCGCACACGATCGAGACGGTGTCGCGGGACTACGGCCTGCCGCTCGACCCCGGCGCCTACGTCGCCGACCTCTCGGTCGGCGAGCGTCAGCGCGTCGAGATCGTGCGCTGCCTGTTGCAGGACCCCGAACTGATCATCATGGACGAGCCGACCTCGGTGCTGACGCCGCAGGAGGCCGACCAGTTGTTCGTGACGCTGAAGCGGCTGGCGTCGGAAGGCTGCGCCATCCTCTACATCTCGCACCGGCTCGAGGAGGTCCGCGCGATCTGCGACCACGCCACGGTGATGCGCCGCGCCCGGGTCGTCGCCGAGACCGACCCCGGCCGCGAGACCGTCGGCACGCTCGCCCGTCTGATGGTGGGCGCGGAGGTCGCCGAGGTCCGGCGCGACAAGGGCCTGCCCGGCCGTGACCGCCTCGTGCTCGACCGGCTGTCGGTGCCGAGCCGGGAGGCCTTCGGCGTCTCGCTGAAAGACGTCTCGCTGGCCGTCCGCGCCGGCGAGATCGTCGCGATCGCCGGGGTCGCCGGCAACGGCCAGAGCGAGCTGTTCGACGTGCTCTCCGGCGAGACATCCGCCCCGCGCGACGACATGATCCGCCTCGACGGCGCCGCGGTCGGGCACCACGGCGTCAACGCCCGCCGCCGCGCCGGCGCGGCCTTCGTGCCGGAAGAGCGCCTCGGCCACGGCGCCGTGCCGGGCCTGCGGCTGTCCGAGAACGTGGTGCTGACCCGCCACGGCACCGGCGAGGGCATCGCTAGCCGCGGCTTCACCCGGGTGCGCGCCGCCGGCAAGGTGGTCGAGGACGTCACAGGCATGTTCGACGTCCGCAAGGGCGTGCCGGATCCGGAGGCGCGCTCGCTGTCGGGCGGCAACCTGCAGAAATTCGTCGTCGGCCGCGAGGTGCACCGCTCGCCGGGCATCCTGGTGGTGGCGCAGCCGACCTGGGGCGTCGACGCCGGCGCCGCCGCGGTGATCCGGCAGGCGATGATCGACCTCGCCCGCGGCGGCGCGGCGGTGCTGGTGATCTCGCAGGACCTCGACGAGATCTTCGAGGTCGCCGACCGCATCGCCGTGATCTCGCGCGGCCACCTCTCGCCCGCCACCGACGCTGCCGCCATGACCCGCGAGACCATCGGCCTCCTGATGGCGGGCGGCGCCGAGAAGACCGGGGGAGGGGCGTGATGGCCGGCGTGCCGATGGATCGCGCGCTTCCTTCTCCCCTTGCGGGAGAAGGTGGCCCGGAGGGCCGGATGAGGGGGAGGCTCTGCGACGCCGGGTCTCGCCCGATCGGCCGATCCTGCGTAGGCGACGAGGTGCGTCCTTCCGTCCGGACCGTCGCATCCCCCTCATCCGCCGCTGCCGCGGCACCTTCTCCCGCAAGGGGAGAAGGACGGCGCGCGGGGAATTTCTCCCCCTCCACCCCGGAGCCCGCCCGATGCGCGTAGAACTCGTCAAGCGTCCGGAGATGAGCCGGACGATGATGCTCGTCTCGCCGCTGATCGCGGTCGGGCTGACGGTGGTGGTGGCCGCGGCGGTGTTCGCCGTGCAGGGCTTCGACCCGCTCCAGGGGCTCTGGCTGTTCTTCCTCGAACCGCTGACCTCGCTGTGGGGCCTCGAGCAACTGATCACCAAGGCGACGCCGCTGGTGATCGTCGCGCTCGGCCTGTCGGTCTGCTACCTCTCCAACAACTGGAACATCGGCGCCGAGGGCCAGCTCACCATCGGTGCGATCGTCGGCTCGATCCCGCCGGTGCTGTTCCCGCACTTCGTGAGCCCACTGGTGCTGCCGTTGATGCTGATCCTGGCAGCGGCCGGCGGTGCGGCCTACGCTTCGGTGCCGGCGCTGCTCAAGACCCGTTTCGGCACCAACGAGATCCTGACCAGCCTGATGCTGGTCTACTGCTCGACGCTGTTCCTCGACTGGCTGGTGCGCGGACCCTGGCGCAGCCCGCAGGGCTACAACTTCCCGATCACGATCGACTTCAACGAGAGCGCGATCCTGAACCCGTGGTCGATCGGCGGCGTCTACGTCAACCTGTCGGCCTTCGTGGCGCTGGCGCTGGTGGCGATCCTCGCCGTGGTGATGCGCTCGACGCTGAAGGGCTTCGAAATCCGCGTGCTCGGCCAGTCGCCGCGCGCCGGCGCCTTCGCCGGCTTCTCGCACCGGCGGATGACGCTGTTCGCCTTCGCGCTGTCCGGCGCCTTCGCCGGGCTCGCCGGCATGATGGTGGTGATGGCCGAGATCCAGAAGCTGCAGCCGGTGATTTCGCCGGGCTACGGCTTCACCGCGATCATCGTCGCCTTCCTCGGCCGACTGAACCCCGTGGGCATCCTGGTCGCCGGCCTCGTGATCGCCTCGTCCTATCTCGGCGGCGAGGCGATCCAGACCTCGCTGCAGATGTCGTCCAAGGTGGCGACGCTGATCCAGGGCGTGCTGCTGTTCTTCGTGCTCGCCTGCGACACGCTGATCCTCTACCGCGTCCGCCTCGTCGGCGGACCGTCCCGGGAGACCGCCCGTGCTTGAGGCCTTCATCCTCACGGTGATCACCGCCTCGACGCCGCTGCTGCTCGCCGCGATCGGCGAGCTGGTGGTCGAGCGCTCCGGCGTCCTCAACCTCGGCGTCGAGGGCATGATGGTGATGGGCGCCGTCGCCGGCTTCGCCGTCACCAACGTGACCGGCAGCCCGCTGCTCGGCATCCTCGGCGGCCTCGTCGCCGGGGCGGCGGTCAGCCTGTTGTTCGGCTTCGTGACGCTGACGCTGGTCGCCAACCAGGTCGCCTCGGGCCTCGCGCTGACGCTGTTCGGTCTCGGCCTCTCCGGCCTGATCGGCGAGGCCTACGTCGGCACGCCCGGCCTGCGCCTCCCCGCGCTCGACCTGCCCGGCCTCACCGACCTTCCCGTTGTCGGCCGGATCCTGTTCGGCCAGGACGTGCTGGTCTACGTGTCCTTCGCGCTGGTGGCGGCGGTGTCGTGGTTCCTGTTCCGCACCCGCGCCGGCCTCGTGCTCAGGGCGATCGGCGACAACCACGGCTCGGCCCACGCGCTCGGCTATTCGGTGGTGGGCGTGCGTTATCTCGCGGTGATGTTCGGCGGCGCCTGCGCCGGGCTCGGCGGGGCCTATCTCTCGGTCGCCTACACCCCGCAGTGGGTGGAGAACATGAGCGCCGGCCGCGGCTGGATCGCGCTGGCGCTGGTCGTGTTCTCGTCCTGGCTGCCCGGGCGGCTGGTGATCGGCGCCTATCTCTTCGGCGCGGTGTCGATCCTGAACCTGCACGCTCAGGCGCTCGGCATCGGCATCCCTTCGCAATTCCTCACCATGCTGCCGTATCTCGCCACGATCGTCGTGCTGGTGGCGATCTCCGGCAACCGGCGGGCGACGGCGTTCAACACGCCGGCCTGCCTCGGCAAGTCCTTCGTGCCCGACCGCTGAACCGCGGCCGCGCGCATCGATCGGCGGGGCCGCCGCGGTCCGGTCCCGTCCACGCCAAGTCCGGCCGCGACAGTCCGTTTCGAGCATCCCGGAGGGAGAGACCAACGATGAAGAAGCTCATGCTGCTCGCCGGCACCGCGCTGGCGCTGGCCGTTTCGGCCGCCGGCGCGTCGGCCGCCGACAAGCTCAAGGCCTGCTGGGTCTACGTCGGCCCGATCGGCGACTTCGGCTATTCCTACCAGCACGACCAGGGCCGCCTGCAGGTCGAGAAGGAACTCGGCGACAAGGTCGAGACCGCCTATCTCGAGAACGTCGCCGAGGGCCCGGACGCCGAGCGCGCCATCGAACGCTTCGCCCGCGAAGGCTGCAAGATCATCTTCACGACCTCGTTCGGCTTCATGGACCCGACCATCAAAGTCGCCAAGAAGTTCCCGGACGTGAAGTTCGAGCATGCCACCGGCTACAAGAAGGCCGACAACGTCGCGATCTACAACGCCCGCTTCTACGAGGGCCGCTACATCCTCGGCCAGATCGCCGCGAAGGAATCGAAGAAGGGCCTCGCCGGCTACATCGTCTCCTTCCCGATCCCGGAAGTGGTGATGGGCATCAACTCGTTCATGCTCGGCGCCCAGTCGATCAACCCGGACTTCAAGGTCAAGATCGTCTGGGTCAACTCCTGGTTCGACCCCGGCAAGGAGGCCGACGCCGCCAAGGCGCTGTTCGACCAGGGCGCCGACATCGTCGTCCAGCACACCGATTCCACCGCCGCCCTGCAGGTGGCCGAGGAGCGCGGCCTGAAGGGCTTCGGCCAGTCGTCCGACATGGCCAAGTTCGCGCCGAAGGCCCAGATGACCGCCATCGTCGACGACTGGGGCCCGTACTACGTCGCCCGCGTCAAGGCGGTGCTCGACGGCACCTGGACCTCGACCGACACCTGGGGCGGCATCAAGGACGGCGAGGTCGTGATGGCGCCCTACGCCAACATGGCCGACGACACCAAGGCGCTCGCCGAGGCCACCCAGGCCAAGATCGCGTCCGGCGCCTTCAATCCGTTCACCGGCCCGATCTCGGACCAGGACGGCAAGGAGCGCTACGCCGCCGGCGTCGTCGCCCCGGACGGCGACCTGCTCGGCATGAACTGGTACGTCAAGGGCATCGACGACAAGCTGCCGCAGTGATCCCGACGGCGGGGGATCTCCGGCTCGTTCAGGGTCGGTGATGGCCCGCAGTCCCATCCGCCGCGCCCCTTCTCCCCTCGTGGGAGGAGGTGGCCCGTCAGGGCCGGACGAGAGGCGCAGCCCGGCGCTCACCGTTGGGCTGCGCCTCTCGTCCGACGACGGCGGATCCCCCTCGTCCGCCGCCGCGGCATCTTCTCCCGCAAGGGGAGAAGGAATGGACGCGGCATGCCGATTGCTTCTCGTTCCGAACCGACACCATCCTCCCGCCCGGGGCCTCCATGCTCGCTTTCGCCGCCGAATGGTTGAACATCCTGATCCGCTGGGGCCATCTCGTCGCGGGCATCGGCTGGATCGGGACGTCGTTCTACTTCATCGCCCTCGACCTCTCGCTGAAGAAGCGCGCGGTGATGAATCCCGGCGTCTACGGTACGGCGTGGGAAGTTCACGGCGGCGGCTTCTACCATGTCGAGAAGTACATGGTGGCGCCGGATCAGCTGCCGGAGGATCTGATCTGGTACAAGTGGGAGGCCTATCTCACCTTTCTCACCGGCTTCGCGCTCCTGACGGTGCAATACTATCTGAACCCGTCGGCCTACCTGATCGACCCGTCGATCCTGCCGATGCGGCCGGCGGATTCGATCATCCTGTCGATCGTGTCGCTGCTGGCGGGATGGCTGATCTACGACCGCGTGCTGTGCCGCTCGCCGCTCGGGCGCAACACGCCGCTGCTGGCGCTCGCCGTTTTCCTGCTGATCATGACCTTCTCCTACATGTTCACGCATGTCTATTCCGGGCGCGGCGCGTTCATCCACGTCGGCGCGCTGGTCGGCACGATCATGGCGGCCAACGTCTTCATGGTGATCGTGCCGAACCAGAAGAAGATCACCGAAGCGTTGCTGCGCGGCGAGGCGCCCGATCCGCGGCTCGGCGCCATGGGCAAGCAGCGCTCGGTGCACAACAACTACCTGACGCTGCCCGTCCTCCTGATGATGGTCAGCAACCACTACCCGATCCTGACCGGGCATCCGAAGAGTTGGCTCCTGGTGGCGCTGATCCTGGTGATCGGCGCCATGGCCCGCCACTTCCTCAACCGCCACGAGGCCGGCGATCCCTTGAAGGAGATCTGGTGGACGCTGCCGATCGCGGCGATCGCCCTCGTGGTCGCGCTGGTGATGACGGCACCGGAGAAGCGCGAGGCCGTCGCCGGCGGTGTCGCCGACGCCGACGTGCTGCGCATCACCGCCACCCATTGCGTCATGTGCCACGCCGCCAAGCCCACCCACGACGGCTTCCCCGAGCCGCCCAAGGGCGTCGTCCTGACCGACATCGACCACATTCGCCGGTATGCCCCGCTGATCGAGCTACAGGCGGTCAAGTCCACCGCAATGCCGCTCGGGAACGAAACCGGCATGACCGACGACGAACGCCGGCAGCTCGGGGACTGGATCGCCTCGCAGTAGGGGCGGGGAGGAACGCGGACCGACGCTACGGCGAAGTCTTTGGTCGCATTCATCCTTCTCCTCAGGGGAAGGTGGCCCGCAGGGCCGGAAGGGGTCGGGGTTCCGTGGGTTCCAATAGCCGACGTCGCGGGCGTAACGGGCTCCTCCGTCGCCCGTAGCGACCCCTTCCGCCTCGCTCCGCTCGGCACCTTCCCCTGGAGGGGAAGGATGATCGGCGCTTGGCGCGTTTGGCCAGGGTGGCGTGGACGTGCGGACACCCCCGAACTCGGCTCCGCCGCCACCCGCCCCCTCGCCGTCATCGCCGGGCGCCGCTATGCTCGTGGCCGGTCCCATCGCTCCGGCTCTCGTCCCTTGTCCCGCCGCGCCGCCCTCCTTCCCGCCCTGATCGTCGCCGTCGGCCTCGCCGCGACCGCGGCCCCGCTGTTGCTGCGAAACGCCGTCGACGCGGCGGTGCCCGCCGATCTCCGGGTTGCGACGTCGCGGCTGGTGGTGGACCGCGACGAGCGGCTGCTGCGCGCCTTCCAGGTCGAGGACGGGCTGTGGCGGCTGCCGGTGACGCGGGCGGACGTCGATCCGCTCTACGTCGCGATGCTCCAGGCCTCCGAGGACCGCCGCTTTGCCGAGCACCGCGGCGTCGACGCGACCGCGCTGGTGCGGGCAGCGTTCCAGTTGGCGACGTCGGGGCGGATCGTCTCCGGGGGCTCGACCCTGACGATGCAGGTGGTCCGCCTTGCCGAACGCCGCCACACCCGGACGGTCGGCGGCAAGTTCGGGCAGATCGTCGGGGCGCTGGCGCTGGAGCGTTATGCCGGCAAGGACGACATCCTCGACGCCTATCTCCGCCTCGCTCCCTTCGGCGGCAACGTCGAGGGCGTGCGCTCCGCCGCGCTCGCCTATCTCGGCAAGGAGCCGCGCCGGCTGACCCCGGCGGAGGCCGCGCTGCTGGTGGCGCTGCCGCAGGCGCCCGAGGCGCGCCGGCCCGACCGCCATCCCGAGCGCGCCCGTATCGCCCGCGACCGCGTGCTCGACCGCGCCGCGGCCGCCGGCGTGATCTCGGTGGCGGACGCCGAGGCCGCCAAGCGCGAGCCGGTGCCGAAGATCCGCCGCGCCTTCCCGATGCTGGCGCCGCAGACCGCCGACCGGGTCGTGCGCGAGACGCCTGCCGTCGGCACGATCCGCCTCACCCTGGAGGCCGGCCTCCAGGGCGCGCTCGAGCATCTCGCCTCCGAGCGCGCCAAGGCGATCGGCCCGGACGTCTCGGTGGCGATCCTGGTCGCCGACGTCGCGAGCGGCGAGGTGCTGGCCTCGGTCGGCTCGGCGGGGCTGTTCGAGGAACGGCGCGACGGCTTCGTCGACATGACCCGCGCGGTGCGCTCGCCGGGATCGACGCTGAAGCCCTTCATCTACGGGCTCGCCTTCGAGGCCGGCCTAGCCCATCCGCAGACGCTGGTCGAGGATCGGCCCACCGCCTTCGCCGGGTACACGCCCAGGAACTTCGACAAGACCTTCCAGGGCACGGTGACGATCCGCACGGCGCTGGAGATGTCCCTGAACGTGCCGGCGGTGCAGGTGCTGGAGGCGGTCGGGCCGGCGCGGCTGGTGTCGCGCTTCCGTCGCGCCGGGGTGGTGCCGAAGCTGCCGGACCTCGCCCCAGCCGGCCTCGCCGTCGGCCTCGGCGGCGTCGGGCTGACGCTGCACGACCTCGTGACGCTCTATACCGCGCTCGCCCGTGGCGGCCATCCGCTGCCGCTCGCCGAGCGCCACGGCGCGATCCGGCCGGCCAAGCCCGCCAAGCCGCTGATGGACGAGCGCGCGGCCGCCTACGTCACCGACATCCTCGCCGGCACGCCGGGCGCCGCCCGCGGCGACCGCCGGCTGGCGCTGAAGACCGGCACCTCCTACGGCTATCGCGACGCCTGGGCGGTCGGTTACGACGGCCGCCGCGTCATCGGCGTCTGGGTCGGCCGGCCGGACGGCGCGCCGATGCCGGGGCTGATGGGCGTCGACGTCGCGGTGCCGATCCTCGGCGACGCCTTCGTGCGCGCCGGCGGCGTCGGCCCGCTGCCGCCGGCGCCGGACGGTCTGCTGGTCGCCTCGTCGGCCGATCTGCCGCCGCCGCTCCGCCGCCTGCGCGGCTCGCGGCCCGCGGTGGTGGAGCGCGACACCGGGCCGGCGATCGCCTATCCGCCCAACGGCGCGCGGGTCGACCTCGCCGCCGGCGGCGGCGGGCGGATGCCGCTGGCGCTGAAGCTGCGCAACGGCCGCGGCCCCTACACTTGGTTCGCCGACGGCGCGCCGATCGGCCGTGAGCCTTTCGCCCGCGAGTTCCGCTACGTGCCCGCCGGCAGCGGCTTCGTGACGTTGAGCGTGATCGACGCCGAGGGCAGGGCGGACCGCGTCACCGTCTTTGTGGAGTAACGGAGAGGGCGCATCCGTCATGCGCCGGACCGCCTTGCGACCCCGCCGGATTTGTCGCATCACGGCCGCGCAGCAACGGAGGGCCGCGGGCGATGACGAGGAAGGAACGCGTGGCCCTGGTGTCGCTGGTGGCGAGCCTGCTGCTCGCCGGCGCCAAGCTCTCCGTCGGCCTGTGGATCGGATCGCTCGCCCTCGTCACCGACGCGCTGCACAGCGGCACCGACTTCCTCGCGACCGCCGTCACCTTCCTGGCCGTGCGCTACGCCGACCGCCCGGCCGACGAGGACCACCCCTACGGTCACGGCAAGTTCGAGAGCGTCGCCGCCCTCGGCGAGGCGACGCTGCTGCTGCTGCTCGCCGGCGGCGTCACCGCCGAGGCCTGGAACAAGATGGCGGCGGACGATCCCGCGCCGACGGTCGGCTGGATCGCCTTCGCGGTGATGGGCGTCGAGATCGTGATCAACGCGTGGCGCGCCCACGTGCTGGCGAAGACCGCGCGCGAGACCGGCTCGCGCGCCCTCGCCGCCGACGCGCTGCACTTCCTTTCCGACGTCGGCTCGTCGATCGCGGTCGTCGCCGGCCTGATCGCCACCGTCTACGGCTACCGCTACGCCGACCCGATCGCGGCCATCGCGGTCGCCATCCTGATCGCCGGCCTCGCGCTCAAGATGATGAAGAGCACCTTCGACGACCTGACCGACCGGGTGTCGCCGGGTCTCGTCCGCGGCCTCGAGCGCGCCGTCGACGACATCCCCGGCATCGTGCGCGTCAACCACGTCCGCGTCCGCCACGTCGGCCACGTCGCCTTCGTCGACGTCGCCGCCGAGGTGCCGCGGACCCTGGCGTTCCAGCAGATCATGGCGGTGAAGACGCAGATCTACGACGCCATCGCCCGTGACGTGCCCGGCGCCGAGACGACCGCGAGCTGCAACCCCGTCGCCGTCGACGACGAGACCGTGCGCGAGCGCGTCCAGCTCGCGGCGCTGCGCGAGGGGCTGCCGGTGCACCACGTCACCATCCAGCACCTCGGCGATCGGCTGTCGGTGTCGCTCGACCTCGAGGTCGACGCCGAGATGCCGCTCGGACGCGCCCACGACGTCGCCTCGGCGCTCGAGGAGGCGATCCGCGCCGAACTCGGCACCGAGGTCGAGGTCGAGAGCCATCTCGAGCCGCTGATCCCCGACCTCCTGCCCGGCGAGGACATCGCCGACGGCATGGTCGCCGCCATCCGGGCCGCGCTGGTCGAGGCGGCGCCGGACTGTGGCGTCACCGACGTGCACAATCTCCGGGTCCGCGTGCTCGGCGACGGCCTGTTCGTCGCCTTCCACTGCCGCTTCGACCGTGCCCTGCCGGCGCGCGAGGTCCACGCCCGCGCCGACGCCCTGGAGCGGGCCGTGCGCGAGCGCTTCCCGACGATCCGCCGCATCGTCAGCCATCCCGAGCCCATCCGGGTCTGATCCGACGCGGATTTCCGTGACGACGCCGTCCCGTAACGGCGGCGGCGATGCTATGCGTGGTCGAGCCGCAGCTCGCGCCGCGTCCCCGCCCGTCACGGACCCTCCATGGATTCCCTCGTCGTCCTCGTCGTGCTGGCCCTCCTGGCGATCCTGATCGGGTCGATCCTGGGCTTCGTCTCTTTCGGCCGCACCAATGAGCTGCGCCGCGAGCTCGCGCTGCTGCGCGACCGCCTCGCCGCCGTCGAGGCCGGGGCGCCGCTCGCCGCACCGGGAACCGACGCGGCGGAGGAGGGCATCGCCGAGGAACCGCGGGCGGTCGCGACGCCGCTCGCTTCCGTGCCGGAGGAAGCCGAGCCCGTCGCGGCCGAGCCGCCCGAACCGCAGCCCGCCGCAGTGCCCGAACCGGCCGCGCCCGCCGGCCGGCGCGATCTCGAGGAGGCGATCGGCACCCGCTGGGCGGTCTGGGTCGGCGGCCTCGCGCTCGCCCTCGGTGGCGTCTTCCTGGTGCGCTACTCGATCGAGGCCGGCCTGATCGGCCCGGCCGCGCGGATCGGTCTCGGCCTCGTCTTCGCCGCCCTGCTGCTCGGCGCCGGCGAATGGCTGCGCCGGACGGCGCTCGCCGAGCCGTCGACGACGGCGCCGGCCAGCGCCTACGTGCCGGGCGTGCTCACCGCCGCCGGCGTCGTCGCGGCCTTCGCCGCCGTCTACGCCGCCCATGCGCTCTACGGCCTGATCGGCACCGGCGCCGCCTTCGTGGCGCTCGCGGCGGTCGGCTTCGGCGCTTTGGCGCTCGCTCTGCTGCACGGCCCGGCGATCGCCGGCCTCGGCCTCGTCGCCTCTTACGCGACGCCGCTCTTGGTGTCCTCGTCGCAGCCGCAGTTCGGCGCGCTGACGGTCTATCTGCTGGCGGTGACGGCCGCGACCTTCGCCGTCGCGCGGGTGCGGCGCTGGCGCGGCCTCGCCGTCGCCGCCGCGCTCGGCACGGTACCCTGGTCGGTCCTGATGATCGGCTCGTCCTCGCCGGTCGGCACCGACGGGGCGATCACGGCGCTGCACGTCGCGGCGTCGCTGGCGATGACGCTCTACGTGTTCGTGGTCTCGATCCATCCGCGCGATCCCGGCCGGGTCGATCCCATCGACCGGGTCGCGGTGGCGGTGCTGTCGGCCTTCGTGCTGCCGGTGGTGCTGCAGGTCGCCCAGCACGACGGCGACGACGTCTCCTTCGCGCTGATGACCGCCGCCGCCGCCGCCTTCGTGGTCGCCGCGTACTCTTGGCCGGCGGTGCGCGGCCTCGCCGGCGCCGCGGTGGCGATCGTGCTCGCGGGCTATTTCTCCTTCGGCATCGCCTATCTCGTGCCGATGGCGACCGGCGCGGACGACGGCACCGCGCTCTTCACCGCCGCCGACCTCCTCTCGGCGGACAACAACCGCCGCATGGTCGTCGCGGGCGTGACGTCGGGGCTGCTGTTCGCCGGCCTCGGCCTGTTCGGCGTGCTCGGATCGGCGGCGCGCACGGCGCTCGCGGTCGCCGGTGCCGCGATCCCGCTCGGGCTCGTGGTGGTGTTCTACCTGCGCACCGCCGACTTCGCGGTCAGCTACGCGGTCGGTGCGGTCGCCCTCGTCGTCGCCGGCTGGCTCGCGATCGTCACCGAGGCGCTGGTGCGCCGGCTCGACCCGCGCGAACACGGCGTCGACGGCGCGATCGCGGTCTACGCCGTCGCCACCGTCGCCGCCCTCGGCACGACGGCGGCGCTGGTGCTGGAGCGGGGCTTCCTGACGATCGCGCTGGCGCTGCTGGTGCCGGCGATCGCCTGGGTCGAGACGGCGCGGCCCGTGCGCGGGCTCCGCATCGCCGCTGCGGGCGCGGCGGCGGTGGTCGCCGGGCGCTTTGTCTGGGACCCCGCCGTGGTCGGCACCGACCTCGGCACGACGCCGGTGTTCAACTGGCTGCTATACGGCTACGGGGTGCCGGCGCTCGCCTTCGGCTTCGCCGCGTGGCGCTTCGGCCGCAACCGGATGGACCGGCTGGTGCCGCTGTTCGAGGCACTGGCCGTGATCTTCACGGCGCTGACCGCGGTCATGGTCATCCACCACGCCATGAACGGCGGCCGGCTCGGCGCCGCGGTCTCGGGCGTCGCCGAGGCCGGCCTGATGGTCGCGACCATGCTGGCGGTCTCGCTCGGCATGCAGTGGATCGGCGTGCGCCGGCCCGGCCCGGTGTTCTCGACCGGAACGCTGCTGGTCGGCACCGTCGGCCTCGCGGCGGCCGCGATCGGGCTCGGCGTGCTGCACGACCCGCTCGTCACCGGTGAGCCGATCGACGGCGGCGCGACCGACGCCGACCTCTTCCTCGGCTACCTGCTGCCGGCCACGCTCGCCTTCGCGGTCGCCGCCCTCGCCAACCTCAGGCCGGACCGGCCGGTCTGGTTCGTCCGCCTCGCCGCCTGGCTCGGCGGCCTCTGCGCGGCACTGTGGGTGACGATCGCCGTGCGCGCCGCCTGGCACGCCGGCGACCTCCGGCTCGATCCGATCGAGGAGGGCGAACTCTACGCCTATTCGGCAGTCTGGCTCGTGGCCGGCCTCGTCGTGCTCGGCCTCGGCGTCGTGGCGCGGGCGCGGGCCGTGCGCATGGTCGCCGCGGCGATCGTGACGGTCGTGGTCGCCAAGGTGTTCCTGATCGACACCGCCGGGCTGACCGGCGGGCTTCGGGCGCTGTCCTTCATCGGGCTCGGCGCCGTGCTGGTCGTGGTCGGCCTCGCCTACCAGAAACTGCTGCGCCGGCGGGCCTGAGCCGCGCCGGCGCGTTTCTGTCGCTCTACAAGGGCTTGCGCCCGTCCGTTCAACCGATTTCGACGACGGTGCGGCCGCGCACCTTGCCCTCGGCGATCGCGCGCCCGGCGTCGATCGCGCCGGACAGCGGTATCGTCGTGGTCATGGCGGCGAGCTTGGTGCGGTCGAGTCCGGTGGCGAGGCGGGTCCAGGCCGTCTCGCGCTTGGCGCGCGGCACGCTGACCGAGTTGATGCCGAGCAGCGAGACGCCGCGCAGGATGAACGGGGCGACCGAGGTCGGCAGGTCCATGCCCATGGCGTTGCCGCAGGCGGCGACGGCGCCCTCCGCCTTGATCATCGACAGCACGTTGGCGAGGATGTGCGAGCCGACGTTGTCGACGCCGGCGGCCCAGCGTTCGCGGGCGAGCGGCTTGGCCGGGCCGGAGAGTTCGGCACGGTCGACGATCTCGGCGGCGCCGAGGCCGGTGAGATAGTCGGCCTCCGAGGGGCGCCCGGTCACCGCGGCGACGTGCCAGCCGGCGGCGGCCAGCAGCATCACCGCCACCGAGCCGACGCCGCCGGCGGCGCCGGTGACGACGGCGGGACCGCTCGCCGGCGTCAGGCCGTGGGCCTCCAGCGCCATCAGCGACAGCATCGCCGTGTAGCCGGCGGTGCCGATCGCCATCGCCTCGGCGCCGGTGAGCCCGGCGGGTCGGCGGATCAGCCAGTCGCCCTTGACGCGGGCGATGCCGGCCCAGCCGCCGAGATGCGCCTCGCCGACGCCCCAGCCGTTCAGGATCACCGCGTCGCCGGGTGCGAAATACGGATCGGACGAGGAGATCACCTCGCCGGTGAAGTCGACGCCCGGCACCATCGGCCAGCGCCGCACCACCGGCAGCTTGCCGGTGACGGCGAGGCCGTCCTTGTAGTTGACGGTGGAGTGGGTGACCCGGACGGTGACGTCGCCCTCCATCAGGTCCGCCTCGGTCAGGCGGGCGAGGGCGACCGACTGGCGCTTCTCCTCGTCCCGCGACACGACCACCGCATCGAACGCGCTCATCCTGCGACTCTCCCGAAGTTTCCACCCCGGTCCCGTTTACCATGTTCGCAAATCGCCGGCGCGTCCGATGGCGGATCCGGCGCGGGAAGCCGCCGTCGCCGGGGTGGGGAGGGGCGGATTAACGTCTCTTCAAGGTTAATCGGCGAGCATCGGAACCACAGTGGATCCGGTAGCGCGTTCCCACCAGGCGGTCCGTCGGCCGCGGCGCGCCGGCCGTCCGGGGACCGGATGTCATGCGTCGACGTCGTCGGATCGTAACGACCGCCCGCCTGCGCGCGCTCGGCGCAGCCGGCCTCCTCGCCCCGGCCGCGTTGGTCGTCACCTCCGCCGAGATCGGCCAGCAGGACGTCGCGGCACTCCTTCTGAAGTCGTTCGATCCGTCGGCGCGCTGGGCCGTCGCGCTCGGCGCCGGTCCCGGCGGCGAGACCCGGCTCGTCACCCGCCCGATGGACGAGATGCCGCGCGGGGCGGCCACCGTCACCACCGGCGGCGGCGCCGTCGTGGTCGAGGGTATCGACCCGATCGTCACCGGCTCGATCGACGCCGGCGACGGCAGTCCGGACGAGGACCGCATCGACCGCAGCTGGAAGGGCGACCTGCCGATCACCGTCACAACCCCGGCGACCGCGCCGGGCTTCTCGGCCGGCAGCCTGTTCCAGGAGCAGGGCCGGCTGGAGCCGCCCGCCCCCGGCAGCGTCCAGGTCGCGTTTTCGCGCGCCGAAGCGCCGCTGTCGGTGCTCGCCGTCGGCCGCTTCATCGGCCCGCGGCCCGAGATGACCGACGTCGCCATCCTCGATCCGGTGCCGGTGCCGGCGGTGCGTCCGCACGTGACGCTGCTGACCGACGCCGCCTATCCGCGCCGCGCCGTCGCGCCGGCCGCCACCAACGCCGCCGCCGAGCAGATGCTCGCCGCCTACGCGCCGGCGACCTCGGTGGTCGGCCAGGACGTGTTCGACGCCCTGTTCGCGACGCCTGCCGACCGGCCGGCGCCGCCGGCGATCACGCTCGCCCCCGGCGATTTCGGCTGGGCGGCCAACTCCTTGCCGGCATCGGCCTACGAGGAGGGCGAACAACGCTGCCTCGCCGAGGCGGTCTATTTCGAGAGCCGTGGCGAATCGCACCGCGGTCAGGTCGCGGTGGCGCAGGTCGTGCTCAACCGGGTCCGCAACCCGGCCTATCCCGAGACGATCTGCGAGGTGGTCTACCAGAACCGCAATCTGCGCGACGCTTGCCAGTTCTCCTTCGCCTGCGACGGCATTCCCGACCGGGTCCACCCGGGCGCGGCGTGGCGGCGGGCCGAGCAGGTGGCGCACGACGTCACCTTCGGCGGCGAGCGGCTCGACGAGATCGGCAGCGCCACCCACTATCACGCCACCTACGTCCGGCCGAACTGGGCGGGTGTCTTCACGAAGAAGGCCAAGATCGGCCGCCACGTGTTCTACCAGACGATCTACGGCGGCTGGAGCTGAGGCGTCACGGCGTGCTTGCGTCGGGTGGGCCGCAACCGCTAGGGTTCTCGCAAGGCACCGATCCCGTGTGCCCGTCCTTCGAGCGCCCGAGAATCATGTCCACCGATCCGCGTGAGCCGTCCGTTTCGTCCGCCGTCGAGACGGTACCCGCCCGGAAGACGTGGGCCGCCCCCGAGATCCGCGACCAGAGCGTCCACAGCCTCACCGAAGCCGGCCCCAAAACGAACTATACGGACGAATCGTCACCCGCCACCGGCCCGAATTCTTGAGTCCGTCGAACGTCGTCGACCATCGTTTTGCTTGGGATCAGTCGAAGGCGAAACGGGTGTCCGGGCCTGAGATGTTCCGCCACAGGGTCTGCGGCCTGTCGGTGACCTCCGACTTCGTCCTGACCGACCTGCCCGGAGCCGAAGACGAGGCGTCGGCCCCGGACGTCGTCGTTCGCGCGGGTGCCGTCCCTCCCGCACTACCCGACGCCTTCCGCTCCGGTCCGGCTTGGCAGCTCGCGAACCGCGCGTTCCAGTTGGACGTGCCCGCCGTCGCCCGCTTCCTCGTCCGCGACGGCCGCGAGGTGGTCGTCGACCGTGACGTCGGCGCCTCCGATGCGGACGTCTCGGCATTCCTGCGCGGTACGGTTCTCGCCGCATTGCTGTTTCAGCGGGGCCAACTCGTGCTGCACGGCGCCACCGTCTGCCTCGACGGACGCGGCGTCGTGATCTGCGGCCGGTCCGGCTCGGGAAAGTCGACGCTCGCGGCCGCCCTCTGCGCCTCGGGCGCCGCGTTCGTCGGCGACGACATCGCGGCGATCCGCTTCGAGGCCGACGGAACACCGACGGCGCTGTCCGACGGGCGCTCGCATCGGCTGTGGGCGGAGACGGTCGAGCAACTGAATCTCTCCGACCGGCGGGGCGCGCGGGTGCGGCAGCCGATCGCCAAGTTCCACGTCGCGCCGTTCGGCGGGCCCGCACCCGAGGCGGTGCCGCTCGCGACCGTCGTGCTCATGCGCGAGTCACCCTCTGCCCGCACAGTCGCATCGTCGGCTCTCGAGGCGGCGGACGCCGCCGCGCTGCTCTCCGCCGAGACCTATCGCCGTCGCCTCGCCCGCACGATGCGCCCGGACGGCGAAATCCTCCGCGATGTCGCGCGGCTCGTCGCGCGGACGCGGGTGGTCCTGCTCGAGCGCCCGATGGACTTCGCTCTGCTCGACGACGCGGTCGCCGCGGTCGTCGCGGCCTGCCGGTCGGAGCCGTCCCGGCCCGGAGCGCCGTGATGGCGGGCGCCGGCGGGATCGTGTGGCTCGCCTCGTACCCGAAGTCGGGCAACACTTGGCTGCGTCTGCTGCTCGCCAACCTGCTCGGCGCCGGCGACCGCCCGGCCGACATCAACCGGATGGGGCTCGACAGCCGCCCGCTCGCCGCCCGGCACGAGGTCGAGGATCTGGCGCCGATCGACACCACGCTCCTCACGCCCGACGAGGTCGACCTGTTGCGACCGCGCGTCCTCGAGGCCGTCGTCGCGGCGGAGACCGGGCGGCTGTTCGTCAAGTGTCACGACGCCTATCGGTGCAACGCCGCCGGCGAGCCGGTGCTAGGCCGCGGCACCGGGGCGGCGGCGGTCTACGTGGTGCGCGATCCGCGCGACGTCGCGGTGTCGCTCGCGCACCACAACGGCAGGTCGATCGACGTCACGATCGCCCACATGGCCGACGAGCGATGCACGACGTCCGCGAACGGCAGCAGGCCGACACGGCAGGTGCCCCAGCTGTTGTCGACCTGGAGCGGCCACGTCGAGAGCTGGGCGAGCCAGCGCGACGTGCCCGTGCACGTCCTGCGCTACGAGGACCTCCTCGCCGATCCGACCGGCCGTTTCGGCGCCGTCGCCGCCTTCCTCGGCCTTGCCGCGACCGGCGAGGCGATCGCCCGTGCCGTCCGCTTCGCCGACTTCTCCGAGTTGCAGCGCCAGGAGCGCCGCGACGGCTTCTCCGAACGGCTGTCGTGGTCGACGGCGCCGTTCTTCCGGTCCGGCCGCGCCGGGGCCTGGGCCGACGTGCTCACCCCGGCACAGGCCGCGACGATCGTCGCCGACCACGGGCCGGTGATGGAGCGCTTCGGCTATGTGTGATATCGCGAGGCCGCACGGGCCGAAGGTCGCGGCACGGGCCTTTCGGGGGTGGCGATGAGTGGCGAAGTTGGGGACGACGGCGTCCTGGTGCGGGCCGAGGGGTTGCTGACGGCGGCGCTCGACCAGGAACTCTTGATGATGAGCGTCGAGCAGGGGCGCTACTACAACCTGAACGCCGTCGGCGCCCGGATCTGGGAGCTCCTGGAGACGCCGACGTCGGCCGACGCCCTCGTGGCGGCGCTGACGGCGGAATACGAGGTCGATCCGGACACGGCCCGCGCGCACGTCGAGCGGTTCCTCGGCGAACTGCGTCGACGCGGACTGCTGGCGTCCTGACGGCGGGCCGGGTCACCGCTTTTCAGTGGTGCTGACGCAGGTGGCAGACGGCGCGCAGGACGCGGTGGAGCGCGACGCAGGCGGCGAGCAACACGCCGTCCCGCTCGAGCTCGGCGGCGCGGCGCCGCGCCTCCTCGCCGGCCGGGACGGTCCGCAGCAGCGCCGCGACGGCGTCGAGATCGATCAGCCGGTCGACCAGCGGATGGGCGCGCGCCTCGGCGACGAAGTCCAGCAGGGCCGCGCGCTCCAGCCCGATCAGGAGATGGAGCTCCGGGAACGGCCGGCTCTTGCCGCGGTGCAGGCGCACGCCGTCCGGCAGCACGCCCACGGTGGCGTCGCGGAACAGCCGGCGGCGGACGCCGCCGCGCAGGAACATCGCGCTCGGCAGCGCGACCGCGCAGGCCACCACCGCTCGGTCCAGCAGCGGGAACGACACCGCCATGCCGGTGCGCGCCGCCGTGAGCGCCCAGCGCTCCGCGCGCCGCGCCACCAGCCCGTTCTCGACGAGGCGCAGGCGGTTGGCGACGTCGTCGGCGCCGATGCGGACGCGCTCGATCCTCAGTCCCGCGAGCGCCTCGGCCCGCAGGAGCCCGCGCGTGACATCTGCGACGCCGGGCGGCCGGCCGGTCGCGCGGCCGATCGCGCGCCAGACCGGCGCCGGCACCAGGTGGGGTGCCACCTCGCCCCAGAGCGTCCGCAGCGGCGAAGCACCCCGCGCCGCCGCCAGCGCCCGCGCTTCCGCCGCCACCCGTCCCAGGCGACCGTGCAGCAGCGCCTCGGCGAGCGCGGCGCGGCCGTTGTAGGAGGCGGCCTGATCCCCGCCCCAGCCCGACAGCAGCATCTCGGCGCCGCGTGCCGCCGCGTCGATGCAGACGGCGCTGTCCGGATCGGCCGGATCGAAGGGCGTGACCTGATCGCCGTCCGTCCGGGGCATCAGGACGTCGCGCGCCGGGCCGAGCCGGATCGGCACGCAGGCAAGGTCAGGCTCCCGCTCCAGCACGATGCGGACCTGCGGCTCCTCGCCCTCGGGGCGGTAGTCGCCGTAGCTGCCGGGCAGGAACGGATAAGCCAGCAACGGCCGGCCGGCGCCGCGCAAGGCCCGGCTGGCGAGGACTGCGATCGCGCCGGAATCGAGCCCGCCGCTGAGGTGGGCGGCGACCGGGCCGGTCTCCGGCAGGCGCCGGCGCACCGCGGCTTCGATCAGAGCGGCCATCTCCTCGGCCGCCTCGGCCGGATCGCAGCGCCGTTTGCCGGCCGCCGTGGGATCGAGCCGCCAGTGCCGCCCTCCTTCGCGCCGACCCGGGGACAGCCGCAGCCAGGATCCCGGGTCGAGGCGGCCGACGCCGGCGAACAGCGAGGCGTCCGCCGGCGTGTCCGCCATCAGCAGTTCGCGCAGGAAATGAACCTCGTCGAGTCGGCGCTCGACCAGCCCGGACGCGTGCAATCCCCGCGGCAATGAAGCGAAGGCGAACAGACGCCCGGGCAGATCGACGGTGAACAGCGGCCGGACGCCGAAGTCGTCCCGGGCCAAGGTCAGCGCCCGGGTCCGCGGGTCCCAGGCGGCGAGCGCGAAGTCGCCGGAGACCGCGGCGAGGGCGTCGCCGGGCGAACCCGGACGGTCGAGCACCGCGAGCAGCGCCGCGTCCGCGGCGGCTCCCCACGCCGGGCCTCGGCCCGGCGTGCCGTCGAGACGGGCGTCGGCGGCCAGCACGAGGCCGCCGGCGCCGCGCGGCAGCGGCGGGGCTGGCGACTCGGTCGCGCCGGGGCGGCGGGCGAAGTCGAGCGTGGCGAGGGCTACCGGGCCCTCGACGTGGCGGGAGCGCGCCGGCGCGAACCCGGGCTCGACCATGGCCGCGGCCATGGCGTCGAGCCGGTCCGCCTCGGCGGGGCGGCCGTCGAGGTGCAGGAACCCGCAGATCAGGCGCATCGGCGGCGGCTCGACGCGATCCGGATCGGCCGGCGGTGCGCGAGAGGGGCAGGGCGCATGGGCAGCGGCGGCGGGCCGGCTCGGTTGGTACTCATTTGCCCCGCGCGCGGCGGAACCAGCAGTTGATCGCGAAGCGCGAGTCCATGAAGGCGCCGGACGGACACCGGATCGGCCGCACCTCGTGCGGCGCCCACGACGGGAACAGCAGCAGCAGGTCGCGTTCGGGTTCGATGTCGACGAAGCGGCCGCCCTGGTCGACCGGGCGGAAGGAGTGCAGGCGCAGTTCGCCGCCATCGAAGCCCTTGGGCAGGGCGTGGAAATAGTGGACGGCGGTCAGGACCCTCTCCGTGGCGGCGTCGTTCGCGCCGGTCCGAGTGTCGATGTGACGGCCGTAGAAGGCGCCGTCGCCGTGGGCGACCAGTTCCAGCTCCAACCGCGTCGACACGAAAGGCGACAGGCGCAGCGTCGCGACGGCCTCGTCCATCACCGCGCGGAACCGGGCGTCGAGTTCCTCGCGCAGCGGTCCGAGATCGCGCAGCACGCGTGAGACCCGGATGTTCGGGTCCACGCGGCCTTCGGCACCGATGGTGGTGACTTCGAAGTCGTCCCGGCGGGCGGCGGCATGGGCGAGCAGGCGCTCGACCATGTCCTCCCCCAGGAACCCGCGGATCAGGCGATGCGGCGCGGGCTGCTCCAAGGCGCGCATCGGGGGTGGGGAGGTCATGCGGTGTGCTCGTTCCTGCAGGGGTGCGGCCGGTCGCGCGCGCGGGAATCGTCGCCACCGGCATCGTCGGATCGGCGAGCGGTCTCCGACTCGCCGGAGGGACGCTGCGTCGCGATTGCACAAAACCGCAACGCCCTGCGGCCGGCAACAGGGATCGCGCCCGGCGGTCATGCCGCGGTCGCTGTCATGAGTGTCCGCGATCGTTTCGATGACACTTATTCATTTCCGCGATCGACCATGGTTCGGTAGATCTGGACGACGGACGCGATCCCGGCGCCCGCAGGAGTTCCCGCCGTGACCACCGTCCCCTCCCGCGCCGCCTCGGCCGTCCCGCCCGCCGTGGTCGTGGTGTGCGGCTGCCTCGTCGCCATCCTCACCTTCGGCCCGCGCTCGACCATGGGCTTCTTCCTGACGCCGATGACCACGGCGAACGGCTGGAGCCGGGAGGTGTTCGCGCTCGCGATCGCGCTGCAGAACCTGATGTGGGGCCTCGGCCAGCCCTTCGCCGGCATGATCGCCGACCGCTTCGGCACCTGGCGGGTGCTGACGGCGGGCGCTCTGCTCTACGCGCTCGGCCTCGTCACCATGGCCTACACGACGGATCCCGTCGGCCTGCAGTTCACCGCCGGCGTGCTGCTCGGGCTCGGCATCGCCGGCTCGGCCTTCTTCATGGTGCTGGCCGCCTTCGCGCGCCTTCTGCCCGCGAGCTTCCGCGGCACCGCCTACGGCCTCGGCACCGCCGCCGGGTCGATGGGCCAGCTCCTGTTCGCCCCGATCGGCCTCGGCGTGATCGATCGCTACGGCTACCAGAACGCCCTCCTGGTGCTCGCCTGCCTGATGGCCGTGGTGCCGCTGCTGGCGATCCCGCTGAAGGGCAAGCCGGCCGCCGGCGGCGGCGTCGGCGGCCGCGACCAGACGATCCGCGAGGCGCTCGGCGAGGCGTTCGGCCACCGCTCCTACTGGCTGCTGATCGCGGGCTTCTTCGTCTGCGGCTTCCACGTCGCCTTCGTGACGACGCACCTGCCGCCCTACATCGTCGACAAGGGCCTCGACGCCAGTTGGGGAGCCTGGGCGCTCGGCCTGATCGGGCTCTTCAACATCGCAGGCTCGCTGATCGCCGGCCAGCTCTCGAACCGGCTGCCGAAGCGCTACATCCTGTCGGTGATCTACTTCGGCCGGGCCGTCGCCTACGGTCTGTTCTGGCTCTTGCCGACGTCGCCGACCACGGTGCTGCTGTTCTCGGCCGCTGCGGGCTTCCTGTGGCTCTCCACCGTGCCGCCGACCCAGGGACTCGTCGGCGTGATGTTCGGCACGCGCTACATCGCGATGCTCTCGGGCATCGTGTTCTTCTCGCACCAGATCGGCGCCTTCCTCGGCGTCTGGCTCGGCGGACGGCTCTACGACGCGACCCATTCCTACGACGGCGTCTGGATCCTCGGCGTGCTGCTCGGCATCTTCGCCGGCATCGTGCACCTGCCGATTCGCGAGACGGCGGTGCCGCGCCCGGTCACTGCGTGAGGCGGACGCCGTCCTGGTTGGTCGTCTGGAGCGTACAGGCGAGGGTGGTCTTGAGGTCGGCGTAGTCGCCGTCGCCGCCGTCCTCCCAGTCCATGGTCGAGCCGGCCGTGTCCGAGCACGCGCCGGCGACCTTCAGGAAGCTCGAGACGTCGAGCGCCTTCGAGCTGTAGGTCTTCGGGAAGGTGTGCTTGCCGGTGTAGGTGGTGTCCTGGTAGGCGACCATCTCGATGGCGTAGCTGTCGTAGTCCGTGACCGTGATCGTGGTCGCCGTGCCGATCGTCGGCGTGAACTTCGTGCTGATCTTGCCGTTCTTGTTGGTGTAGTCATATGTCAGCATCAGCTGACGCTTCAGGACCGTGCCGTTCTTGTCGTAAGTGACGAAGTAGATTTCCTTGTCGAAGGTGCCCTTTGCGCTCTTGATCGACATGGTCGCCGACTGCAACTTCTTCGCCGTCGCCTCCTTGGCCTTGGAACTCACGGTAGCGCCGAGCTTGTCGAAGCCACCGATCGCCAGGAAACTGGCGTCGACCTCTGCCGCGAGCGTGACGGTGAAGACGCCGGTGCCGTCGCCCTCGACCGAGACCGTGTCGATCCGGCCGCCGGAGGCCGCCAGCGTGCGGTTGAGGAGTTGCTTGGCCTCCTGCTGGGTCAGCGCCGCGCCGCGGGTCGCGCTGGCCAACGCGATGCTGTCGGCAGCGGCCTGGAGGTTCGACTTCAGGTCCGACTGACGGCCGTAGTCGACCGCGGCTCCGAGCGAGAAGGCGACGACGAAGAAGGAAATGGCGAAGGCGAGAGCGGTCGATCCGCTCTCGTCGCGCGCGAAGGTGGCCGGAAAGGCGCTGGCGGACGACATGACTGGTCCCGGGGGGACGGTTGAACGTCTGCGATCCTTGCGGGCAAAGCATCTAAATTTCGATGAAAACGATCGTCGAAACCCGGCCCTATCGTCCCATTTCCAGGCGGCGGGCGAGCGCGGCGGTCTCGGCGGCGACGGCACCGAACGGGCCGGCGGCGGCCTCGAGGGCGCGGTCGAGGTCGACCAGCGCGAGGCCCGCCGTCCCGAAGCCGACCTTGACGGCGTCGGCGACCCAGTGGCGGAAGCGGGCGGCCCTCAGCCGGTCCGCACGCACAGGGTCCGTGGTCCAGGCCCGGTGGCGCTCGACGGCCTCGAGGAGCGCGTCGAGACCGGTGCCGGCGGTCGAGGACACCGTCAGCACCGGCGGCACCAAGGCGTCCGCGGCGCGGACGGCGAGCGACAGCGCGCCCTCGACGTCGGCGGCGGCCCGGCGGGCCGGGGCGCCGGTGTCGGCCTTGGTGACCACGACGACGTCGGGGATCTCCATCACGCCGGCCTTCATGAACTGCAGGCTGTCGCCCGAGCCCGGCTGGATGCACAGCACCACGGTGTCGGCGACGGTGGCGACGTCGGCTTCGGACTGGCCGATGCCGACGGATTCGACGATCACCCGGTCGTAGACCGCCTGCATCAGCGCGACGGCGCCGACCGCGTGGTCGGAGAGGCCCCCGAGCCGGTCGCGCGCGGCCATCGAGCGCACGAAGATGCCGCGGTCGTCCGGGTCGGTCTTGAGGCGGGTGCGGTCGCCGAGCAGCGCGCCGCGCGTCACCCGCGACGACGGGTCGACCGCGATCACGCCGAGCGTCTCGCCGCGGGCGCGGACGTGACGGACCAGCGCGTTGGTCAGCGTCGACTTGCCGACGCCCGGTGGGCCGGTCAGGCCGAGCACGTGGCCGCCCGGCTCCGCGACGCAGGCGTCGAGCAGCGCGGCGTGGCGGGCGATACCGCCGGCGGTCTCGATCGCCGCCAGGGCACGCGCCACCGCCGGCTTGCCGGCTGCGCGGATCGCGCCGAGTTCCAGGGGTGTCGTCAACGGGTCCTCGTCCGAGCCTCAGGTCCGGCGGGCGGCGAGTGCCGCCCGCGCCGCCGCCAACCTAGCGATCGGCACCCGGAACGGGGAACAGGACACATAGTCGAGGCCGATCTTGTCGCAGAACGAGATCGAGGCGGGATCGCCGCCGTGCTCGCCGCAGATGCCGAGCTTGATGCCCGCCCGCGTCCGCCTGCCGCGCTCGGCGGCGATCTCGACGAGTTCGCCGACGCCCTCGGGGTCGAGGCTGACGAAGGGGTCCTTCGGCAGCAGGCCCTTCTGGAGATAGGTGGTCAGGAAGGAGGCGGCGTCGTCGCGCGAGATGCCGAAGGTGGTCTGGGTCAAGTCGTTGGTGCCGAAGGAGAAGAACTCGGCGCTCTCGGCGATCTCACCGGCCCGGAGCGCAGCGCGCGGCAGTTCGATCATGGTTCCGACGTGGTAGGGGATCGCCGTGCCCTGCTCGCGCGCGACCTCGCCGGCGACGCGGTCGACGATCGCCTTGACGTAGTCGAGCTCGGCCTTGGTGGCGACCAGCGGCACCATGATCTCCGGGATCACCGGCGCGCCGGTGGCGACGGCGGCGATCGCCGCGGCCTCGAAGATGGCGCGCGCCTGCATCTCGGCGATCTCCGGGAAAGAGATCGCGAGTCGGCAGCCGCGGTGGCCGAGCATCGGGTTGAACTCGGCCATCGCCTCGGCGCGCTGGGCCAGCACGTCCGGCGTCACGCCGAGCACGGCGGCGACGTCGGCGATCTCGTCGGCGCCGCGCGGCAGGAACTCGTGCAGCGGCGGGTCGAGCAGGCGGATGCAGACCGGCAGGCCGTGCATGATCTCGAACAGGTCGACGAAGTCCTGACGCTGCATCGGCAGGATCTTGGCGAGCGCGGCGCGCCGGCCCTCCGGCGTGTTGGCGAGGATCATCTCGCGCACGGCGGTGATGCGGGCGTGGTCGAAGAACATGTGCTCGGTGCGGCAGAGCCCGATGCCCTCGGCGCCGAAGGCGCGGGCGGCGCGGGCGTCGGCCGGCGTCTCGGCGTTGGTGCGCACCGTCATGCGGCGGACCTCGTCGGCCCAGCCCATCAGCGTCGCGAAGGTGCCGGAGAGTTCGGGCTGGCGCATCGGCACCGAGCCGGCCATCACCTGGCCGGTGCCGCCGTCGATGGTGATGACGTCGCCGGCGGTGAAAGTGCGGCCGACCGCGGTCAGCGTGCCGCGGGCGACGTCGACGCGGATCGAACCGGCGCCGGAGACGCAGGGCTTGCCCATGCCGCGGGCGACCACGGCCGCGTGGCTGGTCATGCCGCCGCGGGTGGTCAGGATTCCCTCGGCGGCGTGCATGCCGTGGATGTCCTCGGGGCTGGTCTCGACGCGCACCAGGATGACGCGCTGGCCGCGCTGGCGCCGCGCCTCCGCCTCGTCGGCGGTGAAGACGATGGCGCCGGAGGCCGCGCCAGGGGAGGCCGGCAGGCCGGCGCCGAGCAGGTCGCGCGCCGCCTTCGGGTCGATGGTCGGGTGCAGCAGTTGGTCGAGCGAGGACGGGTCGATGCGCTCGATCGCCTCTTCGCGGGTGATCAGGCCGTCCTCGGCCATCTCGACGGCGATGCGCAGCGCCGCCTCGGCGGTGCGCTTGCCGACACGGGCCTGGAGCATCCACAGCTTGCCGCGCTCGACCGTAAACTCGAGGTCCTGCATGTCGCGGTAGTGCTTCTCGAGTTCGCGGGCGTAGTGCGCGAACTCGGCGTAGGCCTCCGGCATCAGCGCCTCGAGCGAAGGCCGGTCGGAGCGGGCGGCGAGGCGGGCGGCCTCGGTAATGTCCTGCGGGGTGCGGATGCCCGCCACCACGTCCTCGCCCTGGGCGTTGACCAGGAACTCGCCGTAGAGCGCGTTCTCGCCGGTGGAGGGGTTGCGCGAGAAGGCGACGCCGGTGGCCGAGGTGTCGCCCATGTTGCCGAACACCATGGTCTGGACGTTGACCGCGGTGCCCCAGGAGGCGGGAATGTCGTGGAGCTTGCGATAGGTCACCGCGCGGGCGTTCATCCACGACCCGAACACGGCGCCGATGGCGCCCCAGAGCTGCACCGCCGGATCCTGCGGGAAGGGCTCGCCGGTCTCGTCGGCGACGAGCTTCTGGTACTCGCCGACGATCTCGCGCCAGTCGTTGGCGGAAAGATCGGTGTCGAGCACGTAGCCCTCGCGGGCCTTGAGGTCGTCGAGCAGTTCCTCGAAGGCGTGGTGGTCGAGGCCGAGCACCACGTCGCCGTACATCTGGATGAAGCGGCGGTAGCTGTCCCAGGCGAAGCGTTCGTCGCCGGCTTCGGCGGCCAGCGCCCCGACCGTGACGTCGTTGAGGCCGAGGTTCAGCACCGTGTCCATCATGCCCGGCATCGAGGCCCGGGCGCCGGAGCGCACCGAGACCAGCAGCGGGCGGGTCGGGTCGCCGAAGCGGCGGCCGGTCTTCTCGCCGAGATAGGCGAGGGCGGCGTCGACCTCGCTGGCGAGCGATTCGGGATAGGCGCGGCCGTTGGCGTAGAAGTGGGTGCAGACCTCGGTGGTGATGGTGAACCCGGGCGGCACCGGCAGGCCGAGATTGGCCATCTCGGCGAGGTTGGCGCCCTTGCCGCCGAGCAGGTTCTTCATGGCGGCGGTACCCTCCGCCGCCCCGTCGCCGAAGGTGTAGACCCATTTCATCGCAGCACCGTCCAGGCTGGCCGCATCCGGGCGCAGAGGGTGGACCCGGCGGGCCCGTCTGTCGATAAGTACTACCGACGAGCCGGACCCGCCTCGACGGCGCGGGTGTCGCACCCCCGGGGCGGTGCGGTCTCGAACCCGGTTCGGAAAGGTCCGACACGCCCGGACCTTACGATGTTCGGACCTCTGGCCGGCGCCCAGTCGGGCGCTGCCTCAGACCTGGGCGAAGCCGCCGTCGACCGAGAGTTCGATGCCGTTGACGTAGCTCGAGCGGGCGTCGGCGAGGAACAGCACGCCGGCGGCGATCTCGTCGGGCCGGCCCATGCGGCCGGCCGGGGCGGCGGCGGCGAGCAGGGCGTCGAAGCCGGCGATCGCGTCGGCGTCCATCTTCAGGCCGTTCTCCATGATCGGCGTGCGCGTCGCGCCCGGGCTGACGGCGTTGACGCGGATGCCGCGGGCCTTGAGTTCGTTGGCCCAGGTGCGGGCGAAGGAGCGCACCGCCGCCTTGGAGGCGTTGTAGACCGACAGGTTGGCCATGCCCTTGTTGGCCACGATCGAGGCGTTGACGATCACCGACGCGCCGTCGGCCAGCACCGGCAGCAGCGCCTGCACCTGGAAGAACAGCCCCTTCACGTTGATGTCGAAGGTGCGGTCGAAGAAGGCCTCGTCGGTCTCGGCGAAGCTGCGCGACTCCGCGATGCCCGCGTTGGCGAACAGGACGTCGAGGGTGACGCCGTCGGCGCGGACGCGGTCGGCGAGGGCGGCGCTGTCGGAAAGGCTGGAGGCGTCGGCGACCACGGGGATCGCCTTCTCGCCGAGCCGGTCGGCGGCCGTCCGGAGCGCCTGTGCGTTGCGGCCGGTGACGTAGACGCGGTCCGCGCCCTCGGCGATCAGCGCTGCGGCGGTGGCGTAGCCGATGCCCGACGAGCCGCCGGTGACGAGTGCGTTGGTGCCTTCGAATCGCATGGGTCTCTCCTGCTCGGGAGTTCGTTTATCCCGTAGTTCCAAATTACCGAATTATTGGACCGCGTCAACGCACGTGCTAGGAAGGAGCCATGAACCCCTACGTCCATCCCGCCCGCGACGACATCACGCTGACCGGCGTCCTCGCCGCCCTCGGCGATCCCACCCGCCTCGCCATCGTCCGCCGCCTCGCCGAGACGGCGGACGGCCTCAGCTGCTCGCAGGCCTGCCCGACCGGCGAGGTGCCGAAGTCGACCCTCTCCAACCACTACCGCGTGCTGCGCGAGGCAGGCGTGGTGCGGATGGAGAAGCGCGGCGTCGAGAACGTGAATACGCTGCGCCGGGACGACCTCGACACCCGATTTCCGGGCCTGATCGACCAGGTGATCGCCGCCGCCGCCGCCGAAACCGTGCGCTGAGGACGGCCGGCCACACGAGCGCGGCCCTTCGCGGCCGCAGAGGGGATGCGATCGGCGCCGCCGACCCGCCCCGGCCTCGCCGGTCAGCCCCGGCGCGCCAGTTCCAGCGCGAAGGGCACGCCCTCGAAGCAATCCTCGCCGCGGCCGATCGACCCGATGGCGCGGACCATCCGGCCGCCGCGACCGAGCAGGGCGTCGGCGACGGCCACGATTCGGGCGTTCGGCGTCGCCGTCGGCGACTTCCGGCGGAGTTCGAGCGCCAGTTCCTCCTCGTCGCGGCCGGGATCGAGCGCCAGCACCGCCGAATAGGCGGCCGCGGTCGAGCGCGACACGCCGGCGAAGCAGTGCACCACGATCGGGTCGGCGCGGTCCCACGCCTCCAGCCACGCGAACAGCGCCGCGACATGCGCCTCGCCGGGCAGGGTCATGCCGTCGGCGGCGGCGACGATGTCGTTGATCGGCAGGAACAGGTGCGCCTCGCCGGCGACGTGCGCCGGCATCGTCATCGGCGTCCCGGCGTTGACCAGCGACACCACCCGCTTCGCCCCAGTGGCCTCGACGGTGGCGGCGACGCGGGCGAGCGAACAGACGTGGATCATGGCAGGGGCTTGCTCCGGTTGACGAGCAGGCGTGCGAGGCCCGCGGCGGACTTCGGGATACTCCCCCTGCGAGCGACGTGGAAGAGGCGCGGGCCCGGGAGATTTCGATGGACGGCAAATCAATCTGGAGTCATCTATAACCGATGCGTGCAATCGTTCTCGGGGGCGGATATGCGCGTTTCGGCATCTTTTCTTTGGTTATCGGTCTCGCTCGCCGGGTGCTCGGCTCTTCCAGCCCCGTCCGAGGACAGTCGCCCGATTCCGCTCGATCTGCTGCTCGGGCAGATGAAGTGCGAGTTCGCCCTGTCCTTCAGGGACATCGCCGATACGAAGCCGCGGCGCCTGCAATTCGATGGATGGTTCATCGACGGCAAGCTGACGGCGAAGATCGAGAACAAGCAGACCGCGAGCGGATCGGTCGGAACCGCCGAACTCGTGCCGCTCGGGGGCGGCGTGAGCGGTGGATTCCGGTTCGGCGCCGAGGTCACGCGCGCCCGGACATCGACCGCAGTCATCGATTTCGTCGTTGCGCCGTCCGCATCGGACACGTCCGTATGCGACAATGTCACGAAGAAGTGGCAGTCCAGGGTTGTCGGATTGGGGATCTACGACTGGCTGAAGACGCTCGACGCCGCGCCCGCCGGCGAGCCGCGGATGGCCTATTCCAAGCTGTCCTACACGCTCGACTTCGTGCTGACGCGAACCGGAAATGCCGGGATCGACGTCCTCGTCACGCCCGTCAAGCTCACCGCCGACGCCAAGAGGACCCGTGACGACACCCAGCAACTGGTCATGACTCTGAGCATGCCGGACGAGGTGACGAAGGCTCTCAAGGCCAGGGTTGCGTCCGGGACGGCGCGGCCAGGGCCTTTCCACGTCGGGGGGACGGGTTCCGCGATCTTCAGCCTGCCGATCCCTTCCTTGCAGATCCAGGGCGCCTCGGATCCCCGTGCCGACGACGCCCGGATGGATCAGCTCATGATTCTCAATCAGATAGGCCAGTCGCAATAAGGGAGCGCGACCGTAGCGGCTTCGGGGTGCAGGATCGCGAACGGGCGTCCGGCTCGCGACCGCCGTCTGTTCACCCCTTCAACTCCAGCACGCGGTCGTGGAAGCGGCGTTCGGCTTCGACGGTCGGCCAGGGCGTGAGGTCGAGGCGGGGGCCGTCGGCGGTCTGGCGGCCGAAGCCCTTGGGCAGGCCGAAGTAGCGCCGCGCCTCGGCGGCCTCGAAGCCGGCGAGTTCGACCGCCTCGAAATAGGCGGCGATCCGGTCGGCCTTCTTGGTCAGCGTCGTCAGCGGTCCGGGCAGTGTGGCGGGCAGGCCGACGGCGAGGTGGATCGCCGCCTGCAGGCGCTTCTCGACCGCCTTGTAGTCGCCGCCCATCACCGCCTTGAACGGCGAGATCATGTCGCCGATCACGTATTCCGGGGCGTCGTGCAGCAGCACCGCGAGCCGGCCGCGACGGTCGAGCGCGGGCTCGAGCAGCCCGGCGATCTCCTCGACCAGCAGCGAGTGCTGCGCCACCGAGAAGGCGTGGTCGCCGACGGTCTGGCCGTTCCAGCGGGCGACTCGGGCGAGCCCGTGGGCGACGTCGCGGATCTCGACGTCGAGCGGGGAGGGGTCGAGGAGGTCGAGCCGGCGGCCGGACAGCATGCGCTGCCAGGCGCGCGGCGGGGCGCTCGGACGGTCCGGCATGGCGTGTCAGGCGTCCCCGTCGGCGCTCTCGGGCCAGCCGTAGCGGACGTGGCCGGGCAGGGCGAGCGTCACCGCCACGGCGCCGGCGAGCACCGGCGCGCCGGCGTCGCGCGCCGCCTTGGCGCGGTCGAGCCGGACGATGGCGAGGCCCTCGTTGCCGGCGACCGTGCCGAGCGCGCCGATCGACCGGCCGGCGGCTGTGATCTCGGTGCCGGGCGCGGGCAGGGCGGATTCGGCCGTCACCAGCACCGGTCTACGCCGGGCGGTGCCGCGGTGCTGCATCCGGCTCACCACCTCCTGGCCGACGAAGCAGCCCTTGTCGAAGGCGACGCCGGCATTCTGGTCCAGCGCGGCGTCGTGCGGGAAGGCGTCGCCGAGGGCATAGTCGGCGCCGCCCTCGACGATGCCGAGCGCGGCCCGGTGCGCGGCATAGGCGTCGGCGGTCTCGATCAGCGCGCCGGGGAAGGCGGCGGCCGCGGCGGCGGCGCTCGCCGGCACGTAGGCGCGCCAACCAAGGGCCGCGTGGCGCGGGTCGGCGACCACGTGGCCGGGCATCGTCGGCGGCGCGCCGTCGCCCCAGAGCGCGACGACCGCGAGGTCGTCGGAAACGTCGGCGACGGTCACGGCGGCGCGCAGCTTGTAGAGCGTGAGGCGCTTGACGAGGTCGGCCGCGGCGGCGGCCGGCAGGTCGAGCAGGTGGTCGGCGCCCATCGGCACGATCAGGAAGTCGGTCAGGATCTTGCCCTGCGGCGACAGCAGCGCGCCGTGGCCGGCACCGCCCTCGGGGATCGCCTCGACGTCGGCGGTGACGAGCCGGTCGAGGAAGGCGCGGGCGTCGGTGCCGGCGACGCGGACGAGGGCGCGGCCGGGGAGGACGGCGGCATGGAGGGACGACATCGGCGGCTCCGTCGGGCTGCGGCTCACACCCTCCGTCAGTTACCGCCGGCGTGGCCGACCGGCAAGCGGGCAGGGCGGCCGGCGACCGCTCCTCCCCCGCCCCGGCGACCGCGGTTGACTCGGGCGGAGACGTCACCACCTGTGCGGGGCCGCCCCGCGCGCTCCGAGCGGTACGGGTCTCGCGCGGAACGAGGGTGGAAACGGCGGGTGCCTTCGTGTAGAAAGCCGCCGGCTCAAGACAAGGCATCTCGGTTTCCATGCAAACGGTCCTTCTCGTCGTCCACCTGATGGTGGTGATCGCGCTGGTCGGCGTCGTGCTCCTGCAGCGTTCCGAAGGCGGCGCGCTCGGCATCGGCGGCGGCGGCGGTTTCATGACCAGCCGCGGCACCGCCAACGTGCTGACCCGCACCACCGCCATCCTGGCGACGATCTTCTTCGTGACCTCGATCGCGCTGACGATCCTGCCGCGCTTCATCGGCGGCGGCTCGATCCTCGACTCCGTCGGCGGCCCCGCGCCGGCCGCCGGTCCGGACGCGCCGATCGGTACCGGTCAGGGCGGCGTGCTGGACCTCCTGCAGAAGAAGCCGGGCGCGCAGACCCCGGAGGCCCCCGCCGCTGGCGCCCAGACGCCGCCGGCCTCGCCGGCTCCGGCGACCGACGCCGCTCCGGCGGCCCCCGCCGCCCCGGCTCCGGCGGCCCCCGCCGCCCCGGCTCCGGCGGCCCCCGCCGCCCCGGCTCCGGCGACAGACGCCGCTCCGACGACCCCGGCGCCGGCGACAAACGCCCCGACGACCGAGCCCGCCGCTCCGGCTCCGGCGACCGAAGCGGCCCCCGCCGCTCCGGCTCCGGCGACGCCCGCGCCGGCGCAGTGACCAGCCCAGCCGTTTTCGGCCGGCACGAACCGATCCGACCGGCCGCGGCGACCGCGGCCGGTTCGTTTTGAAGCGCGCGAGAACTGGGGTCCCGTGGGGCGCGTGCGGCGCTCCCCGCGCCGGGCCTCTCGTTCGTTGCGGATATCCCCCGGACCCCCGCTCGGCGGGCGGCCGAATCAGATAGGTTGAAGGCCCATGACGCGGTACATCTTCATCACCGGCGGCGTGGTTTCGTCCTTGGGCAAGGGGCTTGCGTCCGCGGCCCTCGGCGCCCTCCTGCAGTCGCGCGGCTATCGGGTCCGTCTGCGCAAGCTCGACCCCTATCTCAACGTCGACCCCGGCACGATGTCGCCCTACCAGCACGGCGAGGTCTTCGTGACCGACGACGGCGCGGAGACGGACCTCGACCTCGGCCACTACGAGCGCTTCACCGGCCGCCCGGCCGGCAAGCAGGACAACATCACCACCGGCCGGATCTACCAGGAGATCATCGCCAAGGAGCGTCGCGGCGACTATCTCGGCGGCACCGTGCAGGTGATCCCGCACGTCACCGACGCCATCAAGGCCTTCGTGCTCGACGGCAACCAGGACGTCGACTTCGTGCTGGTCGAGATCGGCGGCACGGTCGGCGACATCGAGGCGATGCCGTTCCTCGAGGCGATCCGCCAGCTCGGCAACGAACTGCCGCGCGGCTCGGCCGTCTACGTCCACCTGACGCTGATGCCTTGGATCCCGTCCGCCGGCGAGCTCAAGACCAAGCCGACCCAGCATTCCGTCAAGGAGCTGCGCGGCATCGGCATCGCGCCCGACATCCTGCTGATCCGCTGCGACCGTCCGATTCCGCAGGGCGAGCGCAAGAAGCTGTCGCTGTTCTGCAACGTCCGCGAGAGCGCGGTGATCCAGGGCCTCGACGTCTCCTCGATCTACGAGGTGCCGCTGGCCTACCATGCCGAGGGCTTCGACGACGAGGTGCTCGCCGCCTTCGGCATCACCGGCGCGCCGCCGCCGAACCTCGAGCGCTGGCAGTCGATCGTCAACCGGATCAAGAACCCGGAAGGGCAGGTCAACATCGCCGTGGTCGGCAAGTACACGGTGCTGAAGGACGCCTACAAGTCGCTGATCGAGGCGCTCGTCCACGGCGGCATCGCCAACAACGTCCGCGTCAACATCGAGTGGATCGAGAGCGAGATCTTCGAGAAGGAGGATCCCGCCCCCTATCTCGAGCATGTCCACGGCATCCTGGTGCCGGGCGGCTTCGGCGAGCGCGGCTCGGAGGGCAAAATCCGGGCGGCCGGCTTCGCGCGCCAGCGCAAGGTGCCCTATTTCGGCATCTGCTTCGGCATGCAGATGGCGGTGATCGAGGCGGCGCGCTCGCTAGCGGGCGTCGAGCACGCCTCCTCGACCGAGTTCGGCCCGACCGAGGAGCCGGTGGTCGGCCTGATGACCGAGTGGCTGAAGGGCAACGACCTCGAGAAGCGACGCGCCGACGGCGACCTCGGCGGCACGCTGCGTCTCGGCGCCTACGAGGCGCGGCTGGCGCAGAGTTCCAAGATCGCGCAGATCTACGGCTCGACCCGGATCTCCGAGCGCCACCGCCACCGCTACGAGGTCAACATCGACTACCGCGCCCGGCTCGAGGCCTGCGGCCTGTCCTTCGCCGGCCTGTCGCCGGACGGCGTGCTGCCGGAGACCGTCGAGATCCCCGAGCATCCCTGGTTCATCGGCGTCCAGTACCACCCGGAACTGAAGAGCCGCCCGTTCGAGCCGCATCCGCTGTTCGCGAGCTTCGTCGAAGCCGCCAAGGTCCAGAGCCGTCTGGTCTGAGCCCCAGCCCGTCGAAGTCCCGATCCGTCGGGACTTCGCGATGTCCCGGCCGTCGGGCCCGTGCCCGTCGCACTCCGCGAGCAGCACCCGGACGGCGACACGTCCGGCGGCGGGCCGGTCGCGACACCGATTTGTGCAGCCCGCACTTATTCCCGATTTCGGTAATTTTTCCAGGTCGGCCCGGAAGCTCGGCCGCTGCATTTACCGGACTCGGCGGCCCCGGCCGTTTCCACCCATTTGAAGGTTGACGGTCGTCGGCCGTCGGCGCTTAATCCCCGCGCACATTTTCCCACGGTCGGCACTTGGATGTCCGGCCCTATGCTGGGGGTGGCGAAGTCCTCCCCCCAAAGTAACTTGCAGAGAAAAGCACGATTGCTCCGGCCAACGGGGGAGAGAAGAATGAAATTCGCCTTTGCCGCCCTCCTCGCCGTCTCCACGGCGATGAGCGTTTCCACCGCGTCCGCCCAGCAGGTGGCCGTCGGTTCCAACTTCACGCCTTCGGTGCTGGCGCTGCGCTCGCAGGCGCTCGCAGAGGGCACCACCCGCGTCATCGTCGAGTACGATCCGTCCGCCGGCCGCGCCGTCGGGCAGTCCTCGGACGGGACCGAGAGCTATTCCGCGCAGGGCGCCTCGATCGCCGCGTCGGTGTTCGGTGCCGGCGCGTCGGTCAAGGCGCTCGACGCCGTGCCGATGTTCGCCGCCGACGCCAACGCCGACCAGATCGCGTCGCTCGCCGGCGACAGCCGCGTCGTCAAGATCTACCCGGACCGGCTCGCCGCGCCGACCCTGCTGCAGTCGCTGCAGCTGATCAAGATGAACACCACCGGCGGCGCCTACAGCATGGGAGCCACCGGCGCCGGCCGTGCCGTCGTCGTCATCGACACCGGCGTCGACAAGACCCACGAGTTCCTCAGGGGCAAGGTCGTCTCCGAGGCCTGCTACAGCACCACCAGCGCCGCCAACCAGTCGACGTCGCTCTGCCCGAACGGCGCCAAGTCCAGCATCGCGGCCGGGTCCGGTCTCGACTGCAACGGCGCGGCCATCGAGGGTTGCGGCCACGGTACGCACGTCGCGGGCATCGCGGCGGGCAAGAACACCAGTCTGTCGCGCGGCGAGCCGCAGAACGGCGTCGCCAAGGACGCGGCGATCGTCGCGATCAAGGTGTTCTCGAAGTTCGCGACCAGCCAGTGCGGCAGCGGCGCGACCATGCCCTGCGCGCTCGCCTACACCTCGGACCAGCTCGCGGCGCTCGAGCGCGTCTACGCCCTGCGCAACGGCGTCGCCAACCGCAAGATCGACGCGGTCAACATGAGCCTCGGCGGCGGCGGCTACGACGACTATTGCGACGACTCGCCGCTGACCCCGATCATCGACAAGCTGCGCCGCGCCGGCATCGCCGTCGTGATCGCGGCCGGCAACAGCAGCTACATCAACGGCGTCGGCGCCCCGGGCTGCATCTACGCGGCGACCACCGTGTCGGCCTCGTCGAAGAAGGCGACCGGCAAGCCGGAGCGCATCGCCTACTATTCCAACATCGGTCCGCAGACCGACATCGTGGCGCCCGGCGGCGACGTCCAGTATCCGTTCGGCAACAGCTCGGGTGCGATCCTGTCGTCGACCGGCGGCACCTACAAGGGCTTCCAGGGCACCTCGATGGCCGCTCCGCACGTCGCCGGCATCTTCGCCGCGATCCGTTCGCGCGCGGCCTGCCGGACCAAGTCGGTCGGCGACATCGAGTACGCGATGTGGCAGTCCGGCCTGAAGATCCAGGACTACCGCTCGGTGTCCGGCTATCCGCAGATCACCCGGTCGCGCGTCGACGTCCCGGCCACCATCAAGGCCCTCGGCTGCGGCTGATCCCGAGCCCGGCGTCTCCGGGCGCACCGACATCCGACGCCCGGCGGTCCCCACCGCCGGGCGTCGTCGTTTTCGGGCGGGGGCTCGACAGAGCGGGCGTGGTCGTGCTCCCCTCCGGCCCCGGGACGACGAGGAGCGGGCATGTCGCTGGAGAGTGTGAAGGCCTTCCTGGCCGAGCGGGCGCCGGACGTGGCGGTGATCGAACTGCCGGTCAGCACCGCCACCGTGGCCGAGGCCGCCGCCGGACACGGCGTCGAGCCGGCGCAGATCGCCAAGACCCTGTCGCTGCGCGTCGGCGAGCGGCGCTTCCTGCTGGTCACCGGCGGCGTCGCCCGGCTCGACAACCGCAAGGCCAAGGCGGCCTTCGGCGGCAAGGTCTCGATGCTCTCGGCCGAGGAGGTCGTCGCCGTCACGGGTCACCCGGTCGGCGGCGTCTGCCCGTTCGGCCTCGCCAGCGCGCTGCCGATCTACTGCGACGTCTCGCTGCGCGCCTTCGCCGAGGTCGTGCCGGCCGCCGGCTCGACCCACAGCGCCGTGCGCATCGATCCGGTCCGCATGGCCGACCTCGTCGGGGCCGAATGGATCGACGTCTGCCAGGCCCCCGGGGAGGGAAGCTGACATGATCCGCGGCATCGACCACCTCGTCCTCGCGGTCCGCGATCTTTCCGCCGCGCGCGACTTCTACGCCGGCCTCGGCTTCACGACGACGCCGGTGGCGCGCCATCCCTGGGGCACCGAGAACGTGCTGGTCCAGTTCGACGGCGCTTTCCTGGAACTGCTCGCCGTCGCCGACGCCGCGGCGATCCCGGAGCACGGGCCGGGCCGCTTCTCCTTCGGCGCCTTCGCCCGCGACGCCGTCGCGCGCGGCGAAGGCTGCGCCATGCTGGTGCTCGACAGCGCCGACGAGACCGCCGACCGCGCCGACTTCGCCGCCCGCGGCCTGCCGCTGTTCGAGCCGTTCCGCTTCGAGCGCATCGCCCGCCGGCCCGACGGGACCGAGCGCACGGTCGCCTTCTCGCTGACCTTCACGGCGAGCCCGGAGATGCCCGAGATCGGCTTCTTCACCTGCCGCCAGCACTATCCGGAGAACTTCTGGAACCCGGCCTTCCAGACCCACGCCAACGGCTGCACCGGCGTCGACGCGGTGATCCTGGCCGCGGCCGATCCGGCCGCCGTCGCCCCGTTCCTCGCCGCCTTCGCCGGCGGCACGGCGCGGGAGGAGGACGGAGCCGTCGTGGTCGAGACCGCGCGCGGACGACTCGAGGTCGAGACGCCGGCCGCGCTCGCGACCCGTTACGGCGCGGCGGCGCTGCCGGCGGACGCGGGCACGCCGCGCATCGTCGCGATCCGTTTCCGCGGCGCCGGCAACGGCTCGCGGGTCGTCCCGGCGTCCGCCGCCTTCGGCACCACGCTGATCCTGCCGAGGTGATCGCGCCGGGGCCGTCCGTTTGACGCTGCGGCGGATTTGCGTTAGGGCCCACGCGGCTTTCCCGTGCCCGCGTGCCGCAGTTTCCAGCCGAGGCTCAAATCCGATGAACGTGTTCCAGGTGTTCGGTGATCGCGTGCGCTCGGCGCTCCGCGGCCTCGATCTCGGCCTTTCCGAGGCCGATCTGGCGCGCGTGACCGTCGAGCCGCCGCGCGATCCCTCCCACGGCGACGTCGCCACCAACGCCGCGATGGTGCTCTCCAAGGGCCTCGGCCTGAAGCCGCGCGAGCTCGCCGACCGTCTGGCCGCCGCGCTCGGCGCCGATGCGGACGTCGCCGCCGTCGAGGTCGCCGGCCCGGGCTTCATCAACCTGCGCCTCGCGCCTGCGTTCTGGAGCGGCGTCGTCGCCGCCGTGCTCGCCGATCCAGACGGTTTCGGCCGCTCGACCGCCGGCGGTCGCCGGCGCACCAACGTCGAATACGTCTCGGCCAACCCGACCGGCCCGATGCACGTCGGCCATTGCCGCGGCGCCGTGGTCGGCGACGCGCTCGCCAATCTGCTCGCCTTCGCCGGCCAGGACGTCGCCAAGGAATACTACATCAACGACGCCGGCGGTCAGGTCGACGTGCTCGCCCGCTCGGCCTTCCTGCGCTACCGCGAGGCGCTCGGCGAGACCGTCGAGATCCCCGACGGGCTCTATCCCGGCGACTATCTGGTGCCGGTCGGCGAGGCGCTGAAGCGCGACCACGGCGACCGCCTGCTCGCCATGGACGAGGCGGAGTGGCTGCCGATCGTCAAGCCGCTCGCCATCGCCATGATGATGGACATGATCCGTGGCGACCTCGAGGTGCTCGGCGTGCGCCACGAGGTGTTCTTTTCGGAGGCGACGCTGCACGACCGCAGCTTGAAGAACCGCTCCGAAATCGACGAGATGATTGCGGAATTCCGCGCCCGCGACCTCGTCTACGACGGCCGCCTGCCGCCGCCGAAGGGTCAGTTGCCCGAGGACTGGGAGGACCGTGAGCAGGTGCTGTTCCGCGCCTCGGCCTACGGCGACGACATCGACCGTCCACTCTGCAAGTCCGACGGCAGCTACACCTATTTCGCCGCCGACGTCGCCTACATGCGCTCGAAGTACCTGCGCGGCTTCCGGGAGATGATCTTCATCCTCGGCGCCGACCACGGCGGTTACGTCAAGCGGCTGGAGGCGGTCGGCAAGGCGATCTCGGGCGGCGAGGCCAAGGTGGTCGTGCGGCTCTGCCAGCTGGTCAAGCTGTTCCGGGCCGGCGAACCGGTGAAGATGTCGAAGCGCTCCGGCTCCTTCGTCACCCTGCGCGAGGTGGTCGAAGAGGTCGGCCGCGACGCCGTCCGCTTCATGATGCTGATGCGCAAGAACGACGCGCCGCTCGACTTCGATTTCGTCAAGGTCAAGGAACAGTCGAAGGACAACCCGGTCTTCTACGTCCAGTACGCCCACGCCCGCTGTGCCTCGGTGTTCCGGCAGGCGGCCGAGCAGGCGCCGGAGATCGCGGCGACGGACCTCGCTTCGGCCGACCTTTCCAAGCTCTCCGATTCGGGCGAACTCGCGCTCGTCAAGCGCATCGCCGAGTATCCGCGCGTGGTCGAGGCCGCCGCGGAAGCACACGAGCCGCATCGGATCGCGTTCTACCTGCACGACCTCGCGAGCGAGTTGCACGCCCATTGGAACCGGGGGAAGGAAAATCCCCACTTACGGTTCGTTAACCGTGATGATCCATCGTCCACTGGAGCCCGTCTCGCCCTCGTCCGGGCGGTGATGATTGTGCTGGCGTCGGGGCTCGCTATACTCGGCGTCGGCGCTCCGGACGAGATGCGGTGAACTGACGATCGATCGTCCTCGGCAGGCGGGGGCGGCGATCGTTCGGTCAGGCGGTGAACGGTGGCCGAGAGAGACTGACCGATGTTCAACAGTCGCCGCGTCCAGCGCGTCCAGGAACCCGAATTCGACGCCCTGCCGGAAACGCCTATCGACGAGTGGGTCAACGGCGACGATCCGATGGCGGAACTCGCCCGGCTCGTCGAACGGGATCTCGAGACCCGCTCCGGTCAGGCCCAGGCGGCGCTGGCGGCGGTGCCTTCGGACGGTCCTCGCCCGGGCGCCTACGACCCCTGGGACGATTCCGCCCTCGCGCCCCTGCCGGGTGACTTCGGCTACGACGAATCGGAGCCGCTCCAGGTCGAGGAGGGCGTGCTGCCCCCGCACGTCGCCGTCGAGGAGGAGGTCGCCGAGCGTCCGCGCCGGCCCTGGCTGCTGCTCGGGGCCGTCGCCGCGGTGGCGCTGATCGCCGGCGGTGTCGGCGCCTATTATCTCACGAGCGGCGGCGTCTCCGGCTTCGGCGAGCCGCAGCTGGTCCGCGCGCCCGAAGGTCCCTACAAGATCGTGCCCGAAAAGGGCGACGCCATCGACGAGCCGATCGAGGGCGAGGCGGTGTTCGACCAGGTGCAGGGCGTGCCCGCCAAGGGCAACGAGCGCCTCGTCACCCGCGAGGAGAGCGTGCCGAACCTGCCCGGCGTCAATCCGCAGGTCTCGCGCGTGATTCTGCCGGACGGCAAGGAGATCGCCGCGGACGCCCCCGACGCGCTGTCGCCGGCCGAGACCGGGCCGCGGCGCGTACGCACCGTGCTGGTCAAGCCGAACGGCGACATCATCGAGACCCCGGAGCGCCCGACCGCCGTCGCCGCGCCGGCCGCCCCGTCGTCCGACGGCATCGCCGCGCTCGCCGGCGGTACCGCGCCGCTGCCCGGCACCATCGTCCCGGCCGAGGACACCGCGTCCGCCGCCCCGACCGGCGAGGACGAGGGCTCGGCCGCCGGCCTGCCGCCGCTCGATGCGTCCGAGCAGACCTCCGAGCCCGCGATCGTCCCGCCGCCCGCCGTCGCCGTCGCGCCCGTGACGGTGGCGCCGGTAACGGTCGCGCCGACCGCCGAACCGCCGACCTCCGTCGAGGCCGTGCTGCCGCCCCCGCCCGAGGCGCCGAAGCCGCGGCCGGCCAAGCCCGCACCGGCGCCGGTCGCCCACGACGGCCCGCTCGACCTCGCCGCCACCGCCGCCGCGCCGGCGCCCGCCAGCCGGGCGGTCGCGCCGACGCAGGTCGCCGCGGTGGATCCGGCGGCGGCCCCCGTCGCCGCCGCACCTACCGCCTCCACCCCGGCGCCCGCCGGCGGCGCCTACGTCCAGGTGTCGTCGCAGCGCAGCGAGGCGGCGGCGCTCGCCGCCTTCGAGGCAATGCGGCGCAAGAACCCGGGCGTGCTCGGCGGCCTCTCGGCCGACGTCCAGCGCGCCGACCTCGGCGCCAAGGGCGTCTACTACCGGGTGCGCGTGCCGCAGCCGAGCAAGGAGCAGGCGGTGGCGCTGTGCCAGTCGCTGAAGTCCGCCGGCATCGACTGCCTGATCGCCCGCAAGTGATCGCAGGGTCCACCTGATCCAGGCGGCCCGGACCCGGACGAACCGGATCCGGGCCGCCGCCGTTTCGAAGCCCCGTGCCTACGGAAGCCCGTCCATGCCCCGCGCCTTCGTCACAGGTCTCTCCGGTGCGGTCCCGACCGCCGCCGAACGCGACTTCCTGCGCGCCGCCGATCCGTGGGGCCTGATCCTGTTCCGCCGCAACATCGAGGATCCCGAGCAGCTGACCCGTCTCGTCGCCGAGGTCCGCGACGTGCTCGGCCGGCGGGCGCCGGTGCTGATCGATCAGGAGGGCGGCCGGGTCCAGCGCATGGGCGCGCCGCACTGGCGCCGGTATCCCTCCGCCGCGCGTCTCGCGGCCGCCGCCGACCTCGTCGCCGACCCCGCGCTGGTGCGCGACGTCGCGCGGCTGATGGCCGGCGACCTCGCCGCCGTCGGCATCGACGTCGACTGCGCCCCCTGCCTCGACCTCGCCTCGCCCGGCACCACCCCGGCGATCGGCGACCGCTCCTTCGGCGGCGATCCCGCCCGCGTCGCCGCCTGCGGCCGGGCCGTCGCCGACGGCCTTCTCGCCGGCGGCGTGCTGCCGGTGATCAAGCACCTGCCCGGCCACGGCCGCGCCCGCGTCGACAGCCACCATGAACTGCCCGTCGTCCACGCCCCGGCCGGCGACCTGCTCGCCCTCGACTTCGCCCCCTTCGTCGCGCTGTCCGACCTGCCGGCGGCGATGACGGCACATCTCGTCTACACCGCCATCGATCCGGCCCGGCCGGCGACCCAGTCGCCGGTGGTGATCGGCGAGGTGATCCGCGGCCTGATCGGCTTCGACGGCCTCCTGTTCTCCGACGATCTCTCGATGAATGCGCTCGAGGGCGATCTCGGCGAGCGGGCCCGCCGGGCGCTCGCCGCCGGCTGCGACGTGGCCTTGCACTGCAACGGCGACATCGCCGAAATGGAAGCGGTCGCCGCCGCGGCGCCGGTGCTCGCCGGTCGGTCGGCTGCGCGGGCCGAGGCGGCGCTCGCCCGCATCGGTACGCCCGACGACGCCGACCTCGACGCGATCGCCGCCCGCATGACGGCGGCGCTCGCCGCCCACGACGCGGCGGCCGGCATCTGAACCCGCGCCTCGTCGGCGCGGGCACGACATCGACCGATCGGAGGGCCACCCGCGTGGCGGACGCCGAGACCACCGAGACGCCGACCGCCCGGGCGGACGCCGACGACTGGTCGGCGCCGCCGCGCAGCGAAGCGGCGTCCGCGGCCGAACCGTCGCTGGTGGTCGACGTCGACGGCTTCGAGGGTCCGCTCGACCTCCTGCTGACGCTCGCCCGCAATCAGAAGGTCGACCTCTCGAAGATTTCGATCCTGGCGCTCGCCGAGCAGTACATCGCCTTCGTCGAAGAGGCCCGGCAGCTGCGCCTCGAACTCGCCGCCGACTACCTCGTGATGGCGGCCTGGCTCGCCTACCTGAAATCGCGGCTCCTGCTGCCGGCCACCGACGACGGCGGCGACGAGCCGAGTGCCGAGGAGCTCGCCGAGGCGCTCGCCTTCCGCCTGCGCAGGCTGGAGGCGATGCGCGAGGCCGCCGCCCGTCTGGTCGGCCGCGACCGCCTCGGCCGCGACGTCTTTCCCCGCGGCGCGCCGGAGCCGGTGGCGGTCGACCGCGTCAACGTCTGGCAGGCCGGGCTCTACGACCTGCTCGAGGCCTATGCCACGCAGCGCCAACGCCAGATCGTCGGCCGCGTCCACGTCCGCCGCCGCGCGGTCTGGGCGCTGGCCGATGCCCGCGAGATCCTGGAGCGGCTGGTCGGCCGGCTCGCCGACTGGATGCCGATCGAGACTTTCCTCGCCCCGTACATGCCGACCGCCGAACTGCGCCCGACGGTGCGCGCCTCGGCCTTCTCGGCGAGCCTCGAACTGGTCCGCGAGGGCAAGCTCGAGATCCGCCAGTCCGGCGCCTTCTCGCCGCTGTTCATCCGGACCGCACGGCCGGACGAGCGCGGGTCCGGCGAACCGCCGGCCGGGGAGGGCGCGTCGTGACCGCGCCCGCCGACGAGCCGGAACTGCCGGGCCTGCCGCCGGAAGAGGATCCGGCCGCCGTCGAGGCGCGGATGGCGGGCCTGCGCGTCGTCGAGGCGATGCTGTTCGCCGCGCCGATGCCGCTGTCGGAGGCCGACCTCGCCGCCCGCCTGCCGAAGGGGACGCCGGTGCGCGCGCTGCTCGCCGACCTCGAGAGCCTCTACGCCGGCCGCGGCGTCAACCTCGTCCGCGTCGCCGGGCTGTGGATGTTCCGCACCGCGCCGGATCTCGGCCATCTCCTGCGCGAGGAGGCGGTCGAGCAGCGCAAGCTGTCGCGCGCGGCCCTCGAGACGCTGGCGATCGTCGCCTACCACCAGCCGGTCACCCGCGCCGAGATCGAGGAGATCCGCGGCGTCGCCACCGCCAAGGGCACGCTCGACGTGCTGCTCGAGACCGGCTGGGTGAGGATGCGCGGCCGCCGACGCACGCCCGGCCGGCCGATCACCTGGGGCACCACGGAAGCCTTCCTGGTGCATTTCGGGCTGGAGAGCGTCGGCGACCTGCCCGGGCTCGAGGAACTGCGTGGGGCCGGGCTGCTCGAGGGCACGATTCCGCCGGGATTCTCGGTTCCGGTGCCGCGGTCGGCCGACGAGCTCTCGGACGACGAGGATCCGCTCGACGCGCCCGACCTTCTCGACTATGCGAGGAACGACGGCGAGGAGGGCTGACGCTCCGCCGCGGCGGCCCGCCGCTTGCTTCGACCCCCGCGGACGGGTAGATCGCCGCCCACGCGACACAGGAAGGATGGCCGGTTTGTCGGGTTTCGGACCTCGCCCGCATCGCAACCCCGTCGGGACCGCCGCCGTGCGGCGGATGCCGTGAGCACGGTCGGCACCACGGCCGAGCGGCCGCGCTGGGGCCGGCGCGGCACCGCCGCCGCCACCATCGCCGCCCGGCTCTCGATCGAGTCCGTCTTGCACGACTACGACGGTGTCGCCTCGCTGCGCGGCGTGACGCTGGAGGCCCGGCCCGGGGAGATCGTCTGCCTGCTCGGACATTCCGGTTGCGGCAAGTCGACCCTGTTGCGCCTCGTCGCCGGACTCGAGCGGCCGACCTCCGGGCGCATCGTGATCGGCGACCTCGAGGTCGCCGGTCCCGCGCGCTTCGTGCCGCCGGAGCGCCGCGGCGTCGGGCTGATGTTCCAGGACTATGCGCTGTTCCCGCACATGTCGATCCTGGCCAACGTGATGTTCGGCCTGACCTCGCTCGACGGTCCGGCCGCCGAGCGCGCCGCCCGGGCCGCGCTCGGCCGGGTCGGCCTCGAGGACTACGCAGAGGATTATCCGCACGCCCTCTCCGGCGGCGAGCAGCAGCGCGTGGCGCTGGCGCGCGCGATCGTGCCGCGGCCGGCGGTGCTGCTGATGGACGAGCCCTTCTCCGGCCTCGACAAGCGCCTGCGCGACAGCGTGCGCGACGAGACCATGGCCGTGCTGCGCGAGACGCGCGCGACCGCCGTCGTCGTCACCCACGACCCGGAGGAGGCGATGCGGATGGCCGACCGGGTCGCGCTGATGCGCAAGGGCAGCCTCGTGCAGTTCGGCAGCCCGGCCGAACTCTACGGCAGCCCGGTCGACCTCACCGCCGCCCGGTTCTTTTCCGAACTCAACGAGTTCGACGGCACCGCCACGGGGGGGCGGGTCGAGACGCCGTTCGGCGCCTTCGACGCCGGCGCGGCGTCGGACGGTGCGGCCATGGTGGTGTGCATCCGCCATTCCGGCATCCTGCTCGCCGCGCCCGGATCGGGCGGCGTCGCCGGCCGCGTGGTGCGCAGCCGCTTCCTCGGCGAGGTCTGGCTCGCCGAGATCGCGGTCGACGGCCTCGACGCGCTGTTGCGCGCCCGCGTCCGCGACGCCTCGGCCTTTCCGCCGGGCACCGACGTCGCGGTCGACGTCGACCGGCGCGACGTGCTGGTGTTCCCGCGCTGAGGCGCCGGCGCGGTCGTCCTGCCCAAAGCGTGGGCAGCCGGGCCGGCGACTTCGCCGCGGCCGTTCGACGGACGCGCCTTCCGGATCACGCCGCGGCAAGTGGCGCCCATGAAAACGCCGCGTTGCCGTCGTAATGGGCGGGGAGGGCCGGCCGGGGTTTGTTGCGGCACGAAATCGAGTGTGCAAGAGTGCCGGCCGATCGAAGGATCCCGTGTGGGAGTTGGGTTTATGGGTTCGCTGAGCATCTGGCACTGGCTGATCGTCCTGGTGGTGGTCCTCCTCCTGTTCGGCCGCGGCAAGATCCCCGAGCTGATGGGTGATTTCGCCAAGGGCATCAAGAGCTTCAAGAAGGGCATGCAGGACGAGCCGACCGATACTGCCGCCGACTTCAAGTCGATCGAGCAGAAGGCCGACGCGCCCGTCGCCAAGTCCGAAGACATCCGCAAGGTCTGAGCCTTCGGATCCCTGTGACGAACGCGGCACGCGCGACGCCCCCGGGGCGCCGGCACGGAAGCCGCCGGGCGAGTCGACATGCTTGAAATCGGCTGGAGCGAGATCCTGGTGATCGCCGTCGTTGCGATCGTGGTGTTTCCGTCCAAGGATCTCCCGAAGCTCCTGAGGACGGTCGGGCAGACCGTGGGCCGCGTGCGGCGCATGGCCGGGGACTTCCAGTCGCAGTTCAACGCCGCGCTGCGCGAGGCGGAACGCGAGGTCGACCTCGAGGAGACGCGCAAGCAGATCCAGAGCGTCAAGGACGCCAACCCGCTGACCGACGTCAAGCGCGCGCTCGACCCGCTGCGCAACGCCGGCGACGAGATCCGCCGGAGCCTGACGTCGCCGCCGCCGGCCTCCGACCCGCGGCCGCCGGTCGGCGCCGTCGCGGTGCCGAACGAGCCGGTGAAGACCGGCACGGCCGGCGAGACGGCGGCGCCCGAGCCGTCCGCGATCGCCCCGTCCGAACCGGCCGTCGTCCCGTCCGAACCGGCACCGGCTCCCGTGGTCGCCGCCGCGCCGGTGTCGGCCGAGCCCGTGCCCGCCCCCGCCGCCCCCGGCGGCACGCCCTCCGAAGGAAGCGCCCGGTGACGACCAAGCGGGACGAGGACGAGATCGAAGCCTCCAAGGCTCCGCTCATCGAGCACATCCGCGAGCTCAGGACGCGGCTGATCAAGTCGCTGATCGCGCTGCTGATCTGCTTCCTCCTGTGCTTCTACTTCGCGCGGGACATCTTCAACATCCTGGTCTGGCCGTTCGAGCGGGCCGCCGGTGTCGACCAGCACGTCGAGCTGATCTACACTGCGCCGCAAGAATACTTCTTCACCCAGATCAAGCTGGCGCTGTTCGGCGCCTTCTTCATCGCCTTCCCGGTGATCGCGACGCAGATCTACATGTTCGTCGCGCCCGGCCTCTATCGCCACGAGCGGCAGGCCTTCCTGCCGTTCCTGGTGGCGACGCCGATCCTGTTCGTCATGGGCGCGATGCTGGTCTACTTCTTCGTCATGCCGGTGATGATGAAGTTCTTCCTCGGCATGCAGCAGGCCGGCGGCGACGGGCAAGCGGCGATCTCGTTGCTGCCGCGGGTGTCCGAGTATCTCGGCCTGATCATGACGATGATCTTCGCCTTCGGCATCACCTTCCAGCTGCCGGTGGTCCTGACGCTGCTCGCGCGCGTCGGCGTGATCACCGAGCAGACGCTGAAGGAGAAGCGGCGCTACGCCATCGTGCTCGCCTTCGTGGCGGCGGCGGTGCTGACCCCGCCCGACCCGATGTCCCAGATCCTGCTCGCGATCCCGACCCTGCTGCTCTACGAGGCCTCGATCATCGCCGTCAGGATCATGAACCGCCGCGACGCGGCCGCCAAGGCGGCCGAAGAGAGCGAGGCGGCGGAGAGCTGACGGACGCGCGCGTTCCGGCGCGCATCCGTATCGATCTTTGGCGACGGGTCGACGTCGCACCGCATCGTCACATCCGATGAGACTCCGGCCGCTAGGGTCCGGCCGGCGGGAGGGTGTTCGCTCTCGCCGACGGTCGGGGTCGCCCCTTCGTCGCCGGGCTTCGTTTCCGGCCACGACGGCGCGTGCCGGGAGCCCGACACGGCCACCGGACCCTTGCCGCCGCTTCCCGCCCGGTGAAAAATGCCATCGCGACCGCCCGCGTCCCGGTGGTCGCAACGAAGGTGCCGTCGATGCTCCGTTCCGCCGGTTTCGCCGAAATCGCGATCGTCGCACTTTGCGCCGTCCCGATCTGGTCTTGCGCTCCGGCCCTGGCCGCGGACGAGCCCGCGGAGGCCGAGGCCGAGGAGGGCTCCGGTTTCGACGTGACGGTGGAGACCACCTTCTACAGCGACTACATGGACAGCGGGCTCACCGAGTCCGACCACCATCCCTCGCTGGAGACGCGGATCACCGCGAGCTACGACCTGTTCTACGCCAGCGTCGAGGGCTACACGCTCGACTACGGCACGGACGATCCCTGGGCGTCGGTGACCTACACGCTCGGCGCGACGCCGAGCTTCGGCGACCTCTCTTTGGACGTCAGTCTCGCCCGCCGGATCAAGTACGACGACCCCTCGAGCGACCGCTGGCTGCCCTACGTCACCGGCACCTACACCTTCGACGAGCGTTTCCAGGCCTCGCTCGGCGCCGGCTACTACGCCCACGACGACGTCGACAGCGCCGACTTCGCCGAGATCTACGCTGCCGCGACCTATACCCACGAGAGCGGCGCCTTCGTCACGGGCGAGGTCTATTGGGAACCGCGCACCAACGACGACGGCGACGACTACTACGGCTTCTACGGCACCGTCGGCGTGCCCGTGCCGCGGGTGGAGGCGCTGACGGCGAACGCCGAGCTCGGCTACGAGTGGTACCAGAACGACCCGTCGATCGCGTCCTACATCTGGTGGGACGTCAACCTGGCCTATGCGTTCAACGACAACGTCTCTGTCGTCGTCGGCTACCAGGACAACGACCTGTCCGCCGCCGGCTGTTCGTCGCAGGCCTACACGGACTGCGACGGTGCGGTCTACGCCAAGCTGATGCTGAGCACCAAGCTGTCCGACTGGACGGCGCCGAAGCGCTGACGGGCGCGGTCGCTACGGTCTTGCGGACGGCGGCGGGCTTCTCTACGAAGTCCCCGACGATCGCGGCCCCGGTTCGGCGCGTCCCGCGACCCGGTGCCGGCCCCGTGCGCGAGGGATTTTCCGATGCTCGACATCAAGTGGATTCGCGACGAGCCCGAGGGGCTCCGCACCGCGCTGCTGCGCCGGGGACAGGACGAGGCCCAGGCGGCGGCGACCGTCGCCGACGTGCTCGCCCGCGACGACGCCCGCCGCGCCCATCTCGCCGCGCTGCACCAGATGCAGGAGCGCCGCAATGCCGCCTCCAAGGAGATCGGCAAGGCCAAGGGCGCCCGCGACGAGGCGCGCGCCGCCGAACTGATGGCCGAGGTCGCCCACCTCAAGGAAGACCTCCAGGCCGGCGAAGCCAAGGCCCGCGAGCTCGACGAGGCGCTGACCGCCGCGCTCGCCGTCATCCCGAACGTTCCGCTCGACGAGGTGCCCGACGGCCGCGACGAACGCGACAACGTCGTCTACCGCACCCACGGCGAGCCGCGCCGGATCGATTGGGCGAAGGAGCACTTCGACCTCGGCGAGGGGCTCGGCCTGATGGACTTCGAGCGCGCCGCCAAGCTGTCGGGCGCCCGTTTCACGGTGCTCAAGGGCGGCCTCGCCCGGCTCGAGCGCGCCCTCGGACAGTTCATGCTCGACCTCCACACCGGCGAGCACGGCTACACCGAGGTGATTCCGCCGCTGCTGGTGCGCGACGAGACCATGTACGGCACCGGCAACCTGCCGAAATTCGCCGAGGACCTGTTCCGGACCACCGACGGCCGCTGGCTGATTCCGACCGCCGAGGTGTCGCTGACCAACCTCGTGCGCGAGGAGATCCTCGACGACGGCGCCCTGCCGATCCGCATGACCGCGCTGACGCCCTGCTTCCGCTCGGAGGCCGGCTCGGCCGGCCGCGACACCCGCGGCATGCTGCGCCAGCACCAGTTCGACAAGGTCGAACTCGTCTCGATCACCGCTGCCGACAAGTCGATGGACGAGCACGAGCGCATGCTCTCCTCGGCCGAGGAAGTGCTGAAGCGGCTCGGCCTCGCCTACCGCGTCGTCACGCTCTGCACCGGCGACATGGGCTTCGCCTCGCGCAAGACCTACGACATCGAGGTCTGGCTGCCCGGGCAGAAGGCGTTCCGCGAGATCTCGTCCTGCTCGGTCTGCGGCGACTTCCAGGCCCGCCGCATGAACGCGCGCTATCGCCCCGCCGACGAGAAGTCGACGCGCTTCGTCCACACCCTCAACGGTTCGGGCGTCGCCGTCGGCCGCGCCCTGATCGCCGTCATGGAGACGTGGCAGAACGAGGACGGCTCGATCACCGTCCCCGACGCCCTGCGCGGCTACATGGGCGGCCTCGAGCGCATCGCGCGCTCCTGACCGGCGCGCCGATCCCGCCGCGACCGACGACATCCGTCCAGACCCGAGGTTCCCCCGATGCGCATCCTGATCACCAACGACGACGGCATCCACGCCCCCGGCCTCGTCGCGCTCGAGGCGATCGCGCGCGCGGTCGGGGACGAGGTCTGGGTCGTCGCGCCCGAGACCGACCAGTCCGGCCTCGCGCATTCGCTGACGCTGCACGACCCGATCCGCGTCCGCGACATCGACGAGCGCCGCTTCGCCGTGCGCGGCACGCCCACCGACTGCGTCATCATGGCCGTGCGCGAGTTGATGCCGAGCCCGCCGGACCTGGTGCTCTCCGGCGTCAACGCCGGTCTCAACATCGCCGACGACGTCACCTATTCCGGCACGATCGCCGCGGCGATCGAGGCGACCCTGCTCCGCATCCCCGCGATGGCGCTGAGCCAGGGCTACGACTACGCCGGCGGCGGCGACATCCCGTTCGCGACCGCCGAGGCGCACGCGCCCGGCCTCGTCCGCAAGCTGTTCGAGGCCGGCATTCCCGCGGGCACGCTGATGAACCTCAACTTCCCGGCCCGAGGGATCGAGGAGGTCGTCGGCGTCGAGGTCACCCGCCAGGGCACCTCGACCCACGGCCTCAAGGCCGAGGCCCGCATGGACAGCCGGCGCAAGCCCTACTACTGGCTCGCCTACGGCCGTGCCGACGAACCGGCGCAGCCGGGCACCGACGTCCACGCCGTCCAGGCCGGACGCATTGCGGTGACGCCGCTTCGGCTCGATCTCACCGACCACGCCGGTCTGGAACGCATCGCCGCGCTGCTCGGTTGATCGGACCTCGGACCGACGATCGGTTGACACGGCCTTAACTCCGGCCGGGCGATTGTCGGCAGGTGCGGGCGAACGCGCCCGCACCCGAGGTAGCGACGAGGATCAGCGCCGATTATGAAGGCGTTCGAGCGGGACAGGAACGACATGGCGGCGCTCGCCGCCCGCATCGCGGCGAACGGCATCGCGGACGAGAGGATCCTGGACGCGTTCCGCGAGGTCCCGCGGCGGATGTTCCTGTCGGCGCCCTACCAGTCCGGCGCCTACGGCGACACCGCCGTGCCGATCGAATGCGGTCAGATCATCGCGGCGCCGTCCACCATGGCCGCCATGCTCGCCGCCCTCGACCTCCGCCCCGAGCACAAGGTGCTCGAGGTCGGTTGCGGGTCGGGTTTCCAGGCGGCCATCCTCGCCCGCCTCGTCCGTCAGGTCGTGACGCTCGACCGCTTCCGCACCCTGGTCGAACTCGCCGAGGACCGCTTCGCGGCGATGAAGATCGGCAACGTCGTCGCCATGGTCGCCGACGGCCTGGAGGGCTTCACGCGCCACGCCCCCTACGACCGCATCCTGGTCGACGGCGCCGTCGCCAAGGTGCCCGGCGCGCTGATGGACCAGCTCTCCGATCGCGGCATCCTCGTCGCCCCGGTCGGGACCGGGCCGCATCAGACCGTGGTCCGCATCGTCCGCGACGGCCGCCTGTTCCACCGCACCGAGATCGGCCCCGCCCGCTTCGGCCCGCTGATCGAGGGCGTCGCCAGTCGGCTGTGAGCCGTCGGCCGCCCGGGGGCGAGGGCGCGCAGGTATGGTTCGCTCCTAGCCTCGACAGGCCGGTTTTCCGCGGAAATCGGCGTCCGCCCGCCGAGTCGGCACAGCCGTTTAAGTCTTTATCAACGTTACCCCGGTTTAAATGGCCTCACCGTCACGCGTAGCACGGCGAGAATCGAGAGCCATGCGTCATCCTGCGAAGATCCTGAAGGTCCGGTTCCTCGGACAAGCGGCCGCCCTGGCCGTTCTGGCCGGCTCCGCGGCCGGTTGCAGCTCCGATGTCACGCGGTTCGGATCCCTGTTCGAGCCGACCGACAACCAGAGCCAGATCATCACCGGCTCGGTGAACCCGGCCGAGCCCGCCGCGCTGCCGCCGGCGCCGGCCTACCAGACCCCCGCCGTCGCCTCGCAGCCGCTGCCGGCGCCTCCGGGCGCGGTGGCGACCAGCGCCCCCTACGTCCGTCCGACCGCCCCGCTGCAGGCCGCCGCGCCCGCGGTGCCGGCCGTTCCCGCGCCGACCGTTCCGGCCGCCCGCGCCGTCGCGCAGGTGCCGGGCTGGAGCGCCGCGGGCGGGACCTCGGTCACCGTCGCAGCCGGCGACAGCGTCCAGGGCCTGTCGCGTCGCTACGGCGTGCCGGAACAGGCGCTGCTCGCCTCCAACGGTCTCGCCAAGGGCTCGGCGCTGACGCCGGGCAGCCGCGTCGTCATCCCGGCCTACACCTTCGGCGCCAAGCCGACGGCCGGCGCCGGTCCGGTCGCGCCCGCCGCCGTTGCGCAGGCCCCCGCCGCCGTTCCCGCGGCCCCGGCCGCCGCGCCGGCCAAGGGCGCGGTCTACGAGGTGCAGCCCGGCGACAGCCTCGGCCGGATCGCCGCCAAGCACGGCATGAAGTCGAGCGAACTCGCCGCCTTCAACGGCTTCGACGCCTCGCAGCCGATCCGCATCGGTCAGAAGATCAAGATCCCCGGTGCCACCGCTGCGCCGACCCGTGTCGCGCTCGCCGACCAGCCCGGCGCGACCGCCAACGACGCCGCCCCGCTCGGCGTGATCCCGAAGCCCATGACGGCGCCGCGCCCGGTCGCCGCCGCCCCGGCGCCCGCGACCGTCGCCGTGCCGCCGACCGCCAAGGCGACGCCGGTCGCCCCCGCTCCGGCCGCGCCGGCGCAACAGCCGGTCCAGGTCGCCTCGATCGCGCCGCAGCCGGTCCGTCCGGCGCCGTCGACGCCCGCGCCGTCGGCCTCCTCGTCCGCGGTCGCGGACGCCGCCGCCAACGGCAGCTTCCGCTGGCCGGTGCGCGGCCGCGTCGTCAGCGGCTACGGCGTCAAGGCCAACGGCGAGCGCAACGACGGCATCAACATCGAGGTGCCCGAGGGCACGCCGATCAAGGCGGCCGAGGGCGGCGAGGTGATCTACGCCGGCAACGAGCTCAAGGGCTACGGCAACCTCGTGCTGATCAAGCACCCGAGCGGCTTCGTCTCGGCCTATGCCCACGCCAGCGAGATCCTGGTCCAGCGCGGCGACACCATCATGCGCGGCCAGACCGTCGCCAAGGTCGGCGCCACCGGCAACGTCTCGCGCCCGCAGCTCCACTTCGAACTGCGGCAGGGCAATCGCCCGGTCGACCCGCTGCCGTTCCTCAGCGGCTGAGCGGAGACCGATTCCCGACCAAACGGACGACGCCGCGGTGGCCCCCACCGCGGCGTCGCGCATTTCTGGCAGGGCCTCGAATCGGTCAGCCGATCCGCACGCCGGAGCGGCCGGCGAGGTCCTGGACGTATTGCCACGCGACACGGCCGGAGCGGGAGCCGCGGGTGGTCGACCATTCGAGCGCGTCGGCGCGCAGCGTCTCCGGGGCGATCGCGATACCGAGGGCGGCGACGTAGCCCTCGACCATGGCGAGATAGTCGTCCTGCGAACACTTGTGGAAGCCGATCCACAGGCCGAAGCGGTCGGACAGCGACACCTTTTCCTCGACCGCCTCGTGCGGATTGATCGCGGTCGAGCGCTCGTTCTCCATCATGTCGCGCGGCAGCAGGTGGCGGCGGTTCGAGGTGGCGTAGAACACCACGTTGTCCGGCCGGCCCTCGAGGCCGCCCTCCAGCACCGCCTTCAGCGACTTGTAGGAGGTGTCGTCGTGGTCGAACGACAGGTCGTCGCAGAACACGACGAATCGGAACGGCGCCGGGCGCACCAGCGCCATCAGTTCCGGCAGCGTCTCGATGTCCTCGCGATGGATCTCGACCAGCTTCAACGGCGCGAGGCCGTCGGCGCCGGTGCGGCGCACCACTTCGGCGTGGGCCGCCTTGACCAGCGACGACTTGCCCATGCCGCGCGCCCCCCAGAGCAGCACGTTGTTGGCCGGCAGGCCCCTGGCGAAACGCTCGGTGTTGTCGAGCAGCATGTCGCGCGCGCGGTCGACGCCCTTGAGGAGGGCGAGGTCGACCCGGTTGACCCGCGGCACCGGCGTCAGCGTCCGCGCCGCCGGTGTCCAGACGAAGGCGTCGGCGGCGGCGAAGTCGACCGCGGCCGACGCCGGCGGCGCCGAACGCTCCAGGATGGCGATCAGGCGGGCGAGATTCTGGTTCAGGATCGAGATCGGATCGTCGGACACGGGGCTCGGCTCGTCGGAAGGGGGCGCACCGCGCCACCCTTAGCCGTCGGCGGGGTCGAGGGCAAACCGCCGGCCCGCTCCGTTCAGGGTTCGGACGCCTCTTCGTAGTAGATGGACGCGAGACGCGACGGCTCGTCGAAGGCCGACTGCCGGGGCACCTTGCAGAAGACGAAGTAGTTGCCCTTGACGAGATTGCCGGCGGGCACCGGCAGCGCCAGGACCGTGCCCTGGGTGTTCGTTCCGGTGGTGCCCCGCGTCGCGCCGACGGCGATGACCCGGGCGAAGCGGTCGACGATGGCGACCCGGCAGGAGAAGTCGTTGGTTCCCGCGATGCCCGCGGTGTTGTCGATGACGGAAACCTCGACTTTCGCGAGGCGGGCGGCGGGATTGTCGCGCGGCAGCGTGCAGGCGACTTCGATCCCGACCGTGGTGAAATTCTCGAGCTCGCCACGGTCGCCGGGCGACATGCTCCCGGTCTTGAAGCAGTCGGCGGCGGCGATCGTCTTGCCGTCGGCGGCAAGGGCGGTTCCCGCGGCGAGAGCGGCGAGGGCGAAGGCAAGGCTGGCGGCGGCGATCCTCATGGCGATGGTTCCCCCTTGGGTTCCGGGTGCGGCGTGGCGGCCTCCCGGCCGCTCCGACGCGTCGACGAGGTGCATTTCGCCACGTTCCGATCGGCGGCGCTGTCACCGCGGTGACGCCCCGGCGGCACCTGGAACGGTCGCCGCGCGGAGCCTGACGCCATGTTGCTTTCCGGCGCCGGGCGGCTATAGTCCGCGCGCTTTTCGCGGGCGGCGGGCGGGTTTTCCCGCCGGTCCGCCGGCCCGCCGAGGATCATTCGAGGAGAAGGCGATGTTCGTGACACCCGCGTTCGCGCAAACCGCGACGGGCGATGCCATGGGGGCCTCCGGGTTCCTGATCCAGATCGTGCCCTTCGTCCTGATCTTCGTGATCATGTACTTCCTGCTGATCCGCCCGCAGCAGCGCCGCGCCAGCGAGCACAAGGAGATGATCAAGAATCTCCGCCGCGGCGACACCGTGGTGATGAGCGGCGGTCTGATCGGCAAGATCGTCAAGGTCGTCGACGACGGCGAGCTCGTGCTCGACGTCGGCGAGGGCGGCGGCAAGATGCAGGTGCGCGTCGCGCGTGGCATGGTCCAGGACCTGCGCACCAAGGGCGAGCCGGTCAAGGACGCCGGCTGACGCCGCCCGGCGCGGCCCCGGTGGCCGCGCCGTCGCACGAGGAGGGGCGCGGCCGCCGGGCCGCGCCGCCACGCACGGGGACGCGGACGGGACGGTCCGCAGCACAGGCAGTCGCGACGATGCTCTACTTCTCCCGCTGGAAGGTCACGGCCATCCTGCTCACCATCGTGGTGGGCCTGCTCGTGCTCGTCCCGAACTTCCTGACCGCCGACCAACTCCAGAAGAACTGGCCGAACTGGCTGCCGGGCAGACAGATCGTGCTCGGCCTCGACCTCCAGGGCGGCGTCTATCTGCTCTACGAGGTCGACACCGCCGACTATCAGGCCAAGCGCCTCAAGGGCCTCGAGAACGACGTCCGCATCGCCATGCGCCAGGATCCGCGCATCGGCTACACCGGGCTGACCGTCTCCAACGGGGCAGTGCAACTCCGCGTGCGCGACGCCGACAAGTTCGCCGAGGCGAAGAAGCGGCTCGACGGCCTTGTCAACCCGCTCTCCAACGCCCTGCTCGGCGGCACCGCGGTGTCGGAGTTCCAGGTCGAGGACGCCGGGGAGGGGCTCTACAGGATGTCCTTCACCGAGGAAGGGCTGTCGCAGCGCCTCGGCAAGGTGGTCGACCAGTCGATCGAGGTGATCCGTCGCCGCGTCGACGAACTCGGCACCACCGAGCCGTCGATCCAGCGCCAGAGCATCTCGCGCATCCTGGTCGAAGCGCCGGGCGAAAAGGATCCGGCCCGCCTCAAGGACATCATCGGCCGTACCGCGCAGCTGACCTTCCACCTCGTCGACGTCAACGCCAACCTCGAGGACGCCGTGAAGGGCGTGCTGCCGCCCGGCACGATGCTCCTCAACTCGCGCGACACCCCGCCGCGGCCCTACGTGGTCGAGGAGGCGCCGCTCCTCACCGGCGAGGATTTGACCGACGCCCAGGAGGCGTTCCAGTCGCAGACCAACGAACCGGTGGTTTCGTTCCGCCTCTCGACCGGCGGGTCGCGCAAGTTCGCCCAGGTCACCACCGAGAACGTCAACCGGCCCTTCGCCATCGTCCTCGACGACGAGGTGATCTCGGCGCCGGTGATCCGCGAGCCGATCACCCAGGGCTCCGGCCAGATCTCCGGCAACTTCACCGTCGAGAGCGCCAACGACCTCGCGGTGCTCTTGCGCGCCGGCGCGCTGCCGGCCCGGCTCGGCGTCGTCGAGGAGCGCACGGTCGGCCCCGGCCTCGGTGCCGACTCGATCGCCGCCGGCCAGCGCGCCGCGGTGATCGGCGTCGTCGGCGTGGTGGTCTTCATGCTGGCGTCCTACGGCCTGTTCGGCCTGTTCGCCAACGTGGCGCTGATGGTCAACATCGTGCTGATCTTCGCCGTGCTGACGCTCCTGCAAGCGACGCTGACGTTGCCCGGCATCGCCGGCATCGTGCTGACCATGGGCATGGCGGTCGACTCCAACGTGCTGATCTACGAGCGCATCCGCGAGGAGCAGCGGCTCGGCCGGTCGGCGATCACGGCAATCGACACCGGCTTCCAGCGTGCCTTCGGCACCATCGTCGACGCCAACATCACCACGCTGATCGCGGCGGGCGTGCTGTTCCAGCTCGGCTCGGGCCCGGTGCGCGGCTTCGCGGTGACGCTGACGGTCGGCATCCTCACCACCATGTTCACGGCGATCACCTTCACCCGTCTCGTCATCGCGGTCTGGGTGCGCCGCACCCGCCCGACGGCGGTGCCGCTCTGACATCCGGGGACCACGACACCACGATGCGCCACCTCCGCCTGTTCCCCGACGACACCGCCATCCCGTTCATGCGGTGGCGCAAGTTCAGCTTCCTGTTCTCCGGCATCCTGTCGGTGCTGTGCTTCGTCGCCTACTTCACCTTCGGCATGAACACCGGCATCGATTTCCAGGGTGGCACGCTCATGGAGATCCAGACCAAGGCCGGCCCCGCCGACCTCGGCGACATCCGCCAGAAGATGAACGGCCTCGGCCTCGGCGAGGTGCAGGTGCAGTCCTTCGGCGCGCCGGAGAACGTGCTGCTGCGCATCGTCCGCCAACCCGGCGGCGACGCCGAACAGGTCGCGGTGGTCGGCAAGGTGCAGGCGGTGTTCGGCGATACCGTCGAGTATCGCCGCACCGAAGTGGTCGGTCCGCGCGTCTCCGGCGAACTGGCGCAGAACGGCATCATCGGCGTGCTGCTCGCGCTCGCCGGCATCATGGTCTACGTCTGGTTCCGCTTCGAGTGGCAGTACTCGCTCGGCGCCGTGATCGCCACGCTGCACGACATCGTGCTGACGATCGGCCTGTTCGCCGTGCTGCAGCTCGAGTTCAACCTGTCGTCGATCGCCGCGATCCTGACGATCATCGGCTATTCGCTGAACGACACCGTCGTCGTCTACGACCGAATCCGCGAGATGCGACGCAAGTACAAGCGCATGCCGCTGCCGGCGATGCTCGACCTCGCGATCAACCAGACGCTGACGCGCACCACCAACACCGCGCTCACCACCTTGATCGCGCTGCTGGCGCTCTATGTGTTCGGGGGCGAGGTGATCCGGTCGTTCACCTTCGCGATGCTGTTCGGCGTGATCGTCGGCACCTACTCGTCGATCTTCATCGCCGCGCCGGTGCTGATCTTCCTCGACCCGCAGCTCGCCGGCGACAAGTCGGAGGACGAGGGCGAAGAGGCCAAGGCGGCGCCCGCCAAGGCCTGACGGCGGCGGGGCCGCGCGGATAGCGCCGTCCCTATCGCCCCGGCGCCCTTGGAAGGACGAGCCCGATGAAGCTGATGGAACCCCGCGGGCCGCGCCGCATCGAACCGCGCGACCGCCATTTCCCCGATCAGGTGCCGATCGACGCCTACGGCAACGGCGGTTTCCGATTCGCCGGCCTGTCGCACCGCGGCTCGCTGCTGGTGCTGCCTTCGGGCGTGCACGGCTGGGATCCGGCCGCGCCCGCGGCGATCGACACGGCGTCGCTGGCGCCGGTCGTCGATCAGGCCGACGCGATCGACACGCTGCTGGTCGGCACCGGCCGCGACCTGGTTCCGCTGCCGGCCGACGTCAGGGCGGCCCTGCGCGAGGCCGGCATCGGTGTCGACGTGATGTTGACCGGGGCGGCGATCCGCATCTTCAACATCGTGCTCGGCGAGCGCCGCAAGGTCGCCGCCGCGCTGATCGCGGTGGACTGATGGCCTCCGAGCGGACGGACGCCGCCTATGCGGCCGCCGAGGCGTCGGTGCGGTCGGGCGATCGCGACCGCTGGCTCGCCGACCTGTTCCTGCCGGCGGAGTCGCGAAGGCACGTGTTCGCGCTCCACGCCTTCTCGCTGGAGATCGCGCGCGTCCGCGACGTCGTGCGCGAGCCGATGCCGGGCGAAATCCGGCTGCAGTGGTGGGTCGACGCGCTGGAGGGCGCCGGCCACGGCGCCGTCGAATCGCACCCGATCGCGGCGGCGCTCATCGACACCGTCGACCGCTTCCGTCTGCCGCGACGCTCGCTGGCGAATCTCGTCGAGGCCCGCCGCTTCGACCTCTACGACGACGCCATGCCCTCGCTCGGCGACCTCGAAGGCTATACCGGCGAGACTGCGTCGGTGCTGTTCCTGCACGCCGCCACCGTCCTCTGCGCCGGCGAGGACGCCGGGGCCGCCGACGCCGCCGGGCACGCCGGCGTCGCCTACGCGATCACCGGCCTGATGCGGGCGCTGCCGCTGCACGCGCGCCGCAACCAGGTGTACCTGCCGGAGGACGTCCTGCGCCGCCACGGCGCCTCGGCCGACGACGTCAGGGCGATGCGCGACGGCCCGGCCTTGCGCGGTGCGCTCGGCGAGATGCGCGAGCACGCCCGCCACCATCTCGCCCGCGCGGTCGGCGCGCTCTGCGCGATCGATCCGCGGGCGCGGCCGGCCTTCGTCGGGCTCGGTCTGGTCGAGCCCTGGCTGAGGGCGCTCGAGAAGGCCGCCCCCTTCGGCGCGCCGGCCGACGTCTCCGGCTGGCGGAAGCCCGTGGCGCTCTGGCGATTCTCCCGCCGCATCGCGCGCTGAGGGCATTCGCTCGCGCGGATCACCCGGCGCGGAGCCGCCGGAGCCCTCGTCGACGGCGGCAGTGGCACATTCGTCTCCGAGCAGGCGTGCAGAATGCGCGGTCCGGGCGTATCCTCCCGTGGGGGACATCCGGTCGGAGATCGACCCATGGCTCGACGCATGTGCCGAAACACCGCCATCGTCGCGGGTATCCTCGCGCTTCTCCTCCCGGTCGCCGCAAGCCCGGCGACCGCGGCGACCTACCGGACCATCCATCAGTTCCGCGACGAAGCGTCGGGATCGCATCCGGTCGTCGAAGTCGTCCGGGCCGCCGACGGCATGCTCTACGGCACGACCCGGGGCGGCGGCGCCAAGGGCTTCGGCACCGTGTTCCGTCTCGCGCCGCCGCAGACTGCGAACGGTGCCTACCGGTACACCCTGCTCCACGTCTTCGCCGGTGGGCGGGACGGGACGAATCCGCTCTCCGGACTGGTCGAAGGCCCGGGCGGCTCGCTGTTCGGCACCACCGAATCGGGCGGAGGCGGCAGCTGTTCGGGTGGTTGCGGCACGATCTTCGAACTGGCGCCGAAGGCGGGCGGCGGCTTCGTCTACCGGGTGGTCAGCCGGTTCGACACGGCGACCGCCGGCGCGCGCGCGTCCGGCAGCCTCGCCGTCCGCGCGGGGCGGATCTACGGGACCACCAGTGCCGGCGGGCGGTTCACCGGCGGCACGGTCTGGGAACTCCGCCGGGTCGGCGCGGGGTGGTCGCGGACGATCCTGCACGCGTTCCGCGGCGGGCGGAACGACGGGCTCTACCCCCGTTCAGGCGTGGTGTTCGGTCCGGACGGGGCGCTCTACGGCACCACCGAGGCCGGCGGCAGCGAGACGGGCGGACGCGGCACCGTCTTCCGCCTCGCGCTCGCGTCGGGCGGCGTCGGGCCCACGACGACGATCCTCCATCGCTTCGCCGACGACGGCAACGGGACCGGCCCGATCGCACCGGTGACGCTCGATGCCAAGGGAACGGTCTACGGCACCACGCCCTACGGCGGAACCGGCACCTGCTTCATGCGATGCGGCACCGTCTTCCGGCTCGCCAAGTCGGGCGGGATCTGGAAGGCGACCGTCATCCATCGCTTCGACGGGCAGGTGGGTGGCGCCTTTCCGCGCGGTGCCCTGGTGTTCGACGGTGCGGGCCGCCTCTACGGAACCGCATCCACCGCCGGCGCCCGCGGCTCGTTCGGCACGCTCTTCCGGCTCGATCCACCGGCGGCGGCCGGCGGATCCTGGCAGCGACGGATCCTGCACACCTTCGCCGGTCCGCCGGGCGATGGCGCCACGCCGTTCGGCGGCCTGACGCGCTCGGGCGGGGCGTTCTGGGGCACAACCCGCGACGGCGGCGGGGAAGGCCTCGGAACGGTTTTCAGCGCCACGCCGTGAGGACGCCGCCGCGCGAATCGACTCACTCCGCCGCGGCCGCCGACGTGTCCCCGGCGAGCCAGACCGCGAGATCCGCGAGTGCACGCGCGCTCATGGCGCGGCGCTTGGCGGCGCCGCGTTCGGGTCCCTTCAGCTTGCGGCCCGGCTCCTTCGGCGGCTCGATGTCGGGGAAGAGGCCGAAGTTGACGTTCATCGGCTGGAACGAGCGCGGGCCCTCGCCCTCGACCGATAGATGGCCGCCGGTAATGTGGCCGAGCAGGGCGCCGAAGGCGGTGGTCGGCGGCGGCGGCACCGGCGTGGCGCCGGTTCGCTCGGCGGCGGCGAAGCGGCCGGCGAGCAGGCCGACGGCGGCCGATTCGACGTAGCCCTCGCAGCCGGTGACCTGACCGGCGAAGCGCAGCCGCGGCATGGCCTTCAGTCGCAGCGTCGGGTCGAGCAGGCGCGGACTGTCGAGATAGGTGTTGCGGTGCAGGCCGCCGAGGCGGGCGAACTCGGCCTTCTCGAGGCCCGGGATCATCCGGAAGACCCGAACCTGCTCGGCGTATTTCAGCTTCGTCTGGAAACCGACCATGTTGTAGAGCGTGCCGAGGGCGTTGTCCTGACGCAGCTGCACGATGGCGTGGGACTTCACCGTGGGATCGTGCGGGTTGGTGAGCCCGACCGGCTTCATCGGGCCATGGCGCAGCGTCTCGCGGCCGCGCTCGGCCATCACCTCGATCGGCAGGCAGCCGTCGAAATAGGGCGTGCCCTCGAAGGCCTTGAACTCGGTCTTGTCGCCGGCGAGCAGGGCGTCGACGAAGGCCTCGTACTGTTCGCGGTTCATCGGACAGTTGACGTAGTCGGCGCCGGTGCCGCCCGGGCCGGTCTTGTCGTAACGCGACTGGAACCACGCCTTGCCCATGTCGATGGTCTCGAAATGGACGATCGGGGCGATGGCGTCGAAGAAGGCGAGCGAGTCGCGGCCGGTCAGGCCGCGGATCGCCTCGGCGAGGGCGGGCGAGGTCAGCGGGCCGGTGGCGAGGATCACGCTGTCCCAGTCTTCCGGCGGCAGGCCGGCGACCTCGCCACGGTCGATCGTGATCAGCGGATGCGATTCGAGCGCGGCCGTCACCGCCGCCGCGAAGCCGTCGCGGTCGACGGCGAGGGCGCCGCCGGCTGGCACCTGATGGCGGTCGGCCGAGGCCATGATCAACGAGCCGGCCCGGCGCATCTCCTCGTGGAGGAGGCCGACGGCGTTGTTCTCGGCGTCGTCCGAGCGGAAGGAGTTGGAGCAGACCAGTTCGGCGAAGTCGCCGCCCTTGTGGGCGTCGGTGCCGCGCACCGGGCGCATCTCGTGCAGGACGACGGGAATGCCGCGGCCGGCGATCTGCCAAGCCGCCTCGGAGCCGGCGAGGCCGCCGCCGACGACGTGGATGGGGGAGGAGGGGGTGTTCGTCATGGCGCGGACCATAGGCCGAGCCGTCCGCGGCATCAACGCCGCGCGGGCGCGCGAGGCGCGCCGGATCCGTCCGAACAGGGCATCCCCCTGAAAACACGATCGCCCGCCGGGGGAGGAGGTCCGGCGGGCGTCGTGAGGGGCCATCGGGTGCGGGGGAGGAGATCCGCCCCGTGGCTGGTCGCGGCGAGGGAGGAGGTTCGCCGCGTATGGTCCCGGAGGCGAGCCAAGGGAGGAGTGCTCGGGTCCGGGTCTTTCAGAGCTGCTGGCGCCGGCGAGGGAGGAGGTTCGGCGGCGTGTCGCAGTCGTGGCGAGGCAGGGGAGGAGGTCCGCCTCGTCTTTCGCATCGGGCCGGTGGGAGGAGGTACCGGTTGCCGATGCTGGCCGGGGGCGCCGCGGGACCCTGGGAGGAGGGTGGGTCGAAGGCGGGGCCGCCGGATCTCTCGTTACGGGACGGTCAGCGCGCCGCGCGGCGGGCGATGGCCGGGATGTCCGAGCGGGAGATACCGAGATCGTCCAGCTCGCGGCCGCTGAGGCGGGCCAGCTCGCGGTAGGTCTCCTGGTACTTCCGGTACGAACGAAGCTTGGTGACGACGGTGTCGAACATTTTTCCGATCCACAACTTTCCGGGAGGCGCTCTCGAACCAACCGGTCCGGTGCGTCGCTCTCGACAGGGACAGAGATAGTCCAACCGGGCATGCGTCGGCAGAGGGGGTGGCGCATGACTGGAATGCAGTTGTTGCAGGGCAGCATGAACGGACCTGGGATCGTTTTCACAATTGGGTAGGATTCGCGGCGATCCCGGGGCGAGCGAACGGCGGGGCGAGGAGAAAAACCGATATCCCGTCGAGGGTTGTACGAAGGTCGAAAGTCATCGCCCCATATTCGCAGGCGCACTGCGGTTCATGTTGCAATGCACAATGACCAATACGTCAGCAGCCACCGCAACCGCTTTGGGCAATCAAATCGTTTGAAGGCCGCGGCGCGCCGCCACGGTGCGATGAAACGTTACCACGAACGGCGAAACCTCACGGCTTCGTGATCCCTGCGCCGCTCGTCCCGGCCGGAGGCGCCCGGTTCCGGCGCCGTCGTTTTTCCGCTATGCGAAAGGGTGAGCTCAGCACCCGGGGAGGCCCCATGAACCGGCCCGTCGTCAATCGCCACGCGGCGTCCGCCTGCCCGCACGATTGTCCGTCGACCTGTGCGCTCGAGGTCGAGGTGCTCGACGAGCGCACGATCGGCCGCATCCGCGGCGCCGCCGACAACGACTACACCGCCGGCGTCATCTGCGCGAAGGTCGCCCGCTACGCCGAACGCGTCCACCATCCGGACCGGCTGACCCGGCCGCTGCTGCGCACGGGGCCGAAGGGCTCGGGCCAATTCACGCCGATCGGCTGGGACGAGGCGCTCGACCGGATCGCCGAGGCCTTCCTCGCCGCCGAGGCCGCCCACGGGCCGCAGGCGGTGTGGCCCTACTACTATGCCGGCACCATGGGCCTCGTGCAGCGCGACGGCATCCACCGCCTGCGCCACGCCAAGGGCTACTCGCGCCAGTTCGACAGCATCTGTACCAACACCGCCTGGACCGGCTGGATTGCAGGCACCGGCCGTCTCACCGGCCCCGATCCGCGCGAGATCGCCAAGGCCGACTGCGTGGTGATCTGGGGCACCAACGCGGTGGCGACCCAGGTCAACGTCATGACCCACGCCATCCGCGCCCGGAAGACGCGCGGGGCGAAGATCGTGGCGATCGACGTCTACGAGACCGAGACGGTGCGCCAGGCCGACCTCGGCCTCGTGCTGCGTCCGGGCACCGACGCCGCGCTCGCCTGTGCGGTCATGCACGTCGCCTTCCGCGACGGCTACGCCGACCGCGACTATCTCGCCCGCTATTCCGACGTGCCGGAGGAACTCGAGGCCCATCTCGCCAGCCGCACGCCGGAATGGGCTGCGGCGATCACCGGCCTGACGGTGGTAGAGATCGAGGCCTTCGCCAAGCTGGTCGGCACCACCAAGCGCAGCTTTTTCCGGCTCGGCTACGGCTTCACCCGCAGCCGCAACGGCACGGTGTCGATGCATGCGGCGGCGTCGATCGCCGTCGTGCTCGGCTCGTTCCGCCACGAGGGCGGCGGCGCCTTCCACAACAACGGCGCGATCTACCGGCTCGACAAGTCGATGATCGAGGGCACCGACCGGCTCGATCCCACGATCCGCGAACTCGACCAGTCGCGGATCGGCTCGGTGCTGACCGGCGAGCCGGACGTGCTGTTCGGCGGGCCGCCGGTGACGGCCATGCTGATCCAGAACACCAACCCGATGACGGTGACGCCCGAGCAGGACAAGGTCCGCCGCGGCTTTGCGCGCGAGGATCTCTTCGTCGCGGTCCACGAGCAGTTCATGACCGACACCGCCCGCATGGCCGACGTGGTGCTGCCGGCGACGATGTTCCTCGAGCACGACGACATCTACAAGGGCGGCGGCAACCAGTACGTCCTGTTCGGGCCGAAGCTGATCGAGGCGCCGGGCGAGGCGCGCGAGAACCACTTCGTCCACGCCGAACTCGCCCGACGCCTCGGCGCCGAGCACCCGGGCTTCGCGATGACGGCGCGCGAGCACGTCGACTGGCTGCTCCGCCACTCCGGCATCGGCACGCTCGCCGAACTCGAGGAGAAGCGCTGGATCGACTGCCAGCCGCCGTTCGAGCGCGCCCATTTCCTCGACGGCTTCGGCCATCCCGACGGCCGGTTCCATTTCAAGCCGGACTGGACCCGCGTGCCGGCGCCGAACGCCGGGCCGATGGGGCCGTGGCGAGAGATGCCGGCGCTGCCCGACTTCTGGCCGGTGATCGAAGAGGCCGACGAGGCCCACCCGTTCCGCCTCGTCACCGCCCCGGCGCGCTCGTTCCTGAACTCGTCCTTCGGCGAGACCGTCTCGGGGAGGAAGCGCGAGGGCCGGCCGACCCTGATGATCCGGCCCGACGACGCCGCGCGCATCGGCCTTTCCGAGGGCGGGCGCGTCGAAGTCGCGAACGGGCGCGGCCGCGTCGTTCTGACGGCGGCGCTGTTCGACGGGCTGAAGCCGGGCGTCGTCGTCGCCGAGGGCATCTGGGCCAACGCCGACCACGAGGACGGCCGCGGCATCAACAGCCTGACCGGCTCGGACCCGGTCGCACCCTATGGCGGTGTCGGCTTCCACGACAACAAGGTGCGGCTGCGCGCGCTCGACGCCGCGACGTGAAGGGCCGGGCCAGCCCGTTGCATCGCAGCAATCTCGTTGTAAAGAGATGATGAACGGGTGCGCGGCGCGCCCGGACGGAGCAGAGCGGAATCATGGTGCGGCGCATGGGGGCGGCGGTGGCCGTCGCGGTCTTCCTGTTGGGCGGGTGCGTGTCGGCGGAAAAGCAGGCGGCGAAGGTCCCCGCCGGCAAGCCGGCGGCGGCGCAGGCCGCGGCCCCGGGTACGGCGCTGTCGCGGCAGGCGCTCGGCCGCAAGCTGCTCGACGTCTGCGTCTACGGTCAGGCCTCGGTCAAGGACGTCGACCGCCAGCGCATGATCGCCGACTGCCGCTGCGCCGCCGACACCGCCATGAAAGGCCTCGAGGGCGACAGCTTCGAGACCACCCGGTCCGGCGGCCTCACCCCGGCCCAGCGCACCGCCCTGAACGGCGGCGTCGCCGCCTGCTTCAAGCCCAAGGCGGGCTGAGGAACGCAATCCACCGCGGCCCGGATCCCGGGCCGCGTGGCCGGCCCCTTCAGGCCATGATCGCCTTGATGCCGTCGGCGACGAACTGCACCGACAGCGCCGACAGCAGCACGCCGAGGAGCCGCGTCAGCACGCTGCGGCCGGTGTCGCCGAGATGGCGGTCGACCGTGTGGGCCGCGCGGAAGACGAGCAGGCAGCTTCCGATCATCGCGGCGATCAGCACGATCAGGAGCGCCAGCGCGCCGGTCGAGGGCGCGCGCGAGGCCATCAGGATGGTGGCAGAGATCGCGCCCGGCCCGGCGATCAGCGGGATTGCCAGCGGGAACACCGCGATGTGGCGCAGGTCCTCGGGCGCCTGCAGCGAAGCGGCGGCGTCGGCGCGGTCGGCGTGGACGGCCTGCGCGGCGGTCGCCTGCTTCCGCTTCTCGCGCTTCTCGAACACCATCTCGAAGGCGATCCAGAACAGGAGCAGCCCACCGGCGATTCGGAAGGCCGGCAGGGAAATGCCGAGGAACGTCAGCACCATGGTGCCGGTGAGGGCGAAGGCGACCAGGATGATCGTGGCGATCACCGAGGCGCGCACCGCGATCGCGGAACGCATCTCCGCCGAGGCGCCGCGGGTCACCGCCAGGAACAGCGGCGCCAGCCCGATCGGGTCGATCGTGACCAGCAGCGTCGCGAAGGCGTTGAGAAGATAGTCCGACATCCCGCGGCCCCCGGATTCGCGTTCCCCCGACCATGACGGTCTTCCGCGCCGGATGCAAAGCCGGACGCGAGCGCGCGTCTTCATGGCCGGGCCGTCAGGCGAAGATGTTTCGCCGCAGCGCCCCCATTGCGCCGCATGGTCCACCTGTTGCAGGGTCGGCTAGACGGGCCGTCCACGGCGGCCCGGCGCCTTCGTGCGCGCCTAGCCCCGGATCATGCCTTCGGTGACCAAGACCGCTCCCTTCGACATCGCCGCGATCGACGCCATGACGGACGCCGCCTTCGCCGCCGCCTTCGCCGACATCGCCGAACACTCGCCCTGGGTCGCCGAGGCCGCCGCCGCGGCCCGCCCCTTCGGCAGCCGCGAGGCCATGGTCGCCGCCTTCGCCGCGGCGATCGCGGGGGCCCCGCGCGAGGCCCGTCTCGCGCTCGCCAACGCCCACCCCGATCTCGCCGGCCGTGCCGCGATCGCCGGCGAGATGGCCGAGGATTCGGTGCGCGAGCAGACCGGCGCCGGCCTCGACCGGCTGAGCCCCGAGGAATTCGCCCGCTTCACCGAACTCAACGACCGCTACCGCGCCCGCTTCGGCTTCCCCTTCATCCTCGCGGTCAAGGGCGCCACCAAGGACGTGATCCTCGCCGCCTTCGAGGCGCGGGTCGGCAACGAGCCCGAGGCCGAATTCGCCAATGCGATCGCGCAGATCACGCGGATCGTCCGCTTCCGCCTCGAAGACCGGGTGCGCCCGTGACCGCCGCGCTCGATCTCGGCCGCCGCGCCCAGGCGATGCTCGACGCGCTGGCCGCCCTCTCCGACGAGGACGGCCGGATCACCCGGCTCTACCTGTCGCCGGCGCATCGCCGCGCGGTCGACCTCGTCGCGCGCTGGATGGGCGAGGCGGGCCTGTCGGTCTCGGTCGACGCGCTCGGCACGGTCCGCGGATCGCTGCCGCCCGCGCGGTCCGGGCCGACCGCGAATCGCCGCCTGCTGATCGGCTCGCACATCGACACCGTCGTCGACGCGGGCCGTTACGACGGCACGCTCGGCGTCGTCGCCGGCATCCTGGCGGTGCAGGAACTCGCGGCGCGCGGTATCCGCCTGCCGTTCGGGCTCGACGTGCTCGCCTTCGGCGACGAGGAGGGCGTGCGCTTCCCGACCACGCTCGCGTCGTCCTCCGCGATCGCAGGCACCTTCGACCCCGCCGCGCTCGGCTCGGCCGACGCCGACGGCGTCACGTTGCGCGAGGCGCTGGTCGGCTTCGGCTGCGACCCCGAACGCATCCCGGACGCCGCCTATGCGCCGGACGACGTGCTCGGCTACCTCGAGGTCCACATCGAGCAGGGGCCGGTGCTCGAAATCGACAACCTGCCGCTCGGCGTCGTTACGTCGATCGCCGGCCAGTCGCGCTTCCATGTCACCGTCTCGGGCGAAGCCGGCCACGCCGGCACCGTGCCGATGACCATGCGCCGCGACGCCCTCGCCGCCACCGCGGAGATGATGCTCGCGGTCGAGGACGTCGCCCGCGCCGGCCGCGACGACCACATGGTCGCGACCGTCGGGCGGCTGTCGCTGGAGCCCGGCGCGGTCAACGTGATCCCGCGGCGGGCGAGCTTCACGCTCGACCTGCGCGCCGAGTCCGATCCGCCGCGCGCCGCCGCCGCCGCCGAGATCCGCCGCCGTTTCGGCGCGATCTGCGAGAAGCGCAACGTGTCCTACCTGATGGACCGCTACCACGATACGCCGACGACGCCCTGCGCCGAACGGCTGCGGAACGCCTTTGGACGGGCTGTGGACGACCTGGGGATACCGGTGCGCCGGCTCACCTCCGGCGCCGGCCACGACGGCCACGCCGTCCACGCGCTCTGCGACATCGCCATGCTGTTCGTGCGTTGCCGCGGCGGCATCAGTCACAATCCGAACGAATACGCCGAGGTCGCCGACGTCGGCCTCGCGGTCGAGGCGCTGGTCGGCGCCGTGGCCGCGGTGGCCGCGGAGGCCGACACGGCCCGAGGAGGAGGGGAGAGATGAAGTCCATCGTCGCGTCGGCCTTCGCCGACGAAGTCGCGTTCCTGAAGGCGCTGGTGCGCGTGCCGAGCGACAACCCGCCCGGCGACTGCGGCCCGCACGCCGAGGTCGCGGCCGACCTCCTCGAGAAGATGGGCTTCGCCGTCGAGCGCCATCCGGTGCCCGAGCCCTTCGTGCGCCAGCACGGCATGCGCTCGGTGACCAACCTCGTCGTGCGCCACGTCTTCGGCTCGGGCAAGGGGCCGGTGATCGCCCTCAACGCCCACGGCGACGTGGTGCCGCCGGGCGAGGGCTGGACCGCCGATCCCTACGGCGCCGAGGAACGCGGTGGCGCGATCTACGGCCGCGGCGTCGCGGTGTCGAAGTCCGACTTCGCGACCTACGCCTTCGCCCTCAAGGCGCTGATCGCCTCGGGCCTGCCGCTCGACGGCACGATCGAGCTGCACTTCACCTACGACGAGGAGGCCGGCGGCTTCGTCGGTCCGAAGTGGCTGATCGAGCAGGGCCTCTCCAAGCCCGACCTCGCGATCTCCGCCGGCTTCTCCTACGCCATCACCACCGCCCACAACGGCGTGCTCCACCTCGAGGTCGTCGTGCGCGGCCGGCAGGCCCACGCCGCCATGCCCGAGACCGGCGTCGACGCCCTCGAGGCGACCTGGCCGATCCTGAAGGCGATCTACGAGGAGCGCGCGCGCCTCGCCGGCACCATGTCGGCGCAGAAAGGCATCGGCAGCCCGAAGGTCACGGTCGGCCTGATCTCCGGCGGCATCAACACCAACGTGGTGCCGGACCGCATCGTGCTGCGGCTCGACCGCCGTCTGATCCCCGAGGAGGTCGGCACCGAGGTCGAGGCGGCGCTGATCGCGCTGATCGAGGCCGCCGCGCCGAAGCTGCCGGGCCTCGAGGTCGAGTGCCGCCGCATCATGCTGGCCGAGCCGCTGCGGCCGCTGCCGGGCGTCGAGCCGATGATCGAGAGCCTCGAGCGCCACGCCGCCGACGTGCTCGGCGTCGCCGTCGCGCCAACCGGCGTGCCGCTCTACACCGACGCCCGCCACTACGCCGCCGCCGGCGTGCCGACCATCCTCTACGGTGCCGGTCCGCGCTCGATCCTCGAGGCCAACGCCCACGCCGCCGACGAGCACCTCCAACTTTCGGACCTGAAGGCCGCCACCGAGGTGGTGGCACTGACGCTGGCCGACCTCCTGAAGGCCGACTGAACGGAGCGGTCGATACGGAGAAGCGTTCCTGGAGGGCCGCATCGCAGTCGCCGATGCGGCCCTCCTGCTTTTTCACGTCGCCGGGCTCATACGATCGTCGTCTCGACCGTGCCGACGCCCTCGATCCGGCCGGCGAGCACGTCGCCGCGCGTGACCGCGCCGACGCCCGCGGGCGTGCCCGTGAAGATCAGGTCGCCTGGCTCGAGCCGGACCAGCCCGGAGAGATGGGCGACGATCTCCGGCACGCTCCAGATCATGTCGGCGAGGTCGGCGGCCTGCCGGGTGACGCCGTTCACCGTCAGCGCGATGGCGCCGCGGTCGGGGTGGCCGATCGCGATCTTCGGGGCGATCTCGCCGATCGGCGCCGACTTGTCGAAGCCCTTGGCCATGTCCCAGGGCCGGCCGGCTTTCTTGGCGGCGGCCTGGAGGTCGCGCCGGGTCATGTCGAGGCCGGCGGCGTAGCCGAAGACGTGGTTCAGGGCGTCGGCGACGGCGATGTCGGCGCCGCCGGTGCCGATCGCCACCACCAGTTCCATTTCGAAGTGGAAGTCGGAGGTCGCGGGCGGGTAGGGCACCGGGGCGCCGTGGGTCACCAGCGCGTCGGCCGGCTTGGAGAAGAAGAACGGCGCATCGCGGGTGGGGTCGCCACCCATCTCGCGGGCGTGCTCGGCGTAGTTCCGGCCGACGCAGTGGACGCGGCGGACCGGGAACAGGTCGCCGCCGGCGACCGGCACGACGGCAACGGCGGGGGCGGGAACGGCGAAAGCCATGGCGATGCTCCTCGGGAGAGATCAGCCTGCCTAGCATCCCGAGGCGGGCGGCGGGAGGGGCGACCGCCGCGTGCGGTGCAGCACGCGCCGACCCGGCGCGCGAGAATCTGGAAACCATGCTTCCAGTGAGCCGTCCGGCGGGTATCCATCACCGTCAGGTTTTCCTTCTCCCCGCTTCAAGGAATCTGAAAGCCGGTCCCGGAAATCCGGGCTTTTCTGCAATCGGCCGACTTCGGCACGGTCCTTGCCATTCCCTTCCGAGAGCGCCGTGAGCGCCTGCGAAACGATCGGGGGAGGGAAATGGGCTCGAACATCGAGACGTTCTACGAGGTGATCCGCCGCCAGGGCATCACCCGCCGCAGCTTCGTGAAGTTCTGCAACCTCACGGCCGCCTCGCTCGGCCTCGGGCCGGTAGCCGCCACCGAGATGGCGTACGCGCTCGAGACCAAGCCGCGCACGCCGGTGATCTGGATGCACGGCCTCGAGTGCACCTGCTGCTCGGAGAGCTTCATCCGCTCGGCCCATCCGCTGGTGAAGGACGTCGTGCTGTCGATGATCTCGCTCGACTACGACGACACCATCATGGCCGCCGCCGGACACCAGGCCGAGGCGATCCTCGAGGAGACCAAGGAGAAGTACAAGGGCCAGTACATCCTTGCGGTCGAGGGCAACCCGCCGCTCAACGAGGACGGCATGTTCTGCATCGACGGCGGCAAGCCGTTCGTCGAGAAGCTGAAGTGGATGGCCGAGGACGCCATGGCGATCATCGCCTGGGGCGCCTGCGCCTCCTGGGGCTGCGTCCAGGCCGCCAAGCCGAACCCGACCCAGGCGACCCCGATCGACAAGGTCATCAAGAACAAGCCGATCATCAAGGTGCCCGGCTGCCCGCCGATCGCCGAGGTGATGACCGGCGTCGTCACCTACGTCACCACCTTCGGCCGCCTGCCCGAGCTCGACCGCCAGGGTCGGCCCAAGATGTTCTACAGCCAGCGCATCCACGACAAGTGCTACCGCCGGCCGCATTTCGACGCCGGCCAGTTCGTCGAGAGCTGGGACGACGAGGGCGCGCGCAAGGGCTACTGCCTCTACAAGATGGGCTGCAAGGGCCCGACCACCTACAACGCCTGCTCCACCACCCGCTGGAACGGCGGCGTCTCCTTCCCGATCCAGTCCGGCCACGGCTGCATCGGCTGCTCCGAGGAGGGCTTCTGGGACAAGGGCTCGTTCTACGACCGGCTCACCACGATCCGCGAGTTCGGCGTCGAGGCCAACGCCGACAAGATCGGCGCGACGGTCGCCGGCGCGGTCGGCGCGGCCGTGGTCGCGCACGCCGCGGTCACCACGGTCAAGCGCCTGACCACCAAGCGCGACTGACCGAAACCCCGTCCCCGAACTTCCCGCCAGGACCGCCACCCATGGGCATCCAGACCCCCAACGGCTTCAGCCTCGACAATTCCGGCCAGCGCATCGTCGTCGATCCGGTCACCCGGATCGAGGGCCACATGCGCGTCGAGGTCAACGTCGACGAGAACAACGTCATCCGCAACGCCGTGTCGACCGGCACGATGTGGCGCGGCATCGAGGTCATCCTCAAGGGCCGCGACCCGCGCGACGCCTGGGCCTTCACCGAACGCATCTGCGGCGTCTGCACCGGTACCCACGCGCTGACGTCGGTGCGCGCGGTCGAGAACGCGCTCGGCATCACCATTCCCGAGAACGCCAATTCGATCCGCAACATCATGCAGCTGGTGCTGCAGGTGCACGACCACATCGTGCACTTCTACCACCTGCACGCGCTCGACTGGGTCGACGTGGTCTCGGCGCTGTCGGCCGACCCGAAGGCGACCAGCGCGCTGGCGCAGTCGATCTCGGCGTGGCCGCTGTCGTCCCCGGGCTATTTCAAGGACCTGCAGACGCGTCTGAAGAAGTTCGTCGAAAGCGGCCAGCTCGGCCCCTTCAAGAACGGCTACTGGGGCCACGCCGCCTACAAGCTGCCGCCCGAGGCCAACCTGATGGCGGTGGCGCACTATCTGGAGGCGCTCGACTTCCAGAAGGAGATCGTCAAGATCCACACGATCTACGGCGGCAAGAACCCCCATCCGAACTGGCTGGTCGGCGGCGTGCCCTGCGCGATCAACGTCGACGGCGTCGGCGCGGTCGGCGCGGTCAACATGGAGCGGCTCAACCTCGTCTCCTCGATCATCGACCAGATCGTCACCTTCACCGAGCAGGTCTACCTGCCGGACGTGCAGGCGATCGGCTCGTTCTACAAGGACTGGCTCTACGGTGGTGGCCTGTCGGGCAAGTCGGTGATGAGCTATGGCGACATCCCCGAGCACGCCAACGACTACTCGCCGTCGTCGCTGAAGCTGCCGCACGGCGTGATCCTCAACGGCAACCTCGCCGAGGTGATGCCGATCGACCACGCCGATCCCGAGCAGATCCAGGAGTTCGTCACGCACTCCTGGTACAAGTACCCGGACGAGACCAAGGGCCTGCACCCCTGGGACGGCGTCACCGAGCCGAACTACGTGCTCGGCCCGAACGCCAAGGGCACCCGCACCAACATCGAGGCGCTCGACGAGGGCGGCAAGTATTCCTGGATCAAGTCGCCGCGCTGGAAGGGCAACGCCGTCGAGGTCGGCCCGCTCGCCCGCTACGTGATCGGCTACGCCCAGGGCAAGCCCGAGTTCAAGGAGCCCGCCGACAAGCTCCTGACCGACCTCGGCCTGCCGCTGTCGGCGCTGTTCTCGACGCTCGGTCGGACCGCGGCCCGGGCCCTCGAGTGCCAGTGGGCGGCGCGCGAGCTGCGTTACTTCCAGGACAAGCTGATGGCGAACATCGTCGCCGGCGACCTCAACACCGCCAACGTCGACAAGTGGGACCCGAAGGCGTGGCCGGCCCAGGCCAAGGGCTTCGGCTTCACCGAGGCCCCGCGCGGTGCGCTGGCGCACTGGATCAAGGTCGAGAACGGCAAGATCGACAACTACCAGTGCGTCGTGCCGACCACCTGGAACGGCAGTCCGCGCGATCCCGCCGGCAACATCGGCGCCTTCGAGGCGGCGCTGATGGACACGCCGATGGCCGATCCGACCCAGCCGCTCGAGATCCTGCGCACGCTGCACTCGTTCGACCCGTGCCTCGCCTGCTCGACCCACGTCATGTCGCCCGACGGGCAGGACATGGCCACCGTCACCGTGCGCTGAGGAGGCGGTCATGACGGACGTCCCGGGATCGGGCAAGCACAACCACTTCACCGGCGTCGTCGACTTCGCCGACGAGAAGGTGATCGGCCGGCCGACCATCTACGTCTACGAGGCGCCGGTCCGGCTCTGGCACTGGGTCAACGCGCTCTCCATCGTGGTGCTCGCGGTGACCGGCTACTTCATCGGCTCGCCGCCGCCCGCGGTCGGCGGCGAGGCCTACGACACCTTCTACTTCGGCTACATCCGCTTCGCCCACTTCGCCGCCGGCTACGTGCTGGCGGTGGGCTTCCTGATGCGGATCTACTGGGGCTTCGTCGGCAATTCCCACGCCCGCCAGATCTTCTACGTGCCGTTCTGGAACCGGACGTGGCGCGCCGGCGTGCTGCAGGAGCTGCGCTGGTACATGTTCCTGGCCAAGGAGCCGAAGAAGTACGTCGGCCACAATCCGCTGGCCCAGATCGCGATGTTCGTGATGTTCACGCTGTTCACCATCGGCATGATCGTCACCGGCTTCGCGCTCTATTCGGAGGGCGCGGGGCGCGACAGCTGGCAATACGCGCTGTTCGGCTGGGTGTTCACGCTGTTCCCCAACAGCCAGGACGTCCACACCCTGCACCACCTCGGCATGTGGGTGATCGTGACCTTCGTGATCGTCCACGTCTACGCGGCGATCCGGGAGGACATCATGAGCCGGCAGACCATGATCTCGACCATGATCTCCGGCGAGCGCCAGTTCCGCGACGAGCGGGAGGACTGAGCGCCATGGCCGCCCCCCGCACGCTGGTGCTCGGCATCGGCAACATCCTGTGGGCGGACGAGGGCTTCGGCGTGCGCGCCGTCGAGGCCTTCCACCGCCGCTACGAACTGCCCGAGGGGGTGACGCTGCTCGACGGCGGCACCCAGGGCCTCTACCTCGTCAACTTCGTCCAGGAGGCCGACCGCCTGCTGGTGTTCGACGCGATCGACTACGGCCTCGTGCCGGGCACGCTGAAGATCGTCGAGGACGACGAGGTGCCGAAGTTCACCGGCGCCAAGAAGATGAGCCTGCACCAGACCGGCTTCCAGGAGGTGCTCTCGGCCGCGGACCTGCTCGGCGACTATCCCGAGCGGCTCGTCCTGATCGGCTGCCAACCGCTCGACCTCGAGGACTGGGGCGGTCCGCTGACCGCGCCGGTCGCCGCGGTGATCGGCCCGGCGATCGAGGCGGCCGCCGCGGTCCTGCGTGGCTGGGGCCTCGACGTCCGCGAACGGCCGGTACCGCTCGCCGAGGCCGACGGCCTGCTCCTCAACGACATCGGCCACGCCGCCTACGAGCGGCGCGGCGAGGACGTGGCGGCCTAGCCCGTCCGAACCCGAGAACACGACCCGCGGCCGCCCGGGGAAGGGCGGGCCGCTCCGGTCCTCCAGGAGGAACAACGAGGATGCGCTTCGCCTTCCGCCGCACCGCGCTCGCCGCCGGGCTCGCCCTGGCCCCGACCGCCGCCCTCGCCCACGTCGGCGTCGGCGCCCACGACCATGCCGGCCTCGCCGCCGGCTTCCTGCACCCGGTATCGGGCCTCGACCACGTTGCCGCCATGGTCGCCGTCGGCCTGTGGGCCGCGACGCTCGGCGGCCGGGCGATGCTGGCCGTGCCCGCCGCCTTCGTCGGCGTGCTCTCGCTCGGTGCCGTCCTCGGCGTCGCCGGCGTGGCGCTGCCCGCGGTCGAGCCGATGATCGCCGCCTCCGTGGTGGTGCTGGGGCTCCTCACCGCCTTCGCGGTGCGCGTGCCCGCCGCGGCCGCCGCCGCGCTGGTCGGCTTCCTCGGCCTGTTCCACGGCTACGCCCACGGTGCCGAAATGCCCGAGATGGCCTCGCCGGCGCTCTACGGCCTCGGCTTCGTGACCGCCACCGTGCTGCTGCACGCCGCCGGCCTCGGCCTCGGCCTGGTGCTGCCGCGGCTGTCGCTGGTCGCCGCGCGCGGCCTCGGCGCCGTGGTGGCGGCGATCGGCGTCATGCTCGTCGCCGGCTGAGCGGAGGAAGCGCCATGTGCCTCGGCGTGCCGATGACCGTGCTCGACGACGGCCCCTTCACCGCCCTGTGCGGGCGGGGGGGCGAGCGCCGGGCGGTGTCGATGCTGCTCGTCGGGGCGCAGGCGCCCGGCACGCGGGTGCTCGTTCACGTCGACACCGCTGTGCGCGTGCTCGACGCCGAGGAGGCGGACGCGATCGAACGGGCCCTCGAGGGCCTCGCGGCGGCGATGGACGGCGCCGCCTTCGATCACCTGTTCGCCGATCTGGTCGGGCGCGAGCCGCAGTTGCCGGAACACCTGAGGAAGCCGTCGTAACCGACGATTACAATTGATATTTCACCCGACGAAACGGGGAGGGAGACATGTCGGCCCTGATCGAGGCGCTGGTGACGCGCCACAACCTGCCGGTCGTCGACGCCGCCAGCGTCGACGCCTTCCTCGCCCCGGCCGCGGGCGAGGCGGAGCACGCCCTGCTGTTCTTCACCGGCGATCCCGAGACGCGCGGCGACAGCGTCGACGTCGCGGTCGTGCTGCCGGAGATCCTGGCGGCCTTCAAGGGCCGGCTGCGCGCCGCCCTGGTCGACCGCGCCGCCGAGCCGGCGCTGAAGCCGCGCTTCCACGTCGAGGTGCTGCCGTCGCTGGTGATGACCCGCGGGCTGGCCCCAGTCGGCGTGATGCCGCGCATCCGCGACTGGTCCGACTATCTCGACAGCATCGCCCGCCTGCTCGACCCGGCCGCGCCGGTTCTCGAGGGCCCTGCGCGGCCGCGCGTCGCCGTCACCACCTCGGGCCGGAGGGCCGACGCATGAAGGCCGGATTCTGGGTCGCCCCGGAGGGCGCCGACACTCCCATCGCCATGGTCCCGATCGGCGGGCCCGATCTCTCCGGCCGCAAGGCGAGCGTGACCGGCACCGGTGCGCTGTCCTTCCTGGCGACGTCTTCGGCCGAGGCGATGATCGCGCGCTGTCCGGCGGTGGCCGCCCTGCTGCCGCAGATCGCCGACGCGCTCGACCGCCAGACCGCCGAGGCCCGCGGCATCCTGTTCGATCTCTCCGGCCTCGGCCCGGAGGAGATCCACCTGATGGGCGAGATGCTCGGCGAGGGCGAGGTCGCCGCCACCGTGGCGCTGCCGGACGGCGTGATCGCGCAGGTGCAGGAGAGCGTGTTCGCCGGTCTGTGGCGGGTGCGTTTCACCGACGCCTCGGGCCTGCTGGTCGCCGACTACGTCGAGGTCGCCGCCGTGCCGGAGGCCGTGCGCCGCGCCGCCGCGATGATGCCGGCCGGCTTCGACATCGCCGCCGCGCCCGAGGGGGCGATGAACGTGCTGCCGGTGCTCGCCGAGATCCGTGACCGGGTCGCGACGCGCGCGCCGAACGATCCCTCGCACGTCATCTCGCTGTCGCTGCTGCCGATGACGCCGGAGGACCTCGGCTTCCTCGAGGTGGCGCTCGGCAACGGCCCGGTCAGGATCGTGTCGCGCGGGTACGGCACCTGCCGCATCCACGCGACCGCGGTGCGCGACGTCTGGGCGGTGCAATTCTACAACGCCATGGACACGATCCTGCTCGACACGGTCGAAGTCGGCGGCGTGCCCGTCGTCGCCTGCGCCGCCGACGAGGACTTCCGCGACAGCGCCGAGCGCCTGCGCGAGATCGAGGACGCCTACTTCAAATGACCGCGGACGCGACGAGCCTCGACCGCTTCGAATGCGGCATCTGTTGGCAGGTCTACGACCCCGCCGAGGGCGATCCCGTCTGGCAGATCCCGCCGGGCGTCGCCTTCGAGGACCTGCCCGAGGAATGGTGCTGCCCGAACTGCGACGCCCCGCGCACCAAGTTCATGAGGCTCGGCGATGGCCGCTGACCCCGCCGCGGACGACGACCGGCCCGCGCGCCTCGTCGAGACGTGGCGGCGGGCGGTGCCGGCGATGGCCGACCTGCCGGTGTTCAACCCGGCGCTCGCTGTCCACGCCACCGCCTTCCTGCGCTGGAAGGCGGCGCGGATCGGCGTCGTCGTCACGCCGTGGTTCATGAACGTGGTCGCGGTGCCCGACGATCCCGCCACGCTGCCGCCGGCCGGTTCGCCGGCGGTGCTGCCGCTGCCGGACGGCGAACTCGACGCGATCGCCGCCGAGGCCGACGGCGTCGGCCGCTTCGCCGTCGCCTCGCTTTTCTCGCCGATGGACGACTTCGCCGACGCCGAATCCGCCGAAGCCGTGGCCGCCGCCGCGCTCGACGAGCTCTTCGCCGTGCCCGAGCCGGACCCGCGCGCCGATCTCACGGTGACGCTCGACCGCCGCGCCCTGTTCTTCGGCCGCCGCGCCGAGGCGTCGCCGTGAACGCGCCGCTCCGCCCCGGCGGTCTCGCCATCGTCGTGCGGCTCGACGCCGGGCGCGTCGCGGCGGTGACGGTGACCGGCGAGCGGCCGCGCTCGCTGCTGTCGACCATGGCCGGCCGGCCGGTCGAGGCGGCCGAGACCGCCGTCCGCCTGCTGCACGGCCTCTGCGGCGCCTCCCACGCCGCCGGTGTCCGCTTCGCCGCTGCGGTCGCCGCCGGCCGCGAGCTCGACGGCGACGACGCCGCGGCGTGGACGCGCCGGCTCGCCGGCGAGCGGCTCGCCGAGTCGGTGCGCGCCCTGGTACCGGTCGACGCCGCGTTGCTGACCGATCCGGACCGTGCGGGCGCGCTGCGCGCCGTCGTCGCCCACGGCGCGGCGATCGCCCGGACCGGCGCGGTGGATCCGGTTTCCCGCGGCGCGATCGAGGCAGGGCTCGTCCGGCTCGGGCTCGATGGCAGGGAGGCCGCGCCGGCACCCGTCGCCGGGGCCGACGTTCTAACGGCGGCCGACGACGCCGCGGTGGTCGAAGCGCTCGCCGGCGATCCCGATTTCGTCGCGCGGCCCGTCCTGCCGGGACGCCGCCCGGAGACCGGCCCCGCCGCGCGCGCCGGCGCCTCGGCGGCCGATCCGGAGGCGGCGCGGGCCGCCCGTCGCGCCGAGGTCGCCGCCGCTTTCGCGCTCCTCGCCGCCGACCGGGTGCCGGGCCCCACCGAGGCCGGCTGGGTCGCCGCTGCGGGCCTCGGGGCGGGTTGGGGTTTTGCCGCAGTGGAAAGCCCGCGCGGTCGGCTGCACACTCTCCTGACGGTGCATGGAGATGGACGGCTCCGCAGCGCCCGTGTCCTCGCCCCGACGGAATGGAACTTCCATCCGGACGGGCCCTTCGCGCGGTCCCTGATCGGCCTCCGGCCGGCGGGCGACCCGGCCGCGGAGGTCGCGCGCCGCGCCGCCGCCTACGATCCCTGCGTGGCCTTCGACGTCGCGGTCGGGGAGGACGGCGATGCATGAGATGGCGCTCTGCGAGGGCGTGGTCGGCCTGATCGAGGACGAGGCGGCGCGGCAGGCGTTCCGGCGCGTCCGCACGGTCGTGCTCGAGATCGGCGTCCTCGGCCACGTCGCCCCCGAGGCGATGGAATTCTGTTTCGAGGCGGTCTCGCGCGGCACGCTCGCCGAAGGGGCGAAGCTGGTGATCGAGCGCGTCCCCGGCGCCGGCTGGTGCCTCGACTGCGAGAAGACGGTGCCGCTCGCCGAGCGGTTCGGCGCCTGCCCGGAGTGCGGGCGCCATCACGTGCAGATGACGGCGGGCGACGAACTCAGGGTCCGCGAACTGGAGGTGGAGTGATGTGCACGGTCTGCGGCTGCGGCGAGCACACGGTGGACGGCAAGCCGGGCGCGGGCGGCCACGCCCACGGCCACGACGGGCATCATCACCACGGTGCCGGCGGGCACGACCACGCCCACGGCGACCACGATCACCACCACGACCACGATCACCCGCACGACCATGCCCACCACGGTCACGATCACCCGCACCACGGCCACGACGGCCTCGTGGTGACGCCGGGCCGGGTCGACGCCGGCGGCGGCATCGCGGGCGTCCACGTGCCCGGCCTTAGCCAGGAACGTATCGTGCGGATCGAGCGCGACATCCTCGGCAAGAACAATCTCCACGCCCGCGCCAACCGCGACCGCCTCGCCCGCACCGGCACCTTCGCGCTGAACTTCGTGTCGAGCCCGGGCTCGGGCAAGACGACGCTGCTCTGCCGCACCATCGCCGACCTGAAGGGCCGCTTCCCCGTCGCGGTGATCGAGGGCGACCAGCAGACCTCCAACGACGCCGACCGCATCCGCGCCACCGGTGCGCCGGCGGTCCAGGTCAACACCGGCAAGGGCTGCCACCTCGACGCCCACATGGTCGGCCACGCCCTCGACGACCTGCCGCTGGCGCCCGGCGGCCTGCTGTTCGTCGAGAACGTCGGCAACCTCGTCTGCCCCGCCGCCTTCGACCTCGGCGAGGCGCACAAGGTGGTGGTTCTCTCGGTCACCGAGGGCGAGGACAAGCCGGAGAAGTACCCGGACATGTTCGCCGCCGCCGACCTGATGCTTCTCAACAAGGCCGACCTCCTGCCGCATCTCGACTTCGACGTCGGCGCCTGCATGGCCTCGGCGCTCCGGGTCAACCCGCACCTGCAGATGCTGACGGTGTCGGCGCGCACCGGCGAGGGCCTCGCCGCCTTCTACGCCTGGATCGAGGTGCGCGCGGCCGCCGCCGCCGCCGCGGTCCGACGCCAACCGGCCTGACCGCCATGGCGCCGCCGCCCGCCGCCTCCGCCGCACCGGCCGGACGCGTCCGCGTCCGGGTCGTCGGCGCCGTGCAGGGCGTCGGCATGCGGCCGTTCGTGCACCGCCTCGCCGCCGATTGCGGCGTCTCGGGCTTCGTGCTCAACGGCGCCGACGGCGTCACCATCGAGGCCGAGGGCGGTGCGCTCGACGGCTTCCTCGCCCGCCTCACCGCCGAGGCGCCGCCGCTCGCCCGGATCGACGGCGTCGCCGTCGAGGCGATCGCGCCGACCGGCGGGCGCGGCTTCGCCATCGCCGAGAGCCGGGCCGGCCGCGCCGCCACCCGGATCGTGGCGGACGCGGCGACCTGCCCGGCCTGCCGGGCCGAGCTGTTCGATCCGCGGAGCCGTTTCTTCGGCTACCCCTTCGTCAACTGCACCCACTGCGGCCCGCGCCTCACCATCACCCGCCGCCTGCCCTACGACCGGCCGCAGACCGCGATGGCGGGCTTCCCGATGTGCGCGGCCTGCGCCGCCGACTACGGCGACCCCGCCAACCGCCGCTTCCACGCCGAGCCGATCGCCTGCCCGGCCTGCGGGCCGCGGCTGTCGCACCCGATCGGCGAGATCGCCGCGGCGCTCCGCGCCGGCCGCATCGTCGCCCTGAAGGGCGTCGGCGGCTTCCACCTGGTGGCGGACGCCCGCGCCGAGGCGGCGGTCGCGGAACTGCGCCGCCGCAAGGCCCGCGACGCCAAGCCCTTCGCGGTGATGATGGCGAACTCTGCCTCGCTCGCCGCCGTCGCGGCGCCGACCGAGGCGGAGGCCGCGCTCGCCCGTTCCACCGCCGCCCCGATCGTGTTGATGGCGGTCCGGCCGGGCGTGCTGGCGCCGTCGTTGTCGCCGGGGCTGACGCGGGTCGGCGTGATGCTCGCCTACGCCCCCGTCCACCACCTGCTGTTCGCCGCGCTCGCCGACGCCTCGGATCCCGACGCGCCGAACCCGACGGTGCTGGTCGCCACCTCGGCCAATCCCTGCGGCGAGCCGCTGGTGGTCGACGACGCCGACGCGGCGCGCCGGCTCGGCGGGATCGCCGACCTCGTCGTCGGCCACGACCGCCCGATCGTGATCCGCTGCGACGACAGCGTGGTCCAGGTCGTCGCGGGCGCGCCGACCTACCTGCGCCGCGCCCGCGGCTTCGTGCCCGATCCGATCCCGCTCGCGACCGACGGGCCGGACGTCCTCGCCTTCGGCGCCCATCTCAAGGCGACCGTGACGGTGACGCGCGGCCGCGAGGCCTTCGTGTCCCAGCACGTCGGCGATCTCGACACCGCCGAGACCGTCCGCTTCCACCGCGAGACGGTCGACCACCTGCTCTCGCTGCTCGACGTCGCGCCCGACCGCGTCGCCTGCGACCTCCACCCGGACTACCGCTCGACAGCGCTCGCGGAAGCCTTCGGCCGGCCGGTGGTGCGGGTGCAGCACCACGCCGCCCACGTCGCCGCCGTCGCCGCCGAACACGGCGTCGCCGGGCCGGTGCTCGGCCTCGCGCTCGACGGCCACGGTCTCGGCGACGACGGCACCGCCTGGGGCGGCGAGGCGATCGTGGTGGACGGCGCGCGCTGGCGCCGGCTCGGCGGCCTCGCGCCGCTGGCGCTGCCCGGCGGCGACCGCGCCGCCCGCGAACCCTGGCGGATGGGGCTCGCCGCGCTCGCCGCCTGCGGCCGGCTCGACCGCGCCCCGGCCTTCTTCGGCAACGTCGCGCTCGCCGCGCCGCTGGCGCGCCGGCTCGCCGTCGGCGCCGAGCGGGTCTCGACCTCGTCGCTCGGGCGACTGTTCGACGCCGTCGCGGCGCTCGCGGGCGTGCGCGCCGTCCAGGACCACGAGGGTCAGGCGGCGATGGAGCTCGAGGCGCTGGTGCGGGCGCCGCGCGCGCTCGCCGGCGGCTACGACCTCGCGGACGGCAGGCTGTCCTGCGCGCCGCTGCTCCGTCATCTCGCCGACGCCCGGCCCGACGCGGCCGAGACGGCGGACCTCTTTCACGGCACGCTGGTCGCCGGGCTCGCCGAGCTCGCCGTGGCCACGGCCCGCGCAACCGGCGTGGAGCGCGTCGCGCTCGGCGGCGGCTGCCTGATGAACCGCGTGCTCGCCGAAGGCCTCGACGCGGCGCTCGCCGCCCGTGGCCTTTCCGTGCTGCACGCCCGCAAGCTGCCGCCCAACGACGGCGGGCTCTCGTTCGGCCAGGCCGCGATCGCCCGGGGCGCGGACATAACGAATTAGGGGAGGGAGACGACCCATGTGCCTCGCCATTCCGGCGCTGGTCACCGAGCTTCTGCCGGACCAGATGGCCAAGATCAGCCTCGACGGCGTCAAGAAGACCATCTCGGTCGCGCTCGTCGACGACGTCGCCCCCGGCGACTACGTCATCGTCCACGTCGGCCATGCGCTGGCGCGGATCGATGCGGAGGAGGCCGAGAAGACGCTGGCCCTGCTCGCCGAGGCTGGCGCGCTCGCCACGCTCGAACCGGAGGGGCGAGCATGAAATACGTCGACGAATACCGCGACGGCGACCTCGCCGCCAAGATCGCCGCCGCCATCGCCGCCGAGGTCCGGCCGGACCGCACCTATTCCTTCATGGAGTTCTGCGGCGGTCACACCCACGCGATTTCCCGCTACGGCCTCGAGGACCTGCTGCCGGCCAACGTGCGCATGATCCACGGCCCGGGCTGCCCGGTCTGCGTGCTGCCGGTCGGCCGCATCGACGACGCCGTCCGGCTCGCCCGCCGCCCCGGCGTGACGCTGCTGACCTACGGCGACATGATGCGCGTGCCGGGCTCCAAGGGCACCAGCCTGCTGAAGGCCAAGGCCGCCGGCGCCGACATCCGCATGGTCTACTCCACCCTCGACGCCCTGCGCATCGCCGAGGCCGAGCCGGACCGCGAGGTGGTGTTCTTCGCCATCGGCTTCGAGACCACGACGCCGCCGACCGCGGTCGCGCTGAAGCTCGCGGCCGAGAAGCGCCTGCCGAACCTCTCCTTCTTCGTCAACCACGTGCTGACGCCGGTCGCCATGCGCGCGATCCTGACCGCGCCGCCGGTGCCGGGCGAGCGGCCGGTGGCGATCGAGGGTTTCGTCGGGCCGGCGCATGTCTCGACCATCATCGGCCTCGAGCCCTACCGCGAGTTCGCCGAGCGCCACCGCAAGCCCGTGGTGGTCGCCGGTTTCGAGCCGCTCGACGTGATGCAGGCGGTGCTGATGCTGGTGCGTCAGGTCAACGAGCAGCGCGCCGAGGTCGAGAACCAGTACATCCGCGCCGTCACCCCCGCCGGCAACGTCGCGGCGCAGTCCCTGGTCGACCGCTTCTTCGAGCTGCGCGAGAGCTTCGAGTGGCGCGGCCTCGGCTCCGTGCCGGCCTCCGCGCTCAAGCTGCGCGACGAGTGGGCCGCCCTCGACGCCGAGAAGCGCTTCTCGGTCGAGACCATCCGCGCCGACGACAACCCGGCCTGCGAGTGCGGCGCCATCCTGCGCGGCCAGAAGCGGCCGGCCGAGTGCAAGCTGTTCGGGACGGTGTGCACGCCGGAGACACCGATGGGCGCCTGCATGGTATCCTCGGAGGGTGCCTGCGCCGCGCACTGGACCTACGGCCGCTTCCGCGAGCACGACAGCCTTAGGAGGGCGTCTTGACCGTCCGTTCCCCGATCAAGGCCTATCGCCGCAAGCTCGACCTCGCCAACGGCCGGGTCGACCTCGGCCACGGCTCCGGCGGCCGGGCGATGGCCGACCTCGTCTCGGGCATCTTCCGCGAGGCCTTCGCCAACCCGTTCCTCGACCAGGGCAACGACCAGGCGGCCTTCCCGACCCCGCGCGGCGGGCGGATGGTGATGACCACCGACGGCTACGTCGTCTCGCCGCTGTTCTTCCCCGGCGGCGACATCGGCTCGCTGGCGGTGCACGGCACCGTCAACGACATCGCCATGTCCGGCGCCCGGCCGCTGCACCTGTCGGCGAGCTACATCGTCGAGGAGGGCTTCCCGCTGGCCGACCTGAAGCGCATCGCCGACTCGATGGGCAGGGCGGCGCGCGCGGCGGGCGTCACCATCGTCACCGGCGACACCAAAGTGGTCGAGCGCGGCAAGGCCGACGGCCTGTTCATCTCGACCGCCGGCATCGGCGAATTGCCCGACGGGCTCGACCTCTCCGGCGACCGCGCCGAGCCCGGCGACGTCGTGGTGCTCTCGGGCTCGATCGGCGACCATGGCGTCGCGATCATGTCGAGCCGCGAGAACCTCGAGTTCGAGACCGCGATCCTCTCCGACAGCGCCGCCCTCAACGGCCTCGTCGAGGCGATGGTCGCTGCCGCCGGGCCGCACCTGAAACTGATGCGCGACCCGACCCGCGGCGGCCTCGCCGCCACGCTCAACGAGCTCGCGCACCAGTCCGGCGTCGGCTTCCGCATCGAGGAGGCGGCGATCCCGGTCAAGCCGGAGGTGGCGGCGGCCTGCGAACTGCTCGGGCTCGATCCGCTCAACGTCGCCAACGAGGGCAAGCTGGTCGCGGTGGTGTCGCCGGCCGGCGCCGACGCGCTGCTCGCGGCCATGCGCGCCCACCCGCTCGGCGCCGAGGCCGCCGCGATCGGCACCGTCGTCGCCGACGACCAGCAGTTCGTGCAGATGACCACCGGCTTCGGCGGCGGCCGCATCGTCGACTGGCTGTCCGGCGAACAGCTGCCGCGGATCTGCTGAGACGGCGGCGCGATGACCCATCACGCCACCGTCCTGGTGATCGACGACGAGGTCCGCTCGCTGGAGACGCTGCGGCGCGTGCTCGCCGACGAGTTCGAGGTGATCGGCGCCCGCTCCACGGGCGAGGCCGAGGCCGTGCTCGCCGGCGAGATGGTGCAGGTGATCCTCTGCGACCAGCGCATGCCCGGCGAGACCGGCGTCGCCTTCCTGAAGCGCGTGCGCGACCAGTGGCCCGACACGGTCCGGATGATCATCTCCGGCTACACCGACAGCGAGGACATCATCGCCGGCATCAACGAGGCCGGCATCTACCAGTATGTCACCAAGCCCTGGCACCCGGATGCGCTGCTCGCCTCGGTGCGCGACGCCGCGGCGCTGTTCCGCCTGCAGAAGGAGGCCGGCGGGGCCGCCGCCGAGACCAAGCCGAGCCCGCAGGCGCTCGCCGCCGCCGTCGAGGGCCGCCGCCGCGCCGAGCGCGGTCGCTACGAGTTCGACCGCATCGTCCACGCGCCCAGCAGTCCGGTCGAGGGCGTGATCGCGCTCGCCCGCCGGGCGACGCTCTACGACATCTCGGTGCTGATCACCGGCGAGAGCGGCACCGGCAAGGAGCTGCTGGCGCGGGCGATCCACTACGGCTCGGCGCGCGGCGACAAGCCCTTCGTGGTCGAGAACTGCGGCGCGCTGCCGGACGAACTGCTCGAGAGCGAGCTGTTCGGCTGCAAGAAGGGCGCCTTCACCGGCGCCTACCAGGACCGCGTCGGCCTGTTCGAGGTCGCCGACGGCGGCACGATCTTCCTCGACGAGATCGGCGAGACCTCGCCGTCGTTCCAGGTCAAGCTGCTGCGTGTGCTGCAGGAGGGCGAGATCCGCCCTCTCGGTGCCCAGCGCCCGCGCAAGGTCGACGTCCGCGTCGTCGCCGCCACCAACCGCGACCTGCTCGGCGAAGTCGACGCCGGCCGCTTCCGCCGCGACCTCTACTACCGCCTCGCCGCCTTCCCGGTGCACCTGCCGGCGCTGAAGGATCGGCCAATGGACATCCCGCCGGTGGCGGCGCGGCTGCTCGACGACGTCAACCGCACCTTCCACCGCCGCGTGTCGGGTTTCGCGCCGGAGACCCTGGCCGCCTTCGCCGCCCACCGTTGGCCCGGCAACGTCCGTGAACTCGCCAACGAGATCCAGCGCATGGTGGCGCTGTCCGACCGCGACGGACCGCTCGGGCCGGAACTCCTGTCCGACGTCGTGCGGCCCGCCGCACCGCCAGTGATCGACGGGGAGGGCGGTGGCGGCCTCCTGCGCGAGCGCGTCGAGGCGCTGGAGCGCGCGTTGATCGAGGCGTCCCTGCGCCGGACCGGCGGCAACATCAGCCGCAGTGCCGACGAACTCGGCCTCTCGCGCGTCGGCCTTCGCGCCAAGATGGAGCGCTACGACCTCGGCCGCGGGGGCGCCGATGCCGACTGAGAAGGGCCGTCCCGACCGCCTGCTCGACCACGTCGCCGGTCCCGGCACCGCCGCGCTCGACGGCGCCGGCGAGGCGATGTGGCTCGACGTCATCGCCAAGATGGACGAGGTCTACTCCGACCTCCTGCGCTACGAGACCGACCTCGAAGCCAAGAATTCCGAGCTCGAGGAGGCCCAGGCCTTCATCTCGAGCGTGATCGCCTCGGTGTCGGACATCCTCGTGGTGGTCGACGCCGCCGGCCGGATCGTCCAGGTAAACCCGGCCTTCGTGCGGCTCACCGGCGTTTCCGAGGCCGAGATCGTCGGCTCGGCCCTCGCCGCCCGGCTCGCCCCGGCCGACCGCGACGCCGCCGCCGGCATCGCGGGGGCCGCGCAGCCGTCCGACCGCGAGCTGCGCTTCCTGACCCGCGACGGCGTGTCGGACCTGATGGCGGTGGCGTCCTCGCCGCGGCTCGACCACGCCGGCCGCCGCGCCGGCGCCGTGCTGACCGGCCGGCCGATCGGTGAACTGCGGCGCGCCTACGAGGCGCTGCACCGGGCGCACCAGGAACTGCAGCAGGCCCAGCGCAAGCTGGTCGAGCAGGAGAAGATGGCGAGCCTCGGCCGCCTCGTCGCCGGCGTCGCCCACGAGCTCAACAACCCGATCAGCTTCGTCTACGGCAACATCCACACCCTCGACCGCTACCGGACGCGCCTGACCGGCTATCTCGACGCCCTGCACCGCGGCGGCGACCCGGACGAACTCCGGCGTTCGCATCGCATCGACGCCGTTGTCGAGGACCTCGCGCCGCTGATCGAGGGCACGCTCGAGGGCGCCGTCCGCATCGCCGACATCGTGCGGAACCTGCGCCGGCTGTCCTTCACCCGCCCCGGCGACCGCCGCCCGGTCGACCTCGAACGGCTGGTGCGCACCGCCGCGACCTGGGCCGCCAAGGCCAAGGGCGACGCCGTCGCGATCTCGGTCTCGGCCGAGCCGGGCGCGACCGCCGAGGGCCAGGAGGGCCAGCTGCACCAGGTGGTGGTCAACCTGATCGAGAATGCCATCGACGCCGTGCGCGGCCGGCCCGATCCGCGCGTCGAGGTCTCGGTCGGTGCCGCCGGGCCGGACATGGTCGAGATCCGCGTCGCCGACAACGGCCCCGGCGTCGCCCCCGAGATCGCCGACAAGATCTTCGAGCCGTTCTTCACCACGAAGACGGTCGGGGAGGGCACCGGCCTCGGCCTCTGGATCAGCTACTCGATCGCCCGCGAGCACGGCGGCGAACTCGCCCTCGCCCCCTCCGCCGAAGGCGCCGCCTTCGCCCTCCGCCTGCCGCGCGGACGAGCGGAGCCGGACGCGGGGGCGTAGTCGTCACGCGTTCCGCGTCGTCCTCGCGTAAAATCGGTCGGCCGCTGTCGATTGGCGACGGGCGAGCGCGTCATGGTCGGCAGGCCGACGCCTGCGTGATCCCGATGGAGGACGAGACCCATGCAGTATCTGCTCCTGATCTACGTCGCCGACGAGCGGAACCCCGCCCCCGACGCGCCGCCGCAGCCGCCGATGGAGGCTTGGATGGCCTATACAAGGGCGCTGATCGAGGCCGGCGCGCTCGTCGGCGGCAACGCCCTCCAGGGCCCGGAGACCGCGACGACGGTCCGGGTCGAGGGCGGGCGCCGGATGATCCAGGACGGCCCCTACGCCGACACCAAGGAACAGCTCGGCGGCTACTACCTGATCGACGTCCCCGACCTCGACGCCGCGCTCGCCTGGGCGGCGCGGATGCCGTCGATCGGCCACGGGCCGGTCGAGGTCAGGCCGATCATGCCGACGCCCATGCCGGAATGACCGGAGGCGACCTTGCCCGCGAGGCGGCCGAGCGCGCGGTGCGCGCCGGCTTCGGCCGCCTCGTCGCCTATCTCGCGGCGCGCTCGCGCGACATCGCCGCCGCCGAGGACGCGCTCGCCGACGCGGTGGTCGCCGCCCTCGCGCACTGGCCCCGCACGGGCGTGCCCGAGCGCCCCGAAGCCTGGCTGCTGACCGCGGCCCGGCGCCGGCTGGTCGACGGCGCCCGCCGCCGCGGCGTCGCGACCGCGTCGGAGGACCGCCTCCGGCTCGCGGTCGAGGAGGCCGAGGCCGCCGCCGCCGAGGCGCCCGACGGCTTGCCCGACGAGCGGCTGACGCTGCTGTTCGTCTGCGCCCATCCGGCCATCGACCCCGCCCTGCACGCGCCCCTGATGCTGCAGACCGTGCTCGGCTTCGAGGCCGAGGCGATCGCCGGCCTGTTCGTGGTGGCGCCGTCGGCGATGGCGCAGCGGCTGGTGCGGGCCAAGGCCAAGATCCGCGCCGCCGGCATCCCGTTCGAGGTGCCGTCGCCGGAAGCGTTGCCGTCCCGGCTCGACGCCGTGCTCGCCGCGATCTACGGCGCCTTCACCCTCGACTTCGACGGGCGGATGCCGTCGTCCGGGAGCCTCGCCGACGACGACGGCGGCGTCGCCGGCGAGGCGATCCATCTCGCCCGCCTCGTCGCCGCCTTGCTGCCGGACCCGGAGGCGCTCGGGCTGTTGGCGCTGACGCTGTTCGTCTCGGCCCGCCGCAACGCGCGGCGCGACGGCACGGGCGCCTATGTGCCGCTCGCCGAGCAAGACCCCGCCGCGTGGGACGCCGTCGTCCTCGCCGAGGCCGAGGCGACACTGCTCCGAGCCGGGCGGCTCGGAGCGCCCGGGCGGTTCCAGTACGAGGCGGCGATCCAGGCCGTGCACGCGGCCCGGCGTTTTCGCGGCGTGACCGATTGGGCGGCGCTGGCGCTGCTCTACGACGCGCTGGTGCGGATCGCGCCCGGCCTGGGAGCGCTGGTCGGCCGTGCCGGCGTGCTGGCGGAGGTCAAGGGGCCCGAGGCGGGGCTCGCCGCGCTGGCGGCGCTCGATCCGGCTCGTGTCGCGACCTATCAGCCCTTTCACGCCACCCGCGCCCACCTGCTCGCCGCCGCCGGCCGGAGCGGCGAGGCCGCGCAAGCTTTCGCGGTGGCCGAGGGGTTGGCGAGCGATCCTGCGGTCAAGGCCTGGCTGCGTGCCCGCGCGGCGCGGCTGCCGCGCTGACGCACGCCCTCCGGTCAGCCGTGCCGGCGGAACAGCGACATCACCGACGGGTCGGCGCCGAGGCGGCGGCGGTTGGCGACGACCAGCAGCAGCGTGTAGGGCGCGGAGACCGCGAGGAAGGCGAGGGCGGCGCCGAAGCTGCCGTAGAGGCTGGCGAGCAGCAGCACCAGCGCGATGCGGGCGACGAGATAGACCGCCTGGATCCTGACGTAGGCGAGTTCGTGGCCGGTGAACAGGAGGTTCATGCCGGCGGTGCCGCCGCAGGCGATGACGGCGTAGCTGAGGCCGAGCAGCACCAGCGTGCCGTATTCGTCGCGGTATTCCGGACCGAACAGGCCGAGCAGGAACGGACCGGCGACCGCCACCACCGCCAGCGTCGCCAGCACGAACAGGAGCAGGAGGCGCACGGCCTGCGAGAACATCGCCTGCAGCTTGTCGGTCTCGCCGTCGAAGTAGAACTTCGGCGTGCGCACGAAGGTGTAGGACAAGAGCCCCGTCGACAGCATCGGGAACACCGAGGCGATCCGCTGCACGGCGAAGAAGCCGCCGGCGGTGACCGGGTCGAGCACGAGGCCGATCAGGATCACCTCGGCATATTGACTGGTCGCCTCCATCAGCGTCGGCAGCAGCAGCCGGCCGGTGAGGGCGGCCCAGCGCCGGCCCTCGCGCGCCGGTGCGGCCTTGCGCACGGCGGCGGGATAGCGCCGGTCGAGCGCGAGCCGCTGGCCGAGGATGCTGGCGGCGAAGCCGGCGGCGCCGGTCCAGAAGAACAGCGCCGGCGTCATGGCCTCGCCGGCGACGAGGCACCAGCCGCTGACGGCGAGCAGCAGGAAGCGCCACGGCAGTTCCTGGATGGTGCCGGAGACCAGGACGTCGCGGACGTTGCGCGTCAGGCTGGCGGCGTAGAGGCCGATCGCGCTGGCGAACACGAAGGCCGCGCCGGCCGTCGCGGTGTCGCCGTCGGCGCCGCCGAGGATCTCGAGCCCGATGCCGATGCCCGCGGCGGCGACGAGGGCGCCGGCGATCGAGACGATCCAGCCGTTGCGGACCGCGCCGCGGGCGAGGCCGTGGTCGCCGCGCGCGAGATACTCGAACCACAGGCGGACGATCAGCCCGTCCTGCGACAGGGCGGCGAACACCGCGACGAAGGACAGCGCGTTGAACCAGACCGACAGGCGGCCGAAGTCGTGCGGCGTCATCGTGCGCGAGGCGAGCACGAACACCACCGCCATCGTGCCGGCGGCGACCACCTTCAACAGCACCGAGGCGAGCGGCACGATGGCGGAGCGGACGCGGCCGTAGAGCGCGCGCACGACGCCGGACTGGGTGTGCCGGATGGGATCGATGGCCGTCACGGGTCCGCCTTCGGTCGCGGGCCGGAGCGGCCCTTCGATCCACGTTCTGGACCCACAACATTGCAAAACCCTTGTCTCGACTTCCGAAAGACGGGTTGGGTTGTTTCTCAACCTTTCGAGGCTAGGGTCGCATCCGCAATTTCCCGGTCGGAGGTTCGATGACGGCACTGGCGAGACCGGCGGCGGAGACCGTCGCGGCGCACGACGAAGGGCTCGCCGCCACGGCGGTCGCGGGCGGTCTGCCGATCGCCTTCGAGGGCTGCGCCGGCTTCCTGCACCCCGGCGCGGCACGGCGCGGCGTCGTCATGGTCGCCTCGATCGGCTACGAGGCGCACTGCGTCTCCGAGACGTGGCGCGCGCTCGCCGGCGCCTTTGCAGGCCGCGGCCTGCCGACGTTGCGCTACGACCTGCCGGGCACCTTCGACAGCCTCGGTGATCACCTCGACCCCGGCCACGTGGCGCGCTGGACCGCCTCGGTCGGCGCCGCCGCCGCGGCGTTGCGCCGCCACGCCGGCGTCGACGAGATCGTGCTGGTCGGCTTCGGCGTCGGTGCCGCGCTCGCCGCCGCCGCCGCGCCGGGCATCGCCGGCGTCTCGGCGATGGTGCTGCTCGCGCCGGTGCTGTCCGGCCGCGAATACGCCCGCGAGATGACGGTGTGGTCGCGCCTGATCGACGACTATCTCGGCCACTATCCCGAGGACGTCCCCGACGGCGGCCTCTCGGTCGCCGGCTTCCGCTTCACCGCCGAGACGCTGCAGGGCCTCAAGGCGCTGAAGCCCGCGCCGTTCCCGGGCGTCGCCCGCGTCCTCGCCTACGACAAGCCCGGCCGCGACAGCGGCGCGGCGATCCGCGCGATCGTCGGCGAGGCCGCCGTGGTGGAATGCCGTCCCTTCTCCGACTACGGCCGGCTGACCTTCGATCCGACCGCGGCGCGGCCGCCCGCGGATCTCCTCGCCGACCTTTCCGCCTTCGCCGCCGACGGGCTCGCCGCGCCGGCGCGCCGTGCCGTGCCGACGGCGCCGCCCGCCGCCGAACTGCGTGGCGACGGCTTCCGCGAACGCGCCTTCCGCTTCGGGCCCGACGGCCGGCTGTTCGGCGTCGAGACCCGGCCGGCCGAGGGCCGCCCGCGCGCCGCGGTGATCCTGCTCAACACCGGCCGCAGCCGCCACACCGGCTGGGCCCGCGCCGCCGTCGAGCAGGGGCGGATGCTCGCCCGCGCCGGCGTCGCGGTGCTGCGCTTCGACGTCTCCTCGGTCGGCGACTCGCTCTCGCTCGACGACCGCGAGGTGCTCTACGCCGACCACGTCGACGCCGACGTCACGGCCGCGATCGACGTCGCGGCGGCCGAGGGCGTGCCGGTGGTGCTCGCCGGCGGCTGCAGCGGCGCCTTCCTCGCCTTCCGCGCCGCCGCGCAGGACCCGCGCGTCCGCGGCGTCGTGCTGGTCAACCCGCAGCGCTTCGTCTGGGACCCGCGCGAGCGCCTCGACGTGCTGATCGCCGCGGGCACCCGCACCGTGTCGGCGCAGGCCGGGCAGGCGCTCAGCCTCCGGCAGTGGCGCCGGCTCGTCTCCGGCGAGATCCGGGTCGGCCGCATCGCCGCCGGCGTCGCCCGCCAACTCGCCGGCCTCGCCGAGGCGGCGCTGGTGCGGCGCGGCCTGCCGGTGTCGGGGCTCGCCCCGGTCCGCGCCGAGATCGTCCGCCGCTTCCGCGTCCTCGCCGAGCGCGGCGTGCCGGTGCGCCTGATCTACGGGGCCGACGACAAGGGGCTCGAGGAACTCGCCCGCCATTTCGGGCGGCACGGCCTCGTCGCCTATCCGAACGCCGCCGTCTCGGTGATCGCCACCACCGACCACAACCTCACCCCGGTCGCGGCGCGCTCGGTCATGCTGGGCGCGGTCGAGGACGTGGTCGAGATTGTCGCGGGGAGGGCGTCGCCGTGAGCGCGATCGGTCGTGTCGAGGCGCTCGCGCCGGTCCGGACCGCGGCGCCGGCCGCGCCCGTGCGCGTGCTCATGGTGCAGACCCAGGCAGAGAACGCCGGGGCGCAGGAGATTTCGCGCCTGCTCGGCCGCGAGCTCGAAAGGCGCGGCCACGAGGTCCACCACCTGTTCTTCTACCGCCGCACCGCCGGCGCCGACCGGCTGCCCCACGTCGTGCACTGCATGACCGAGCGCCCGTCCGGCATCGGCGGCCTGATCCGGCTGTCGGTCCGCGTCGCCGGGGCGGTGCGCCGGATCCGGCCGGACGTGGTGCTGACCTTCCAGCACTACGGCAACATCGTCGGCGCGCCGCTGGTGCGCCTCGTGAGTTCGGCGCCGATCATCGCCAACCAGGTTTCGGCCGAGGGCGTCACCAACCGTGCGATCCGCGCCGCCGACCGTCTGTTCGGCAGCTTAGGCCTGTTCCGCAGCGTCACCGTCAACTCCGACGACACCGCGCGCGCCTTCGCGGGCCACCCCGCCGCCTATCGCGCCCGCATCGTCCAGGTGCCGCACGGCTTCGAGGACAAGACGACAGACGTCGACCGCGCCACCGCCCGCGCCGGCTTCGGCCTGCCGGTGGATACGCCGGTGATCGGCTGCGCCGCTCGGCTGCACCCGATGAAGCGGCTCGACGACGCGATCCGCCTGCTGCCCGGCCGCCCCGGCTGGACGCTGGCCCTCGCCGGCCAGGGCGCGGACCACGACCGCCTCGCCGCCCTCGCCGCCGAGCAGGGCGTCGCCGACCGGGTCCGCTTCCTCGGCGAACTCGACCCCGAGACCCTCGGCCGTTTCCTCGCCGCCCTCGACGTCTTCGTTTTCCCCTCGGCGGCCGAGACCTTCGGGCTCGCCGCGGTCGAGGCGGCCCAGGCCGGCGTGCCGGTGGTCGCCAACCGGCTCGACGTGCTCCGCGAAGTGCTCGCCGGCGACGATGGTCCCGCCGCGGTCTTCGTCGACACCACCGACACCGATGCCTTCGCCCGCGCCGTCGACGGCGTGCTCGCCGACGCGGCGCTGCGCGGCCGTCTGGTCGCCGCCGGGCGCCGGCTCGCCGAGCGCTACTCGCTCGGCGCCATGGTCGACGCCTACGAGCGGCTGATCGACGAGGCCCTCGGGCGGGCGGGCTGACCCATGCGCATCGCGCTCAGGATCGAGGCCGACCGCGTCCGGCGCTGGCACCTGCGCCTCGCCGATCGGCTGGGGGTGCCCGGCGTCGACGTCGCGGTCGTGGCAGCGCCGCCGGTGCCGCCGCCGGTGGGGCTGGACGGCCTGTTCGTGATGGAGCGCCGGCTGCTGCGCGGCGGCCGACCCGGCGGCGGCGACGTCGCGGACGCCTCGGCCGTCGCCGCGCGCCTCGTTCCCGGCGGCACGTTCGACATGGTGGTCGACCTCTCCGCCCGTCCCGCGCTCGCCCCCGGCGCCTCGACGCTGGTGGTGCGCTATGACGGCGGCTTCGGCGACGATGCCGCGCTCGCGGCTCTCCTCGCCGGCGCGGTGCCGGTGGTCGAGATCGCCGAGGCGGCGAGCGGCGTGGTGCTGGAACGGCTGCATGCCTCCACCGAGATGGCCGTCGGCGTCTCCGGTGCACTCGACGCCGTCGGCGCCCGGATCACGACGGCGCTGGTGGCGCTGACCGCGGCATGGCGGAGCGGCCGCGCGCGACCCGAGCCGCCGGCGATCCCCGCCGCGCCGCGCGGCGCGCCGCGACCGCCCGGGCGGATCCTCGCCCGCGAACTCGCGTCGACAGCGACGCGCGCTGTCTACCGCCTGCTCTGCGAGGCGCCGCACTGGCGCGTCGGCTGGCGCCATGTCGACGGCAACGGCGTCCTCGCGCGCGGCGATCTCTCCGGTCCCGGCTGGTCGGTGCTGCCCGACCCCGGCGGCCACTTCTACGCCGACCCCTTCCCGGCATTCGAAGGCGGGCAGGGCGCGATCTTCTTCGAGGACCTCGACCACCGCACCGGCAAGGGCGTCGTCTCGGTGGTCCGGATGGGCGAGCGCGGGCCGGTCTCGGTGGCCGAGACGGTGCTCGAGCAGCCGACGCACCTCTCCTATCCGTTCCTGTTGCACTGGGACGGCGCGCTGCACATGGTGCCGGAGAGCTCCGCCGCCGGCGACGTCGCGCTCTGGCGCTGCACCCGCTTCCCCGACCGTTGGGAGCGCGTCGCCACGCTGATCTCCGGCGCCGCGCTCGCCGACGCCACCCTGTTCGAGCACGCCGGCCGTTGGTGGATGACCTCGGTCGCCTTCGACGGGGAGGGCGGCTATTCCGACACGCTGGTGATCCACCACGCCCCTTCGCCACTCGGGCCGTGGCGCCCGATCGAGGCCGAACCGGTGCTGATCGATCGCGCCACCGCCCGGCCCGCCGGCGCGGTGGTCCGCGTCGGCGACCGGCTGTTCCGCCCGGTCCAGGATTGCAGCCTCGGCTACGGCAAGGCGCTGGCGATCACCGAGATCACCCGGCTCGACGAGGGCGGCTTCGCCCAGACGGTCGTGTCGCGCATCGCGCCCGGCGGACGCTGGCCCGGCCACAAGCTGCACACGCTGAACCGGCTCGGCCGCCTCGAGGTGATCGACGGATCGGTACCGCGCCCGCGCGGCGCACCGTTCCGCGCCCTCGCCGAACGGCGGTGGCGGCCGCCGGCATGATCGGCCGAAGTGATGATGCGATCGTCAAAAGCATCAGGAGCACTCGGTAACCAGATCTAGAGACTTGTATCTGTTTACCATCTTCTCGGCTTTACCCGAAACGGCGCGGCGACCTAGGATCCGGTCGCAGTCGAAACTGGCGAGCCCCGTCGCGGGCCGCCGCGGAGCGGATCGATGCCCGAGCGTCACACCCTCGAACTGACCGGCCGTGCATCATCGGCGACCGTTCGTCCGCGCGCCTTGCGCGGCCGAACGGCGGGTCGTCACGCGCCGGTCCGGATCGGGGGATTGCCGATCACCGCGGCGACGCTCGCCGAGGCCGCCGACCACATGGTCGAGGCCGCCCTCGCCGCCCGCAGGCGTCCGGGCCGTCCGCTCTACGTCACGTCGGCGAACGGGCAGGTGATCGCGCTCTGCCACCAGGACCGGGCCGTGCGCGACCTCTTCCTCGCCGCCGACGTCATCCACGCCGACGGCCAGCCGATGGTGTTCGCCTCGAAGATCCTGTGCGCGCGCCCGCTGCCGGAGCGGGTCGCGACCACCGACCTCGTCCACGACGTGATGCGGCGCTCCGGCGCCGCGGGCCTGCGCCACTTCCTGCTGGGGGCCCGTCCGGAGGTCAACGAGCGCGCCGTCGAGCACCTGCGCCACGCCTATCCCGACGTCCCCGAGATCGCCGGCCACCACGGTTACTTCCGCCCCGCCGAGGAGGACGCCGTCCTCGACGCGATCGAGCGCTTCCGGCCCGACGTGCTGTGGGTCGCCCTCGGCGTGCCGCTGGAGCAGCGCTTCGTGATGCGCAACCGCGAACGCCTCGCCTCGGTCGGCGTGATCAAGACCAGCGGCGGCCTGTTCGATTTCCTCTCCCACGCCAAGAGCCGCGCGCCGCGCTTCGTCCAGGACGTCGGGCTGGAGTGGGCGTGGCGGCTGGCGCAGGAGCCGCGCCGGCTCGGCTGGCGCTACCTGACCACCAACCCGCTCGCGGCCTGGCTGCTGCTGTCGCGCTCGGGCGACTGATGCGCCGCGCGCCGGTCGCCGCCGCCGTCCTCGCGCTTGCGCTCGCGTCGAGCGGAGCGGCATCGGCCGCCTCCGATTGCCCGCCCGGCCTGCCGGCGCTCGCCCGCGGCATATCCGTGCCCGGCGTCGACGGGTCCGGCTCTTGGCGCAGCGCGCCGGCCGGCGCGATCGACGACCTCGTCCGCCGCGGCCTCGGCCACGTCCGCCTGCCGTTGAAGGCGGAGGCGTTCATGACGGCCTTCGCCTCGCCCGCCGAGATCGCAGCGGCGCTCGCCGACACACGCGCCGCACTCGACCACTATCTCGGCCTCGGTCTTGCCGTGGTGCTCGACCTCCACGGCGGCGGCGCGCTCGCCGGGCGCTTTTCCGACGACCGCGTCGCCGCGTTCGATTCGGTCGGCGAGGCCTGGCTCGCGCTGGCGCCGGTGGTCAACGCGGCGGCGCGCGGCCGGGTCTTCGCCGAGGTCCTCAACGAGCCACCGGTCGCCGACGACTTCTGGCTGAAGATGACCGCCCGGCTGGTGCCGGTGCTGCGCAAGGCGATGCCGGACGTGCCGTTCGTGCTCTCCACCGGCGGGCCGCAGCGCTGGGACGCGCTGCTCGGCGCCGCGCCGGCGAGCACCGATCCGGGCGTGATCTACGCCGTGCACTACTACGATCCGATGGTCTTCACCCACCAGGGGGCCGCGGCCTTCATGGCCGGGCCGATCGGGCGGCTCTCGGGCATCCCGTTTCCGCTGACCGGGCGCGACCCCGCCGTGACCGGCCTCGAGCAACGCCTGCGCGCCGCCGGCGACGGCGAGGCCGCCGACTATCTCGCCGCCGGCCGCGATTTCGCCTTCGGCGCCGACACCATCCGTGCCGATCTCGACCGGGTCGGCGCGTGGTCGCGCCGGACCGGGGTGCCCGTGGTGATCGGCGAGTTCGGCGTCCTCGCCGACGCCGCGCCGCCCGCCGACCGCGCGGCCTGGATCGGGACGGTGGCGCGCGCCGCCGAGGCGGCCTGCCTCGGCTGGACCCACTGGGAACTCACCGCCGGCTTCGGCCTCGTCGACCCCGCCACCGGATCGCTCGACCCGACGCTCGTCGAGGCGCTGCTGCCGGCGGCGCGGTAGTGCGGAGATTCTGCCGAAAAACGTGATCTATCAATAAATTAAACGCGACTCTTCAGAAGGTCTCCGAGACCAGTCGGCTCCAGCCCTCGCCGGCGAGGCCGCCCATGTAGATGTCGTTGCGCCGGGCCGCGTCGACCACGGCGGCGTGCTTCGACAGCACGTAGGAATAGGCGTTGTGGCGGAACAGCATGCCGGGGATCCGACACATCGCCTCGAGTTGGATCGGCTGGGCCGTGCCGCGGGCGGCGACGTTGCCCTCGGCGTCCATCAGGGCGAGCAGCGCTCCGATCACCTCGACCTCGCGGTTCTTGCGGGCGAGGATGTTGAGCACGTTGGCGATCATGCCGGGGCCGCCGAGATAGGCGGCGAGGCCGATCACCGTGCCGCGGCCGTCGGTGACCTTGCGCAGCACGAGCGGCCCGTTGCGGGTCCGCTCGGCGGCGCGGTCGATCAGCCAGTTCAGTTCGGCCGGTTCCCACAGCGGGCGCAGCCCGTAGTGCGCGACCATCTGCGGAGCGAGGGCGACGAACTCGTCCCGCTCGACCGGGCCGGCGACGACGCCCTCGCGCGGCGGGTCGAGCCGCTTGAACACGCGCGTCGCCACGAGGTCGCCGAGCTTGGCGAGCGGCATCGCCGGAATGCGCGCGTAGACGCCGCCGCGGCGCTGCATAAGGCGCACCACCGCGCCGCACGGGCGGAACACCCGGGTCCACTCCAGGCTCTGGATCGGCAGGATCACCGCGCCCATCGCCTTGACCATGTCGGCGCTGACGGGCCGCGCGGTCTCGGAGAAGGCGAGGTCCTGGTTGCGGGCGCGCAGCGTCAGCGCCAGATCGGTCGCGCCCTTCCGGCCCTTGGTGTCGTCGGCCATGTAGTTGGCGAGTTCGCGGCCGGTCAGCACCATGTCGCCGCAGACGAAGCGGATCGGCGTGATGGTGATCGCACCGTCGACGACGCCCTCGGCATCCTCGTGGACGATGCTGCCGACGTCCTCGCCGTAGGCAGGCGCGCCGAAACAGACGAGACGGAAATAGTCTGACAACGCGCGGGACGGCGGCGCCTCGGACTGTCGGAACACCTGCATGAACAGCTTTCCGACGGCTTCGACGTCGTCGGGCCGCATCGGCCGGATCCGCCCGTTCGCGCTCATGTGCCCTTTCCCCGTGTCGCCGGCATAGTGCGACGCGGCCATGATCAAATGGTGAAGACCACCATCGCGGGCGTGCGCGGATCGGGCAGCAAACGACCGGCGGCGGTGCGGAGGTCGGCGGCGGGCAGGGCGTTCCAGGGCAGCACCAGCACCGCGGCGGCGGGGACGACGCCGGCGGCGGCCGCCTGTTCGGCGGCCCGTCCGCCCTCGGCGGTGACGAGGTCGACCGACGGCGGCAGCGGCGCCGGCGACTGCGGTTCGGGCTGGCCGGCCCGGCGCCAGCCGCGGCGCGGCTGCTCGCGGACGGGGGAGGGCGGCGGCGCGGCGGTCGCGGGCCGTATCGGTGCAGCGACGCCGGCGCCGGTGAGCAGCGCCGCGAGGCGGCGGGCGATCGCGCCGGCCGAGCGGGCGGTACCGGTGTCGGCGACCAGCACTCGCGCACCGGGCACGGCGTGGCCGACCCGGGCGACGAGGTCGGCGGCGACGTCGATGGCGGGCAGGCCGAGCAGGCGGCGCACGACGCCGGCCGGCACGAGGCGGCCGCGCGGCACCACGGCGACCACCGGCAGGCCGAGCAGCGTCTCGACCTCGGCGGCCGAGCGCACGCCGCGGCGCGCCAGCGACAGCCCGAGCGCGGCGAAGAAGCCGAGCGGAAGCGACAGCACCGCGGCGATCGGAACGACGAAACCGAGCGTCCGCTTGGTCGGCCGCAGCGGCGGTTGCGCCGGCGAGGACACGGTCATCTCGAGCTCCGGCGAAACGCCGGAGGCGAGGGCCTTCTGGTAGCGCGCCAGCGCCGCCTCGTAGGCGTCGCTGTCGGCCTTGGCCTTGAGCTCGAGGGCCGTCAGGTCGGCCGAGGCCGTACCGACCGCCGCGACGGACACCTTGGCCGCGGCGAGGTCGGCGGCGAGCGCCTCGTGGCGGCGGCGGGCGACGTCGTAGTCGGCCTGGGCGACGGCACGCAGGCGCGCGCCCTCGCCGGCGAGCTGCTGGCCGGTTTCGGCGAGGCGGTCCTGCAGGCGGCGGATCTGCGGATGGCGGTCGCCGTAGATGCCCTCCATCTCCGCGATCTGCTGGCGGAGGTCGGATTGGCGGGCGCGCAGCGTGGTCAGGAGCGGCGAACCGACCGCGTCGAGCGCGCCGCCGGCGGCGCCGGAGCCGCGGGCGATCTCGTCGAGACGGGAGCGGGCGGCCTGCATGGCGCCGGCGGCGTCGGCGACCTGCCGCGACAGGTCGGAATAGCTGCGCTCGGCGGTGTTGGCGTCGCGGCCGGCGTCGACGAGGCCCATGCGGGCGCGATAGTCGGCGGCGGCCTTGCCCGAGGCGGCGACGGCGGCGCGCAGCTCGTCGACCTGATCGGCGAGGCGTTTCGCCGCCGCGTCGGCGAGCGCGCCGCGCTCGGTGCGGACGTGGTCGACCAGGGCTTCGGCGACGGCGTTGGCGAGCGCGGCGGCACGCGCGGCCTCGCGCGACTTCACCGCGACCTCGAACACGTAGGTCGTGCCGAGCCGCTCGATGGTGAGCCGGCTACGGAGTTTCTCTACGACGGCTATCTCGCCCGCCGACGACGCGAACTCCGGATCGTCGGCGAGCTTCTGGCCGCGGACGACGCCGATCAGGAAGCCGTCGGTCGTGGCGACCTCGACGAGGCTCTCGAGCGCCGCCGAGTCGCGGGCGATGTTGGGCGTCGCCTCCTCGGTCGCCGAGCCGATCCGAGGATCGGCGACGACCACGGCCTTGGCGGCGTAGCGGGTGGGGATCGCGACGTAGACGGCGAGGAGCAGGGCGAAGGCGCAGGCCGCGGCGAGCGCGGCGCGCGGCAGGCAGGTCAGCGCGTGCAGTGCGATCTCGCGCGGATCGATCTGGAACAACGGCCGCGCGGCCGCTCCGGGAGCGCTGGCGACCTCGTTGCGCGGTGCTTCCCAGTCCATGTCCCCGCCTTGACCCGCGTGCCCCGCACCGCGGCGCGCCGGATTCTCCCGACGCCACCGCACGATGTGAACCGTGGCGGAGCATGGTTAACCGGTGGTTACCGATTGCCGGCGCATGGTGTCGGCGGGGTGCGGCGCGGCCGCGCGAATCCCGGGAAGGGCGGGGGAATGGTCCAGGTTCTGCCGGTCGCCACGAGCTGGTTCTTTGGCCTCGCGGTCGTGGTCTTCCCGCTGCTGCTCGCGATCGCCGACAAGGCGTCCGCGGTGGTGGCGGCGGCGCTGCTCGGCGGCGTGGTCGCGACGGTGCTGCGCGACCGCGCGCTCGGCATCGTGCTGATCGCGACCGTGTTCCAGAACCTGATCGTGTCGCTGGCCTCGCCCTACGTCGACTTCGCCGACTTCAACTTCGTGCGCGCCTTCTCCTTCCTCGACATGGTCGTCGTCTGGGTCGTCGTCTACCTCGGCTTCCTCGCCGCCCCCGGTCTGGTGCCGGCGCCGGTCCGGCGGATGATGGTGGAGAGCACCGTGGTGCTCGCCGTCGTCTTCCTGTTCATGGTCTACGGGGTGCCGAAGGCCGGCGGCAACGCCATCGTCTACACCCGCAACATCGCGACCCCGATTCTCCTGTTCCAGATCGCGCTGCTGACCTCGGTACGCCACCGGCTCGGCCTAGGGCCGGTGCTGGTGACGATGGCGGTGGCGATCGTCTTCGTCGGCGGGTTCGAGTGGCTCGCCCGCGACGAGTTCCTCGCCGCCACCAACGGCGACACCTTCTGGCGCCTCAACCTCGAGCCGCTCCGGACCAAGGGCATCCTCGAGACCCAGTTCCGCCTGACCGGCATCTCGATCAACCACCCGACCGACTTCTTCAAGGTCGTGCTGTTCAACACCGCGCTGCTCGCCGACCTCGACCTCACGGTGCTGCGTCTCTACGGCCCCAACGGCCACCCGATCAGCTACGGCTACCTGCTCGCCTTCCTGATGCTCTACCTCGGCGCCTCCCGGCGGTTCATCCTGGCGACGCTGCTCGCGCCGCTCCTGATCTTCGCCAGCGCCAAGGGCGCGGTGATCGTGATCCTGGTGGTGGTCGCCGCCTTCGTCCTCAGGGCGCTGTTCGGCGAGCGGCTGGCGATCGTCGGGCTCGCCGGCCTGTTCGCGCTCTACATCGCCTTCACGATCGTCAGTGGCCTGCGCGGTGGCGACTACCACGTGCTCGGCCTGATGGGCGGGCTCTACGGCTTCGCCGGCAACCCGATCGGCCATGGCATCGGCGTCGGCGGCAACCTCGAAGGCACCCTCAGCGCCGACCAATGGAGCGCCGCCCAGGCGAGCGGGCGCACCGCCACCGCGGTCGAGAGCGCGGTCGGCGTGCTGCTCTACCAGATGGGCCTCGCCGCCTTCGTCGTGCTCGGCTTCTACTGGCGCCTCGTCAAGCGGCTGTGGCGGCTGCACGCCCACACCGGCATCCCGCACCACCTCGTCGCCGCGGTCGGTACGCTGGCGATCCTCGTCAACGGCATCTTCCAGGAGGAGGCGCTGTTCGCCCCGCTCGCCATGGGCCTGATGCTCGCCTTCGCCGGCACGGCGCTCGGATCGGCGCACCGGGTCGCGGCCGAGCTCGCGCCCGAGCCAGCGGCGGCGCCGGACCACCCGCCCCGCGCGGTGCCGGCCTGACCGCCCGGCTTCACCGGCAGTTCATTTGCAAAGCGGCACCGTGGCCACCACCTTCGCGGCTCGATACCCTTGGGCCTTCGGGGCCGGACGGGAGCACCACGATGACGACCACGCGCGAGGAGGGCGGCCCGCTGCCGCCGGATACCAAGCTGACCCGCACCAAGCAGCGCTGGGCCGAGGAGCGCCGCTTCGTCGATCCCGCCAAGCCGCGTTCGGCCGCCGACCGCCTGCCGCCGGGCCAGCATCTCGTGCGCGATTGGCCGGTGCTCGACCTCGGCCTGCAGCCCGACGTGCCGACCACGACGTGGCGGCTCGACGTCGACGGCCTCGTCGAGGCGCCGGCCTCGCTCGACTGGGACGGCTTCGCCGCCCTGCCGCAGAGCGACTTCGTCACCGACATCCACTGCGTCACCACGTGGTCGCGCTACGACAACCGCTGGTCCGGTGTCGCGGTGCGCGACCTGATGGACGCGGTGATGCCGCGCGCCGAGGCGAGCCACGTGGTGCTGACCAGCTTCGACGGCTACACCACCAATCTGCCGATCACCGACTTCGCCGCGCCGGACGCGATCCTCGCCACCCGCTGGGAGGGCCGGCCGCTGACCCGAGAGCACGGCGGGCCGATGCGGCTGGTGGTGCCGCACCTCTATTTCTGGAAGAGCGCCAAGTGGCTGCGCCGGATCACCTTCGTGCCGGCCGACAAGCTCGGCTTCTGGGAGGAGCGCGGCTATCACCGCCGCGGCGATCCGTGGGCCGAGGAGCGCTATTCGGACTGACGCGCGTACACGCCGTACGGTCGCCGTGACACCGGGCGTCGTGGTGGCCGGCGGCGACACGACACCACCTGGACGACGGGGACGGGGGCGATGGAATTCGGCATCTACACCTTCGCGGAGACCTCCGTCGATCCGCTGACCGGCGCTCCGGTGACGCCGGCGCAGAGGCTCGCCGACCTCCTCGACGAGATCGAACTCGCCGACCGGGTGGGGCTCGACGTCTACGGCGTCGGCGAGCATCACCGCGCCGACTTCGCGGTGTCGGCGCCGGCGGTGGTGCTGGCGGCGGCGGCCGCGCGGACCTCGCGGATCCGGCTCACCAGTGCGGTGACGGTGCTGAGTTCCGACGATCCGGTGCGGGTCTACCAGCAGTTCGCCACGCTCGACCTGATCTCGCGGGGCCGGGCGGAGGTGATGGCCGGCCGCGGCTCCTTCGTCGAGTCCTTCCCGCTGTTCGGTTACGACCTCGCCGACTACGATTCGCTGTTCGCCGAGAAGCTCGAGCTGCTGCTCGCCATCAACGCCCACGAGCGGGTGTCGTGGCCGGGCGGCGGCCACCGGCCGGCGATCGACGGCCTCGGCGTCCATCCGCGCGCCGAGCGCGAACTGCCGATCTGGATCGCGGTCGGCGGCACGCCGCAGTCGCTGGTGCGCGCCGGTGCGCTCGGCCTGCCGCTGGCGCTGGCGATCATCGGCGGCCAGCCGGAGCGATTCGGGCCGCTGGTGGCGCTCTACCGGCAGGCGGCGGCGCGGGCGGGTCACGCCGACCGGGCGCGTGTCGGCATCAACGTCCACGGCTTCGTCGCCGACGACGCCCGCGACGCGGTCGAGACCTTCTGGCCGTCCTACCGGGCGGTGATGTCGCGGATCGGCCGCGAGCGCGGCTGGCCGGGCGTCGGCCGCGACCACTACGAGGCCGGCCTCGCACCGGACGGCCATCTCGTCGTCGGCGATCCCGACCAGGTCGTCGAGAAGATCCTGGCGCTGCACCGGATCTTCGGCCACGACCGATTCATGCTGCAGATGACGGTCGGCTCACTGCCGCAGGACAAGGTGCTGCGGGCGGTCGAACTCTACGGCACGGTGGTCGCGCCGCGTGTCAGGGCCGCCCTCGGCCGGGAGAAAATCGTCCCGACCGGGCGGATGGACAGTAAAAGTTGAAGGAGAGGCCGGAATTAAGCCCCCGGTTTAATCCTGCCGAGGGAATTCTTGATCGTCTGCACCTTCTCCATGGCGCTCTTCAGCGCGGCGCGGTAACTATTCGGACGACGGCCTCTGAACTCCTGGTCCGACGTCAACTTCCATACTTCGGCTTCGGCAGCCTTGAGGTCGTGCTCGGTGTAGATCTTCGGCGCCCGCCGCTGAGCAGGTGCCGGACCCGGTGACTTCGGGGTGGTGTTCGTCTGGCTCATCCTTGATTTGTAGCATGAGCACGCTCGCGCAGAAAGATTGATATGTCACGCTTAAGAGATTTGTCCGACCGCCTGAAGGCCGCCCAGAAGCTCCTGATCGAAAACGCCGCGAACAGCGACCAGCTGCCGCCGGAGAACGTGATCCGTCGGATCTCCGACCTCGAGAACGCGATCGTCGCGGTCGAGACGCTCATCGCCGAAAAGGAAGGCTGAGGCGCCGATCCGTCAGGAGATCGCCTGCCGCTCGCAGCCGCGCCGTGCCGGCAGGATCGGCTGGCGCGCCGCGTCCGGCTGGCCCGCGGGCGGGGCGGCGGTGGTCTCGGGCTGCGTCGCCGCGGGCGGTGGCGGTGTCGCGGTCTCCTCGGCGGCGGCGGTGCCGAGCGAGGCGGCGAGCAGGGCGGCGGCGAGTGCGAGGCGGGCGGAACGGACGGCCATCGGGGGCACCTCCTTCACGGACGCGAAGCATGCAGTCTGCACCCGATCGCGGCGCCCGGCCACGCACGAGCGCGTGAACGGCGCGGCGTCCGCGAGGCCCGGAAAAAAGCGGGGCCTTCCCGCTGGTGCGGAAAGGCCCCGTCGAGTCGGGTCCGTATCCCCCTTGATGCGTACGGACCGAAGCTCCGGGAGGAGACCGGAGAGGAAAGGGCGGGCCGCCTCGTCCCCCGACCAGGCGGCCCGGCTTCGACGGCGTCAGGCCACCCGGTCGGGCGGCGTGCGGCCGTCGAAGAAGGCTTCGAGGTTGGACAGGACGCGCCAGCCCATCGCCTCGCGGGTCGAGGAGGTGGCGCTGCCGAGATGGGGCAGCAGCACGGCGTTGTCGCACTCGTAGAGATCGGGAGCGATGCGCGGCTCGCCCTCGAACACGTCGAGGCCGGCGGCGAAGATGGTGCCGCGCTTCAGGGCGCGGGCGAGGGCGGCGCCGTCGACGACCTCGCCGCGGGCGGTGTTGACCAGGATCGCGTCGGGCTTCATCAGCGCGAGGCGGTCGTCGTTGATCAGGTGGTAGTTGTCCTTGCCGCCGGGCATGTGCAGCGAGACGACGTCGGCCTCGCGCAGGACCTCCTCGATGGTGTCGCGCTTCTCCGCCTTCAGTTCGGCGGCGAGTTCGGGCTTCACCGGGAACGGATCGAAGTAGATCACCTTCATGCCGAAGCCGAAGTGGGCGCGCTTGGCGGCCTCCCGGCCGATGCGGCCGAAGCCGAGCACGCCGAACACGCCGCCGGAGACCTTGCGGCCGATCATGTGGGTCGGGCGCCAGCCGGTCCACTTGTGGGCGCGGACCTCGCGCTCGCCCTCGCCGGCGCGGCGGGCGGCCATCAGCATCAGCGTGATCGCGAGGTCGGCGGTGCACTCGGACAGCACCTCCGGAGTATTGGTGACGACGAGGCCGGCCTTCTTGGCGGCGTCGGTGTCGATGTGGCTGTAGCCGACGCCGTAGCTGGCGAGGATCTTGGCGCGGGGCGAGGCGACGTCGAGCACCGCGGCGTCGACCTTGTCGGAGACGGTCGGGCACACCGCGTCGTAGTCGAGCAGCGCCTGGCGCATCTCGGCGCCGGTCATCGGCACGTCGCTCTCGTTGAGCGTGACGTCGTAGAGCGCCGTCAGCTTCTCCTCGACGGCCGTCGGCCAACGCCGCGTGACCAGGATCTTCTTCTTCGACATCGGGGGCGTTCCTCTCCGGTCCCGAACCCGGCGCCTCGTGCGCGGCGGGTCCTCTTCTTCGTCTTGGTCCGCGAAGGCGGACCATCTACGCATTTCTCCGGTCGCGACGGGGCGGCGCCAGGGCTCGCGTGGTCGCACGGTCGGAAAAAGTCGTGGATGGTCCGCCTGCGCCGACCAAGTCGGGGAGGGGGAACCTCCGTCGTCTCGACAGAGGCTCCCCCGGTCCGTCACTCCGCGGCGGCGCGCAGGCCCGACAGCATCGCCTGCACGGTAGAGCCGAACTCGGCCGGCGTCGGCACGATGGTCACGCCGCAGGCCTTGAGCAGTTCCACCTTCTCGGCCGCCGATTCGCCGACCGACGACACGATGGCGCCGGCGTGGCCCATCTTGCGGCCCTTCGGGGCCGACAGGCCGGCGATGTAGGCGCAGACCGGCTTGGTCATGACGTCGCGGGCGTACATGCCGGCCTCGACCTCCTGCGGACCGCCGATCTCGCCGATCATGATGACGGCGTCGGTGTCCGGGTCGTTCTCGAACAGCTCGAGGACGTCGCGGTGCGAGCAGCCGTTGATCGGGTCGCCGCCGATGCCGACCGAGGTCGAGACGCCGATGCCGAGGTCCTTGAGCTGGCTCGCCGCCTCGTAGCCGAGGGTGCCGGAGCGGCCGACGATGCCGATGCGGCCGGGCAGGTAGATGTGGCCCGGCATGATGCCGACCAGCGCCTCGCCCGGAGTGATGACGCCGGCGCAGTTCGGCCCCAGCAGCCGCATCCGGCTCTCCGCCTTGTAGCGGCGCATGTAGCGCTTCACGCGCATCATGTCCTGGGTCGGGATGCCGTCGGTGATGCAGACGGCGACCTTGATGCCCGCGTCGGCGGCTTCCATGATCGAGTCGGCCGCGAACGGCGGCGGCACGAACACGATCGAGGTGTCGGCGCCGGTGGCGTCGACCGCCTCCTTGACCGTGTTGAACACCGGCACGCCGCAGTGGGTGGTGCCGCCCTTGCCGGGCGTGACGCCGCCGACGACCGGGGTGCCGTACTTGATCATGTCCTCGGCGTGGAACGAGCCGATCTTGCCCGTGATGCCCTGGACGATGACCTTGGAGTTCTTGTTGATGAGAACGGACATGTCTGTCTCCTGACGGTCAGGCCGCGGCCGCGGTGCCGGTCTTGGCGGCCTGCACCGAGAGGCGCGCCGCTTCGGCGAGGGTGGTGGCCGAGATGACGTTGATGCCGCTCTCGTCGATGATGCGGCGGCCTTCCTCGACGTTGGTGCCGGCGAGGCGGACGACCAGCGGCAGCTCGAGGCCGGCGATCTCCACGGCCTTCACCACGCCCTGGGCGACCCAGTCGCAGCGGTTGATGCCGGCGAAGATGTTGACCAGGACGACCTTGACGTTCTTGTCCTGGGTGACGAGGCGGAACGCCTTGGCGACGCGCTCCGGGGTGGCGCCACCGCCGATGTCGAGGAAGTTCGCCGGAGCGCCGCCCTCGAGCAGGATCATGTCCATGGTCGCCATGGCGAGGCCGGCGCCGTTGACGATGCAGCCGACGTCGCCGTCGAGGCCGACGTATGAGAGGCCACGGTCGGCCGCCTGCGTCTCGCGCGGGTCCTCCTGGCTCTTGTCGCGCAGCTCGGAAATGTCCGGGTGGCGGAAGAGGGCGTTGTCGTCGAAACTCATCTTGGCGTCGAGCGCGATCAGCTGGCCCTCCTGGGTGAACACCAGGGGGTTGATCTCCAGCATGTTGCTGTCCTTGTCGCGGAAGCAGCGGTAGGCGCCGAGGATCACGCGGGTGGCGTCGGCGACCGCCGAGCCGGGGATGCCGAGCTTGAAGGCGAGCTCGCGGGCCTGGAAGGCCTGCATGCCGACCGCCGGCTCGACCGAGATCTTGACGATCGATTCCGGCTTGGTCTCCGCGACCTCCTCGATGTCCATGCCGCCCTCGGTCGAGCCGATGACGATGACGCGCTGCTCGGAGCGGTCGAGGACGAAGCCGAGGTAGAGCTCCTTGGCGATGTGGACGCCGCCCTCGACGTAGAGGCGGTTGACCATCTTGCCCGCCGGGCCGGACTGGTGCGTGACGAGACGGCGGCCGAGCATGCGGTCGGCGGCTTCCTCGACCTCGTGCTCGGTCTTGCAGACCTTGACGCCACCGGCCTTGCCGCGGCCGCCGGTGTGCACCTGCGCCTTCACCACCCACACCGAGCCGCCGATCTCGCGCGCCCGGTAGGCCGCCTGCTCGGGGCTGTAGGCGAGGCCGCCCTTGGGGATGGGAACGCCGAACTTGGCGAGGATCTCCTTCGCCTGGTACTCGTGGATGTCCATGGGGTGGTTTCCTCTGGAAGTTGGATCAGGCTCGGGGCGACCGGCCGCGGCGTGGCGGAACGGTGGGTGCCCCCTCTCCCTGTCCCTCCCCCTCCAGGGGGGAGGGGACGCCGATCAATCGGTGTCTCGCCGTCGGCTGCCGGATGGTCCGCGCCGTCTCCACCGCGCTCCCTCCCCCCTGGAGGGGGAGGGTCGGGGAGAGGGGGGAGTCACGAGGCTCGACCGCCGGCCGCTCGTCGTCCGTTCCCTCACGCCGCCTTGGCGCCGGCCTTGCCCTTGGCTTCGATCGCGTCGGCGACCGTCACCACGTTCTGCGCCATGCGCGCGGAGGCGGCGTCGATCATGCGGCCGTCGAGCGAGGCGGCACCCTTGCCCTGGGCGGCGGCCTCTTCGAGGGCGACCAGGATGCGGCGGGCGCGGTCGACCTCGGCCGGCGGCGGCGAGAACACGTCGTTGGCGAGCGCGATCTGCGAGGGATGGATCGCCCACTTGCCCTCGCAGCCGAGCACCGCGGCGCGCTTGGCGGCCTTGACGAAGTCTTCCGGCGAGGAGAAGTCGCCGAACGGGCCGTCGACGGCCCGGAGGCCGTAGGCGCGGCAGGACGTGACCATGCGGTCGATCGCGGCGTGCCACTGGTCGCCCGGGTAGTCGGGGTTGAGGCCGCCGATGACGACGGTGCGCGAGCGCCGCGAGGCGGCGAAGTCGGCGACGCCGAAGTGCAGGGTCTCGAGGTTGCGGGCGGCGGCGATCGCCTCGACGTTGGCCATGCCGAGCGCGGTCTCGATCAGCGCCTCGAGGCCGATCGGGTTGGCGATGCCCTTGCCTTCGCGGATCTGCGCCACCATGGCCTCGACCATGTAGACATCGGCGGGCACGCCGACCTTGGGGATCAGGATCAGGTCGAGCTTCTCGCCGGCCTGCTCGACGACGTCGACGACGTCGCGGTACATCCAGTGGGTGTCGAGGCCGTTGATGCGCACGGACATGGTCTTGCCGTGCTCGCGCCAGGGCATCTCGTTGAGCGCCTTGATGATGTTCTCGCGCGCCGGCACCTTGTCGTTCGGCGCCACGGCGTCCTCGAGGTCGAGGAAGATGACGTCGGCGTCCGACTTCATCGCCTTCTCGAACATGGCCGGGTTGGAGCCCGGCACCGCGAGGGTGGAGCGCTGCACGCGCGTCTTGACCGGCTTGAACTGGGTGAAGCTCATGGGTGTTCCTCCGGGCGCCGCCCGGTGGGCGCGCCTCGCTGTTCCCGATGTCGGAGTTTCCCACCCCTCTCCCTGTCCCTCCCCCACGAGGGGGGAGGGGACGCGGTTCATGCCGCGCGCACGCTGGAAGGAGGTGGCTGTGCGGTGCCTTCTTCGTCCCCTCTCCCCTTGTGGGAGAGGGACAGGGAGAGGGGTAACCCCCTCTCCATTCCGAATTACGCCGCCTGCGCGGTCACGTTGCGGCGGCTGCCGTAGTAGGCCTGGGCCGCGGCGACGCCGGAGCCGAACTCGATGTCCGCGCCGCAGTCGACCAGCGCCATCTCGGCCGCCGCGACGGCGCCGAGCAGCATCAGTTCGTTGGTGGCGCCGAGGTGGCCGATGCGGAACACCTTGCCGGCGACCTTGTTGAGGCCGACGCCGAACGAGACGCCGTAGCGGTTGTAGGCCTGACGCACGACCTGGGCGCTGTCGACGTTCGACGGCACGATGATCGCCGACACCGTGTCGGAGTGCCACTTGGCCTCCTTGGCGCAGAGCTTCATGCCCCAGGCGTCGACCGCCTTGCGCACGCCCTCGGCGATGTGGTGGTGGCGGGTGAAGACGTTCTCCAGGCCTTCCTCGAACAGGAGGTCGAGCGAGGCGCGCAGGCCGCGCAGCAGCACGGTCGCCGGGGTGTAGGGGAAGTAGCCGTCCTTGTTGGTGCGCGTCATGTCCTCGAAGGAGAAGAAGCAGCGCGGGAACCTCGAGGTCTTGTGCGCCTCGAGCGCCTTCTGGCTGACGCAGATGATCGCGAGGCCGGTCGGCAGCATGAAGCCCTTCTGCGAGCCCGAGACGATGGCGTCGACCCCCCACTCGTCCATGCGGAAGTCGATCGAGGCGACCGAGGAGACGCCGTCGATGTAGAGGAGGGCAGGGTGGTTGGCCGCATCGAGCGCCTTGCGCATGCCGGCGACGTCGGAGGTGACGCCGGTGGCGGTCTCGTTCTGGGTGCCGAGCACGGCCTTGATGCGGTGCTCCTTGTCAGCCGCCAGGATGTCGTGGAACTTCTCGACCGGCACGCCCTCGCCCCACTCGACGTCGACCACCTGGGTCTCGAAGCCGAGGCGCTGGCACATGTCGGCCCACAGCAGCGAGAACTGGCCGAAGGTCGAGATCAGCACCTTGTCGCCCGGGTTGAGCGTGTTGGTGAGAACCGCTTCCCAGCCGCCGGTGCCCGAGGACGGGTAGATGAAGGGCTGGCCGGTTTCGGTCTTGAACACCTTCTTCAGGTCGGCGAACAGCGGCAGCGTGAACTTCGGGAAGTCCGGGGCGCGCATGTCCTCCTGCGGCAGGTTCATGGCGCGGCGAACCTGGTCCGGAACGTTGGTCGGGCCGGGAATGAAGAGGCCGGTGTGGTAGCGCATCGCTGTCCTCGGGCGTTGCCGGCGACAAGGGGGTGTCGCCGCTCGGGTTTTCGGCCGTGCGACGCCATCCGGACGTTGCGCACCTCGTTCAAGGTGCGGTCCGTCTCGGCCCTCCCGGGGCCCGGTGTCGTCGTGCGGTGTCCTCCTGGCGGCAAGGTGCGCGCCGGCACCCCCAGAGACCAGTTTGAAAATCTTTCGGGGCTTTTCGGGAATTTTAAAGTGCGGACGGGGACTTCCGCCGCGAAAGCCACGGCGCGGCCGGGAACGCGGGTTTTCCCTGATTTCCCATGCCGGGGCGTGCTCTCGATAGGCCGGGCCGATCGAACGACGGTCGTCCCGCCCGCCGATCGCTGCGACCGCCTGCCGCACTCAGGCCACGGGCGCCGATTCCCGCGCGAGCCATTCGCCGAAGACGCGGACCAGCGCCGAGCCGGATTTCTCCTCCGGAAAGACGTACCAATAGGCGGTTCCGGACGAGAGCGGCCGGTCGAACAGCACCGCGAGTCGGCCGGTGCGCAGCTCCTCCTCGATCAGGAATCGCGGCACCAGCGCCGCGCCGAGGCCGGCGACGGCCGCGCCGGCGATCATCGCGAACTGGTCGAAGCGCGAGCCGCGGAACACCGCGCCGGCGTCGACGCCGGCGGCCTCGAACCAGTCGCGCCACGCGGTCGGGCGCGTCGCCTGATGCAGCAGCGGCACGCGGGCGAGATCATCGGCGCGGCCTATCGAATGATCGTCGCGAAACGAGGGGGATGCCACCGGGATCACCTGCTCGTCGCAGAGATGGACGCAGACCGCTCCCGGCCAAGTGGCCTCGCCGTGGTGAATCGCGGCGTCGAGCCGGTCGTCGGCGAAGGAGAACGGTTCGAGCCGGACCGAGAAGTTGACCGTCGCGCCCGGATGGGCGGCGAGGAAGGCCGGCAGGCGCGGCATCAGCCAGCGGGTGGCGAAGGTCGGCAGCACGGCGAGTTCGAGCACGCCGCCGCCGCCGGCCGAGGCCATCACCCGCCTGGTCGCCGCGGCGAGGCCGTCGATCAGGCCGCGCACGTCGGCGAGATAGGTCGCGCCCGCGTCGGTCAGGAAGACGCGCTGGTTGACCCGCTCGAACAGGTCGAGGCCGAGCGTCTCCTCGAGTTGGCGGATCTGCCGACTGACCGCGCCCTGCGTCAGGTGCAGTTCGGCGGCGGCGCGCGAGAAGGAGAGGTGGCGCGCCGCGCTCTCGAAGGCGGTGAGGGCGGTGATCGAGGGCAGCAGCGGACGGGCCATGAGGATCCCGGATCATGAGCGGATGGAATGACCCTAGCAGAAACCGTCGCTTTACGGGAATGGGAGAGCGGGGGATAAGGGGCCACAGGATGCGCCGCCCGACCGGGCGGGCCGCTCCGTGCCGCCCTCCGGGGCGGACCGTGCGGCCCGGGGCGCGACGAGATCAGACGAGGCCAGCATGACCGCCGCCCCCCGCCCCGACAGCATCGCCGCCGAGACGGCGTACATCCTCGCCCGCCTCGGCGTGCCCGCCGCCGCCTTCGCCGAAGGCGCCATCACGGTTCGCTCGCCGATCTCCGGCGAGGTGATCGGCCGTGTCGCCGAGGCCCCTGCCGCCGAGATGTCGGCCGCCGTCGGCCGCGCCCATGCCGCCTATCTCGCCTGGCGCAAGGTGCCGGCGCCGAAGCGCGGCGAACTGGTGCGCCTGTTCGGCGAGGAGCTGCGCGCCCACAAGACAGACCTCGGCCGTCTCGTCACCCTCGAGGTCGGCAAGATCGTCTCGGAGGGCCTCGGCGAGGTCCAGGAGATGATCGACATCTGCGACTTCGCGGTCGGCCTCTCCCGCCAGCTCTACGGCCTCACCATCGCCACCGAGCGGCCGTCGCACCGAATGATGGAGACGTGGCACCCGGTCGGCGTCGTCGGCATCATCTCCGCCTTCAACTTCCCCGTCGCCGTCTGGTCCTGGAACGCCGCGCTGGCGCTGGTCGCGGGCGACGCCTGCGTCTGGAAGCCGTCCGAGAAGACGCCGCTGACCGCGCTCGCCACCCAGGCGCTGTTCGAGGCCGCGGCCAAGAAGGCCGGTGCGCCCGAGGGCCTGTCCCAGCTCGTGATCGGCGGCCGCGCCGCCGGCGAGGCGCTGGTCGACGATCCGCGCGTCCCGGTCGTCTCGGCCACCGGCTCGACCGCCATGGGCCGGCAGGTCGGCCCGCGGGTCGCGGCCCGCTTCGGCCGTTCGATCCTCGAGCTCGGCGGCAACAACGCCGGCATCGTCTGCCCGTCGGCGGACCTCGACCTCGTCGTCCGCGGCGTCGCGTTCGCGGCGATGGGCACGGCCGGCCAGCGCTGCACCACGCTGCGCCGCCTGTTCGTGCACGACAGCGTCTACGACGCGCTGGTGCCGCGGCTGAAGAAGGCCTACGGCTCGGTCAAGGTCGGCGATCCCCGCGAGGCCGGCGTGCTGGTCGGCCCGCTGATCGACATCCGTTCCTTCGAGGCCATGCAGTCCGCCCTCGATCGGGCCCGCGCGGCCGGCGGCACCGTCCACGGCGGCGAGCGCGCCCGCGACGACCTCGGGGCGGACGCCCGCTACGTCCGCCCGGCCCTCGTCGAGATGCCGACCCAGGCCGAGATCGTCTGCCACGAGACCTTCGCGCCGATCCTCTACGTGATGCGCTGGTCGTCCTTCGAGGACGTGCTCGCGCTCCACAACGGCGTGCCGCAGGGCCTGTCGTCGTCGATCTTCACCCGCGACCTCGGCGAGGCCGAGCGCTTCCTCTCGGTCGAGGGCTCGGACTGCGGCATCGCCAACGTCAACATCGGCCCGTCCGGCGCCGAGATCGGCGGCGCTTTCGGCGGCGAGAAGGAGACCGGCGGCGGCCGCGAGTCCGGCTCGGACGCCTGGAAGGCCTACATGCGCCGGGCCACCAACACCATCAACTACGGCCGTGACCTGCCGCTGGCGCAGGGCGTGACCTTCGACGTCGAGTGATCCCGCGGCCGGCGCCAGGCGCGCCGGCCCCCGCCCGGCCGCGGCCCGAGGGCCGGCCGTCCCCATCCCGGAGAGACCCCCGATGACCGCCCTCCACAAGACCGCCGGTTCGAGCGCCCGCGCCGTGTTCGACTGGGAGGATCCCTTCCTCCTCGACGAGCAGCTCACCGAGGACGAGCGCCTGATCCGCGACAGTGCCCGCGCCTTCGCGCAGGACAAGCTGCAGCCGCGGGTGATCGAGGCCTATGCCGAGGAGAAGACCGATCCCGCGATCTTCCGCGAGATGGGCGAGCTCGGCCTGCTCGGCGTCACCCTGCCGGAGGACTACGGCTGCGCCGGTGCGTCCTACGTCGCCTACGGCCTCGTCGCGCGCGAGATCGAGCGGGTCGACAGTGGCTACCGCTCGATGATGAGCGTGCAGTCGTCGCTGGTGATGTACCCGATCTGGGCCTACGGCGACGAGGCGCAGCGCCGCAAGTACCTGCCGAAGCTAGCCTCCGGCGAGTGGATCGGCTGCTTCGGCCTGACCGAGCCGGACGCCGGCTCCGATCCCGCGGGCATGCGCACCCGCGCCGAGAAGATCGACGGCGGCTACCGCCTGACCGGCGCCAAGATGTGGATCTCCAACGCCCCGATCGCCGACGTCTTCGTCGTCTGGGCGAAGTCGGAGGCCCACGGCGGCGAGATCAAGGGCTTCGTGCTGGAGAAGGGGGCGAAGGGTCTTACCGCCCCGAAGATCGGCGGAAAGCTCTCCCTTCGCGCCTCCATCACCGGCGAGATCGTGCTCGATGGGGTCGAGGTCGGCGAGGACGCGCTGCTGCCGAACGTCGCCGGCCTCAAGGGCCCGTTCGGCTGCCTCAACCGGGCCCGCTACGGCATCTCCTGGGGCGTGCTCGGCGCCGCCGAGTTCTGCTTTCACGCCGCCCGGCGCTACACGCTCGACCGCAAGCAGTTCGGCAAGCCGTTGGCGCAGACCCAGCTCGTGCAGAAGAAGCTCGCCGACATGGAGACCGAGATCACCCTCGGCCTGCAGGCGAGCCTTCGCGTCGGCCGGCTGTTCGACGCCGGCAAGATGGCGCCGGAGATGATCAGCCTCGTCAAGCGCAACAACTGCGGCAAGGCCCTCGACATCGCCCGCGTCGCCCGCGACATGCACGGCGGCAACGGCATCTCCGAGGAGTTCCAGGTGATGCGCCACATGGTCAACCTCGAGACCGTCAACACCTACGAGGGCACCCACGACATCCACGCCCTGATCCTCGGGCGTGCGATCACGGGGCTGCAGGCGTTCTTCTGAGGGTGGCGGCGCGGGGGGATCTGGCGTGATGCAACACAAGTGTTGTATCGTGCCGGTCTTCCACGTTGCCGGGGGTGACCGTGACGAGTGCCCAGTTCAAGCGTTGGCTGGCGCGTCAGGGCTGCACCTTCGAGGCGGGAAGGGCGGGCATCTGCTCGTCCGTCGTGGCGAAAGGCGGTCGGTTCTTCCCATGCACGGCAGCGGCAAGGAACCCGGCAGCGGCCTCGTCGCCAAGATCAAGAAGGACCTCGGCCTCGCCTGACGCGACGGCCGGACCCGGAGGCCCCGATGCGCTATCCCGTCGATCTCGTGCCGGACGACAACGGCACCTTCCTCGTCACCGTGCCGGATCTTCCCGAGGCCGCGAGCTTCGGGGAGACCGAGGTCGAGGCCCTGGCCCGTGCGCTCGACGCGGTGGAGACCGCCATCCAAGGGCGCATGGCCGATCGTCTCGCGATCCCGGCCCCCTCGATCGTCGACGGCCCGACCTGGGTCGTGCTGCCGGCGCTTGCCACCCTCAAGATCGAACTCTACCGAGTCATGCTCGACCGCGGCCTGCGCAAGGCCGACCTCGCCCGCCTCCTCGACTGGAAGCCGCCGCAGATCGACCGCCTGTTCGACCTCGGACACGCTTCGCGGCTCGACCAGATCGAGGCCGCCTTCGCGGCGCTCGGTCAGGAGGTCGCGTTCACCGTGCATCCCGCCGGCGAGCGTCCCAAGGCGGCCTGACGCCACACCGAGAGCCCACCCCATGAAACCCCTCGCCGGCATCCGTGTCCTCGAACTCGCCCGCATCCTCGCCGGGCCCTGGTGCGGGCAGCTGCTCGCCGACCTCGGCGCCGAGGTGATCAAGGTCGAGCGTCCGGGGAGCGGCGACGACACCCGGACCTGGGGGCCGCCCTTCGTCACCGACGCGGCGGGCGAGGCGTGGGGCGCGGCCTACTACCACGCCTGCAACCGCGGCAAGCGCTCGGTGGCGGTCGACTTCGAGGCCGAGGAGGGCCGGGCGATCGTCCGCCGGCTCGCCGCCGAATGCGACGTGGTGATCGAGAACTTCAAGGTCGGCGGCCTGAAGAAATACGGCCTCGACCACGAGAGCCTCGCCGCGCTGAACCCACGGCTCGTCACCTGCTCGATCACCGGCTTCGGCCAGGACGGTCCCTACGCCGCCCGCGCCGGCTACGATTTCATGATCCAGGGCCTCGGCGGCCTGATGGACGTCACCGGCGATCCCGCCGGCGAGCCGCAGAAGGTAGGCGTCGCCGTGGTCGACGTCTTCACCGGCGTCTACGCCGCCGTCGGCGTGCTGGCGGCGCTGCGCCGGCGCGACGAGACCGGCCAGGGCGGGCACGTCGACATGGCCCTCCTCGACGTCTCCGTCGCCATCCTCGCCAACCAGGCGATGAACTACCTCGCCTCCGGCCGCGCGCCGCGCCGGCTCGGCAACGCCCATCCGAACATCGTGCCCTATCAGGTGTTCGAGGTCGCCGACGGCCACGTCATCGTCGCGGTCGGCAACGACGGCCAGTATCGCCGCTTCTGCGAGGTGATCGGCGCGCCGGCGCTCGGCACCGACCCCGCCTTCGCCGGCAACGCCGACCGGGTGAAGCGCCGCGCCGAGCTGATCCCGCTGCTGCAGCCGCACGTGAAGGCGTTCCGCCGCGACGACCTGCTCGCGGCCCTCGAGGCCGCAGGCGTGCCGGCCGGCCCGATCAACACCGTCGCCGACGTCTTCTCGGACGCCCAGGTGGTGGCGCGCGGGATGAAGCTCGAACTCGTCGGCGACGACGGCAGCGTGGTGCCGTCAGTGGCCTCGCCGATCGTGATCGACGGCGAGCGCATGGCCGCGGCGACCCCGGGCCCGAAGCTCGGCGCCGACACCGCGGCCGTGCTCGCCGCGCTCGCCGGCGAGGGCTGACACCGACACGCCCGATCCGGCACCGCCCGCCTTGCGCGGCCGGCGGCGTCCGGGCCATGGATCGCAACGAACCGCCGGCACAGTCGTGGCCGGCACGAGCGGGGCGGGCGGCCGAAGTCCGGCGCCGTCCCGGAGGAGACGAGAACCGTGACGACCTCCGCGCCCCGCACCGGCGGGCAGATTCTCGTCGACGCCCTGATCGCCCAGGGGGTCGACCGCCTCACCTGCGTGCCGGGCGAGAGCTATCTCGCCGTGCTCGACGCCCTCCACGACACCGCCGTCGACGTGGTGGTCTGCCGCAACGAGGGCGGTGCGGCGATGATGGCCGAGGCCTACGGAAAGCTGACCGGGCGGCCCGGCATCTGCTTCGTCACCCGCGGCCCGGGCTCGACCAACGCCATGCACGGCGTCCACATCGCCCGCCAGGACTCGACGCCGATGATCCTGTTCGTCGGCCAGATCGAGCGCGGCATGCGCGAGCGCGAGGCGTTCCAGGAGCTCGACTACCGTGCCGTGTTCGGCTCGATCGCCAAGTGGGCGACCGAGATCGACGATCCCGCCCGCATCCCCGAGCTGATCGCCCGCGCCTTCCGCGTCGCCTGCCAGGGCCGGCCGGGCCCGGTGGTGATCGCGCTGCCGGAGGACATGCTGGTCGAGACCGCCGTGGTCGCCGATCCGCCGGCGGTGGAGCCGGCCGAGACGTGGCCGGGCCTCACCGACATGGTGAAGATGCAGAAGCTGCTCTGGGCCGCCGAGCGTCCGCTGGTGATCCTCGGCGGCTCGCGCTGGACCGAGCGCGCCCAGCGCGAAGTCGTGCGCTTCGCCGAGCGCTTCGACCTGCCGGTCGCGACCTCGTTCCGCCGCTCGGCGCTGTTCCCGCAGGACCACCCGAACTACGCCGGCGACGTCGGCATCGGCCCGAACCCCAAGCTGGCCGCGCGGGTGAAGGAGGCCGACGTGCTGGTGCTGGTCGGCGCGCGCATGAGCGAGATGCCGTCGTCGTCCTATTCGCTGATCGACGTGCCGCAGCCTCGCCAGACCCTCGTCCACGTCCATCCGGACCCCGAGGAGATCGGCCGGGTCTACCAGCCCGCCGTCGGCATCGTCGCGACGCCGCGCGCCTTCGCCGCCGCGCTCGAGACCGTGCAGCCGCCGGTCGAGATCCGCTGGCGCGAGACCGCCCGCGCCGCCCGCGCCGACTACGACGCCTGGACCGGCACGCCGAAGCCGCTGCCCGGCGCGTTCCAGTACGGCGAGGCCGTCAAGTGGCTGAAGGACCGGCTGCCGCCGGAGACGATCGTCTGCAACGGCGCCGGCAACTACGCGATCTGGGTCCACCGCTACTGGCGCCACAACCGCCTCGGCACCCAGCTCGCGCCGACGTCGGGTTCGATGGGCTACGGCGTGCCGGCGGCGGTGATGGCCAAGCACCTCCACCGCGACCGGCCCGTCGTCGCCTTCGCCGGCGACGGCTGCTTCATGATGAACGGCCAGGAGTTCGCCACCGCCGTCCAGTACGACCTGCCGATCCTGGTGATCGTGGTCGACAACGGCATGTACGGCACCATCCGCATGCACCAGGAGCGCGAGTATCCCGGCCGGCCCTCGGGCACCAAGCTCGCCAACCCCGACTTCGCCGCCTACGCCCGCGCCTTCGGCGGCCACGGCGAGACGGTGCGTACGACGGAGGAGTTCGCCCCCGCCGCCGAGCGCGCGCTCGCCTCGGGGAGGCCCGCGATCCTGCACTGCCTGATCGACCCGCAGGCGATCACCCCGGCGAAGACGCTGGACGAGATCTCCGCGGGGCGGTGAGGGCAGGGACGTTTCTACCCTCCCCCTTGTGGGGAGGGTCGGCCCGGAGGGCCTGGGTGGGGTGGCCTCCACGGGCTCGACGACAACGGCCAGCATTGAGCGGGAAGCCGCGTCGCGGCAGTGGAAGCCGGCCCCACCCCGCCGGCCTTGCGGCCGTCGACCCTCCCCACAAGGGGGAGGGTAGAAGCCGTCCCCGCCGCCTCGCCCACTCCACCCCTCCCGCCGCCGAGACCCCCCACCCGAGGCACTTCCCATGGCCCACTACGACGTCGTCATCATCGGAGGGGCGGTGACCGGCTCCTCGGTCGCCTACCATCTCGCCGCCGATCCGGCCTTCGGCGGCCGCGTGCTGGTGGTCGAGAAGGACCCGACCTACCAGGCCTGCGCGTCGGCGCTGTCCGCCGCCTCGATCCGGCAGCAGTTCTCGACCGCGGTCAACGTCGAGATCTCGCTCTACGGCATCCGCTTCCTGCGCGAGATCGGCGAGCGCCTCGCGGTCGGCGACGAGCGCCCGGTGGTCGACCTCCACGAGGGCGGCTACCTGTTCCTCGCGACCGCCGCCGGCCGGCCGGTGCTCGAGGAGAATCATGCTCTGCAGACCCGTCTCGGCGCCGACATCCTGTTCCTCGAGCCCGAACAGCTGGTCGAGCGCTTCCCCTGGCTGGCGGTCGACGACGTCGTCGCCGGCTGCTGGGGGCGGACGGGCGAGGGCTGGTTCGACGGCTACGGCCTGATGCAGGCGTTTCGCAAGAAGGCGCGCTCGCTCGGCGTCGAGTATCGCGCCACGTCCGCCGCCGCGGTGGTCACCGAGGGCGGGCGGGTCACCGGCGTGCGGCTCGCCGACGGCGAAGTGATCTCCTGCGGCGCGGTCGTCAACGCCGCCGGGCGCGGCGGCCGCGAGATCGCGCGCTCGGCCGGCTGCGACATTCCGATCGAGGTGAAGAAGCGGATGATCTTCACCTTCAAGTGCGCCGACGAGGTCCGGAACTGCCCGCTGCTGATCGACCCGAACGGCACCTACGTCCGCCCCGAGGGCGACGGCTTCCTGTGCGGCTCGGCGCCACCCGAGGACCGGGACCCGGAATTCGACGGCGACTTCACCGTCGACTGGCCGCTGTTCGAGGAGCTGATCTGGCCGACGCTCGCCACCCGCGTGCCCGCCTTCGAGCGGATCCGCCCCGGCCGGGCCTGGGCCGGCTACTACGACATGTGCGCCTTCGACCACAACGTGCTGCTCGGCCGCGCCCCGGACGTCGACGGGCTCTATCTCGCCAACGGCTTCTCGGGTCACGGTCTGCAGCAGTCGCCGGCGGTAGGCCGCGGCCTCGCCGAGCTGATCGTCCACGGCCGCTACACGACGCTCGACCTCTCCGAACTCGACCCGGCCCGCGTCGCCGCGGGCCGGCGGGTCGCCGAGAAGAACGTGGTCTGAACGGGGGGAGGGCGTCCGCGCTCTCCCCCGCTCCGGGAACCGGGTCAGGCCGTCCGGTTCTTGCGGAAGCTGTTCTTGATCCGGACCTTGCCGTCGGCGAGGTCGAGCAGGTCGAGGCCGAGCACCTCGACCTTGCGACCCTCCACGGTCGTGCCGACGAAGGTCCATTCCGAGATGGCGCGGTCCGGCGCGATGAGCGAGATCCGGCCCTCGGTCCATTGCGCGTCCGGGAAGGTCTCGAAGATCGACCGGTACGCGGCGGCGACCGCCTCCGGACCGACCGAACGTGTGCCGAGCGCGTCCGGCCCGGCGGCCGCCCAGAACTCGCAGTCGTCGGTCGAGAGCGCCATGATCGACTCGAGATCGTGGCGGTTCCAAGCGGCCGAGAAGGCCCGGAGCATGGCGAGAGTGTCGTCGGTGGTCATGGTCGGCTCCGTCAAGTCGAGGGGTGGTTGCCGCCGCCGCCGTGGAAGGCGAGGCTGAGGAAATCGCGGAAGCAGCGCGTCGCCGGGCTCATGGTCGCGTCGCGGCGCCAGGCGAGGCCGACGTCCATGCTCGGGATCTCGTCGGCGAGGACGCGCGTCTCGATGCGCTGGCCCTCGAGCGACCACGGCCGGAACACCATGTCGGACAGCACGGTGATGCCCATGCCGGCTGCGACCATGCTGCGCACAGCCTCGACCGACGAGGTGCGGAAGATCACGTCGGGCTTGTGGCCCGAGCGCGACCAGTAGCGGCCGGCGGTGTGGCTCGCCTCGTCGACAGTCAGCATGACGTAGGGGTGCTCGGCGACGTCGGCGAGGCCGAGCGTGTCCTTCTTCAGGAGCGGGTGGTCGGCGGGGGTCCAGAGCCGGCGCCGCGAGCGGATCAGCACCTCGGACTCCAGCTTGTCGGCGGCCTCGAGGTTGGAGACCAGCATCACCGCGACGTCGAGGGCGCCGTCGATCAGCGCCTGCTCGATCACGCTGCGCGAGGCCTCGTAGAGGTCGAGGGTCACGGCAGGGAAGGTGCGGGCGAAGCGGGCCTGGTGACGCGGCAGGAAGTAGCCGGCCACCGTGTAGGTGACGCCGACGCGCACCGTGCCGGACGCCGTGCTCGCCGAGCTGCGCGAGACCCGCATCGCCTCCTCGAGCGCCGCCAGCACGTTGCGCCCATGCAGCAGGAAGCGGTGGCCCTCCGGCGTCGGCGACACGCCGCTCGGGTGGCGGTCGAACAGGCGGACACCGAGGATGCCCTCGAGCTGCTGGATCGCCCCCGTCACCGCCGACTGCGAGACGTTGAGCTCGACCGCCGCGTGAGAAATCTGGCCGGATTCCGCGGCGGCGATGAAGTAGCGGATCTGCTTCAGCGACACGGACAACGTTCCGTCTCCCCTCGCTGGCCGGTACGGCAGCGCCATCTGAATTTCAGATACGGCAGGCCGTGAAATTCTATTTTACGGGCACGATCGCTTGCCCGACACTCGCGATCACGCCGATGGCGCGCGCGACCTCTCCGGATCGGCGATCACGATGGCTGGAGCCATAGAGCGTCAAAGCGACGATCCAGTCAAATAAAAACAGGCTTCAATCCTATGATCCTTCGTATATGGTGCTCATCGACGTAGGAATAATCTGAATTCGATCGGATTCCGGTCTCGAGATCAACGCGCGTGGGAGAAGTACGGTGGGCGACATCGACATCAAGGACCGATCGGCGCTCCAACTCGCCGCGATGATCCAATCCGGACTGGTCGACGCCGAGTATGTCGCCGAGGCAACCCTCGCCGCGATCGCCGCCGCCGATCCCGCCATCTTCACCCGTGTCACCGCCGGACGGGCCATGGTCGAGGCGCGCGAGGCGTCGCGGCGGATCCGGGCCGGCCGGGCGCGCGGGCCGCTCGACGGCGTGCCGGTCGCCTGGAAGGACCTGTTCGCCGTCGAGGGCCTCGCCACCACCGCCGGCTCGAGGATCCTCGCCGACGATCCGCCCGCCACCGCCGACGCCGCCGTGGTCGCCCGCCTGCAGGCGGCCGGCATGGTCGCGGTGGGGCGGGTCAACATGACCGAGTTCGCCTTCTCCGGCCTCGGCCTCAACCCGCACTACGGCACGCCCGCCAATCCGCATTCGACCGACGAGCCGCGCATCCCCGGCGGTTCCTCGTCGGGCTCGGCGGTAGCGGTCGCGGCCGGGTTGGTACCGGTGGCGATCGGCACCGACACCGGCGGCTCGGTGCGCATCCCCGCCCATTTCAACGGCGTGGTCGGCTACAAGGCGACGCGCGGCCGCTACCCGATGGCGGGCGTCCACCCGCTCTCCACCAGCCTCGATTCGCTCGGCTGCTTCACCCGGACGGTCGAGGACGCCGTCCTGGTCGATGCCGCCATGAACGGCCTCGTCGCCTCGCCGATCCGCCGCGGCGCGGTCGCCGGCGCCCGTCTCGTGGTGCCGGAGACGGTGATGTTCGACGGCGCCGAGCCCGAGGTCGTCGCCGCCGTCGAAGCCGCCGTGAAGCGGCTCGAGGCCGCCGGCGCGGTGGTGACGCGGCGGCCGCTGCCGGTGCTCGCCGAGGTGCTGTCGCTCTACGCCGAGCACGGCGCGCTGGTCACCGCCGAGGCCTACGCCGTGCTGCGCCGCCACCTCGACGGCCCCGGCGCCGCCGGTATGGACCGCCGCGTCGTCGCGCGCAGCCGGCTCGGCGCCAACATCGCCACGACCGACTACATCGCGCTGCTCGCCGCCCGCGCCGGCATGGTCGAGACGCTGGCGCGCGAACTCGACGGCGCCTTCCTGATCCATCCGACGGTGCCGCACGTCGCCCCGCCGATCGCCGCGCTTGAGGCAGACGACGACCTCTTCGTCGCCGTCAACGGCCGGACGCTGCGCAACACGCTGATCGGCAATTATCTCGACACCGCCGGCGTGTCGCTGCCCTGCGGCACAGGCGCGGCCGGCCTGCCGGTCGGGCTACTGGTCTCGGCGCCGGGCGGCGCCGACGAGGCGCTGCTCTCCTTCTGCCTCGCGGCCGAGCCGGTCGTGCGGCTTCCGAACGCCTGAGGATCCCAGCGATGTCCGTGACGATCGCCCCGCTCACCGCCGCCGACCGCGCCGACTGGGAACCGCTCTACCTCGGCTATTGCCGCTTCTACGCGGTGCCCGACACCGAGGAGAAGGCCGAGACGGTCTGGGGCTGGTTGATGGACCCTTCCAACCCGGTCGAGGGTCTCGGCGCCCGCAACGGCGAGGGCGCGCTCGTCGGCATCACCCATTTCCGCCCCTACCACCGCCCGGTGGCGGCGCAGGTCGGCTGCTTCCTCGACGATCTCTTCGTGGCGCCGGGCGCGCGCGGCGGCGGCGTCGCGGCGGCGCTGATCGCCGGGGTGACGGCCGCGGCGAAGGCGCGGGGCTGGAGCGTCGTGCGCTGGATCACCGCCGCCGACAACGCCACCGCGCGCGCCCTCTACGACCGCGTCGCCACCGAGACGGCCTGGGTCACCTACGAGATCCGCCCGTGAGCGGGCCGGCCGCGGCGCCATCGGTCCGGCCGATACGGCGCCGCGGTTTTCACGATTTTACAGCGCCTCCCCTGGCGGCGACCCTCTGTCGACCGCGGCGGGACGCGGACGGAAACGAGCTTCGGGACGGGACGAGATGACGCTCCTCAACTGCGACATGGGCGAAAGCTACGGCATCTGGCGGCTCGGCGACGACGAGCGGATCATGCCGTCGATCCACGTCGCCAACGTCGCCTGCGGCTTCCACGCTTCCGACTTCGTGCACATGCACCGGACGGTGCGGCTCGCCAAGCGCCACGGCGTGAAGGTCGGCGCCCATCCCTCGCTGCCGGACCGCCAGGGCTTCGGCCGCCGCGAGATGAAGATCGGCCGCGAGGAACTCGCGGACTGCCTGATCTACCAGATCGGCGCCCTCAAGGGCTTCCTCGACGCGGAGGGCATGGTGCTCCACCACCTCAAGCCGCACGGATCGCTCTACGGCATGGCGGCGCGCGACCCGGACATCGCCCACGCGGTCGCCGACGCCGCCGACGTCTACGAGGTGCCGCTGTTCGGCATGATCGGGACCGAGCACGAGCGCGTCTACACCGCCCGCGGCCACAGCTTCGTCGCCGAGTTCTACGTCGATCTCGACTATGCCGACGACGGTTCGCTGATCATCACCCGCGAACACGACCCGGTCGCGCCCGAGGAGGCCGCCCGCCGCGGCGTCCGCGCGCTGCGCGAGGGCATGGTGCGCTCGGTCGGCGGGCGCGACGTGCCGGTGCGCGCCGAGACGATCTGCGTCCACTCCGACACCCCCGGCGCCCACGAGGTCGCGCGCGTGCTGCGCGACACCCTGGTCGCCGAGGGCCTGATCCCGCCGATGGCGGCCTGACCCCGATCCGAACGCTTCCCCCAGGGAGACCCCGACATGGCCGTGAAGACCGTCCTCGCCCCGATCCCGGGCACCTTCTACCGCAAGCCCGCCCCCGACCAGCCGGTGTTCAAGTCCGAGGGCGAGGCCGTCGCCGTCGGCGACACCGTCGGCCTGATCGAGGTGATGAAGTCGTTCACCCCCGTGACCGCCGAGGAGGCCGGCACCATCGTCGCCTTCCACGTCGAGAACGAGGACCCGGTGATGGCCGGCGAGCCGCTCTACGACGTCGAGGCCTGACGCATGGCGATCGCCAAGCTCTTCGTCGCCAACCGGGGCGAGATCGCGGTGCGGATCATCCGTGCCGCCCGCGAACTCGGCATCGCCACCGTCCAGGCGGTCAGCGCCGCCGACCGCGACATGCTGGCCGCGCGCCTCGCCGACGAGGTCGTCGAGATCGGACCGGCGCACGCGCGCAAGTCCTATCTCGACATGGACGCGGTGCTGCGCGGCGCCATCGAGAGCGGCGCCGACGCGATCCATCCGGGCTACGGTTTCCTGTCCGAGAACGCCGCCTTCGCCGAGAAGGTCGAGGCGGCCGGCCTCGTCTTCGTCGGCCCGAAGGCCGAGACCATCCGCGCCATGGGCGACAAGGCGACCGCCCGCGCCATGGCGAGTGCGGCGGGCGTGCCCTGCGTGCCCGGCTCCGAGGGTCGCGTCGAGGGCGTCGCCGAGGCCGAGCGGGTGGCGAAGGCGATCGGCTATCCGGTGATGATCAAGGCGTCCGCCGGCGGCGGCGGCCGCGGCATCCGCGTCGCCGAGAGCCCGTCCGAGCTCGAGAAGCTGATCCCGCAGGCGAGTGCCGAGGCGCTGGCCGCCTTCGGCGACGGCGGTCTCTACCTCGAGCGCTTCGTCGCCCACGCCCGCCACGTCGAGGTGCAGATCCTCGGCGACGGGACGCGCGCCATCCACGTCTTCGAGCGCGAATGCTCGCTGCAGCGCCGGCGCCAGAAGGTGTGGGAGGAGGCACCCGCCGCCTGCCTTTCGCCCGAGACCCGTGTGGCGCTGTGCGCCTCGGCGGTGCGGCTCGCCGAGAGCGTCGGCTACCGCGGCGCCGGCACGCTCGAGTATCTCTACGACGGGCGGACCGGCGAGTTCTTCTTCATCGAGATGAACACCCGCATCCAGGTCGAGCACCCGGTGTCGGAGATGATCACCGGCATCGACCTCGTCCGCGAGATGATCCGCGTCGCCGGCGGCGCGCCGCTCGCCTACGCTCAGGACGACGTCGTCGCCAAGGGCCACGCCATCGAGGTCCGCATCAACGCCGAGGATCCCGCGAAGGGCTTCCTGCCGGGACCCGGCACGGTGACGGCGCTGACGGTGCCCGGCGGCATGGGCGTGCGCTTCGACGGCATGCTCTACCCCGGCTACCAGGTGCCGCCGTTCTACGACAGCCTGCTCGGCAAGCTGATCGTCTGGGACGAGACCCGCGACGGGGCGATCGACCGGCTAGCCCGCGCGCTCGCCGAACTGAAGGTCGAGGGTCTGCCGACGACCACGGCGCTCCACGCCGCACTCGCCCGCGACGCCGACGTCCGCGCCGGCGCCGTCCACACCCGCTGGCTCGAGGGATGGCTCGACGCCCATCCGCTCGGGTCGCCGCAATGACCCCGAGTTCGCGACGTCCCGACCTACGGTCGGCGCGCCGCGAGCGAGGAGCGCCCGACCGGGCGCCGGCCGAATGGCCGAAACCGCGCGAAGTCCCGACCCGTCGGGAAGTCGCGGGACAGGAAAGACGCCCCACCACCTCGCAACGCGGAGCTCCGAGACGCGATGAAGACGCGATATTCGTTCGGGGGTGACGAGCACATCTTCGTCGAGGTCGACGAGGAAATGTCGCTCGAGGCCTTCTTCAAGAGCCTGTCCATCACCACCGCGGTGAAGGAGAGCCGGATCCGGGGCGTCACCGAGATCTGCCCGGCCAACGCCTCGTTCCAGATCAAGTTCGATCCGGACGTCATTGCGCCGGACGACATGATGGCCGAGCTGAAGCGGCTCGAGAGCGCCGCCGACAAGGCGGAATCGACCATCCGCACCCGCATCGTCGAGATCCCGGTGTTCTACGGCGACCCGTGGACCCACGAGACGCTGATGCGCTTCCGCGAGCGCCACCAGGATCCTTCCGGCACCGACCTCGACTATGCCGCCCGCATCAACGGCTACGGCGCCGTCGACGACTTCGTCGCCGCCCACGCCGGTTCGCCCTGGTTCGTGTCGATGGTCGGCTTCGTCGCCGGACTGCCGTTCATGTACCAGATGGTCGAGCGGCAGAAGCAGATCCAGGTGCCGAAGTATCTCCGGCCCCGCACCGACACCCCGAAGCTCACCGTCGGCCACGGCGGCTGCTTCGGCTGCATCTACTCCGTGCGCGGCGCCGGTGGCTACCAGATGTTCGGCATCACGCCGATGCCGATCTACGACCCGAAGCAGGAGATAAGCTATCTCCGCGAGTTCATGATCTTCTTCCGCCCGGGCGACATCGTGAAGTTCAAGCCGGTCGACCGCGACGGTTACGACGCCGCCGTCGAGGCGGTCGACACGGGCAAGTTCGCCCCGACCATCCGCGACGTCACCTTCTCGCTCGACGAGTTCAAGGCCGACCCGGCCGCCACCAACGCGAAGCTCCTGGGGGTGCTCCATGGCGCTTGAGATCCTGAAGCCGGGCCTCGCCACAACCGTGCAGGACCTCGGTCGCCCCGGCTATTACCACCTCGGCATCCCGCTCTCCGGCGGCATGGACCGTTACGCGCTTTCCGCCGCCAACCTGCTCGTCGGCAACGACGAGGGCGACGCGGTGCTGGAGGCGGTGTTCATGGGGCCGGAGATCCGCTTCACGGCCGACGCCGTCGTCGCGGTCACCGGCGCCGAACTGCCGCCCAAGGTCGACGGCGAGGAGCGGCCGACCTGGACCGCCTTCGAGGTCAAGGCCGGGCAAACGCTCGGCTTCGGCTTCCTGAAGGCCGGCGCCCGCGCCTACGTGGCCGTCGCCGGCGGCATCGACGTGCCGGTGGTGCTCGGATCGCGCTCGACCTATCCGCTCGGTGCGCTCGGCGGCCACGAGGGCAGGGCGCTTAAGGCCGGCGACAGCCTGCCCGTCGGCGCACAGAAGAAGGCCGCGCGCGTCGGTGCGTCGGTGCCCGAGGCACTGCGCCGCGGGCCGGGCAAGGAGCCGGTCCTGCGCGTGCTGCCGGGGCTCTACTGGCACCGGATCACCGCCGAGGCCGGCACGCGCTTCTTCGAGGACACCTGGAAGGTCGCGCCCGAGGCCGACCGGATCGGCTACCGCTTCCGTGGCGGCCGGCCACTGGAGTTCGTGCCGCGCGAGCAGCCCTTCGGTGCCGGGTCGGACCCGTCCAACATCGTCGACAGCTGCTATCCCTACGGTTCGATCCAGGTGCCCGGCGGCACCGAGCCGATCGTGCTCCACCGCGACGCCGTGTCCGGCGGCGGCTATTTCATGATCGGCACGGTGGTTTCCGCCGACATGGACCTGATCGGGCAGCTGCAGCCGCACCAGAAGGCGCGCTTCGAGGCGGTCGACATGGACGGCGCGCTCGCCGCCCGGCGCGACCGGGCACGACTATCGAATGATCTTGTCGCCGCGCTCGCCGGCTGATAGCCGGATGATGATCGGCCGGCCGCGTGGTGACGCCCGCGCGGCCCGGCACGCCGCCGAATCCGCCTGTTCGCAACCGTTCGGGAATTCCACGACGATGCAGACCAACGCCTCCCTCGCCTTCGGCCGCTCGCTCCAGGCCTCCGGCCTCGCGACTCGCGCCCTCGCCGTCGTGCTCGGCTCGGCCCTGATCGCCGCCGCCGCGCAGATCACCGTGCCGATGCTGCCGGTGCCGATGACCATGCAGACCTTCGCGGTCATGACCATCGGCATGCTCTACGGCGCCCGCCTCGGCGCGCTGACCCTCGCCGTCTACGTCGTCGAGGGCCTCCTCGGCCTGCCGGTGTTCGCCGGCGGCCTCAATGCGGCGCTGATCCTCGCCAAGCCCTACACCGTGGGCTACATCGTCGGCTTCTTCTTCGCCGCCTTCTTCGCCGGCCTGATCGCCGAGCGCGTCGCCGGTATCCGCGGCGCGGTGCTCGCCGTGCTCGCCGGCACCGCCGCCATCTACGGCTTCGGCCTGCCCTGGCTCGGCTACATGATGGGCGGTGACATGGCCAAGGCCGTCGCCGTCGGCGCGGTGCCCTTCCTCCTCGGCGACCTCGTCAAGGCGGCGCTCGCCGTCGCCGTCCGCGAGGGCCTCGGCCGCGTCCGCTTCGGCCGCGGCTGACGGATCCGGCCCTCGGGGCCGACCATTCGAGACCATCGAGCCGGCCGCGGAGCGCTCCGCGGCCGGTTTCCGTTCGTCGGTCCGACACTGCGCGACTCGGTCCGCGCGCCCCATATCGGCGTTGCGCCGCGCGTCCCGGCTGCGACGCGCCACCTCCAAACGGGTCGAAGTCTCCTCTCCGACAAATTGACAACCGCCTCGCGCGGGCTTCAATGCTCGATCCAGGGCGACCGGCGGTAGCGCCGGGAATCGCCGCGCACCTTCGTTCGGGGCGAAGGGCGCACCACCGGGGACGGGCGGACAAGGGGGCTGGCATGACCGGACTGCGGACGAGGGTGGCCCTCGCGGGCGCTGCATTGGCGTTGCTGTGCGCTGCCGTGCCGGCACCTGCCGCGGAGACCTCCGGCGTATACATCGTGACGCTGGCCGATCCCCCGGCCGTCGCCTACGCCGGCGGTGTGGCCGGCCTTCCAGCCACGGCGCCGGATGCGGCGACCGGCCGGACCTTCGACGCGACCTCCGCCGCCGTGTTCGCCTACGGGCGGGCGCTCGAGCGCCGGCAGGACGCGGTGATCGCCACGCTCGGCCGACCCGTCCGGACGGGCTACCGCTTCACCACCACCGTCAACGGCTTCACCGCCCGCCTGACCGCAGCCGAAGCCGACCGTCTGCGCGGCGCGCCGGGCGTCGTGTCCGTGACCCCCGACCGGGCCGCCCGGCTCGAGGCGCTCAGGACGCCGCAGGTGCTCGGCCTCACCGGCGCGAAGGGCATCTGGTCCCGCAGCGTCGACGGCCGGACGCTCACCGGCGAGGACGTGATCGTCGGCGTGGTCGACAGCGGCATCCAGCCGGAGAACCCGGCGGTGTTCGACCGGGTCGACGCGAAGGGTTTCCCGGTAGCCGCCGGCGGCACGAAGGCCTATGGGGCGCCGCCTGCCAAGTGGAAGGGCCGCTGCGTCTCCGAACCCGGCTTCTCCGCGGCGACCGCCTGCAACGACAAGCTGATCGGGGCCCGCACCTTCCACGCCGGCTTCGACCTGCTCGACCTCCAGATGGCGGCGATCGAGTATCCGTCCGCCCGCGACAGCAACGGCCACGGCTCGCACACCGCGGCGACGGCCGCCGGCAACCGCAACGCCCCCCTCTTCGAGGGCGCGCTGTCCTCCGGCTTGGCGCCCCGCGCGCGCATCGCGGCCTACAAGGCCTGCTGGAGCTACGTAGACCTCTCGGTGATCACCGGTGCGACCAGCACCTGCATCATCAGCGACGTGGTCGCCGCCATCGAGCAGGCGACCGAGGACGGCGTCGACGTCGTCAACGTCTCGATCGGCGGCTACGGCGACACGATCACGGATCCGCTCTCGCTCGCCTTCCTCGGGGCCACGCGGGCCGGCGTCTTCGCGGCCGCCTCGGCCGGCAACGATGGCGAGAATGGGACGGTCGGTCATCAGGCGCCCTGGGTCACCACGGTCGCGGCCACCACCTACAAGGGCTCGCCGAAGGCGACGATCACCCTCGGGAACGGGACGGGCTACACCGGCGCCAGCCTCGCGACGGCCGTGCCGGCGGCGCCGTTCGTGCTCGCCGACGCGATCGCGGGTGCCGGCGTCGATCCGGCCGTCGCGATCTTCTGCGGCCCCGGCACCCTCGACGCCACAGAAGCCGCTGGCAAGATCGTGGTCTGCGACCGCGGCGGCGGTCTCGCCCGCGTCGACAAGAGCGCCGAGGTCGCGCGCGCCGGCGGCGCCGGCATGGTGCTGGTGAACGTCAGCCCCGACGCGGACAACCTCGTCGCCGACCTGCACGCCGTGCCGACGGTGCACCTGCCGGTCGCGGACCGCACGGCCCTGCGCGACTACGCCGCGACGTCCGGCCCGACGGCGGCGATCGGCCAGTTCGCCTTCGTGGCAGGCACGCCGGCCCCGGTCCTCGCCGACTACTCGTCCGCCGGTCCCGGAAACGGCCGTCCGGAGGTGCTGAAGCCGGACGTCTCGGCGCCGGGGTCCGACGTCATCGACGCCTATGCCTACAAGCCCGCGAGCCGCGCCGAGCACGACGCGATCCTCGCCGGCGCGGTGGCGCCGGCGGCCTACAACGTGCTGTCGGGCACCTCGATGGCTTCGCCCCACGTGGCGGGCCTCGCCGCGCTGATCCGTCAGGCGCGACCGGACTTCGGCCCGCTCGACATCCGCTCGGCGATCATGACCAGCGCCACCAACGTCGTGAGCCTCGGCGGCGCCCGCGACCGCCGGGTCGATCGGGCCGGTGCCGGCTTCATCGATCCAGCCGGCGCGCTCGATCCCGGTCTCGTCTATCCGGTGTCGTCCGCCGATCTCGACGGCTATCTCTGCGGTGTCGGCCTGCCGCCGTCGGTGTGCGGAAGCGGGCGCGCCACCGCGCCGGAGCGCCTCAACCAGCCGTCCGTCCGCATGACCATGGTGGGAAGCGGCCGTTTCGTCCGCAAGGTGAAGAACGTCGGCAAGACGACGGCCACCTACACCGCATCCCTCGACCTGCGCGGCTTCGCGGGCAAGGTGACCCCGGCGAGCCTCACGCTGAAGCCCGGCGCCACGGGTGCGTTCACCGTCGACCTGACGGCGACCACCGCCCCCTACGGCACCGCCGTGCCCGGCTATCTCACGTGGACCGACGGCACCCACCGCGTCCGCAGCCCGCTGCTGCTCACGACCGTCGGCATGAAGGCGACCGACGTCGCCTCGACGCAGGCGACCACCACGGTCGAGCGGACGGTGCGCTTCGGCTACGCGGGCAAGGTCACGGTGGTCGCCATGGGCCTCGGTCCCCGGCAGACCGCCCGGGGAACCGTCAACGGACATTTCACCGGGCAGGGCGCGGGCGGCAGCGAGTGCTACCGGATCGCCGCCGGCACCAGCCATCGCGACTTCGCGATCGCGCGGATCGGTTCGCTGGTCCGCGTGCGCGTCGCCCCGGTGGATCCGAACACCACGGCCGACCTCGACCTCTACGTCCACGACGGCGACCTCGGCTATTACGAGGCCGCCACCAAGGACAACTCGACCGAGACCCTCGACTACCTCGCGCAGAAGGCCTTCACGCGCGTCTGCGTCGTGGCCCGGAACGGGGACGGCGCGACGCCCTATACGATCAGCCTGTGGGAGGCCACGGCCAAGCCCGCGACCGGCGCCCTCGTGGTGTCCGGGCTGCCCCGGACGGTCGTCGCCGGCCTGGACTACGAACTGTCGATCGGCTGGTCGGGGCTCGCCGCCGGCAGCTCCGACTTCGGCGGCGTCCTGTTCTATCGCGGCACGCCGAGCAACGAGAATCTGCTCGGTTCGATCGCGGTGACCGTGCGCCCGCCGAAGTCATCCGGTTCGTCCACGCTGGCGGCGGTCCACTGACCGCCCCAGGCGAGGAAAACCTGGCTTCCGTCGCCGTCGTGACCGGCGGCGACGGATCCGATCACCCGAGCCGGACGCGGTATTTCGCGAAGCCGTTCTCGGCGGCGCCCGCCGGTTCCACCGAGATGCCCGCCGGCAGCGACGAGGCGTCGGCCTTGGGCGACGACACGAAGATCACCTCCGCCTCCGCCGGCCAGGGCACGAAGCGCCAGTTGCCGTCGGCCGACGGGTTGATCGTCTTCTCCTTCATGACGTAGCGCACGATCACGTCGCGGTTGGTGTCCGGCGCCTCGAAGACGATGGTGCTGCCGTCGGCGCCCGGGAAGTGGCCGCCGCCGCCGGCGCGGTAGTTGTTGGTGACCACCAGCACTTCGGCCGCCGGATCGAGCGGCTTGCCGTCCAGCATCAGGCCGACGATGCGGTGCGCGGCCTCGTCGGCGATCTTGCCGTCCTTGTCGTAGCGGCTCGGCTTCGTCACGTCGATCCGGTAGGTGACGCCGTCGATCACGTCGAAATTGTAGGTCGGGAAGTCCGGGTCGATCAGCATCTGCGGTCCGCTCGCCGCCGGGTCGATGCGGCGGAACAGCCCGGCCGAGCGCTCCAGCCACTCCCGCACATCGGCGCCGGTCACCTTCACGATGCGCAGCGTGTTCGGGTAGAGGTAGATGTCGGCGACGTCCTTGATCGCCACCGGCCCCGGCCGGACGTCGGTGTAGTAGTCCGGCCCGCCGCGGCCGCCCGACTTGAACGGCGCCGCCGCCGACAGGAGCGGCAGCTTCGGCAGGCCGGCGTCGGCGCCGAGCGAGGCGGCGTACCAGAGCTGGGCCTGGCTGACGATCTGCACCGAGGGATCGTCGGCGACCGCGGCCCAGTAGCTCGTGATCGGCGCCGTGGTCTCGCCGACCGGCTGGCGGACGTAGGCGAGGGTGCCGTCGTGGTCGGCCTGCGCTGCCGCCAGCACCGAGGCGACGGCGTCGACCTTGGAGACGATCTTGCGGTCGGCGCCGCGCTCGTAGATCGGCCGCGCCTCGACCGCGAAGCCCGCCACTGTCCAGCCGGCACCGATGCGCTCGAGCTCGAGGTCGATCACGCCGAGGTGGCTGCCCCAGAAGCCCGGCATCACCGCCGGCTTGCCGTGCAGCGTGCCGCGGCGGGCGTCGGCGCCGTCGATGCCGTCGAAGTCCTTGCCGGGGAAGACGAGGTGCTGGTGGCCGGTGAAGATCGCGTCGATGCCGTCGACGGCGGCGAGGTGCAGCGCCGCGTTCTCCTCGCCGCCCCGGCGCTCCCCGCCGGCGATGCCGGAATGGCAGAGCGCCACCACCACGTCCGACTTGGCGCGCAGCGCCGGCACGTGGGCCATGGCGGCCTCGACGATGTCGATCGTCGTGGCGCGGCCGTCGAGGTTCGACTTGTCCCACTGCACGATCTGCGGCGGCACGAAGCCGATCACGCCGACGCGCAGCACGGCCTCGGTGCCGGCCTCGTCCACCACGGTCGTCTCGAACACCCGCGTCGGCTCGACCAGCGGCGTGCCGTCGGCCTTCACAACGTTGGCGCAGACGGTCGGGAAGGTCTCGCCGGCGAGGGCGTTGCCGAGGAACTCGAGGCCGTAGTTGAATTCGTGGTTGCCGAGTGTGCCGCAGAGGTAGCCGAGCGTGTTCATCGCGGCCACCATCGGGTGGACCTCGCCGGGTTTCAGGCCCTTGGAATAGGCGACATAGTCGCCGAGCGGGCTACCCTGGATCAGGTCGCCGTTGTCGAACAGCAGCGCGTTGCGCACCTCGGCGCGGGCGGCGGCGATCAGCGCGGCCGTCTTGGCGAGGCCGACGGTGTCGTCGGGCTTGTCGCGGTAGTAGTCGTAGGGGAAGACGTTGACGTGGAGATCGCTGGTCGCCATCAGCCGCAGCTTGACCCGGCCCGGGGCGGCGCGCAGCGGCAGTCCGGCGGCGAGGAGGGCCACGACCGCGGTGGAGCCGCGGAGCACGGCGCGGCGGGTGAGGGCGGTCTGGCGCATCGCGGGTCTCCTCGGTTGGCCGTCCGACGGGGCGAGGGTCCCACGGGCGGGCGACGAGGAGAACCCCGCGGCCGTGACCGCACCGTGACGGGACCCCCGCCGTCCCCGGATTTCCGCGGCGAGGCGGGAAAACGTCGTCCGTGGCCGGCGTCGCGGTTGCCCCGATCCGTTCCCGATTCTACCCCTTGTCCATGGGCCAGGACCTGATTCCCTCCGACGGCATCGAACCCGTCAACCTCCGGGAGGCGCTCGAGGAGCGCTATCTCGCCTACGCGCTGTCGACGATCATGCACCGGGCGCTGCCCGACGTGCGCGACGGCCTGAAGCCGGTGCACCGGCGCGTGCTCTACGCCATGCGCCTGCTCCGGCTCGATCCCGGCGCCGCCTTCAAGAAATGCGCCCGCGTCGTCGGCGACGTCATCGGCAAGTACCACCCGCACGGCGACCAGTCGGTCTACGACGCGCTGGTGCGCCTCGCCCAGGACTTCTCGCAGCGCTATCCGCTGATTGACGGCCAGGGCAACTTCGGCAACGTCGACGGCGACAACGCGGCGGCCATGCGCTACACCGAGGCGCGCCTGACCGAGGTCGCCCGCCTGCTGCTCGACGGCCTCGACGAAGACGCCGTCGACTTCCGCGAGACCTACGACGGCACCGACCGCGAACCGGTCGTGCTGCCCGGCGCCTTCCCGAACCTGCTCGCCAACGGCTCCTCCGGCATCGCCGTCGGCATGGCGACCTCGATCCCGCCGCACAACGCCGCCGAGATCTGCGACGCGGCGATGCGGCTGATCGACGATCCGGAGACGCCGATCGAGAAGCTGGTCGACCGCGTCAACGGCCCCGTCCGCGGGCCGGACTTCCCCACCGGCGGCGTGCTGGTCGAGAGCGAGGCGTCGGTGCTCGAGGCCTACCGCACCGGCCGCGGCGCCTTCCGCGTCCGGGCGCGCTGGGAAAAGGAGGAGCTCGAGCGCGGCGCCTGGCAGGTCGTGATCACCGAGATCCCCTATCAGGTCCAGAAGGCGCGGCTGATCGAGAAGATCGCCGAACTGGTCAACGAGCGCAAACTGCCGCTGGTCGAAGACGTCCGCGACGAGTCGGCCGAGGACGTGCGCGTCGTCATCGTGCCCAAGAGCCGCAACGTCGACCCGGCGCTGATGATGGAGGCGCTGTTCCGCCTGTCCGAGCTCGAGAGCCGCATCCCGCTCAACATGAACGTGCTGTCGCGCGGGCAGGTGCCGAACGTGATCGGCCTCCGGCAGGTGCTGCGCGAGTGGCTCGACCACCGCCGCGAGGTGCTGCTCCGGCGTTCGCGGCATCGGCTCGACGAGATCGTCCGCCGCCTCGAATTGCTCGAGGGCTTCATAATCGCCTACCTCAACCTCGACGAGGTGATCCGGATCATCCGCGAGGAGGACGAGCCGAAGAAGGTGCTGATCGCAACCTTCTCGCTGACGGAGACCCAGGCCGAGGCCATCCTCAACATGCGCCTGCGCAACCTGCGCAAGCTCGAGGAGATGGAGATCCGCAAGGAGCACGCCGAGCTCACCGACGAGAAGGCCAAGATCGAGACGCTGCTCGGCTCCGAGGCGCGGCAGTGGAAGACGGTGCGCTGGGAGATCTCCAAGGTGCGCGCCACCTTCGGCCCCGAGACCCCGCTCGGCAAGCGCCGCACCGGCTTCGGCGAGGCCTCTGCCCACGGCGCCGAGGACGTCACCCAGGCGCTGATCGAGCGCGAGCCGATCACCGTGGTGATCTCCGAGAAGGGCTGGATCCGCGCCCTCAAGGGCCACATCGCCGACGTCTCGGGCCTCGCCTTCAAGGCCGGCGACAAGCTGAAGCTCGCCTTCAAGGCCGAGACCACCGACAAGCTGATGGTGCTCGCCGACAACGGCAAGATCTTCACCCTCGGCGCCGACCGCCTGCCCGGCGGCCGTTCGACCGGCGAGCCGATCCGTCTGATGGTCGACATGGACGACGGCGCCGACGTGGTCGACGTCTTCGTGCACCGGGCGGAGCGGCGATTGCTGATGGTGTCGTCGGACGGCTTCGGCTTCCTGACGGCCGAGGCCGACCTCGTCGCCACCACCCGCAAGGGCCGGCAGGTGCTCAACCTCGCCGACGGCGCCAAGGCCAGGATGGCCGTGGCGGCGGAGGGCGACACGGTCGCGATCATCGGCGAGAACCGCAAGTTCCTGGTGTTCCCGCTGGCGCAGGTGCCGGAGATGGCGCGCGGCAAGGGCGTCCGCCTGCAGCGCTACAAGGACGGCGGCGTCGCCGACGTCCGGGTCTTCGCCGCCGACAAGGGCCTGACCTGGACCGACACCTCCGGCCGCGTCTTCCTGCGCACCATGGCCGACCTCTCCGACTGGATCGGCGACCGCGCCACCGCCGGCCGCCTGCCGCCGATCGGCTTCCCGAAGTCCAACAGCTTCGAGCCGAAGGCGGGCTGATCCACCCGCGCGGAGGGCCGCCGCCTCCGGTCCTCTGCGCTCTTGTCTCGCAGCCGCGAGACGGCTATCACCGACCCCGACGCGACCGCTCCGACGCGGCCCGCGGGCTCTCGACGGGATGGGACACAAGATGGTCGACTTGGCGGCGCTCCGCACCAAGATGGTCGACGGCCAGGTCCGGCCGAACGACGTCACCGATCACCGCATCATCGCCGCCATGCTGGAGATCCCGCGCGAGGTCTTCGTGCGCCCGGCCGACCGCGAGCTCGCCTACATCGACCGCAACCTGCCGATCGGCGAGGGGCGGGTGCTGCTGCAGCCGATGCTGGTCGCCAAGGCGATCCAGGCCGCCGACATCCTCGCCTCCGACAAGGTGCTCGTGATCGGCGCCGCCACCGGCTACGCGGCCGCCGTCGCCGCCCGGCTCGCCGCGCGCGTCGTCGCCCTCGAGGCCGACGCGGTGATCGCCGGCGCCGCCCGCGCCGCGCTGTCGGCCGCGGCCGTCTACAACGCCGAGGTCGTCGTCGGCGACCTTGCCAAGGGCTGGGCCGCCGCGGCGCCCTACGAGGTGATCCTCGTCGCCGGCGCGGTCGAGGAACTGCCCGACGCGATCAAGGCCCAGCTCGCCGATGGCGGGCGCCTCGTGGCGTTCGAGGGCACCGGCCTCTCCGGCCGCGCCAAGCTCTACACCCGCTCCGGCGCCGACGTGTCGGCCCGAACCCTGTTCAACGCCTCGGCACCGGCGCTTGCCGCCTTCGATCGCGCGCCCGCCTTCGTGTTCTGAGCGTCCGCGGGCAGCCGGGCCTGCTCGGCCGTAATCTCGAGGCCCGGCGCGCCCGATCGGCGTGCCGGGCCTTCGTGCATCCGGAGGGCGAATCTCCCGGCGCGGCCGGCCCGGGCCGTCGTTCAGGCGCCGCCCGGTCAGGTTTTCCCGACGATGGGAGCCCGACGCGCCCACGTGAACGATGCTGTGGCAGGCTTGCCGCACCTGGGGCTTTTCCACGGCCATTCCGTGGGCTTCACGACGCCGTGAGAGCCTTCATCGGCAGCCTGTATTAGTCTCGCCTTAACGTTTGTCGGACGCGGCGCGTGCGAATCGACCGGTGCTTCGCCATGGTCGCTCGCCGGGTCGGACGGTCCGTTGGTGCAAGGTGAGGTGTCTCGTGGCGTCGAAGCGTGGTCTGCTCCTGTCCGCCGCCCTGTCCATCATGCTCGCCGCCTCTCCGGCGGCGGCGGAATCCATCACCGAGGCGCTGGCCGCGGCCTATGCCAACAATCCGCAGCTGAACGCGGCGCGCGCCGGCACCCGCGCCACCGACGAGAGCGTGCCGCAGGCGCTCGCCAACTACCGCCCGACGATCTCGGCCTACTCGACGGCGTCGGAGAGCTGGTCGAAGGGCCTCGTGTCCCGGCCGTTCCAGAGCCCGATCGTGTCGGAGAGCGACACCCAGGCGCTGACCGCCGGCATCACCATCGTGCAGCCGCTGTTCCGCGGCTTCCGCACCGAGAACGGCGTGCTCGCTGCCGAAGCCTCCGTTCGGGCCTCGCGGGAGTCGCTGCGCAACGTCGAGCAGAGCGTGCTCTATTCGGCGGCGTCCGCTTACATGGACGTGATCCGCGACGACGCGATCCTGGCGCTGCGCAAGAACAACGTCGAGTTCCTGCGCGAGCAGGTCCGCGCCGCCGAGGACCGCTTCCAGGTCGGCGAGGGCACCCGCACCGACGTCGCCCAGGCCGAGGCGGCGCTGGCGACCGCGACCTCGCTGGTCAGCGTCGCCCAGGCCAACGCGCTCGCCTCGCGCGCGACCTACCGGCAGGTGATCGGCCACGACCCTAAGAACCTCAAGGCCAGCCGCGGTGTCGACGTCTTCCTGCCGAAGAGCCTGGACGCCGCCACCAAGATCTCGCGCGCCCAGCACCCGGCCATCCTGGCGACGGTCCACAACGCCGATGCCGCGTCCTACAACGTCAAGATCGCCGAAGGCGCGCTGTTGCCGACGCTTCAGCTCGAGGCCGGCGTCTCTCGGACCTGGACCTACGACGGCGGCCGGCCGAGCGACGAGGCGTCGCTGGTCGCCCGTCTGAACATTCCGATCTACGAGGGCGGCGTGGTCTATTCGCAGGTGCGCGAGGCCAAGGAGACCCTCGGCCAGCTGCGCATCGTCACCGACCAGACCCGCGACGAGGTCCAGGCCTCGCTGGTCGCGGCCTGGGGCGCGCTCGAGGCGGCGCGGGCGCAGACCGTCGCCGCCAAGGCCGGCGTCGAAGCGGCCCAACTCGCCCTCCAGGGCGTGATCGAAGAGCAGAAGGTCGGCCAGCGCACCACGCTCGACGTGCTGCAGTCGCAGCAGGACGTGATCGACACGCGGATCACGCAGATCACCGCCGAGCGCGACAGCGTCGTCGCCGCCTACGCGATCCTGTCGGGCATCGGCAAGCTGTCGCGCGACACGCTCAACCTCAAGGTCGCCTCCTACAAGCCCGAACAGCACTACCAGCAGGTCCGCGACAAGTGGATCGGCCTGCGCACGCCGGACGGGCGCTGAGCCGGGGATAAGCCGGGCGCGCTTCCGGCCGCGGTATGTCCGCGCCGGGATTGGCACTATAGTGAAAGGGCCGCGCGAATCGCGGCCCTTCGCGTTTTCGGCGGGGCGCCGTCGGCCGTGGTGGAGGAGAGGGCGGGCTGCTGTCGGTACGGGCCGCCCGGGGTCGGAGAGTTGAGCGATGGCCAAGGCGAGCACGGCTGCGGAACCGTCCATGGAGGAGATCCTCGCTTCCATCCGCAGGATCATCTCGGACGATTCCCCGACCGCCGAAGCGCCGCCGCCGGCTCCCGCCAAACCCGCCGCCGTCAAGGCCGCGCCGGCGCCGAAGCTGGTCGAGGAGCCCGCGACCGAAGAGCATTTCAACCAGGACGACCTCGATCGCCTGTTCGCCAAGGGCGACGAGGAGGAGGCTCCCGTCGAGGAGGAGGCCGTCCTCGACCTCGTCGAGGAAGTGGCCGTGCCCGAGGCCGAACCGATGGTCCTGGTCGAGGGCCTGATGCCCCACGAGGCCGACGTCCAGTTCGTCGACCCCTCCGAGCTCGAGATGGAGCCGGAACCCGAGCCGGAACCGGAACCGGTGATCGCGCCGCCGTCTCCGGCGCCGAAGGCCGCCGCCCGCAAGGCGCCGCCACCTCCTCCGCCGCCGCCGGTCGAATCCTTCGACGAGGTCGATGCCGCCGAGCCCGAGGAGCCGCTGATCTCGGCCCACGCCGGCGCGTCGGTCAACGCCGCCTTCGGCCAGCTGACCCACACGATCCTCTCGGCCAAGGCCAAGACCCTCGACGACCTCGTCAAGGAGATGCTGCGGCCGATGCTGAAGGGCTGGCTCGACGAGAACTTGCCCGTGATCGTCGAACGCCTCGTCCGCGCCGAGATCGAACGGGTGTCGCGCGGCCGCTGATCGGCCGGACCGTTTTCCGTCGAAGGGCCGGTGCCGCGGAACGCGGCGCCGGCCCTCGTCGTTTCAGCGCTCGTCCGCGACCCAGCGGAAGGCGAGGGCGCCGATCACGCCGCCGGCGATCGGGGCGACCCAGAACAGCCACAGCTGCGCCAGCGCCCAGCCGCCGACGAACAGCGCCGGGCCGGTGCTGCGCGCCGGGTTGACCGAGGTGTTGGTCACCGGGATCGACACGAGGTGGATCAGCACCAGGGCGAGGCCGATCGCAAGCGGCGCGAAGCCGACCGGCGCCTTGCCGTGGGTCGAGCCCATGATCACGAACAGGAAGACGGCGGTCATCACCAACTCGGTGACGAAGGCGGCGCCGAGGCCGTACTTGCCGGGCGAGTGATCGCCGTAGCCGTTGGAGGCGAAGCCGCCGGCGAGGTCGAAGCCGGGACCGCCGCTGGCGATCACGTAGAGCACCGCGGCGCCGATCACCGCGCCGACCACCTGCGCCACCACGTAGGGCAGCACGTCGCCGGCCGGGACGCGTCCGCCGGCGAACAGGCCGATCGTCACGGCCGGGTTGAGGTGGCAGCCCGAGATCGGCCCGATGGTATAGGCCATCGTCACCACCGAAAGGCCGAAGGCCAGCGAGACGCCGAGCAGTCCGATGCCGACGTCCGGGAAGCCGGCCGCCAGCACGGCGGAGCCGCAGCCGCCGAAGGTGAGCCAGAAGGTGCCGATCGCCTCGGCCGCGTATTTCCTCATTCGATCCTCCTCGAGATCGCGTCCGCGATGCCCAAGGCATAGCTCGCGGCATGCGCGCGGCGAAGTGGAAAATCAACCATGCCCCCACGCCGCCGGCGCCGACGATCCGGCCGGCGGAACCGCGCCGTCCTTGACTTGTCCCCGGCCGTCCGGTTAGCCCACGGTCCTGACTTTCGGACACGCGGAAACGGCGATCATGCTGGACAAGACTTTCGAGGCGGCGGTCGTCGAGCCGCGCATCGCGGCGGCCTGGGACGAGGCCGGGGCCTTCGCGGCCGGGCGCGGCGCCCTGCCGGGGGCGGCGCCCTACACCATCGTGATCCCGCCGCCGAACGTCACCGGCTCGCTGCACATGGGCCACGCGCTCAACAACACGCTCCAGGACATCCTGGTGCGGCTGATGCGCATGCGTGGGCGCGACGTGCTGTGGCAGCCCGGCACCGACCACGCCGGCATCGCGACCCAGATGGTGGTCGAGCGCCAGCTCGCCGCGAAGCAGGAGCACCGCCGCGCGCTCGGCCGCGAGGAATTCCTGAAGCGCGTCTGGGCCTGGAAGGCCGAGAGCGGCGGCACCATCGTCAACCAGCTGAAGCGGCTCGGCGCCTCCTGCGACTGGTCGCGCGAGCGCTTCACCATGGACGAGGGCCTGTCGAAGGCCGTCCTGAAGGTGTTCGTCGGGCTCTACCGCGAGGGCCTGATCTACAAGGACAAGCGCCTCGTCAACTGGGACCCGAAGCTGCTGACCGCGATCTCCGACCTCGAGGTCGTCCAGACCGAGGTCAAGGGCAGCCTCTGGCACTTCCGCTATCCGCTCGCCGAGGGCTACGACAGCGAGGATCCGGCGACCTGGGTCGTCGTCGCGACCACGCGGCCGGAGACCATGCTCGGCGACACCGCCGTCGCCGTGAACCCGGAAGACGACCGCTACCGCCACCTGATCGGCAAGATGGTCCGCCTGCCGCTGGTCGGCCGGCTGATCCCGATCGTCGCCGACGACTATTCCGATCCCGAGAAGGGCACCGGCGCGGTCAAGATCACGCCGGCGCACGACTTCAACGACTTCGAGGTCGGCAAGCGGCACAACCTGCCGCAGATCAACATCTTCGACGTCGAAGCTCACGTGACGCTGAAGGACAACGCCGACTTCCTCGCCGGCCTGCCCGCCGGCCGGGAGCTCGACGAGACCCTCGCCACGCTGCACGGCCAGGAGCGCTTCGCCGCCCGCAAGGCGATCGTGGCGCGGATGGAGGCGCTCGGCCTCCTCGAGAAGATCGAGCCGCACACCCACATGGTCCCGCACGGCGACCGCGGCGGCGTGCCGATCGAGCCCTACCTGACCGACCAGTGGTACGTGAACGCCGCCGAGCTCGCCAAGCCGGCGATCGCCTCGGTGCGCGAGGGCCGCACCACCTTCGTCCCGAAGAACTGGGAGAAGACCTATTACGACTGGATGGAGAACATCCAGCCGTGGTGCATCTCGCGCCAGCTCTGGTGGGGCCACCAGATCCCGGCGTGGTACGGGCCGGACGGGAAGGTCTTCGTCGCCGAGAGCGAGGCCGAAGCTCGGGCAGAAGCCGCCGCGCACTACGGGGCCGAGATCGCGCTGACCCGCGACGAGGACGTGCTCGACACCTGGTTCTCCTCGGCGCTGTGGCCGTTCTCGACGCTCGGCTGGCCCGACGACACCGCCGAGCTGAAGCGCTACTACCCGACCAACGTGCTGGTCACCGGCTTCGACATCATCTTCTTCTGGGTCGCCCGGATGATGATGATGGGCCTGCACTTCATGGGCACCGAGCCCTTCTCGGACGTCTACATCCACGCCCTCGTCCGCGACGAGAAGGGCGCCAAGATGTCGAAGTCCAAGGGCAACGTCATCGACCCGCTCGAGCTGATCGACGAATACGGCGCCGACGCCCTGCGCTTCACGCTGGCGGCGATGGCGGCCCAGGGCCGCGACATCAAGCTGGCGACCAGCCGCGTCGCCGGCTACCGCAACTTCGCGACCAAGCTCTGGAACGCCGTCCGCTTCGCCGAGATGAACGGCTGCGGCCGCGCCACGGGCTTCGATCCCGACGCGGTCACGGAGACTCTGAACCGCTGGGTCGTCAACGAGGCGCGCCGCGCCGCCGCCGACGTCACGGAGGCGCTCGACGCCTACCGCTTCGACGCCGCCGCCGGCGCCGCCTACCGCTTCGTCTGGAACGGCTTCTGCGACTGGTATCTCGAGCTGACCAAGCCGATCCTCACTGGCGAGGACGGCCCGGCCAAGGACGAGACACGCGCCACCTGCGCCTTCGTGATCGACGAGATCCTGAAGCTCCTGCACCCCTTCATGCCCTTCATCACCGAGGAGCTGTGGGCGCGCACCGCCGAGACCGGTCCGGGCCGCGACGAGCTCCTGGTGCTGACGCGCTGGTCGGAGGGCGCCCGCGTGCATTCGGACGCCGCCGACGAGATCAACTGGCTGGTCGGCGTCGTCTCGGAGATCCGCTCGGTCCGCGCCGAGATGGGCGTCGCTCCGGCGACCCAGCTGCCGCTGGTGCTGGTCGGCGCGAGCGCGAAGGTCACGGGCTGGCTCGCCACCCACACCGCCGCGATCCAGCGGCTCGCCCGCGTGTCGGCCGTGTCGGTCGCCGACGTCGCGCCGCCGCAGTCGGCCCAGATCGTCACCGGCGACGGCACCATCGCGCTGCCGCTCGCCGGCGTGGTCGACCTCGACGCCGAGACGGCGCGCCTCTCCAAGGAGGCCGACAAGCTCGCCGGCGAGATCGCCCGCATCGACAAGAAGCTCTCGAACGAGCAGTTCGTCGCCAAGGCGCCCGAAGAGGTCGTCGAGGAGGAGCGCGCCAAGCGCGAGGGCTACGCCGAGCGCCTCGCCAAGGTGCGCGAGGCCCTGGCCCGGCTCGGCTGACCGCGATGCGGATCGCCGTCCTCGCCGACGTCCACGGCAACGCCGACGCGCTCGATGCCGTGCTCGACGACGTCGCCGGACGGTCGCCCGACCTCGTCGTCTGCCTCGGCGACCATTTCAGCGGCCCGCTCGACGCCGCCGGCACCGCCCGGCGGCTGATCGGCAGTGCCGTCCTCTGCATCGCGGGCAACCACGACCGCTACCTGACCACGACGAGCGCCGCCGTGCGCGGTCCCTCCGACGAGGTCGCGTTCCACCAGCTCGCGCCCGCCGACATCGACTGGCTGCGCGCCCTGCCGGCGACGATGACGCTGACCAACGGCGTCTTCCTCTGCCACGGCACCCCCGCGAGCGACGAGACCTACTGGCTCGAGACCGTCACGCCGGACGGGCGGATGGCGCTCGCCGACCGCGGCGCGGTCGAGGCGCATGCCGCCGGGATCGCCGCCGAACTGATGCTGTGCGCCCACAGCCACATGCCGCGCGCGGTGCGTCTCGGCGACGGCCGACTGGTGGTCAACCCGGGCAGCGTCGGCTGCCCCGGCTACGTCGACGATGCGCCGGCCCACGTCATGCAGACCGGCCTGCCGGACGCCAGCTACGCGATTCTCGAACGGGTCCGCGGGGCGTGGCGGCCGACCTTCCTGACGGTGCCCTACGATACCCGCCGCATGGGCGAACTCGCCGCCGCCAACGGCCGCGACGAGTGGGAGAGCGCCGTCCGCACCGGCTGGATCCGCTGAGGCGGACCGGCCCGGTCCGGCCAAGAATAGTGCACGCCCGGTGGATCGCCGGTCGCGGGCCGTCCGGCTATCGTCGCCGACGGTTCTCGACCTGCACGGGATATCCGCCATGCGACCGACGCGCCACCTCGCCGCGACCTGCCTCGCCCTCGCCGCCGCCTGCCCACCCGCGATCGCCGCGGAGGGCGCCTCCGCCCGCTACGACTTCCTCGCGAATACGCTCTGGTACGTCCCGACCGGGACGCTGCCGGCGGTGATGCTCGACCCGGCCGCCGGCACCTACACCGGGATCGTCGATCAGACCGTCTGGTCGATCGAAAGCTACACGGCCGGCTATTTCCACGGGATCGCCGCGGTGCTGCTGAAGGCGGCCGGACGGCCGATCGCGCCGGTGCAGTGCATGCGCATGCTCGGCAGCGTCACCCCGGACGGCGACGTCCAGGTCAGCTTCGTGCCGAAGGCCGACACGGACGCGGCGAATGCCACCTACGGCACCGGCAAGCTCGCCTTCGACGGCAGACGCTGGCACTTCACCATGCAGATGGGCAGCGGCGGCGCCTCGCTGGTGGCGCACTGGTCCTACATGGACCGTTGCACCGCCGGAGAAGCCTGCGCGAGCCGCCTGCCCGGCACCGGTCGTCCGATCGAAGACCTCGTGTCCCGCTGCCGCTGAAGGGGGCGTGGAAACCGGCCGTCCATACTGCCCATTCCGGATGACATCGCCACGACGGATCGATTCAACCCGGATTAATCGGTGCCGGGGCACAATTCTCCTACAAGTTCCGGGATGCAGAACCGGGCGGGCGGCACGTGCGTGGTGGGATGGCGCGTCAATCCATGAACGGTAGCGACGGTCTTTCGTGGACGCTCGGGCGCGCCCGCCGACTCGCCCTCCTGTCGGCCGGTCTCGGCGCGCTGGCGGTGGTCTGCCATGCCGCCGAAAGCTTCTCGGTCGGGCCGCTGCCGGACGCGGTCCGAGTCGGGCTCGAGGCGGTCGCCCTGATCACGACGCTCGGCCTCGCGGCCACGTTGTCGGCGCTGCTGTGTCAAACCGCGATGGCGCTGGACGCGGCCGACGAGCAGCGGCTGATGCTGGAGAAGGCCCGCACGGACGGCCTGTCCGGCTGCTACACCCGCGCCCATTTCCTGGCGGTGATGCGCACCGTGCTGCGCCAGCGCTCCGGCCGGGCGGCGGCCTACCTGCAGCTCGACATGGACCGCCTCAAGGTCATCAACGACACGCTCGGCCACGGCGCCGGTGACGAGGCGATCCAGCATCTGGTTTCGGTGGTCCGCCGCGAGTTGCCGGGCGCCGTGATCGGTCGCATCGGCGGCGACGAGTTCGGCGTGCTCGTCAGCGAGGCCGGCACGCGCGACGCGGTGACGGCGCTCGCCGAGCGGATCCTGGAGACATTGGCGGTGCCGGTGACCATCGGCGGCCGCCCGACGCGGGTGTCGGCGACGATCGGCGTCGCCTTCGTCGAGGACGACGCCCCGCTCGCCGAGGAATTGATCTCGCTCGCCGACCTCGCGCTCTACCGCGGCAAGGATCGCCGCGGCTGCGTCGTCGCCTACGACGAGCAGATGCTGGTCGACGACCGCCACGCCCGCTTCCTGGCGCGCGAACTCCGCGCCGCGATCTACCTCGACGAACTCGACGTGCACTACCAGCCGATCTTCGTCGCGGGCAAGGACCGGCCGGTCGCCTACGAGGCGCTGGTTCGGTGGAATCACCCCCTGCGCGGCACCATTTCGCCGGCGGCCTTCGTGCCCGTCGCCGAGCAGTCGACGCTGATCGACGATCTCGGCCGCTGGGTGCTCGCCCGCGTCTGCCGCGACCTGCCCTCGCTCGACGCGATCCGGGTGTCGGTCAACGTCTCGGCGGTCCAACTGCGCTCGCCGGACTTCGCACGCCGGGTGCTCGACCTGCTCGCCCATCACGGCACCGACCCCTCCCGGATCGCCTTCGAGGTCACCGAGAGCGTGCTGCTCGACGGCGAGGCTTCCGCCCAGGCGGCCTTCGAGACGCTGCGCCGCGCCGGCGCCCGGATCTGCCTCGACGACTTCGGCGCCGGTTTCGCCGGCCTCGGCTATCTGAGGCGGCTGCGCTTCGACGTCATCAAGCTCGATCGCACCCTGGTCGCCGGTGCCGCTTCGGGCGGTCCGGACCAGGCCTTCGTCGCCGCGCTGCTCGCCATGGCGCGCGCCATCGACACCGACGTCCTCGCCGAGGGCATCGAGACGGAGGAGCAGCTGGCGCTGATGCGCGCCGCCGGCTGCCGCTTCTTCCAGGGTTACCTGCTCGGCCGCCCCGCGCCGCTCTCCCACTGGGCACCGCTGACGATCGTCGCGGACGACGTCGCGGCGGCCTGACCGCGCCGCCGCCCGTTCCGGGTCAGAGCGTCTCCACCACCGCCGGCAGCGCGCCGAGGTCGGCGATCCGCCGGAACCGCCCCGCGGCCTCCGCCGGCTCGTCGGCGTGGTCGAGCGCCCAGGCGTGTTCGGCCGGCACGTGGATGCCGAAGGCGCCGGCGGCGAGAGCCGGCAGCACGTCCGATTTCAGCGAGTTGCCGACCATGGCCGCGCGCTCGGCCCCGTCGCCGTGGCGGGCGAACAGGCGGGCGTAGGTCTCGGCGGTCTTCTCGCTGACGATCTCGACGGCGTCGAAGAAGTCGCCGAGGCCGGATTGCGCCAGCTTGCGCTCCTGGTCGAACAGGTCGCCCTTGGTGATCAGCAGCAGCCGGTGGGTGCGCCCGAGCGTCCGCAGCGCCTCGGCGGCGTGCGGTGTCGGCTCGATCGGGTGGGTCAGCATCTCGCGGCCGGCTTCGAGGATCGCCGAGATCGTCGCCGACGTCGCGGCGCCGCCGGTGACCTCGATCGCGGTCTCGATCATCGAGAGCACGAAGCCCTTCACCCCGTAGCCGTAGAAGGCGAGATTGCGCCGCTCGGCGGCGATCAGGCGCTCGGACACCGTGCCGGGGTCGGCGTGCGGCGCCAGGATCTCGGCGAAGCGCGCCTCCGTCAGCTTGTAGTAGGCCTCGTGGTGCCACAGCGTGTCGTCGGCGTCGAAGCCGATGGTGGTGATCGGTGAAGCCATCTCGAAAACGCTCCCGGGGCCGGCGCGAGACTACGCCGGCCCCGGGCGGGGTTCAACGATCGGGGTGTGCGGCGCCGCTCAGGCGGCGCGGCGGATGCGGTCGATGAACTGGTCGACGGCGTCGGCGAGCAGGTCCGACTGGCTCGAGAGGTTGGCGGCGGCCTCGGTGATGTCCACCGCCGCGTCGCCGGTGGCGCCGGCGGCGCCGCGGACGTCGCCGATGGTCCGGCGCAGCGAGTCGGCCGCGAGCGCGACGGCGTCGACGTTGCGGGCGATCTCGTTGGTGGCCGCCGACTGCTGCTCGACGGCGCCGGCGATCGAGGTCGAGATGTTGCCGATCCGGCCGATCGTCTCGACGATGCCGGCGATGGCGGAGACAGCCTCGCGGGTGGCCTGCTGGACCGCGCCAACCTGGGCGGCGATCTCGTCGGTGGCGCGGCCGGTCTGGTTGGCGAGCGACTTCACCTCGGCGGCGACGACCGCGAAGCCCTTGCCGGCCTCGCCAGCGCGGGCCGCCTCGATGGTGGCGTTGAGCGCGAGCAGGTTGGTCTGGGACGCGATCTCGTTGATGAGACCGACCACCTCGCCGATGCGCTGGGCGCGCTCGGCCAGCGCGGTCACGACGTCGCGGGTGCGCTCGGCCTCGGCGGTGGCGCTCGTCGAGACGCTCGACGCCTCGGAGACCTGGCGGGCGATGTCGGCGATCGAGGCGGCGAGTTCCTCGGTGGCCGAGGCGACGCCCTGGACCTTCTCGGCGGTGCTCTCGGTGTTGTGGGCCATGGTGTCGACCTGGCCGTTGGTCGAGCGGGCGACCTCGGTCATGGTCGACGAGCCGGTCTGCAGACGGCCGGCGGTGGTGGCGACCGTCGCGACCACCGACTTGACGCTGCCCTCGAAGGCGCGGGCGAGTTCGTCGAGCGTGCGGCGCTGCTCGTCGGCCGCGGCGGCGGCGGCCTCGGCCTCGCGGCGCTTGAACTCCTCCATGGCGAGGCCGTTGGCCTTGAACACCTCGACCGACTTCGCCATCTCGCCGAGCTCGTCGCTGCGCCGGGTGCCCTCGACCACGCCCGAGAAGTCGCCGGCGGCGAAGCGGCGCATGGTGCCGCTGAGACGCAGCAGCGGTCGGACGATGCCGAACTGCAGGATCGCGACCGCGAGCAGCACCGCGATCAGGCAGCCGCCGACCGCCACCCCGAGCGTCAGCATGCGCGCCGAATCGGCCTGCGCGGCGATCGCCGAGCGGGCTTCCGCGATCCGGCCGGCGATCGCCTGCTCGACCTTGGTGAAGGTGGTGCGGGCCGAAACCAGGGCCGGCTCGACCTCCTCGGAGGAGATCTTCAGCGCCTTGTCCTGCTGGCTGGCGAAGGCCATGTCGAGCACGCGCTCGGTGGCGGACGCGGCCTTGGCGAAATCCTTCAGGGCGGCGTCGAGGTCGCCGGCGGCCTCGGGCATGCGCGCCTTGATGCCGTCGGTGCGGGCGGCGAGGTCCTTGCCGATCTGCTTGGCCTCGGCCTCGAGCTTGTCCATGGCGTCCATGCGCGTCTCGGACACCAGCCGGTAGGCGATCGATCCGTAGCGCGTCAGGGCGAGGTTGGCGGAGGCCATCTCGGTGGCCGTGGCGACGTCCTCTTCGAGGATCCGGCTCGCCGCGGTGTCGAGCGCGGTCAGGCGATCGAGCGCGATGAAGGACGAGGCGGCGAGAGCGGCCGAGAGCAGGGCGACCGGGACCAGGGCCTTGGCGGTGATCGAGAGTCTCAAGGGGCTTCCTCCACGCTTTTGCCGGAGGATGCCTTTGCCGTGGCAAAATTTCAGTTAACTCGAAATACGTCATGCGATGGATCGGCGGGCGGCCCGATCCTGTCGACGATCCAGTTCCAGGCCTCGCGCTCCTCCGGCCCGGCGCATTTCTCGACGGCGACGCGCAGATGCGCGATCTCCGCCTCGATCCGGTCCCGCGGCAGCCGGTCGAGCCGGGTGGACAGGATCGCGGCCTCGAGCACCGCCGCCTGCGCCCGGTTGAAGCCGAGGAACGGTCTGTGCGCGGCCTCGTGCAGCACCTTGCAGCGGAAGCGCGGGCGCACCGGGTCGTCCTCGAAGGCGACGGCCTCGAGCTCCATGTGGCCGGCCGCGCCGGCGAGACGGACGCCGTCGACCACGTCGGCCGGCACCAGCGGGAACTCTGTCCGGCCGGTGAGGAAGCCGGCGATCACCCGCACGTCGGACGGCGCGGAGACCACCAGGAACGGATGGCGGGCGAGGTTTTCGATCGCCGGCGAGGGCCGGAACGGCAGGAACAGCCAGTCGGCGCCGTCGCGGTGCAGGCCGTAGGGGCGGACGTGGAAGGAGCCGTCGGCGTTGCGGGTGGCGACGACGGTCTCGAGGATGAAGGGCATCAGGCGTCCTCCTCGCGCGGGCGGTCCTTGCCCTTCAGCGTGTGGCCGGCCTCCTGCAGCCGCGTCAGGTCCTCGGCGCGCCGGTCGGTCGAGACGCCCCAGTCGAGCGGGTTGTCCTGGGCGTAGCGTTTGCCGAGCTGGAAGGCGATCTCGGCGCGGGCGAGTTCGGCGCCGAGGTAGAAGGCGTGGCCGCCGTCGGTCTCGACGCCGAGGTCGGGGAAGAAGTCGAAGGCGTCGGTCTTCACCGCGTGCATGGCGCGGTTGTAGACGTGGATGCCGTCGGCGGCGACTTCGATGCGGTAGTTGCGGTCGCGCACCTCGCCGGCGAGGGCGGCGATCCCGGCGGGCGTGTTGGCATAGGGCACGCGGTCGTGCAGGCCGAGCAGGGCGTTGGAATAGCCCTTGGGCAGGCCGCCGTCTGACTTGGCCGCGTGCATGATCCGCCGCGCCGCGTCGTGCTCCTGCACGGTGCGGCGGGTGTGCGGGCTGACCTGGACGATCAGCACGTTGCGGATCGCGAGTTCCGAGCAGATGCCGACCAGCAGTGCGGTGATGCCCGTGGTGTCGGCCTCGGTGAGTTCGGTGAGGTTGCCGGTGCCCATCAGCATCTCGGCCCCCGGCATCCGTCGCCGGAATTCATGGTAGCGCACGATCGACTCGGTGAAGCCGAAATGGATCGGATCGAGGATCGGGTCGGCCATGTAGGGCAGGCCGAACGCCTCCATGCGCTCGCAGGCCCTGACGAGGCTGTCGAGGTCGCCGGGCCGGGCCGGCACGATCACCGGGACCGCGCCCAGGTCGGCGGCGCGCTCGACGGTGTCCTCGTTCAGGGACAGCACGAAGTCGGCGCCGGCGCGGACGCCGGTCTCGATCTCGGCGAGGTCGGCGCTGTCGATCGAGACCAGGAAGCCCTGGCGCTTCAGCTCGGCGATCAGTTCGGCGAGGTGCGGGAAGGGCGTGTCGGGCAGGCCGCCGATGTCGATCACGTCGGCGCCGGCGGCGCGGTGGGCGTGGGCGCGGGCGAGCACCGCCTCGATCGTGCTCTCCGGCGCCTCGACGATCTCGGCGAAGATCCGGAGGTCGTGGCGCGAGAGGTCGCGGGTGCGCCCGGCGCGGCCGAAGAACTGCGGCAGGTCGATCACCTCGTCCGGCCCGCGCTCGAAGCGGACGCCGAAATGGGCGGAGAGGGCGGCAAGGTCGGCGCGGCAGCGTCCGGGTACGACGACGCGGGTCGCCCGCGCCGGCAAGGTGACGCGGCGGCGGATGATCTCCTCGGTCATCAGCGCGGCCACCTTCACGCCGGCGTCGATCACCTCCCAGGTGAAGGTGCCGGTCGAAGAGCCGCTCATCACCGCCACGACCCGGTCGTGGGCGAGATGCCCGGTGAGGAGCACGACGTGGTCGGCGGCGTCGGTTGCGGTCATGTCGTCCTCGTGCCGGAGGCGCCGGCTCAGGTCACCACGGTGCCGATGCGCCGGCGCGGGTCGGCCAGCAGTTCGCCGAGGCCGGCGAGCGTGGCGGGGCCGACGAGACGGATCGGGCAGGCGAGACGGCCGGCGAAGTCGAAGAAGGCGTCGTCGGTGACGCCGGCGGCGGTGAGGTCTGCGGCGGAGGCTGCCTCCGGGCCGTCCATGCTTTTGACCAGCACCAGCCCGGCGGCGTCGATCTCCCACGCGAGCAGCGCGGCGAGGCTGTCCGAGGTCACGGCCCAGCTCTCCGGTACTCCGGCCATGCCGTGGACCAGCCGGGCGACCGACCACACCGGAATGCGGCCGGCGGCGTGGACGGCGTCGATCTCGGCGCGGGTCTCGGCCACCACCAGCATCGGGAACAACTCGGCGAGCACGCGGGCGAAGGTCGTCATCGCCTCGAGGGCGAAGCGGTGGGCGAGGCGGTCGGAGAAGGCGAGGGCGCCCTGCGCCTCGCGGACCGCGTCGGCGAACGGGCCGCCGCCCGGCACCACGACCGAGCGCATCGGCGAGGCCGACAGCTCGCGCAGGATCGTCGCGATCCGGGCGCGGTCGGCGACGTGGCTGCCGCCGACCTTGACCACCACGCGCGCGCCGGTGCGCGGCAGCACCGCGGGCATGGCGCTCAGGCCCCGGCGAGCCGGCGGGCGGCGTGGACCGCGATCGCGGTGGCGACCGCGCGCACCCGGGCGGGATCGAGCGCCTTGCGGCGGTCGCCGTCGACGCAGACGCCGCCGCGGAAGCCGACGAGGTCCGGCTGCAGCGGCAGGAGCGTGCCGACGTCGACCACGCGCAGCGAGCCGGCGAGGCCGACCAGCAGCTTGTTGCGGTGGCCGGCGGCGACGAAGCGGGCGACCTCGGCGAGGTCGGTGGCGTCGAGGAGGCCGGCGCCCTTCTCGACGGTGTCGAGCATGACGCCGGCGAAGCCCGCCGCGGCGGCGGTGTCGACGAGGTCGAGGTCCGGCTCGCGGTCGGCGGCGAAGACGGCGACGAGCTTGGTGCGCGCGCCGAGCGCCGCGCCGAAGGCCGAAAGCGCGGCGGCGCCGGCCTCGCCGCGGCCGACCGGCACCTTGACGTAGTCGGCACCGGTGTCGGCGAGCGCCGCGGCGGCATCGACGTCGGGGGCGTCGCCGGCGGCGGCGGAGACCGGCACGCGGCCGGCGACCGCGGCGACGATGGCGCGGACGGTGTCGGGCGGCAGCGCGCCGAGCGCGCCGGCGGTCGGGTCCTTGGCGTCGATCACCTTGGCGCCGGCCTCGACCGCGGCGGCGGCCTCGGCGGCGGACGTGACGGAGACGAGCAGCGCGGTCATGGGGTCGGATCCTCCGGCGGCAGGCGGACGATGCCGGTCGCGTCGAAATGGCGGGCGTGCTCGGCGACGGTCTCGCCGCCGACGGCGAGGTCGGGCGCGATCTCGGCGAGCGGCACCAGCACGAAGGCGCGCTCCAGCATGTAGCGGTGCGGCACGATCAGGTCGGGCGTGGCGATCACGCGCTGCTCGTAGGCGAGCACGTCGATGTCGATCACCCGCGGGCCCCATTTCTCGAGGCGCACCCGGCCGAGGTCCTTCTCGACCGCGAGGCAGAGCGCCAGGAGTTCGTGCGGGGCGAGGGCGGTCTCGACGACGGCGCAGGCGTTGACGAAGGGCTGCTGGTCGGTCTTGCCCCAGGGCGGCGTCTCGTAGTCCGCCGAGCGCGCCACCACGACGGCGCCGCGGGCGGTCAGTTCGTCGAGGGCGGCGCGGATGGTGGCGCGGACGTCGCCGATGTTGCCGCCGAGGCCGAGATAGGCCCGGGCCTGGCGCTGGGTGTGGTAGGGCGGGGCGGACGCGCTCACCGGCGGCTCCGTTCGATCTCGACGGCGACGCTCTCGATCACCGCCGGCACCGGCGCCGACGGCTTGTCGACGCGCACGCGGATGGTCTCGACGCCGGGCACCCGGGCGAGGATCTCGGACGCGATCGTCTCGGCCAGCGCCTCGATGATGCGGAAGCGCCGGCCGGTCGCCACCTCGATCGCGATCTCGGTGAGGTCGACGTAGGAGACGGTCTTGCGGAAGTCGTCGGAGAGGCCGGCCGGGCGGATGTCGACGCCCGCGGTCAGCGAGACGTAGAAGCGCTGGCCGAGCTTCTGCTCCTCGTCGTAGAGGCCGTGATGGGCGAAGACGGCGATACCCTGGACGTGGATCTTGTCGGTCACCGCATCCGCTCCCTGAGCGCCTCGACGACGCGGGCCGCCTCGATGTGGGCGCGGACGTCGTGGACCCGCACGATGTCGGCGCCGAGCAGGATCGCCACCGAATTGGAGGCGATCGTGCCGTTGATGCGGTCGCGCGGGGCGAGCTTGTTGTCGTTGAGAATGCCGATCAGACTCTTGCGCGAAGTGCCCATCAGCACCGGGAAGCCGAGCGCCTTGATCTCGGGGAGGCGGGCGACCGCCTGGAGGTTCTGCTCGAAGGTCTTGCCGAAGCCGACGCCGGGATCGAGCACGACGTGGTCGTCCGGGATGCCGGCGGCGCGGGCGATCTCGAGCGAGCGGGCGAAGAAGGCCTTCATGTCCTCGACGATGTCGAGGGTCTCGTCGAGCGTCCGGCGATTGTGCATCACGATCACCGGCGCGCCGTGGGCGGCGGCGACGCGGGCGATCTCCGGATCGCGCTGCAAACCCCAGACGTCGTTGACGATGCGCGCGCCGGCCTTCAGGGCCGCGTCGGCGGTGGCGGCCTTGTAGGTGTCGATCGAGATCGGAACGCCGTGGCGCGCGACGATCGCCTCGATCACCGGCACGACGCGGGCGATCTCCTCGTCGGCCGGAACTTCGGTCGCGCCCGGGCGGGTCGATTCGCCGCCGATGTCGAGGATGTCCGCCCCCTCGGCGACGAGCTCGTCGGCGTGTGCCAGCGCGACCTCGCGGGCGGCGAACAGGCCGCCGTCGGAAAAGGAATCCGGGGTGACGTTGAGGATGCCCATCACGAGCGTCTTCTTCGTCAGCCGGGGCAGGAAATCGATCGCCATCGCGGGGTCCGTCCGTTCCACGCCATCGGCGTAAGGCCGAAGCGCCGCGGGGGCAAGGGCTTCCGCGGCGTCGATCGGGCGGCGCAAGGCCGCGGGGCGTGCGATTTCCGGCCGCGAACCGGCGGGCCGGACTCAGTTCGGCGCGAAGAGGATGGCGCGCGCCTCCTGGATGCCGAACTCGTAGCCGCCGTCGTAGCCGAGCAGGAACCGGCCGTCGGAGAGACGGATCAGGGAACGCGGGCGGTGCAGATAGGCCCAGAGCTCGGTCTCGGCCTGGATCGAGAGCAGCGTCTGCCTGCCGACGAGCCTGCCGTCCGCGGCGAAGCGGGCGACGACGATCTCGTAGTAGCGCTTCGCACCGTTCGGATCGGGTCGGCGCACCGAGGCGTAGGCGACCAGCGTGCCGTTGTCGGAGAGGGCGAGGGCGACCGCGCGGAAGTTCAGGTAGCGGTCCTCGCTGCCCGACGGCCTCAGCCGCTGCGGCGCGAAGGTGCAGAGCCGTGCGCCGGCGGACGAGAACACCCCGCCTTCGACGATGGGATCGCCGGCGGCGTTCGCATTCTTCCAGACGCCGACGAACCCGAGGGGATGCGGGGCGACGGTCATGCCGCCGAAGGAATAGAGCGACGGGACCGCGATCGGCCGGCCGACCCGCTTGGCGCTGCGGTCGAGCCGCTGGAAACTCGCTTTCAGATCAGGGCCGTAGTAGGCGGCGACGGCGCCGCCGTTCGGCAATTCGGCGAGGCCGTGCAGGCTGCCGTCGCAGAGCGCACCCTCGTTGACGGCGACGACGCGGCCGTCGGCGAGCAGGACCTTGCCGACGTTGTCGGCGCTGCTGGAGCCGCGCCAGGCCGCCATGAATCGGCCGTCGGCGAGCGGGACGGCGAAGAGCAGGTCGCCGTCCAGCCCCGTGCCGAGCCGAATCGGCTTTCCGACGGCGCGGCCGTTGGCGGCGAGGCGCTGGACCCACCAGAGATCCAACTCGGAGCCGTTCCAGCCGTAGAAGAAGGCGAGCCCGCTGCCGTCCTTGCGGACCACCATCGTGCCGGCGCTGTCGCCGGAATAGGTCGTCGAGGCGAGCGGGACGTTGGTCCCGATCGGGGACATCCTGGCGTCGTAGAAGCGCGAATAACTCGGGCGCTTGGTCTCGCCGCGGTCGAACTCGAACAGGGCGGCGAAGCCGCCGGCGGGACGGGGCGCGAGGGAGACCTTGCGGGTCTTGCCGACCAGCCCGCGCGGGATCGTGAACCGCTTGACCACCCGGAACGGCTGGGCCGCCTCGGCGGGCGCCGGCGGCAGGGCCAGGGTGGCGGCGCCGGCTCCGAGCATGGCGACGAAGGTGCGGCGCGTGGTCGTCATTGTTCTTCCTCCCGTTTCGCGTCCATTGCGCGGAAGGCGGACGGCATTGTCAACCGATCGTCAACCGTTTGGTAACCGTCCGGAAACGAGAGAGGGCGCCCCCTCGCCGGGACGCCCTCCCTGGTTCGGACGTGAAGCGCGGGCGGGGAGAACCCCGCCCCACGGCTCAGAGCGACTCGCGCTCCGCACCCTCGTCGTCGAGCACCGAGCCGACCTCGCGGACGAAGGTCTCCTCGCGGGCGCCGGCGGTGAGGTCCTCGCCGCGGGCCTGACGGGCGGCTTCGTCCTCGGAGCGGGCGACGTTGATGGTGATCGTGGCCGAGACCTCGGCGTGCAGGGCGATCTCGACCGAGTGCAGGCCGATCGCCTTGATCGGCTCGTTGAGCTCGACCTGCGAGCGGCCGACCGAGTAGCCGGCCTCGACGAGCAGGTCGGCGATGTCGCGGGTCGACACCGAGCCGTAGAGCTGGCCGGTCTCGGCGGCCTGACGGATGAACACGAAGGAGCGCTGGTCGAGACCGACCTTGACCTGGTCGGCGTCCTTGCGGCGCTCGGCGTTGCGGATCTCGAGGTTGGCGCGCTCCTTGTCGAAGCGGGCCTGGTTCTCCTTGGTGGCGCGCAGCGCCTTGCCCTGCGGCAGCAGGAAGTTGCGGGCGTAGCCGTCGCGGACGCGGACGACGTCGCCCATGGCGCCGAGCTTGGCGACGCGCTCGAGAAGGATCACGTTCATGGGGTCTCTCCTGGTAGTGAGGTCGTTGACTTCAGGTGCGGCCGGCCGGCGGTGCGCCGGCGGCGAGGCGTTTCGCGCGGAAGCCGAACACGGTGTCGGCCATGCCGACGATCGCGATCGGGATCAGCGGAAGGGAGAACAGGAAGGTGCCGCCGTAGAGGGTGGCGAGGATGATCTGGCGGGCCGGATGGGCCCTGAGCTTGACGTGGACGACGGCGAAGCCGATCAGCGCGTAGGCCATGGCGAGCCCGCCCGCGACCGCGCCCGCGACGAGGCCGACCGGGCCCTCCACGGGAACCGCGAACAGGGCGACCACGAAGACCGCGATCGGCGCCTTCGGCAGGTCGACGGCCTCGGACACCGGCGTCCAGGGCCGCCGCAGCCGGCCGGAGATCCGGACGATCCGCCCGGCGAGCCAGAGGTCGAAGGCGATCAGCGACAGCCAGACCATGGTGACCGTGGCCGGCATCAGGCGGACGTAGAAGCGGGCGACGTCGACCATGTCGGCCTTGGACGGCATTCCGGTCTCGCCGGTGTTGGCGGCCATCTCGAGGATGCGGTCGGCCATCGCCTCGGCGACGGCGTCGACGTCGATGCCGACCACCGCACCGGCGACGATCAGCGCCAGGATGGTGCCGACCGTCAGCGCCAGGAACACCCGGCCGAGCGGATACCACTCCAGGCCGGCGTCCGGGCGGGCCGGGTCGACCGGACGGGCGAGGCCGGCGAGGTGGGCGAACCACGCGGTCGGACCGGCGAGCAGGGCGAACAACAGGCCGGCGTAGGGGGCGGAGGCGGGGTCGATCGCGTAGCCGGCGACGGCGGCCGAGCCGGCGGCGCCGACGAGGGCGGCGACCACGGCGGCCGTGGTGCCCCAGCCGAGGCCGGCGATGGCGAGGGGGAGCGGGCAGAGCGCGAACAGGGGAAGGCCGAGCGCGCCGCCGCCGAGCACGGCGGAGAACAGAAGGGCCGCGGCGATACCGCCTGCGAGGCCGATCGGGAGGGCGTTCGGGTTCATGGCGTCTCTTCGCTGTCCCGCCGACGGGCGGTTAGGGGCGCCGGGCCCGGACGGGCCGCGTCCCAACTTGCGGGGGTGTTGACGATCCGCACGCCGCGCGGATCGCCGGTTCGTTCATCCGCCGGGGGCGGCGGTCCGGGCACCCACCATGGGGCGGGCACCCGGAGCACTCGTCACTTGATGACGAAGGGCAGCAGGCCGAGGATGCGGGCGCGCTTGATCGCCTTGGCGAGCTCGCGCTGCTTCTTGGCCGACACCGCGGTGATGCGGGACGGGACGATCTTGCCGCGCTCGGAGATGTAGCGCTGCAGCAGACGGACGTCCTTGTAGTCGATCTTCGGGGCGTTCGCGCCCGAGAACGGGCAGGTCTTGCGCCGGCGGAAGAACGGACGACGGGTCGGAAGCTGGTTGATGTCGATCATTATTCGCTCTCCCCGAAGCCATCCTCGCGGCGCGGACGACGCGGACCGCGGTCGCCACGGTCACCGCGCGGGCCGCGCTCGCCACGGCCACCCTCGCGCGGACCGTCACGGTCGTCGCGGTCGCGCTTCTGGAGCATGGCCGACGGGCCTTCCTCCAGCGCATCGACGCGGATGGTCATGTAGCGCAGGACGTCCTCGTTGATGCTCATCTGGCGCTCCATCTCGGCCACGGCGGCCGAGGGGGCGTCCAGGTTGAACAGCACGTAGTGCGCCTTGCGGTTCTTCTTGACGCGGTAGGCCAGGGCGCGCAGGCCCCAGTTCTCCACCTTCTTCACCGAGCCGCCATTGCCCTCGATGACCGCCTTGTACTGTTCGACGAGAGTCTCGACCTGCTGGGTCGACACGTCCTGCCGAGCCAGGAACACGTGCTCGTAGAGCGCCATGTCTCGATCAGCCTTTCCAACGTTGCTTCACGCCCCGGCGCCAAGCCCCTGCGAACCCCTCGATGAGGAAAGGCTCGACAGACACGAGATTCGAGAGCGGAGACACGGGAAGACGGGTCCTCGAAGAACCCACGCCCCGACGATCCTTCCGAACCGCCACGACCTTCCGTTCAGCCCCCAGCCGGGGTCACCTCGCGGTGATCGCGGGGGCATACAGGAAGGCGGCGGGAATGGCAAGGGTGGGGAAGGGGCCGGACGATCGCTCGTGACCGTTTCCCGACCCTCTTTCGCAGGAAGCTCTCCAAGCGAAGACTGGCAGATCGACCCATTTCAATTCATGAAAACACGCAGATCTTACAGCATTCAATTCGTGCGCGCTATCCAGTCCTGGATGGATGCGATGAATTTTCTTTTGTTCCCACGGGGGGGGGAAAGCATCAAATACTCCCTCTCTACCGTGTCGAGATAGGCGAGAATTTCCTTCTTGCTCGCCTTATTGGCGAACAGATATTGGACATACGACAAGTATCTGTCATATTCGTCTGCCGGCATCGGGCGGAAAGGAGTTTCCTTTTCAATCGTCATGTTTGCCAATGGAATCCCGATCGGGTTCCAGTGTTGGGCGCACAGGAGACGCAGGACTTCGAGCGGTATCGTCATAGTTCCCATGAATCCCACCTGAAAATCGTCCCGGTGACCGACGAGTATTCGATTGCAATTGCAACGCACGGCACCGGATGCCCGTTGAATGCGGCGGTCGGCCGTTCCGAGGTCGGCGACACGATGGCCATGCATTAGGCTTCGGAACAAGCGCACACCGCAAGAAGTCGGGTTGGTTTCTCGAACACTTTGCTCCGGGCGCATGTCTTTCCACCCATGCGCTCCCGCTCGAACTCCTCCCGCAAAGAGTGCTAGATCCCTTGGAGACTACTTGCGGCGGCAGCGCGAGGCGACCATGGCCACGTGCCGGGCGCTGGCCGAAGTACATCCGGCGGCGCTGGCGGTGTTCGAGGAAGTCGACGAGGCGCTCGGGCAGAAGCTGTCGGCGCTGATCCGGGACGGCTCCGAGGGGGCGCTGACGCTGACGCTGGCGGCGAACACCCTGCCGGCGCCGATGGCGGTCAGACTTGCCGCGCTCGAGTGCCGGAGGCGGAGGGCTTTGCCTCGCCGGTACCGCAATCTTGGTCGCCCGCCATTTGTTCGGCTGGTACGCCGCGTTGGCGGCAGCCGGCGCATTCCCGGTCGCCGCCGAAGCACGCCCGGTCAGGTCGTCGTCTCCGGCGACGAGGCGCCATGGAGCGCGCGGTCGAGATCGCCAAGGGCCGCGGCGCCGAGCGCGCGATGCTGCTCGAGGTCTCCGCCCCGTTCCACTGCGCGCGGATGCGGCTGGCCACGGACGCCACGGCCGAGGTGCTTACCGCGATGACGGTGTCGGCGCCCGTGGTCGCCGACGTCACGACGAAGCGGCGCGTCGTCCCGCGCCGCCACCATTGTCGATCGACGTGTCCCGGAACACCCGGATCATTCGACCCGCGTGCGCGAGCGGGCCTTACTGGATCACGCCCGAGAGGGTGCAGACGGGGATGTAGTCGCCGGGCGAGAGCGGCAGGCCGGCGGTGGCCAGCACGCTTCCCCCGAGGTCGGGGCGATCGCCGCCGACGATGATGTGGCGCCCATCGGCTTTGAGGACGTACGACGTGTAGTTGGCGTAGGTGAGCGTCTCCGCCGCCGTCAGGACCAGCTTGCGGACGCCGCTCTCGACCGGCCTCTTGCCGAGCAGCTCCCACTTGAAGACCAGGTAGCCCTTGGGCACGGTGACCGTGCAGTTGACATCGGTGACGAGGAGGTTCTTGCCGACCGGGATCTGCGTGAAGGGAACGCTGCACTGGGGACCCGAGCAGGTGAGCTTGCTCGTCTCCTGATAGAGCGTTCCCACGATGAGCGGTGCGGCGGTCGCCGCGGACATGGACGCGCCGATGGCGGCGGAGGCGGCGAGGGCGGTGACGATCAGGGTTCTCAAGATTGCGGTCCTCGTCTCTGGCGGGGGTGCCTGTTGTTCGATCGGAGGGCCTCGGCGATCCGCCCGGCCGCCCCGGCCCGGAGACGGGTTCTAGGTTTCGCGCGTTTCAACGGATGGACGGCGAGACGGCGCGTTTCCGTTACGTTTGCAACAGCGGAGCCGGTGCGACCATTGACTTGCGACCCTCGCCGGTGTTCTGACCCGCCATCGCAATCGAAGGCGGGAGAGGCGTCATGGCCGTTGCATTCGTGTTTCCGGGGCAGGGGAGCCAGACCGTCGGCATGGGCAAGGCGCTCGCCGACGCCCATCCGGCCGCCGCGGCCGTTTTCGCCGAGGTCGACGAGGCGCTCGGGCAGAAGCTGTCGGCGCTGATCTGGGACGGCCCGGAGGAGGCGCTGACGCTGACGGCGAACACCCAGCCGGCGCTGATGGCGGTCAGCCTCGCCGCGCTCCGGGCGCTCGAGGCCGAGGGCGTCGCGCTCGCCGGCACCGCGTCCTTCGTCGCCGGCCATTCGCTCGGCGAGTATTCGGCGCTGGCGGCGGCGGGCGCGCTCACGGTCGCCGACGCGGCGCGGCTCCTGCGCATCCGCGGCAATGCCATGCAGGCGGCGGTGCCGCGGGGGCAGGGCGCCATGGCGGCCCTGCTCGGGCTCGACTTCGACGCCGCCGACGCGGTGGCGCGCGAGGCGGCCGAGGCCGGCGGCGTCTGCCAGGCCGCCAACGACAACGCGCCCGGTCAGGTCGTCGTCTCCGGCGACAAGGCGGCGGTGGAGCGCGCGGTCGAGATCGCCAAGGGCTGCGGCGCCAAGCGCGCGATGCTGCTCAACGTCTCCGCCCCGTTCCACTGCGCGCTGATGCGCCCGGCCGCCGACGCCATGGCCGAGGCGCTCGCCGCGGTGACGGTGTCGACGCCGGTGGTGCCGGTGGTCGCCAACGTCACCGCCGGCCCGGAGACCGACCCGGACCGGATCCGCGCCCATCTCGTCGCCCAGGTCACCGGCACGGTGCGCTGGCGCGAATCGATCGGCTGGCTCGCCGGCACGGCCGGGGTCGACGGCTTCGTCGAGGTCGGCAACGGCAAGGTGCTCGCCGGCCTGATCAAGCGCATCGCCCCCGAGGCGCGCTCCGCCGGCTACGGCCAGCCCGCCGACCTCGCCGCGGTCAAGGCGCTGCTCGGGCTCTGAGCTTTCGGCGTCAGAGTGCGAAAAGAGATGCGGTATCGAGATACCGCATCTCTCAAGTGCTTGATCTGGAAGGACTCGGCGGCGATGGCGCTGCTTGACGCCGCAATGCGGCTCGCGTATGCAACGGCCCGACGGCGGTGCCCCGGGTCACCCGGGTGTGCCGTTTCCCGCGGTTCCGGCCGCGGGCCCCAGGAAATCCCGCGTCGGCCGTCCGGCGCAAACGAGCGGAAACGCCCATGACCACCTATTCGGCCAAGGCGGCCGACATCCAGAAGAAGTGGGTGCTGATCGACGCCGAGGGTCTCGTCGTCGGTCGCCTCGCCTCGCTGATCGCGATGCGCCTGCGCGGCAAGCACAAGGCCTCCTACACCCCGCACATGGACGACGGCGACAACGTCATCGTCGTCAACGCCGACAAGGTCGTGCTGACGGGCCGGAAGTACTCCGACAAGAAGTACTACTGGCACACCGGCTACATCGGCGGCATCAAGGAGCGCACCGCCCGTGCGATCCTCGAGGGCAAGTTCCCCGAGCGCGTGCTCGAGAAGGCCGTCGAGCGGATGATGCCGGAGGGCCCGCTGGCCCGCAAGCAGCTGAAGAACCTGCGCGTCTACGCCGGGTCGGCGCACCCGCACGAGGCGCAGCAGCCCGAGACGCTCGACGTCAAGTCCATGAACAACAAGAACGCGAGGGCCTGATAGATGGCCGAGCTCTCCTCCCTGTCCGAGCTGGCCGGCACCGCCGTCCCCGCTCAGCCGGAAGCCCCGGTCCACGTCCAGAAGCTCGACAAGTTCGGCCGCGCCTACGCGACCGGCAAGCGCAAGGACGCCGTCGCCCGCGTCTGGGTCAAGCCGGGCTCCGGCAAGATCATCGTCAACGGCAAGGACTTCACGGCCTATTTCGGCCGCCCCGTCCTGCAGATGATCGTGCAGCAGCCGATCTTCGCCGCCGACCGTGACGGCCAGTTCGACGTGTTCGCCACCGTCGCCGGCGGCGGTCTGTCGGGTCAGGCCGGCGCGCTGCGCCACGGCCTCTCCAAGGCGCTGACCTACTACGAGCCGGGCCTGCGCGGCGTCCTGAAGAAGCTGGGCTTCCTCACCCGCGACCCGCGCGTCGTCGAGCGCAAGAAGTACGGCCGCCGGAAGGCCCGCCGCAGCTTCCAGTTCTCGAAGCGCTGATCCGGTTCACCGGTTCGCGGACGTTCTCGAAGGGCGGGGCCTCGCGGCTCCGCCCTTTTCGTTTGCGGGCCTCGCGGCGATTTGACGGCCCGCCCCGGTGCAACGGCCCGTCGGCTCGGCTATGGACGGGGGGACGTCACGGACACGAGGACCAGATGCCCCCGTTCGCCCGCCCCGCCGCCGCCGCGCTCACCCTCTCCCTCCTCGCGTCCCCGGCGGCCGCGATCCCGACCGCCGACCAGGTGCTGCTCGACATGCCGTTCGAGCGCGTCGGCGATGTGGCGAAGGGCACGACGGTCGACTTCTTCCTGTGGGGCGGGGACGACCGCATCAACGCCTACGTCTCCGGCTGGCTCGGCGCGCGGCTCGCCGAGCGCGGGATAACGCTGAACCGGGTCGGTGTCGGCGCGACGGCCGAGGCGGTCAATCAGGTGATGTCCGAGAAGGAGGCCGGCGTCCTCTCCGGCGGCGCGGTCGACCTCGTCTGGATCAACGGCGAGAACTTCCGCTCGCTGAAGGAGAACGGCCTCCTGTTTTGCGGCTGGCCGACCCGCCTGCCGGCCGCGGCCGCGATCGACTGGACCGACCCGGCGATCGCCACCGACTTCGGCACGCCGGTCGACGGCTGCGAGGCGCCGTGGAGCCGGGCGCAGTTCGTGTTCGCCACCGACACCGCCCGCGTGCCGGAACCGCCGCGGACGATGGCGGCGCTCCTCGCCTGGATCGAGGCCCATCCCGGCCGCTTCGCCTATCCCGCGCCGCCCGATTTCAACGGCGCGGCGTTCGTGCGGCAGGTGTTCGCCTCGGTCGACGGCGGCCGCGAAGCGCTGGCAGGGCCGTTCTCGCAGGCTGCCTTCGACGCGCTGGCGCCGAAGGCCTTCGCCGTGCTCGACCGGATCGCGCCGAAGCTCTGGCGCGGCGGGGAGACCTACCCGACCGACGTCGCCCAACTCGACGGCCTCTTCGCCAACGGCGAGGTCGATTTCGCGTTCAACTACGAGGCGACCGTGTTCGGCGCCGGCGTCGAGAACGGCCGCTTCCCGGCGACGACGCGCTCCTACGCGCTCGACGACGGCACGCTCGCCAACGTCAGCTTCCTCGCCATCCCGTTCAACGCCGCCGACAAGCCGGCGGCCATGGTGGCGGCCGAGATCCTGCTGTCCGTCGACGGCCAGTACGAGAAGGCGCGCCCCGAGGTCTGGGGCATGACCACGGTGCTCGACCTTTCCCGCCTCGCGCCCGCCGACGCCGAGCGCTTCCGCGCCCTGCCGCGCCACCCGGCCGTCGCCGCGCCTGAGGATCTCGCGTCGCGCGCCGTGCCGGAGGCCTCGGCGGCCTGGGCGGCGGCGATCGAGAAGGCCTGGATCGCGCGCTACGGCCATTGACGGGGAGGGCGGCGATGCGGCGGATCCCGACCGCGGTGCTGCTGGCGCCGGCGCTGGCGATCGGGGCGCTCCACGCCGGTGCGCTCGGGCTCGGCCTCCTCGGCAGCGTCGGCGTCCGTCCGTTCGGCGCGAGCGCACCGTCGCCGGAGGCGTGGAGCCGGGCCGCGGCGCTGCCGGGGCTCGCCGCGTCCGTGGCGGCGACGTTGTGGGTCGCGGCCGTGGCGACCGCGATCGCGGTGGTGCTCGGTGTCGCCGCCGCACTCGCGCTGCGGAGCGTCGGGCGGACGCGGGCGGCGGCGACGTTGGTGCAGGCCAATCTGGCGCTGCCGCACGTGGTCGCCGCGGTCGGTGCCCTGCTGTTGCTCGGCCAGTCCGGCCTCGTCGCGCGGATCGCGCACGCCCTCGGCCTGATCGACGGCCCCGCCGACTTCCCGGCCCTGACCGCCGACCCGCAAGCCGTCGGCGCCATCCTCGCCTACGCGGTCAAGGAGGCACCGTTCGTCGCGGCGGTGGCACTGGCCCGGCTGGCCGCGGCCGGCGACGGCGCCGAGCGGGCCGCCCGCGGCCTCGGAGCCGGACCGGTCGCGGTGCTGCGCCACGTCACGCTGCCGATGCTGACGCCGGCGGTGGCCGGGGCGGCTGCGGTCGCCTTCGCCTTCGCGCTCGGCGCCTACGAGATCCCCGCCGTGCTCGGCGCCAGCCGGCCGAAACTGGTGCCGGTGCTCGCCTACGAGCTGTTCGTCTCGCGCGACGTCGCCGACCGGCCGGTCGCCGTGGCGCTGGCCATCGCGACCGCCGCCGTCGCGCTCGCCGTCGTCGGCGTCGTCGGCGCGGTACTGCGCGCGCCCGCCGAGGTGCGCGCGTGAGCGGGCGTCGCGGCCTCGGCCCCCGGCTGCTGCTCGCGGCACTGGCCGCGGCCTTCCTGGCGCCGCTGCTGCCGATCCTGCCGGCGAGCCTGTCGCGCGGCTGGTTCTTCCCCGACCTCCTGCCGCGGCCGAGCCTCGCCGCCTGGGCCTACGCGGCCTCGCCGGTGTCCGGCATCCCGGCGGCGCTGGCGAACTCGGCGGCGATCGCCACGGCGACCGCGGTTCTGGCGGTGGCGGCGGCGCTGCCGGCCGGCCTCGCCCTCGGCCGCCGCGACTTCCGCGGCAAGGGCCTCGCCGAGCTCCTGCTGCTGGCGCCGGCGGCGACGCCGGGGATCGCGGTGGCGATGGGCGCGCACGCGCTGATGCTGCGGCTCGGACTCGCGGGCACCGCGGCCGGGGTGGTGGCGGTGCACGTGATGGCGGCGCTACCCTACGCGCTACTGGCGATCGCGACCGCGGCCGCCCTCGGCGGCGGCCGCACCGAGGCGGCGGCGCGCACGCTCGGCGCCGGGCCGCTGCGGACGGCGTTCGCGGTGACGCTGTCGGCATTGGCACCCGGCGTCGCCGTCGGCGCCGCCTTCGCCTTCCTGGTGTCGTGGAGCCAGTACGGCCCGACGCTGCTGATCGGCGGCGGCCGGGTGACGACGCTGCCGCTGATCCTGGCCCAGTTCCTGAAGGCCGGCCGCGCCGACGTCGCCGGCGTCGCGGCGATCCTCACCGTGGTGCCGGGGGTCGCCGTCGTGGCCGCGACGACGCCCTTCCTCGCCCGTCTGGTGCCCGCGGGGCGGGAGCGCGTGCCGTGACCGCCGTGGTGCTCGACGCGATCTCCAAGACTTGGCGCGGCGCCGCCCGTCCGGCGATCGACGCGGTGTCGCTGGCGCTGCCGGCGGGCCTGACGACGACGCTCGTCGGCCCGTCCGGCTGCGGCAAGTCCACGCTCCTGCAGGTGATCGCCGGGCTGACGGCGCCGGACGCGGGCACGGTCGCCCTCGGCGGCCGCGTCGTCACCGCGCTGGCCCCGGAGAAGCGCGGCGCGGTGCTGATGGGGCAGGATCCCGCGCTGTTCCAGCACATGAGCGTCGCCGGCAACGTCGCCTTCGGGCTCGGCCTGCGCGGTGTGCCACGGGCGGAGGTGGACGTCCGCGTCGCCGAGCTGCTCGAGCGCGTGCGCTTGCCGGGCTTCGGCGCGCGCCGGCCGGCGTCGCTGTCGGGCGGCGAGGCGCAGCGGGTGGCGCTCGCCAGAGCGCTCGCGGTGCGGCCGGCGGTGCTGCTCCTCGACGAGCCCTTCACCGCGCTCGATCCGGGGCTGCGCGAGACGATGCGCGCCCTGGTGCGTGAACTGCTCCGCGAGACCGGCACCACCGCGCTCCTCGTCACCCACGACCACGGCGAGGCCGCGGCCATGGGCGACCGGCTCGCGGTGATGCTGGATGGGCGGATCGCGCGCGTCGGCACGCCGGAGGACGTCTTCGCCGATCCGGGGAGTGCGGCGGTGGCGCGGTTCCTCGGCGCCAACGTGATCGCCGGGCGAGTGGTGGCCGGGGGCGTCGAGACGGCCTTCGGACGCGTGGCCCTCGAGGGTGGGTCGGACGGGGCGACGCTGTCGTTGGCGATCCGGCCCGAGGCGGTCCGGCTCGGCGGGGAAGGCCCGTCGGCGCGGGTGACCGGGGTCGAGTTCCGCGGCGGGGCGACGGTGGTTACGCTCGCCGCGGGCGAGGGCGAAACGCTGGTGGCGACGCTGGATCCGGTTGCGGCGCGGGGGATGGTCGTGGGCGCCATCGTGCCGGTGGAACTGCCGGCGGAGCGGGTGACCGTGGTCAGGGACGTCCCCCGCGCGTCGGCGTGACCCCGGCCCGCCGGCCTTCGGCCGTCGGCCCTCCCCACGAGGGGGAGGGTAGGCGCGTGGCGCCGTCGGGTTCCCGGTTCCAGCCTCGCCTCCGTGGGGAGGGACGGTCCAAGAGGCGGCGTGGGGTGCGCAGTTGCCCGGGCGTAGTGCGGGCACAGGCCGGGGCAGTCGTCGGTCGTCGCCGTCGCGGCTGCGCGCGCTCCGTCGGACCGGGGCTGCGCCGGACGTCGCGGCGCCGCGCCTGCCGCGCGGCGCCGTCGGTCGGTCAGGTCTCGTCGTGCTGGAGCGCCTGGGCGCGCTCGGCGGCGCGGGCGGCGCGTTCGGCCGGGTCGCGGCCGATGCGCGGGGCGAGCGTGGCGAGGTCGACGAAGTGGTCGGCCTGCCGACGCAGTTCGTCGGCGACCATGGCCGGCTGGGTCTGGAGCGTCGAGACGACGCTGACCTTGCGGCCCTTGCGCTGCACGGCCTCGACCAGCGAACGGAAGTCGCCGTCGCCGGAGAACAGCACGAGATGGTCGACGTGCTCGGCCAGCTCCATGGCGTCGACCGCGAGTTCGATGTCCATCGAGCCCTTGATCTTGCGACGGCCGGTGGAGTCGTAGAACTCCTTGGTCGGCTTGGTCACCACTTTGTAGCCGTTGTAGTCGAGCCAGTCGATCAGCGGGCGGATCGACGAATACTCCTGGTCCTCGGCGAGCGCGGTGTAATAGAGCGCGCGGAGGAGGTAGCCCTTCGAGCTGAATTCCTTCAGCAGGCGCCGATAGTCGATGTCGAAGCCGAGGGCCTTCGCGGTGGCGTAGAGATTCGCACCGTCGATGAAGAGGGCGATTTTTTCACGTTCGTCGAACATTTAACCAGTCTACCTTCGATCCCTGGGGATCTTCTCTTGGAATCTGCCGTGGCGCGAGCGATCGAATCCGCCGCTTGGGTGTCGGGCCGGGATTCCGCCGGCGGAGCGGAAGCCCGATGTCGATCGGATGCCCGACGTCTATCGGATGAACCTATGTCCGGAAAGGAAGATCGGCAAATGGGAACGGCCGGTCAACCGTCACATCATCGTCATCCCCGACGATGACGTCTTGAAAATATGTCGTCGTCACCCACGTGGTCTTCGCCGTCGCGCCATTCGGACGGTAAGCGCGGAAAATAGGGGACCCTTGCAATCGTGTCGAGGGCGTTTTAAGGGGTGTTACACAATCGCGACGTCACGGTGAAAAGGTGCCGAACGGTACGTTTCCGCCATCCGTCGCGGATACATTGGGATACGCCGGCGTCCGGCGTCCGCTTCCGGCCCGCGGTCGGGAGGGGGCGAAGGCCGCCGGTCGTCGCCGTCGAGGAGTTGCACCCATGGCCCGCGTCACCGTCGAAGACTGCATCGACAAGGTCGAGAACCGATTCGAGCTCGTGCTGCTCGCCAGCCACCGGGCGCGGATGATCTCCTCCGGCTCGCCGCTGACCGTGGCGCGCGACAACGACAAGAACCCGGTCGTGGCGCTGCGCGAGATCGCCGACGTCACCGTCTCCACCGGCGACCTCAAGGAAGACCTGATCCACTCGCTGCAGAAGTACGTCGAGGTCGACGAGCCCGAGCAGGAGGCCGTCGCCGGCCTGATCACCGCCGCCGGCGAAGAGCGCGAGGAGGACGAGATCGTCTTCGACCGCATGTCGGAAGAGGAACTGCTCAAGGGCCTCGAGGGCCTCGTGCCGCCGGAGAAGGTCGAGGAGATCTGACCGGCCGCGGAGCCGTCGTCGGGCTCCACCGATCGCGGACGCCAGGGCGCGTCCGCCAGGATTGTCAGAGGGCATGGACAGGCCCCGGGCTCGTGGGACACCTTGTGGGTTCCACCGGGCGCGGGGCCTTTCCCGTCCCGTGAGCGGCGGTTTCCAGAACACGATGATGCGGCAGTACGAGCTCGTCGAGAGGGTCCAGCGCTACAATCCGAACTGCGACGAGGCGCTGCTCAACCGCGCCTACGTCTATGCGATGCAGAAGCACGGCCTGCAGAAGCGGGCCTCGGGCGATCCCTACTTTTCGCATCCGCTCGAGGTCGCGGCGATCCTGACGCAGCTGCACGTCGACGACGCCACCATCGTCATCGCGCTCCTGCACGACACCATCGAGGATACCGACGCCACCCGTCAGGAGATCGACCAGAAGTTCGGCGTCGAGATCGGCCGGTTGGTCGAGGGCCTGACCAAGCTCAAGAAGCTCGACCTCGTCTCCAAGCGCACCCAGCAGGCCGAGAACCTGCGCAAGCTGCTGCTGGCGATCGCCGAGGACGTCCGCGTCCTGCTCGTCAAGCTCGCCGACCGTCTCCACAACATGCGCACGATCCACTACGTGCCGGAGACCAAGCGCGCCCGCATCGCCGAGGAGACGATGGACATCTATGCCCCGCTCGCCGGGCGCATGGGCATGCAGGACATGCGCGAGGAGCTGGAGCACCTCTCCTTCAAGGTGCTCCACGCCGAGGCGGCCGCGACGGTGGCCGACCGGCTCGACGAGCTCAGCGCCAAGAACGAGAGCCTGATCGCCGACATCGAGCGCGAACTCTCGGAAAACCTCGAACAGCGCGGCATCCGCGCCGCGGTCAAGGGCCGGCAGAAGCGGCCCTATTCGATCTTCCGCAAGATGATCTCCAAGCAGCTCGGTTTCGAACAGCTCTCCGACATCTACGGCTTCCGCATCCTGGTCGACGACGTCGACACCTGCTACCGCGCCCTCGGCGTCGTCCACACGATCTGGCCGACCGTGCCGGGCCGGTTCAAGGACTACATCTCGACGCCCAAGCAGAACGACTACCGCTCGCTGCACACCACCGTCGTCGGCCCGCACCGCCAGCGCGTCGAACTGCAGATCCGCACCCACGAGATGCACCGGATCGCCGAATACGGCATCGCTGCCCACGCGCTCTACAAGGACAAGTCGGCGCCGCAGGCCGATCCGCGCACCGGCGGCGCGCTGCCGAAGCTGTCGGAGGAAAGCCGCGCCTATGCCTGGCTGCGCCGGACCATCGAGGCGCTGTCGGAGGGCTCGAGCCCGGAGGAATTCCTCGAGAACACCAAGCTCGAGCTATTCCAGGACCAGGTGTTCTGCTTCACGCCGAAGGGGCGCCTGATCGCGCTGCCGCGCGGGGCGACGCCGATCGACTTCGCCTACGCCGTCCACACCGACGTCGGCAATACCTGCGTCGGCTGCAAGGTCAACGGCCGGATCATGCCGCTGGTGACTCAGCTCCACAATGGCGACGAGGTCGAGATCATCCGCTCGAAGGCGCAGGTGCCGCCGCCGACCTGGGAGGCGATCGCCGTCACCGGCAAGGCGCGCGCGGCGATCCGGCGCGCCACCCGCGAGGCGACACGCAAACAGTTCGCCAGCCTCGGCCGGCAGGTGCTGGAGGCCGCGTTCAAACGCGCCCGCCGCGACCTCGCCGACGAGGTCCTGGAGCTGGCGCTGCCGCGGCTCGGCCAGCCGACGCTGCCGGACCTGCTCGCGGCGGTTGGCCGCAGCGAGATCCCGTCCGCCGACGTGCTGAAGGCGGCCTATCCCGACTACAAGGACGAGCGCGCCACCCCGGCCCGCGAGGGCGGCGAGATCCGCCGGGCCGAGGAGGGCTGGTTCTCCTTCGCCGGCCAGAGCGGCGTGATGTTCCGCCACCTCGCCGACGAGACCGCGGGCGCGATGCCGATCCGCTCGATCGCCGCCGACCTGCCGGTGCGCTTCGCGCCGAACGGCGGTGCCGTGCCGGGCGACCGCATCGTCGGCATCCTGAAGCCGGGCGAGGGCATCATGATCTACCCGATCCAGTCGCCGGCGCTGAAGGAGCACGAGGACCAGGAGACGCAGTGGCTCGACGTGCGCTGGGACATCGACGCCGACGACCCGGTGCGCTTCCCGGCGCAGATCGCGATCCACTCGTTCAACGAGCCGGGCTCGCTGGCGCGGATCGCCCAGACCATCTCGGACAACGACGGCAACATCGACAACATCCGGATGGCGCGCCGCACCTCCGACTTCCACGAGGTGCTGATCGACCTCGAGGTCTGGGATCTCAAGCACCTGAATCGCATCATCAACCAGCTCCGCACGCGCCAGAACGTCAGCCGCGTCGAGCGCGTCAACGGCTGAGCCGGCGGGGAGGACGGGGCCATGATCATCGGCATCGGCAGCGACGTCATCGACATCCGCCGGGTCGAGCGGACTCTGGAGCGCTTCGGCGACCGCTTCGTCCAGCGCGTCTTCACCGCGGTGGAGCAGGAGCGTTCGGAGCGCCGCAAGGAGCGCGCCGCCTCCTACGCCAAGCGCTGGGCCGCCAAGGAGGCCTGCTCCAAGGCGCTCGGCAGCGGCATCCGCATGGGGGTCAACTGGCGCGAGATGGGCGTCGTCAACCTGCCGAGCGGCCAGCCGACGCTGGTGCTCACCGGCGGCGCCGCCGCCCGCCTCGCCGCCATGACGCCGCCGGGCTTCACGCCCCGCATCGACGTCACCATCACCGACGACCACCCCCTCGCCCAGGCCTTCGTGGTGATCTCGGCCTGGCCGGAGGGGTGGGGCGCGGGGGAGTGAAGAAACGGGAGAGCGTGGGCACGACGCTATGGCGCACCCACGCCATCCCCAAAGGCCGGACGGGCTCCGGTCGCGAGTGCCTGCACCCGTCCGGATCGAACGACCTCAGTGCCGCCCGGACTCGTCCGCGGGCACGATCATCTGCACGTTGGTAGCTCCGGCAGTCCGTTCCTCCGGACCGTCGATGCTGGTGGCCGAGATGTCCACGAAGTCCGCGTCGGAACCGCTGCTGCGGTTCATGCGGAAGGTGACGTAGACGGTCTCGTCGCGTCCGATGTTCACCTCGGTGGAAGAAATGTCGGCATCGCCTATGCAGTTGCCGCTCTCGTCGGATTCGCATGTCCGCGTGATTCCGACCGATCCGGAGGGCTGCGCCTGCACTCGGAAGAAGCCCGCGTAGTCACCCGTGTTCCGGACGGCGACGGTCACCCGCTTCGTCTGGAAGACGTCGAGTTTGATCCGATAGCGATCCAGGGTGTTGAGCGCGTCGATCTGGACCTGCGACACGGCACCGAAGTAACCGTCGGCCTGGAGGTAGGCGCGCTTGTCCGAGTTGTATCCCGAGTAGACGTTGCCACAGTCGAGCGACGCCCTGGCGTACGATTGGTAGATGGTCTCGGTACGCACGCTCACACGAAAGTCCCTGGATTCGCCCGGCGCGAGATCGAAGGGGGTGTCGTCGTCCGAGGTCGCCCCGCTGGATCGGTCGAGCGCGGCGAAGTCGACCGGCGAACTCCAGTCGTTGTCACCACGGAAGATGCAAGCAACCGCCGTGTCGGTCTCGGAATCATTGTAGACCGTTACGTCGCTGGTGATCTGGTCGAAGGCCCTGCTTCCCTGTTCGGGATAGTCGAATTGGGTTACGAGGTTCGGGGCCAACTCGTAGGTCTTTGTGCTGGCGGCGATAACGACTGAATTCGTTCCGAGCTTCGAGCCGGTGGAAGTGCTGGTCGCGCTGATTTCCAGCGTGGCGGCTCGAACGTTCGAGTCGGGGAGCGTTGCGGTCGGCCGATCGGAAATCGTATACCAGCTGACCCGTCCGGGTTGCAGCGTCGAACTGGTCTTCTTGATCGTGAAGTACGGGCTCAGGCGACCGAATTTCTCCGATATCTTCACCGGGACCGCGTAGCCGTTTGCCGAGAAAAAGGACAGAGTGTCGCCGTCACCCTCGCGGATGAACCAGGGTGAAGCGCCGAAAATGGCGATGCCACCCGCGGGCGAGAGCAACTGCGCACCGATCCAGTAGTGGCGGTCGTTGTAGCCGAGCTTCCGACTGGCATCGACCTGGATGCGATAGGTGTTGCCGGCGATCACGTTGAACGCGACAGAACCCGATCCGCGCGTGCCCGTCTTGGTGATCTGGGTCGTACCGACGACCTTGAGCGCCGACAGGGTGCTCCCGGTGTAGACTGCGAGGTCCAACGGGGCGCTGGCGGATTCGTTCGACGTGATGGCGACGACCGCCCGGCCGGTAGCCGTTGCCGTGAAAGTATACCACGCGGTGCGGCCGATGCTCGTGCTGCGGGCGCGCGGTTCGCCAAATTGCCTCGAATTGTATGTCAAAGTTCCAGGTATCGCGATCGTCGACGACGGAAGATCGAGGGCCGACTCGAAATTGTCGTTCGTCGACGCATAAGGTTGTGTTCTTTTGGCAGCAGACTCCGCGTTTGAACCTCCGAGGAGCAGGGCGGTGATTACCCAGAAGCCAATCTTCATAGCACCACTTCGCATTGCCGTACCCCGATGCTCTTCCGAGGACATCCCATGATGGCAAACTCGGCAAAAGCTAATATACCACTAAAAATCAGCAATCAAAGCGAGAGATTTGAGCGCTGCGATCGAAGGCGTCCGGTGTGCGAGGTGCCGCCCGCCTCGCCGCCATGACGCCGCCGGGCTTCACGCCCCGCATCGACGTCACCATCACCGACGACGACCCCCTCGCCCAGGCCTTCGTGGTGATCTCGGCCTGGCCCGAGGGGTGGGGCGCGGCGGGTTCGCCGCCCCCCGCCGGTGCCGTCACTTCGTGATCACCTCGAAGCCGCCGAAGCCGGCGTCGCGGGTGTCGGGGCTGCCGATGCTCTCGACGTCGAAGTAGACGAAGCCGCTCGCCGGTTCCACGCCGCGGTTGAGTTTCACCGTGACGTAGCCGACCTCGCGCCTGGCGAGGTTGATCGTGGCGCGCGAGGCCGTCGACGGACCGATGCACCTGCCGGCGGCGTCGGACTCGCAGACCGCGGTGACGTCCGCCTTGGTCTGGTACTCGTCGTCCTGGACCTTGACCACGAAGTCGCCGGCGTATTCGCCTGTGTTGGAGAGCTTGACGACGACGGGGTGGCCGGTGGTGCGCGCCGGCACGGCGAGCCGCTCGAAGGCGTCGACGCCCTGGGCGTCGACCAGGATCCGCGAGGCGAGGCCGTATTGCTCGGCGGCGTAGAAGCGGGCGAGGTAGTCGTAGTTGACCGCGGCGTAGCCGCCGCAGTCGAGGGTGACGTCCTCGTAGGCGTCGCCGGTGCCGGTCATGCCGACCTGGAAGCGGCGGACCTCGCCGGGCGCGAGCGGGAAGGCCCGGTTCACCTCGGCGGTCGGCTTGCCGGTGGCGTCGAGGGCGACGGTGCGCAGCGCGAAGGCGTCGGCGCTCGGCAGGAAGCGGCAACCGTCGGCCTTCGACGTCGAGGTGTTGGTGACGATGGCGGTCGCCGTGATCGCCTCGGTGGCGCGGGTGCCGATGCCGGGATGGTCGAAGCGGACCAGCAGCTTGGGCCGGGCGTAGCGGTCGTCGCGGATCAACTGCACGCCGGCGCGGCCCGCGCCGAGCGCTCCTCCGGTCGCCGCGTTCTTCGCGGCCACCGCCAGGGCGCCCTCGACGATGCCGTTCTTCGCGAGGTCGCGGGCGTAGTCGTCCTTGATCTCGAACCAGGCGGTGCCGGCGACGTCGAGCGCATCCGCGGTGGCGGTCAGCGTCACGACGCCGCCGACGGTCTCGACCGTCGGCGTGATCGCCGCCCGCGCCTTGAATCCGTTGACGGCGAGGAGCCGCTGAACGCCGTAGTATTCCTCGCGCAGGATGGTCGGCTCCTGCACGAACAGCGGCAGGCCGCCGGCGGCCCCGAAGGCGGCGAGGCCGATCTGGAAATTGCCCTCGAAATAGCCGTCCTGAGCGGCACTGTCGACCTGGACCATGTAGGTCTCGCCGGCGACCGCGTCGAACACCACCGCGGTGGCGTTGGCGTTGCCGACGCCGCTGAAGCCGCCGGACCCGAGCTTGACGAGGTTTGAAATCGCCGTGCCGCGGTAGACCGCGAGCTGGATCGGCGCCGGGTCCATCCGGCCGAGCGCGACGGTGACGACGACGCGGCCGGTCGCCGTCGCCTTGTGGACGTACCAGACGGACCGGCCGATGGCGGCGGCCGTGGCGCGCGGCTCGCCGAGTTCGCGGGTCGCGTTGTAGAGATGGCCGGGACGCAGCAGGGTGGACGAGGTCAGCGCGAAGGCGTCGGCGAACTCGTCGTTGCGCGGAGCGAACACCTGCGTACGCGCCTCGGCGACCGAGGCGGTGGCGAGGGCCGCGACGGCGGCGGCGAGAAGGGTGGTGCGGAGGGTCTTCACGGGATGCTCCGAGAGGCGCGTTGCGATGGAGCCGATCCATGCCCCCGCGCCGCCCCGGCCGGCAGCCCCGAACGCGGGCGGAGCGCGGCGTCGGCACCCCAAGCGGGTGCGATCCCCCGACGCCGCAATTCCGCTCGTTTTCTCCGCGACGCGTTGCGCCGATCGGCGCGAGCCGGTATCAAGACCCGGTTCCGGTGGGCGGCGCCGGAGCACGCGGCAGGGACCCCGGGGATCCAATGGCAGTGACGAACGACAAGGCGGCGAGCGGCGGCGGAATCGGCGAGACGATCAAGGTCGTCGTCCAGGCGCTCCTCCTCGCGCTGGTGGTCCGCACCTTCCTCTACCAGCCCTTCTCGATCCCCTCGGCGTCGATGAAGCACACGCTGCTGATCGGCGACTACCTGTTCGTCTCGAAGTTCTCCTACGGCTACAGCCGCTATTCCTTCCCGTTCGGCATCGTGCCGATGGAGGGGCGGGTGTGGGCGAGCGCGCCGCAGCGCGGCGACATCGCCGTGTTCAAGCTGCCGGCCGACAATTCGACGGACTACATCAAGCGCGTCATCGGCCTGCCGGGCGATCGGATCCAGATGCGCGAGGGCGTCCTCTACATCAACGACGTCGCGGTGAAGCGCGAGCACACCGGCCGATTCGTCGAGCCCGACGTGTTCGGCACCGAGCACGCCGCCGAGATCTGGCGCGAGACGCTGCCGAACGGCGTCTCCTACGACACGCTCGACCTGACGCCGAACGGCGGGGCCGACAACACCCGCGTGTTCGAGGTGCCGCCGGGCCATTATTTCATGATGGGCGACAACCGCGACAACTCCTCCGACAGCCGCGTCGACGGCTCCGGTGTCGGCTACGTCCCATTCGAGAACCTCGTCGGCCGCGCCGACGTGATCTTCTTCTCGATCGACGAGAGCGCCCGGCCCTGGATGTTCTGGACCTGGCCGTGGACCGTGCGCTGGGACCGCCTGTTCCAGACGCTCGGCTGATGGCCAAGGTCGTCCAGACCATCCGTCCGCTGGACGCGGTGGCCGAGCGCCTCGGGCACGTCTTCGCCAATCGCGAGAGCCTGTCGCGCGCGCTGACCCACCGCAGCGCCGTGCCGGGCGACCGTGCCGCCCACGAGAGCTACCAGCGTCACGAGTTCCTCGGCGACCGGGTGCTGGCGCTCGTGGTCGCCGACATGCTCTACAAGGCGCATCCGCGGGCCGACGAGGGCGATCTCGCCCGCCGCCTCAACCAGCTGGTCCGCCGCGAGACCTGTGCCGAGGTCGCCGCCGAGCTCGGGCTCGGCGAGGCGATCCGGCTCGGCACCGGCGAGCGCCAGTCGGGCGGGCGGCAGAAGGAGGCGATCCTCGGCGACGTCGCCGAAGCGGTGATCGCCGCGATCTACCTCGACGGCGGCTTCGAGGCGGCGCGCGCCTTCGTCGAGCGGCACTGGCGACCGCGCATGGAGGGCCTGTCCGGCCCCTTGCGCGACGCCAAGACCATGCTGCAGGAATGGGCGCAGGGGCGCGGCCTGCCGACGCCCGTCTACGAGGCGATCGACCGGTCGGGCCCCGACCACGCGCCGGAATTCACCGTGCGGGTGACGGTCGGCAGCGGTCCGGCGGGCGAGGGGCGCGGCAAGTCCAAGCGCGACGCCGAGCAGGCCGCGGCACAGGGCGTCCTCGTCCGCGAGGGACTTTGGAGTTCATGAGATGACGACGGCCGGCCGCGACCGCGGACCCGACGACGACGCCACCCCGCCGACGGTCGAGACCGCCGCGCCGGAAACCGACACGCGCCAGGACGACGCGGACGTCTTCGACGGGGACGATCTCGACGAGGGCGAGGACGACGACTTCGGCGACGACGAGGACTTCGCCGCGGCCGTGCCCGTGCCGGCGGCGCCGCCGCTCGACGGGCCGACCCGCGCCGGCTTCGTCGCGCTGATCGGCGCGCCGAACGCCGGCAAGTCGACCCTGATCAACCAGCTGGTCGGCGCCAAGGTCTCGATCGTCAGCCACAAGGTGCAGACGACGCGCGCGATCATGCGCGGCATCGTCATGCACGGCGCGGCGCAGGTGATCTTCGTCGACACCCCCGGCATCTTCACCCCGAAGCGCCGGCTCGACCGCGCCATGGTCGACACCGCCTGGGGCGGTGCGTCGGACGCCGACGTCGTCGCGCTGCTGATCGACGCCAAGCGCGGCGTCTCCGAGGACGTCGAGCCGATCCTCGCCCGCCTCGCCGACGTCCGGCTGCCGAAGGTGCTGGTCCTCAACAAGATCGACACCGTCAAGCGCGACAGCCTGCTGGCGCTCGCCGCCGACATCAACGCCCGGGTCGCCTTCGACGCCACCTTCATGGTGTCGGCGCTGAACGGCTCGGGCGTCCACGACCTGACGCGCCATCTCGCCGAGAAGCTGCCGGAGGGGCCCTGGCTCTATCCGGAGGACCAGATCTCCGACCTGCCGATGCGCATGCTGGCCGCCGAGATCACGCGCGAGAAGGTGTTCCTGCGCCTGCACGACGAACTGCCCTACGCCTCCACGGTCGAGACCGAGCAGTGGAAGGACCTCAAGGACGGCGCCGTCCGGATCGAGCAGACCCTGTTCGTCGAGCGCGAGAGCCAGCGCAAGATCGTGCTCGGCAAGGGCGGCCAGACCATCCGCGCCATTTCGATGGCGGCGCGCGAGGAACTGCAGGAGTTGCTGGAGCGTCCGGTCCACCTGTTCCTCTACGTCAAGGTGCGCGAGAACTGGGCCGACGACCCCGAGCGCTACCGCGAGATGGGGCTCGAGTATCCCCGCAAGGGCTGATGCCGAGCGCGACCGGAGGGCCGCCGTCGCGATGGAATGGACCGCCGACGCCGTCGTCCTCGGAGCCCGTCCGCACGGGGAGAGCAGCGTCGTGCTCGAGGTGATGACGGCCGAGCACGGCCGTCATCTCGGCCTCGTCAAGGGCGGCCGCAGCCGGCGGATGCAGCCGATGCTGCAGCCCGGCAACACGCTCCGCGCCACCTGGCGCGCCCGGCTCGACAGCCATCTCGGCCTGTTCACCGCGGAGACGCTGGTGTCGCGGGCGGCGACGCTGATGGCGAGCGCGGTCGGCCTCCACGGCGTCCAGGTGATCGCGGCGCACCTGCGCTACCTGCCGGAGCGCGACCCCCATCCGGCCCTGCACAGTGCCGCCGGCGTCATCCTCGACCATCTCTCCGATCCCGCCGACGCCGTCCGGCTGATCGTGCGCTTCGAGTTGGCACTGCTCGACGAACTCGGCTTCGGGCTCGACCTCTCGCGCTGCGCCGCCACCGGGGCCGACACCGACCTCGCCTGGGTGAGCCCGAAGACCGGGCGCGCGGTCGGTCGCGAGGCCGGCCTGCCCTGGCGCGACCGGTTGCTGCCGTTGCCGCCGTTCCTGCTCGACCCCACCCGTGCCGAGCGCCCGGATGCCGCCGCGCTGCGCGCGGCGCTGGCGCTCACCGGCCATTTCCTCGACCGCCACGTCGCCGGTCCGCGGTCGCAGCCGCTGTCGCCGTCGCGCGCGGCACTGGCCGGGCTGCTGGAGGGTTGAACTCCGCTGGCCTGCGCGGGAGCGATGCGCATCGTTGACCACGCCGAAGCACCAGTTAGGATGCCCTCCGGATGCGGCGTTCATACGGGGAGGGGTGGACAATGTCCAAACTTGGAGCCTTGGTGCTGGCGGGTGTGGTCGCTTTCGCGCTGCCGGCGGCCGCCAAGACCTACTTCAACGTCAACTGGCAGCCGCGGGTGCTGCTCGGCGTCGGTCAGAAGGCGGTCGTGCACGGCATCCGCAACGAGACCTGCGGCAGGGCCGCCCCGAGCTTCGCCGCGATCAAGGCGAGTCTGCCGAAGCCGAAGTTCGGTGTGTTCTCCGACGGCGGTGCCGGTTGGCGCTACAGCGGCCGCTGCAACGGCTTCGTACCCGCCCGCGGCATCGCCTACACCGCCAAGAAGACCGGCGTGGAGACCTTCTTCCTGGAAGGCGACCAGATCGAGGTCACCGTCCGGCCCTGACGGCCCGATCGAATTCGGATGCGACGACATCCGGCATTCCGGCGGTGCCCGGGATGCCGGATCTCCCGGTCAGGGTCCGAAGGTGTAGTAGATCCGGCTGTCGATGCCGAGCGCCAAGCAGATCGCCCGCCCCTGCGCGACCTTGGTGCAACTCGGTTCGCCGACGAATCCGGGCGATTTGCCGGGATCGATCCGCACGGGCGCAGCCCAGGCACCGGCCTGGTAGGAATAGCCGTAGACCGCGCTGTCCCGCGCCCCGCCGACGGTGCAGGCGATGCCACGGTCGCCGATGTAGGCGCAGGACGGCTTGGTCGCGAAGGCACCTTGCAGCGACGACCATGGCAGCCAGTTCGACGCGCTCCACGCCCCGCCCTTGAAGCGGGTGTGCCAGATCTTCAGGTCCAGCCCGACGACGGCACAATAGATCTCTTCCAGGTCGGCGGCGGGAATACACTCCGGCGCCGAGGTGCCCGTACCGGCGAGGTTGATCACCCGCCAAATTTCGTTCTTCGAGAAGTCGTACTGGAAGGCCAGGATGTTGTTCTGGGCCCCGAGTGCCGTGCAGATCGTATCGCCGAAGCCGTTGGTGGCGCACGACGGTTTGGAGAAGATCCGCGCCGCGCCCTTCCCGGTCGTGCTGTCGAAGCGTCCGAGATTGTTGCGCCACGCGCAGATGTAGCCGCGCGAATTGGGGCCGGGCAAACCCGAAAAGGTGCAGTCGATTTCGGAGAACAACGCCTTGCCGTTCGCCGCGATCTTCTCGAACCCGCCTCTCCCCCCGACGTAGCCCATCACGACGAGGTAGCCGGACCCGCTGTTGAAGGCGCAGATCGCGGGATAGGTGGTATTCCGCGACAGCGTGCATTCGGGACGCGTCAAGGTGCGATAGCGCGTCTCGAGGCCGGCGTCGAAGAACCGGCCGAGGTACCGCAACCATCGGATGCTGCCGTCGCGCTTTCGTGCACCGCAGACGACATTCGAGTTGCCCATGTACGCGCAGGTCGGGACGTCGTAGAATTCGGTCTCCTCGTAGCGCTCGAACGGAGACCAGTCCGCCCGGGCGAGCGTGCCGGTGAGGAGGATGGCGGCAAGTGCGACTGCGAGGAACCTGATCATCGACGGATTCCCGTTGAGGGGTGCAGGACCCGAAGGGCGTCGGAGCGGGATGCCCGCGACACGAACGACCACGTCGCGAGGGCGACGGTGACGAGCTTCGCGTCTCAGGGGCCGACGGTGTAGTAGATGCGGGTATCGACGCCGAGGATCATGCAGACCGCGCGTCCCGGCGAGAGATGGGTGCAACTCGGCTCGCCGACGTAGCCCGGTCCGACGCCAAGCGAGGCGAGCGGCGTCCACGCCCCCTGGAAGGAATAGACGTAGACCGCATTGTCGCGCGCGCCCGTGACGGCGCAGGCGATCGCGTTCTCGCCGATACCGGCGCAGGACGGCCGGGCCGCGATCTCGCCGGACAGCGGCGACCACGGCAGCCAGCGCGTCGCGTTCCAGTCGCCACCCTGGAAACGCGTGTGCCAGATCTTCAGGTCGAGGCCGCGCACGGTGCAATAGACCTGATCACCGAGGGACAGCGTGGTGCAGGTCGGGAGCGTCGTGCCTGTGCCGCCGATGTCCGCGACCCGCCAGAGGCCGCCTCGATAGCGGAAGGCGAGGACGTTCTTCTTGTCGCCGAGGGCGACGCAGACGACGTTGCCGTCGCCGTCGTTCGTGCAGGACGGCGCGGAATGGATCGGTCGACGCGTTCCGTCGACGAGATTGTCCAAGTTGCCGTCGGCGTTGCGATAGGAGCAGAACGGCACCCCGGGCCGCTGGTCCGGCACGGTGGCGCAGCCGATGTCGGACATCACCGGCCGGTCGAAACGGGACAGGAGCCTGAAGCGATCGCCCGACCGGTCGTATCCGGCGACGACGAGCAGCCCCGCTCCGCTGTTGAAGACGCAGTTGACCGGGGTGCCGGCCGACGGGGTCCCGACGCATTCGGGGCGGGTCAGCGACAGGTAGGGCGTGGTTTCGTTGAGCCTGGTCCAGACCCCGCCCGAAAACTTCAGCCACTGGATGTCGCCGTCGTACTTGCGTCCACCGCAGAGGAGCGTCCCGTCCGCGAGATTGGCGCAGGACGGTACCGAGATGTAGCCGCGGTCGATCGCGCGGGCGAGCGGCTTCCAAGCGGCCGCCGCGAACGTGGTCGCCATCAAGATGGCGGCGAGGGCTGCTGCGAGGCACCTGAACATGGACGGCCTCCCGCACGAAAGCGTCCCGGACGAACCGGGCGAACCGAAATGGGTCGGGGCTGCCGCATCCCTCCGCCGTCCCGAAACGGGCGGCCGACGCGAGCATCACAATCGATTGTCGCAACCACCCCGTTGGTCGGGCGCAGCGAACAGGAAAGCAGGATCGGCGACCCTGCATGAAATGTCAAACGGCCGGCACGGGTGTCGGAGGCGGTCGGCTCAGGCCACCGCCTTCCACAGCAGGGTGTCGCGCAGGACGGTGCCGTCGGCGGCGCGGGGGATCTCGGGCACGGCGATCATCGAACCGGGACGGTCGAGCGCGCCGGCGCCCTCGGCGTCGAGCCAGTCGAGCAGGGCGTAGTAGTCGGGCTGACGGCCGGAACGGGCGACCACGGCGAGACCGAGCCGATCCGGGCCCTCGCCGCCGGCGATGCGGAACACCGCGGCGTCGGCGACGTCGGGATGGCGGCGGAACAGGGCGTCGAGGCGGGACGCCGACAGCGCACGGCCGGCGACCACGACGCTGTCGTGCACCGGGCCGTCGATCGATAATCCGGTCTGGTCCTCGCTCGGCTCGGCGAGGAGGCCGGTGCGCAGGAAGCCGTCGCTGGTGAAGCCGAGCACGGCGCCCGACGCGCCCGAGGTCGGCTCGGGCCAGGGCGCGTCCGGCACGATCGGACCGCGCAGTTGCAGTTCCGACGGGGCGCGCTCGCCCCGGCGTTCGCCGGTGCGCGGCTGGCGGCTGCGAACGCGCGTCTCGTAGAACACCGGACCGCCGGCACCGCCGCGGCTCGGCAGGTGCGCCGGGCCGATCGGCAGCACGCCCGGTGCGCCGTCCGCCCCGCGCGCGATCGGCAGGAGGCAGGTGCCGCCGACGGTGACGAGGTCGACCGCCTTGCGGGCGCGGGCGAGATGCGGCGGCGCGACGGATTCGAGACCGGTCGACACCATCGAGAAGGCGATCTCGGGCGCGGTGACCACGTCGGCCGCGGCGGCGAAGGCGGCCGGCAGCAGCAGTCGGTCGCAGCCGGCGGCGGCGACGGCCTCGCCGAGGTCCTCGAGCGAGACGCCGTGGTGGAAGGCGACGGCGCCGCCGGCGAGGAAGGCGGTCAACATCGCCCCGGCCACCGTGGCGACGCTCGCCGGGTGCATCGTGGTCAGGATCGTCTCCGGACCGGCGATGCCGCCCTCGAGCAGGTGGGCGAGGGCGGAGGCGACGAGGTGGTTGTGGCTGTGCGGCACCACGACGAGGCGGTCGTCCGGCGCCGCCGCGATCGAGAGCAGGGCGGTGTGGTCGGCGGCGTTGCCGCGACGCGTCACCTCGGGGGCGGGGCCGAGATGGTCGAGGTCGGCCCAGATGTCGTCGAGGGTGATCAGGCCGTCCGGCGCGCCGCGGCCGACCGAGAACACGAAGCGGATGGCGAAGGTGTCGGCGGCGACGTCGCGGACCAGTTCGCCCGACGGATCGGCCTCGATCTCCGAGGCGGTGACGATGCCGCGGATCGCGGCCGCGGCGATCGCGGTCTCGATCTCCTTCTTGGTCCAGTAGATCGGCAACGGGCACACCACCATGCCGGCGCGCAGCGCCGCCAGCATGATGATCGCCGCGTCGGCGCAGGCCGGCAGATGGATGCCGAGGACCGTGTCGGGCTTGAGGCCGAGACTGGCGAAGAAGGCCGCGAGGCCCTCGATCCGCCGTTCGGCCTCCGCGAAGGTCAGCGAGGCCGAGAGACCCGGCACGTGCGAGGCGCCGCAGTCGCGGAAGGCGACGTCGTCGCCGTCGGCGGCGAGGCGCTTGCGGAACACCTGATCGAGGGTGACGCGCGACCAGACTCCCGTTTCGATGTTCCGTCGGCTGGTTTCGTCGGGAGTGAGGATCATGGCGACCTCCGGTCCTTCTGCGATCGCTCGGGGTGCTCGGGGCTCAGGGCTTCGACGCCCACCACGTGGTGGGCTGGATGCCGGTGAGGGCGACTTTGTCGGGGCGCGCCACGCGGGTCCAGCGCGCCACGAGGTCCTTGGGCATGTGGAACAGCGGCACGCAGTAGACGCCGGAGATCAGCAGCCGGTCGAGCGCGCGCACGGCGGCCTCGAAGTCCTTGCGCTCGCGGGCGGCGAGCAGGGCGTCGATCATGGCGTCGACCCCCGGCGAGGCGACGCCGGGATAGTTGAAGCTGCCCTCGGTCGTCGCCGCGGCGGACGACCAGCGGTTGCCCTGCTCGTTGCCGGGCGACAGCGACGACAGCCAGACCATCTGCAGCATGTCGAAGTCGAAGGTCTTCTGGCGGTCGTAATACTGGGTCGAATCGACGGTACGCACCCGCATGTCGATGCCGAGCAGCTTCAACGTCGGCTGCCACGCCAGCGCGATGCGCTCCTCGTCGGGCGACTTCGCCATGAATTCGAAGGAGAACGGCTTGCCGGCGGCGTCGACCAGCTTGCCGTCCTTCAGCGTCCAGCCGGCGGCGCGCAGGAGGTCGAGCGCCTCGCGCAGCGCCTTGCGGTCGCGGCCCGAGCCGTCACTCTTCGGCACCTGCCACGTGCCCTCCATCACCACGGGGTCGACGGCGTCGGCGTAGGGCGCGAGCAGGGCGCGCTCGGCCTCGTCGGCCGGTACGCCGAGCGCCGACAGGGCCGTGCCCTGGAAATAGGAGCCTGTGCGGGCGAAGGCGCCGTGGTAGAGGTTGCGGACGATCCACTCGCCGTCGAACAGGCGCACCAGCGCCTGCCGCACCCTGATGTCGCGGAACTGCTCGCGGCGGGTGTTGAAGACGAAGCCGATCATGTTGCGCGGCGAGCCGTTCGGCAGTTCCTCGAGCGCGACCCGGCCGTCCTTGGCCGCGGCGAAGCCGTATCCGGTTGCCCAGCGGCCCGGATCGGCCTCCAGCAGCATGTCGAACTCGCCCTTCTTGAAGGCCTCGAAATAGGCGGTCTGGTCGCCGAAATACTCGATCGAGATTTCGTCGAAGTTGTCGACGCCGCGCTTGATCGGCAGGTTGCGGCCCCAGTAGTCCGGGTTGCGCTTCAGGAGCACGCGGGCACCCGGGTCGACCTCGGCGATCACGTAGGGCCCCGCGCCGAGCGGGGCGGCGTAGCCGGACTTCTCGAACGTGGCCGGATCGGTCTTCAGGTGCGAGAAGATCGGCGTCAGTCCGATCAGCAGCGGCAGTTCGCGGTCGGCGCCGTCGCCGAACACGAAGCGGATGCCGCGTTCGCCGACCTTGTCCAGCGAGGCGACCTTGGCGAAGCGGGTCCGGTAGATCGGCCGGCCCTTCGACTTCAGGAGGTCGACCGTGAAGATGACGTCGTCGACGGTGAGCGGCGTGCCGTCCGAGAAGCGCGCCTCGGGGCGGAGCTGGAACTCGACCCAGCTGCGGTCGTCCGGCACGTCGACGGTCTCGGCGAGGAGCCCGTAGAGCGAGAACGGCTCGTCGGCCGAACGGGTGAGCAGCGTGTCCCAGACGTTGCTGCCGTAGAGCGCATCGTGCAGGCCGCGCGGCGCGTTGCCCTTGACGATGAACGGGTTCAGGCTGTCGAAGGTGCCGGTGAAACCGAGCCTCAGCCGCCCGCCCTTCGGCGCGTCGGGGTTGGCGTAGGGCAGGTGGTCGAAGCCGGCGGGCAGCGCCGGATCGCCGTGCATCGCGATGCCGTGGGCGGGCGCGGCGAGCGCGGAGGCTCCGGCGAGGAGCGGCAGCGCGGCGGCGAGCGCGACGGCGAGGCGACGGACGGCGGACAGCACTGACGAAGGTCTCCGAATCTCTCCCGAATCCGCCTGCGACGATAACACGTTCGCGCTGCGTACGTCGCGATCCGGTGTCCTGCGGTGGGGCGGAAGGGGCGGCGAGGTCACCGTGTCGCCCCAATTGATCGGCACCAAGCCGGTCATGTCGCGGGTTCGGTCGGTCGGCCGGGCGTGACCGGAAAGACACCGCCGCCGGGTTCGATTCCGGGCCGGTCGGCGCCGGCCCCTCGGGGCGGGTCGCGGCGGTTGACATCCGGCACGAAATCTGACGAACCGTAGCCCGACGTCTTCCCCCGCTCGCGCGGGACCCAGATTCAGGGGATCCTTTCGACATGGCGCAGATTTCTTCCAGGCGGATGCTCGGCGGCGCGGTCGCGGCCACCTTCGGCTTCGCGATCCTCGCGACCCAGGCGGTCGCCCAGAACGCCGCCACCCCCGCCGCCCCGGCGGCCGATCAGGCCGCGGGCGCCGCCGCTTCCGGCGCTCCCGCCAACGACTGGATCAAGCTCTGCGGCGAGGACAAGACCGCCAAGAAGCAGATCTGCTTCGTCCAGCGCGAGCTGCGCACCGACGGCGGCCAGTTCCTGGCCTCGGCCGGCGTCCGCTCGGTCGACGGCGAGGCCCGTCGCATCCTGCTGCTGCAGACCCCCGTCGGCATGCTCGTCCAGCCGGGCATGCGCGTTCAGATCGACAACGGCAAGCAGGACGCGGCGAAGTACACCATCTGCTTCCCGAACGCCTGCTTCGCCGAGCTGCCGGTCAACGACGCCTACATCGCGTCGATGAAGAAGGGCAACGACCTCGTCCTGACCACGCTGAACCAGCAGGCCAAGGCGGTCACCTTCAAGCTGTCGCTGAAGGGCTTCACCGCCGCCTTCGACGGCCCGGCGATCGACACCGCGGCGCTGCAGCGCCAGCAGGAGCAGCTGCAGTCCGAGCTGCAGCGCAAGGCCAAGGAAGCCCAGCAGAAGCTGATCGACGCCCAGAAGGCCGCCGAGGGCCAGCAGCCGGCGCAGTGACGCGAACCGGCCGAGCCCGCCGCAGGGCCGGAATCGAGAAGGGCGCGTCGATCCCCGCGGATCGGCGCGCCCTTCGCGTTTCGGAAGGGATTCGGGTCGCGGCGGATCGGCGCCCGGCGCCGACCGGCCTCAGTTCAGCGAGGCGCGCGGCAGGGAGTAGGAGCCGTCGTCGCGCACGATCAGCGTGCTCTCGACCTCCGGATGGCGGATCGGCATGCCCGACTCGTCCGCCTCGAGATTCTGCTCCGAGACGTAGGCGACGTACTCGCTCTCCGCATTCTCGGCGTAGAGATGGTAGAAGGGCTGATCCTTCGAGGGGCGCATCGCCTCCGGAATCGCCTCGTACCACTCCTCGGTGTTGGAGAAGACGGGATCGACGTCGAAGATCACGCCGCGGAAGGGGAAATGGCGGTGCTTGACCACATCGCCGATCTGGAACTTGGCCGTCCTGAGCTTTCGCATGTCCTGAACCGGTCGTCGGATAGACCCGGCCGCCGGTTCTGCGACCGGTCGACCTCTCGCCGCCTCGTCGCCCTCCGTCCGCGCGGCGCATAGGGGCGCGCGCCTCGCGCCGGCGGGCGATCGACAAGGGATCCACTGAGCAACCGCACGCGCACGGAGTCAAGCGTGACCGTGGACGGACCACGCCGAAATGCCGCCCTGCAGCATGGCGCGGTGTCGCAATTTTGCAACAATCGTGCTACACCCCTGCCTCTGTCGCGCCGGGACGGTGCGGATTCGGGATCGGGGGAAAGCGAGGCCAGGGTGGCGATCGAGGTGCATGCACCGGCCGGCGTGCCGTTCGGCGGCGGCGGCAGCGGCGACGGGCGACTGCGCCGGTGGATCGGCATCGTCCTCGTCGGTCTGGCGCTGGCGGCCTCGCTCGCGACCTTCGCGCTGATCACCAACCTGACCCCCTGGCAGCCGACCACCGCCATCGTCCGCCCGGCCCTCGGCATCGACGCCGTGCTGGTGCTCGGCGTCGTCGCGGTCGTCGGCGTCGAGGCGTGGAAGCTCTGGAAGTCGTGGTACGAGGGGCGCGCCGCCGCGCGGCTGCACCTGCGCATCGTCGCGCTGTTCTCGCTGATGGCGGCGCTGCCGGCGGCGCTGGTGGCCGGCGCCTTCGCCATCACCATCGACCAGGGCCTCGACCGCTGGTTCGAGCAGCGCACCCGCACGATCGTCGACAACGTGCTCACGGTCGCCAGCGCCTACATGCAGGAGCACGCGCGGGTGCTGCGCGGCGACCTGATCGGCATCGCATCGGCGCTCGACGCCGCCAAGCCGCTCTACGATTACGAGCCCGGCCGGTTCGACTCGGCCATGCAGGCGCAGGCGTCGCTGCGCGGTGTCACCTCGCTCTACCTGCTCGACCACGGCGGCACGGTGATCCTGCGCACCGAACTCGAGCCGGACCAGACCACCATCATGCCGCCGCCGCGGGCGATCGAGGAGGCGGGCAAGGGCGGCGTCGTGCTGATCTCGCCGGGCGATTCCAATCAGGTCGGCGGCGTCCTGAAGCTCAAGGCCTACGACGACGTCTACCTCTACGTCGTCCGCCTGCTCGACGCCAAGGTGCTCGACAACCTCCGCCTCGCCCGCGAGAGCGCGGTCGAGTACCGCGAACTCGAGGCCTCGCGCGGCGACATCCAGCGCGGCTTCGGCCTCGTCTTCGCCGGGCTGTCGGTAGTGCTGCTGCTGAGCGCGGTCTGGCTCGGCCTCTCCTTCGCCAACGGGCTGGTGGCGCCGATCCGACGGCTGATCGTGGCGGCGGAGGCGGTGGCGCACGGCAACCTTTCGGCCGAGGTGCCGGTCGGCGCCCGCGGCGACGACCTCGCCAGCCTCGGCACCACCTTCAACACCATGACCAACGAACTGCGCTCGCAGCGCAACGAGTTGCTCGCCGCCAACGATCAGGTCGACCGCCGCCGCCGCTTCACCGAGGCGGTGCTGACCGGCGTCACCGCCGGCGTCGTCGGCGTCTCCAACGACGGCCACGTCTCGCTCGCCAATCGCTCGGCGACCCTGCTGCTCGGCCTCGACGAGTTCGACCTGATCGGCCGCCGTCTCGTCGACGAGGTTCCCGAACTGGGGCCGCTCGTCGCCGCCGCCGCCCGCGACGACGGCCGCGTCCATCAGGCGACCGTGACGCTGGTGCGTCGCGGCAAGGAGCGGATCGTCTCCGCCCGCGTCGCCTCCGACCAGTCGCCCGACCGCGAGCACGGCTACGTCGTCACCCTGGACGACATCACCGACCTGATGCAGGCGCAGCGCACCTCGGCCTGGGCCGACGTCGCCCGCCGCATCGCCCACGAGATCAAGAACCCGCTGACGCCGATCCAGCTCTCGGCCGAGCGCATCCGCCGCCGCTTCGGCAAGAACGTCGCCGACGACGACCGCAAGGTGTTCGACCAGTGCGTCGACACCATCGTGCGGCAGGTCGGCGACATCGGCCGCATGGTCGACGAGTTCTCCGCCTTCGCCCGGATGCCGAAGCCGGCGATGGAGCAGCGCGACCTCGCCGAACCGATCCGCGAGGCGATCTTCCTGATGAGCGTCGGCCACCCGGACATCGCCTTCGAGACCCACCTGCCGGACGCGCCGCTGACGGGGCTGTTCGACCACCGTCTGATGAGCCAGGCGATCACCAACCTCGTCAAGAACGCGGTCGAGGCGATCACCGGCCTGCCGCCCGACGAGCGCGAGGGCATGCGCGTCGACGTCTTCGCCCGCCGCGAAGGCGCCGCCAACGTGGTCGAGGTGATCGACACCGGCATCGGCCTGCCGACCCACGACCGCCACCGCCTGCTCGAGCCCTACATGACGACCCGCGAGAAGGGCACCGGCCTCGGCCTCGCGATCGTCCGCAAGATCGTCGAGGAGCACGACGGCACGATCGAACTCCTGGATTCACCCGCGGTCGCATCCGGCGGCCGCGGCGCGATGGTGCGGGTCACGCTGCCCGTCGCCCCGAAGGTCGGCCCCGTTGCCGCCGACCCCGCGCCGACACGAGACACCGAGCGAGCCTGAACGAGCACGCCCATGGCCACCGACATCCTCATCGTCGACGACGAAGCCGACATCCGCGAACTGGTCGCCGGGATCCTCGACGACGAGGGCCACGGCACCCGCACCGCCGGCGACGCCGACCGCGCGCTGGCGTCGATCGCCGAGCGGCGGCCGCAGCTGGTCTTCCTCGACATCTGGCTGCAGGGCAGTCGGCTCGACGGCCTCGCGCTGCTCGACGAGATCCGCAAGGACCATCCCGACCTGCCGGTGGTGATGATCTCCGGCCACGGCAACGTCGAGACCGCGGTGTCGGCGATCAAGCGCGGCGCCTACGACTACATCGAGAAGCCGTTCAAGGCCGACCGCCTGCTGCTGGTCGCCGACCGCGCCCTCGAGGCGTTCAAGCTGAAGCGCGAGGTCCAGGAGCTCAAGCTGCGCTCCGACCGCCCCGACGGCATCGTCGGCGTCTCGCCGGTGGTGAACCAGTTGCGCAACACGGTCGAGCGCGTCGCCCCCACCAACAGCCGCATCCTGATCACCGGTCCGTCCGGCTCCGGCAAGGAGATCGTGGCGCGGGCGATCCACGCCCAGTCGGGCCGCGCCAACGGGCCCTTCGTGGTGCTGAACGCCGCCGCGATCACGCCGGACAAGATGGAGACCGAGCTGTTCGGCGTCGAAGCCGACGAGAACGGCCGGCGCACGGTCGGCGCGCTCGAGGAGGCGCACGGCGGCACGATCTACCTCGACGAGATCGCCGACATGCCGCGCGAGACCCAGGCGCGGATCCTGCGCGTCCTGGTCGACCAGTCGTTCCTGCGTGTCGGCGGCACCCAGAAGGTCCAGGTCGACGTTCGCCTCGTCTCCTCCACCGCCCGCGACCTCGAGCGCGAGATCGCCGAGGGCCGCTTCCGCGAGGACCTGTTCCACCGCCTCGCGGTGGTGCCGATCCGGGTGCCCGGCCTGTCGGAGCGGCGCGAGGACATCCCGTTCCTGATCGACCACATGATGCGCCAGATCGCCCGGGCCACCGGCCTGCCGATCCGCCGGATCGGCGACGACGCCATGGCCGTGCTGCAGGCGCACGACTGGCCCGGCAATCTGCGTCAGCTGCGCAACAACGTCGAGCGGCTGATGATCCTGACCCGCGGCGATCCCGAGGCGGTCATCACCGCCGACCTCTTGCCTTCGGAGGTCGGCACCATGCTGCCGACGCTGCCGACGTCCACCGGCGGCGAGCACCTGATGGCGCTGCCGCTGCGCGACGCCCGCGAAATCTTCGAGCGCGAGTATCTCAAGGCCCAGCTCAACCGCTTCGGCGGCAACATCTCGCGCACCGCCGAGTTCGTCGGCATGGAGCGCTCGGCCCTCCATCGCAAGCTGAAGAGCCTCGCGGTCGGCGGCTGAGACTCCGGGCAAGGGGAGGGCGCGCCCTCCCCGGGGCGGTCAGAACTGCTTGGCCGGGATGCCCTCGGCCATCACCGCCGACGGGCCGGAGAAGACGTTCGCGACCGAGCCGTCGCCGAGCAGGCTGAAGTCGGAGCGCAATCCGATTGCGCCGTCGGCGTTGGTGTCGAGGGTGCGGACCGGGCCGCCCTTGCCGGTGGCCGCGAACTTGCGGAACTGGGTCTCCTGCGTAGCGTCGATCCGCTCCGTGGCCCAGCCGGCGAGCACCGCGCCGCCGGCGAGGGCGACGAGTTCGGGTTTGGTCTGGCGGCCCTTGGCGTCGGCGTTGACGTGGACCTCGGCACCGGTCGGCACGCCGTTGGCGTCGAGATATCGCCCGCGGATCTCCAGGCCGTCGATGAAGGCGTTGCCCTCAAGGCTGGCCCAGGCGACGAAGACCTTGCCGTTCGTCAGCCGCACCGCCTCGACGTTGCGATAGACGCGCTCGAACAGGCTGCCGGACTGGTTGACGGTGGTGTTGATGCGCCGCTCCTTGGCGACGAAGGTGCCGTTGGCGGCGAAGCGGCGGACGTAGACCTGACCGTCGACCCGGTCCATGCGCACGACGACGCCGCCGTTGCCGAGTCGCGCCACGGCGTAGTCCTGGCCGATGGTGTTGAAGCCGAAGTAGGAGGTGTCGTGCACCGGCGTCGGGCCGCGCAGCACGGCGAGGTTGGTCTTCGAGAGGATGGTGAGGGTGACGTAATAGTTGGTCGTGCCCGGCTTGTAGCCGGAGGTCACGACGGCGACGTTGCCGTTGGCGAGCGTGACCAGATCGGTCAGCTGCTCGTTGCTGTAGGCGATCGCGCGCTTCGGGCCGACCTTGTTGGTGCCGACGTCGTAGACGGCGCCGTAGAGCGTGATCATGTCCCGCCACGTCACCAGCATGCGGTTGCCGCCGAGCGAGATCACGCGGGAGAAGCCGCCGAGCGTCGAGGGCCCGGCGGCCACCACCACCTCCGGCCCCGCGGCGCGACCGGCGCGGTCGTATTCGCGGATGCGGACGCTGTTGCCCTTGCCGCCGACGTCGACCCGCGTCCAAGTCGCCACGAATCCCCCCGGCGACGTCGCGGCGTCCGCGGAGAGGTCCATCGCGCCCTGCGGAGGCGTGGTGATGGCGAAGGGCGTCTCGCGGGGACCGGCCGCCGCCGGTCCGGCGAAACCGGCGATTCCGAGTGACATCAGCACACCGACCACGGCCGCGACGCGCATTTCCAAGCTCCCCGTCGATCCTGCGGAGGCGGACGCTAACCGATTTCCGGAGATATGTAACGGGCATGTATCCGGGGTGGGCGCGCAATTCGTCGCCGCAGCGCGGTAAACGCCCCCTTTACCATGACCACGCCATGCTCTCCGGGCAGGGGACAGGACGTCCCGCGTTCGAGAGTTGCGTCGCATGACCACCCGTCAGTACCGGCCCTCGCGGTCCCGCCACCTGATCCTCCCGGCGGTCACCGCGGTGTTCCTCGGGTACTTCGCGTACCACGCCTTCCACGGCGAATACGGCATCGTCGGGCGCCAGCGGCTCGAGACGAAGATGTCCCAACTGAAGGCCGACCTGAACCGGATCTCGACCGAACGGGCGGCGCTGGAGAACCGCGTTCAACTCATGCGCTCCGGCAGCCTCGACCAGGACATGGTGGACGAGCGCGCCCGCGAGCAGCTCAACATGGTGCATCCGAACGAGGTCGTGATCCTGCTGAACGGCCGTGCTGCAGTGCAAGATAACTGAAATCCAGTCAATCAGATAAAATGAACCGAATTTCGGTTGATTAGATAACCTAGGCTTGCGCCGATCGCATGATCGATATGCGCCATCACCGTTGACTTGCAGAGGCCGATCGCGTTCCGTCGTTCCCGGGCATACGAACCCAGATCCGGGGAGGACCATATGGCCGTGCGACCCACCGCCGAGAAGCGTTCACGCTCGTCCAAACAGGACGCGGCACGCGACGTTCCCGCCATCGCCGAGTTCTCGAAGGAAGAGGAGATCCAGGCCTACACCGACATGCTGCTGATCCGCCGCTTCGAGGAGAAGGCGGGCCAGATGTACGGCATGGGCCTGATCGGCGGCTTCTGCCATCTCTACATCGGCCAGGAAGCCGTCGTCGTCGGCATGCAGATGTGCATCCGCGAGGGCGAGGATCAGGTCGTCACCGGCTACCGCGACCACGGCCACATGCTGGCCTGCGGCATGGACGCCAAGGGCGTGATGGCCGAGCTGACCGGCCGGCGCGGGGGCTACTCCCGCGGCAAGGGCGGCTCGATGCACATGTTCAGCCGCGAGAAGCAGTTCTTCGGCGGCCACGGCATCGTCGGCGCGCAGGTGCCGCTCGGCGCCGGCCTCGCCTTCGCCAACAAGTACCGCGGCAACGACCGCGTCTCGCTCACCTATTTCGGCGACGGCGCGGCCAACCAGGGCCAGGTCTACGAGGCCTTCAACATGGCGGCGCTCTGGAACCTGCCCGTCGTGTTCATCATCGAGAACAACCGCTACGCCATGGGTACGGCGGTGACCCGCGCCTCGGCGCAGACCGACTTCTCCAAGCGCGGCCTGTCGTTCAACATTCCGGGCGAGCAGGTCGACGGCATGGACATCCGCGCCGTCAAGGCGGCCGGCGAGCGCGCCGTCGCGCTGTGCCGCGCCGGCGAGGGCCCCTACATCCTCGAGATGCAGACCTACCGCTACCGCGGCCACTCGATGTCCGATCCGGCCAAGTACCGCACCAAGGACGAGGTCCAGAAGATGCGGACCGAGCACGACCCGATCGAGCAGGTCCGCCTGCGCCTGATCGAGAAGGGCTGGGCCAGCGAGGACGACCTCAAGCAGATCGACAAGGACGTGCGCGGCATCGTCGCCGAGGCGGCCGATTTCGCCACCGTCGACCCGGAGCCGGATCCCTCCGAGCTCTACACCGACATCCTGCTCTGACGGTCGTCCCATGGACCGACGTGCCCGCCCCGAGATCGATCGTGCCCATCTCGCACGGCTGCTGGACGTTCTCGCGAACGTCGGCATCCGTGCTCGGGAGGGGGTCTCGGTCGAGGAGATCGCCGCCGCCCTGACCGAGGACGGGGCGCCGGCCCTGAGGGAGGTCGCACCGGGCCTCATGGGGCGGCTCGCCGCGTTTCTCGGGCAACGCGAGCCGAGGGATGTCGGCCGCGCACGAGCAGTGGACTTCGAGGTGCTGCTCGCGACTCTCGGCAACGAGCGCTGCACCGAGGACTTCTCCCCGCTGCCGGCGCTTTCGGCCGACGTCGCTCACCTCGACGCGGAATGCGTCGAGGACCACGGCAGCTACGTCACTTTCGTGGAGCACATGGCGGCGCTCGCCGGCGGCATCCGCCTTTACGACGCGGTGCGCGACAGCGTCGACGTCGAGGCGGGGCATGCTTTCGTCGAGTTCGTCGATGGCGACGAAGTCTCGCGTGTCGATCTGGTCGTGGACAACGACTGGCTGGACGGGCGCATCATCGACGTACTCGCCGACCGGCTCACGCGGTGCAGTTCCGGCCTGCGCTTCGCCAAGCACGACCTGGGGCAGGACTTTCTCGTCGTCTGCAGGACGCCGAAGGACATCGACGCACTCAACCAGATGACCGGCCTGTCATTCCGCATCGTCGGATGAGGGCAGGGGAGGATTGACCGAATGCCGACCGACATTCTGATGCCGGCCCTCTCGCCGACGATGGAAGAGGGCAAACTCGCCAAGTGGACCAAGAAGGTGGGCGACACCGTCAAGTCCGGTGACGTCATCGCCGAGATCGAGACCGACAAGGCGACCATGGAGGTCGAGGCGGTCGACGAGGGCACGCTGACCGAGATCCTGGTGCCGGAAGGCACCGAGGGCGTGAAGGTCAACACCCCGATCGCCCGCATCCAGGGCGAGGGCGAGGCCGCCGCGCCGAAGGCCGACGCCGCTCCGGCCCCTGCGACCGCCATCGACGCGCCTGCCCAAGGCGACAAGATCGCGACGGTCGAGAACACGAAGGAGACCGTCTCGGGCGTACCGGCGCAGCCGAAGTCCGAGCCGCTCGCCGATCCCGACCTGCCGTCCGACGTCCAGTACGTCACGATGACGGTGCGCGAGGCGCTCCGCGACGCCATGGCCGAGGAGATGCGCCGCGACGGCGACGTCTTCGTCATGGGCGAGGAGGTCGCCGAGTACCAGGGCGCCTACAAGATCACGCAGGGGCTGCTGCAGGAGTTCGGCGCCCGCCGCGTCATCGACACGCCGATCACCGAGCACGGCTTCGCCGGCCTCGGCGTCGGCGCGGCCTTCGCGGGCCTGAAGCCGATCGTCGAGTTCATGACGTTCAACTTCGCCATGCAGGCGATCGACCACATCATCAATTCGGCCGCCAAGACGCTCTACATGTCCGGCGGCCAGATGGGCTGCCCGATCGTGTTCCGCGGCCCCAACGGCGCGGCCGCCCGCGTCGCCGCCCAGCACAGCCAGGACTACGCCGCCTGGTACTCGCAGATCCCCGGCCTCAAGGTGGTGCAGCCCTATTCGGCCGCCGACGCCAAGGGCCTGCTCAAGGCCGCGATCCGCGATCCCAACCCGGTGATCTTCCTCGAGAACGAGATCCTCTACGGTCAGTCGTTCCAGGTGCCGAAGGTGGACGACCTCGTCCTGCCGATCGGCAAGGCGCGCATCCACCGCCGCGGCAAGGACGTCACGCTCGTCACCTTCGGGATCGGCATGACCTACGCGGTCAAGGCGGCCGAGGAACTCGCCGGCATGGGCATCGACGCCGAGATCGTCGACCTCAGGACCATCCGTCCGATGGACGTCGCCACCGTGGTCGAGAGCGTCAAGAAGACCGGCCGCGTGGTGACGATCGAGGAGGGCTACCCGCAGTCGGGCGTCGGCTCCGAGATCGCCTACCAGATCATGGCCAACGCCTTCGACTATCTCGACGCGCCCGTCGCCCGGATCACCGGCAAGGACGTGCCGATGCCCTACGCGGCGAACCTGGAAAAGCTGGCGCTGCCGAACGTCAAGGAAGTCATCGACGCGGTCCGCGCCGTGACCTACACGGCGTGATCCTGGGAGGGAAACCAATGCCGATCGAGATCCTGATGCCGGCGCTCTCTCCCACGATGGAGAAGGGCAATCTGGCCAAGTGGACCGTCAAGGAGGGCGACACGGTCAAGTCCGGCGACGTCATCGCCGAGATCGAGACCGACAAGGCCACCATGGAGGTCGAGGCCGTCGACGAGGGCGTCGTCGCCAAGATAGTGGTGCCCGCGGGCACCCAGGACGTGGCGGTCAACGCGGTGATCGCGCTGCTCGCCGCCGAGGGCGAGGACGTCGCGGCCGCCGGCGCCGGCAAGGCGCCGGCCAAGGCCGAGGCGGCGCCCGCCACGGCCCCCGCGTCGGCTCCCGCTCCGGCGCCCGCGGCGCCGGCCGCGTCGGCTCCCGCCGCGGCGTCTGCGCCGGCCAAGGCCGAGGGCGGCCGCATCTTCGCCTCGCCGCTCGCCCGCCGGGTGGCGAAGGACAAGGGCGTCGACCTCGCCGCGGTCAAGGGCTCCGGCCCGCACGGCCGCATCGTGCTGCGCGACGTCGAGAAGGCCGAGCCGGGTGCCAAGCCCGCCGCGGCCGCCCCGGCGCCGGCCCCGGCCGCCGCCGCTCCGGCCCCCGCGCCGAAGCCGGCGCTCGCGACCGGCCCGTCGGACGAGATGACGCTGAAGCTGTTCGAGCCGGGCAGCTACGAGGTGATCCCGCACGACGGTATGCGCAAGACGATCGCGCGGCGGCTCACCGAGTCGAAGCAGACCGTCCCGCACTTCTACCTGACGGTCGACATCGAGCTCGACGCGCTGCTGGCGCTGCGCACCCAGCTCAACGACGCCGCGCCGACGGTCGACGGCAAGCCGACCTACAAGCTCTCGGTCAACGACCTCGTCGTGAAGGCCTACGCCCTCGCGCTGCGGTCGGTGCCGGACGCCAACGTGTCGTGGACCGACGGCGGCATGCTCCGCCACAAGGTCGTGGACGTCGGCGTCGCCGTGTCGATCCCGGGCGGCCTGATCACACCGATCATCCGCGGCGCCGACAAGAAGCCGGTGTCGCAGATCTCGAACGAGATCAAGGACCTCGCCAAGCGCGCCAAGGACCGCAAGCTGAAGCCGGAAGAATACCAGGGCGGCACCACCTCGGTGTCCAACCTCGGCATGTTCGGGGTGAAGGACTTTGCCGCCGTCATCAATCCGCCGCACGCCACCATCCTGGCGGTCGGCGCCGGCGACCAGCGCGCGGTGGTCAAGGGCGGCCAGCTCGCGGTGGCCACAGTGATGAGCGTCACGCTCTCCACCGACCACCGCGCGGTCGACGGCGCGCTCGGCGCGCAGCTGGTCCAAGCCTTCAAGGGCTACGTCGAGAAGCCGTTCTCGATGCTGGTCTGAGCCGGCGAGGGCGGGACGGGGACGTTTCGCCCGGCGGGGATCCTCTCGGAGTTCCGGCCGCGCCGGTGCCGCACACGAATACCCTCCCCCTTGCGGGGAGGGTCGGAATGCGCAGCATTCCGGGGTGGGGTGGCTTCCACCCGCGAGCCGGTGACTTCTTCCGAGAGGGATTGGCGATGCCGCGGACCTCGATCGACTCCGTCACGCGAGACCGGGCGAGGCGTCTGCGCGCGGACATGACGGGGCACGAGGTCCTGCTCTGGACCAAACTGCGGGACCTGCGCCCGTATGGCGCCAACTTTCGGCGGCAGGCGCCGATCGGACCCTACATCGCGGACTTCGCCTGGCTCGCCGGGCGGCTGGTGATCGAGCTCGACGGCGATCACCATGGCCACGACGACGGTGCGAAGGATCGTGTCCGCGACGCGTGGCTCGAGAGTCGCGGCTTCGAGGTCTTGCGTTTCTGGAACAACGAACTCACCGAGAATCTCGACGGGGTTCTCGACACAATCTTCCAAAAGATCGTGGAGCACGGCGCCGACCCCACCCCGCCCGCCGTTCCGGCGGTCGACCCTCCCCGCAAGGGGGAGGGTAGCGGCTCCCGCCTCCCGCGTCGAAAACCCAAGGGATAACGAGACATGTCCGACTACGACGTCATCGTCATCGGCGGCGGGCCCGGCGGCTACGTGACCGCCATCCGCTCGGCGCAGCTCGGTTTCAAGACCGCCGTCGTCGAGAACAAGCACCTCGGCGGCATCTGCCTGAACTGGGGCTGCATCCCGACCAAGGCGCTGCTGCGCTCGGCCGAGGTCTACCACTACGCCACCCACGCCGAGGCCTACGGGCTGACCGTGCAGGGCGTCGGCTTCGATCCCGCCGCGATCGTCAAGCGCTCGCGCGGGGTGTCGGCGCAGCTGAACGCCGGCGTCGGCGGGCTCCTGAAGAAGAACAAGGTCGACGTGATCTGGGGCCGCGCCGCGCTGTCGGCGCCGGGCACCGTCGAGGTCGCCGCCGCCGCCGAGACCGAGCACGGCAAGCCGAACCCCGCCCCGCGCGGCGCGCTCGGCGCCGGCACCTACAAGGCCAAGCACGTCATCGTCGCCACCGGCGCCCGCCCGCGCGTGCTGCCCGGGCTCGAGCCCGACGGCAAGCTGGTCTGGACCTATTTCGAGGCGATGGTCCCCGAGACGATGCCGAAGAAGCTGCTGGTGGTCGGCTCCGGCGCCATCGGCATCGAGTTCGCCAGCTTCTACCGCACCATGGGCGCCGAGGTGACCGTGGTCGAGGTGATGGGGCAGGTGATGCCGGTCGAGGACCACGAGATCGCCGAGCACGCCAGGAAGCGCTTCGAGAAGCAGGGCATGAAGATCCTGCTCGAGGCCAAGGTGACCGGCCTGAAGAAGGGCGCCGACGACGTCACCGCCACCGTCGAGCTCAAGGACGGCTCCAAGCAGGAGATCACCGTCGACCGCGTCATCTCGGCCGTCGGCGTCGTCGGCAACATCGAGAATCTCGGCCTCGAGAAGCTCGGCGTGAAGATCGAACGCGGCTGCGTGGTCACCGACGGCCTCGGCCGCACCAACGTGCCGGGCGTCTACGCCATCGGCGACGTCGCCGGCCCGCCGATGCTCGCCCACAAGGCCGAGCACGAGGGCGTGCTGACGATCGAGGCGATCGCCGGCAAGCACGTCCACCCGATGGACAAGCGCAAGATCCCGGGCTGCACCTATTGCCACCCGCAGGTCGCCTCGGTCGGTCTCACCGAGAAGAAGGCGAAGGAAGAGGGCTACGACGTCAAGGTCGGCCGCTTCCCGTTCGTCGGCAACGGCAAGGCGATCGCGCTCGGCGAGCCCGAGGGCCTCGTCAAGACGATCTTCGACGCCAAGACCGGCCAACTGATCGGCGCCCACATGATCGGCGCCGAGGTCACCGAGCTGATCCAGGGCTTCGTCGTGGCGATGCAGCTCGAGACCACCGAGGAGGACCTGATGCACACGGTCTTCCCGCATCCGACGCTGTCCGAGATGATGCACGAGAGCGTGCTCTCGGCCTACGGTCGCGCGATCCACATCTGATGCGCCAAGACCGAGGTCGCGACATGTCGCGACCTCGGTCACTGCGATCCGGTCGGCGCCCTGCCGGGCCTTTCGCCCGTGTGGTGCCAATCGAAGGCGAACACGCCCCGTCCGGCCGCGAGGCGTCACCCGCCGGCCCTCTCGTTCCACCGGGCCGCCCGCGATCTCGCCCGACGAACGATCTAGGGCTTGGGCACGGCAACCGTGCCATCTCGCGCGCGAACCGTCCAGTGACCTGTAGCGAACACCGCCATCGCCAACTCGCGGCGATCCGGGGAGACGTCGCACGGGTGGGGGAGGTTGTGCGTGTTCATACTGATCTGCACACGTCTTTCATCGGCCATCAGCACGACTTAATACAATTTCGACTTTCGTTGGACCTGCTTCATTTTTGACCATTCTTTTGACAATATGTCATTGATTTCGCGGTGTTGATCGCCACTATACACACGTGTTGCAAGCGCTTTGCGATGCGTTCGGGACGGTGCCCGCATGAGTGAACTGACGATCGAGGCGATCTCGCGGAAGTCGGAGGCGGCCCGTGACGTCGCCATCGGCAAGGTCGGGCAGATCCGTGCCATCAACCGGCGGATGCGCATCCTCGCCCTCAACGCCCTGATCGAGGCGGCGCGCGCCGGCGACGCCGGGCGTGGTTTCGCGGTAGTGTCGCAGGAGGTCCGCGGCATATCCGACGAGGTCGAGGCGCTGTCGCAGGCGCTCGAGACCGAGGTCGCCTCCGAGATCGAGGCGCTGTCGGCGATGGCGAGCGCGATGGCGCGCAGCGCCGAGGGCCAGCGCCTCGTCGACCTCGCCCTCAACGCCATCGAGATCATCGACCGCAACCTGTACGAACGCACCTGCGACGTGCGCTGGTGGGCGACCGACGCCGCCGTGGTCGCGGCCGCGGCGAGCGCCGGGGCGGCCGAGTGCCGCCATGCCGGTGCCCGGCTCGGCGTGGTGCTGCGCGCCTACACCGTCTACCTCGACATCTGGCTGGTCGATCTCGACGGCACGGTGATCGCCTCCGGCCGACCCGAGCGCCACGACGTCGTCGGCCGCAGCGTCGCCGAGGCCGACTGGTTCCGCGCCGCCCGCCGCCTCGCGACCGGCGACGACTTCCACGCCGAGGACATCCGCGACGAGCCGCTGCTCGGCGGCGCCAGGGTCGCCACCTACGCCACCGCCGTGCGCGCCGACGGCGCGGTGCGCGGTGCGGCGACGGGCGTCCTCGCCGTCCATTTCGACTGGGAACCGCAGGCGCACACGGTCGTCACCGGCGTCCGCCTGACCGAGGACGAGAAGGCGCGGGCGCGCGTGCTGCTGGTCGACGCCGGCCACCGCGTCATCGCCGCCTCCGACGGCCATGGCATCCTCACCGAGCGGATCGCCTTCGACGCCGCCGGCCGCGCCGCCGGCGTGATCGAACGGCCCGGCGGCGGCTTCCTCGCCTTCTCGGCGACGCCGGGCTACGAGACCTACGCCGGCCTCGGCTGGTACGGCGTGATCCTGCTGTCCTGACCTGCGGGGCCGGGGGCTGGCGCCGGGGCCGCCGGTCCCCCATGTTCGCTTGGACGGGTGGCCGCCCCGGCCGCCTTCGGACCCGGAGACGCGCACGTGCAAGGCGTCGGACTGATCGGAACCATCGTGATCGGCATGTTGGCCGGCTGGCTCGCCGAGCGCTTCACGCGCTCCGACCACGGCCTCCTCACCAATCTCGTGCTCGGCGTCGTCGGTGCGGTGGTGTTCGGCTACGTCGCCGGCAAGTTCGGCGTCTCGACCCACGGCCTCGTCGCCAACCTCGTCGCCGGCGTGATCGGGGCCGTCGTGCTGATCCTCGGCTGGCGCGCGATCCGCGGCGAGGGCCGCTGACGCGGCGGTCCCGCCCGGCGCGCATGGCCGCCGTGCACCGCACCCGTTGAGAAAACCGCCGCGCTGGTGCATCTGGTGCGACGAGGAGACGCGGCCGCGACACCATGCCCGGACGGGCGGCGGGGCCCCACGGAGAGGACGACGCGAGCACCCATGGTCACGCTGGTCGACACCATCTCGAACCCGCCGAAGCCCCGCCATCCCGAGAAGGCGCGCCGGCCCGACAATCCGATCCAGCGCAAGCCCGACTGGATTCGCGTGCGCGCCCCGGGCTCGCCGGTGTTCCGCGAGACCCACGGCATCGTCAAGGAGAACGGCCTCGTCACGGTGTGCGAGGAGGCCGGCTGCCCGAACATCGGCGAGTGCTGGTCGAAGAAGCACGCGACCATGATGATCATGGGCGACACCTGCACCCGCGCCTGCGCCTTCTGCAACGTCAAGACCGGCATGCCCGGCCCGCTCGACCCGGCCGAGCCGGACAACGTCGCGATCGCGGTCGAGAAGCTCGGCCTCAGCCATGTGGTGATCACCTCGGTCGACCGCGACGACCTGGCCGACGGCGGCGCCGCCCATTTCGCCGCGGTGATCGGCGCTATCCGCGCCCGTTCACCGAAGACTACGATCGAGGTGCTGACGCCGGACTTCCTGCGCAAGGACGGCGCCCTCGAAGTGGTGGTCGCGGCCCGGCCGGACGTCTTCAACCACAATCTCGAGACCGTGCCGTCGAAGTACCTGACGGTGCGCCCCGGCGCCCGCTACTTCCACTCGATCCGCCTGTTGCAGCGGGTCAAGGAACTCGATCCCACGATCTTCACCAAGTCCGGCATCATGGTCGGCCTCGGCGAGGAGCGGAACGAGGTGCTGCAGTTGATGGACGACCTGCGCTCGGCCGAGGTCGACTTCATCACCATCGGCCAGTATCTGCAGCCGACCAGCAAGCACCACCCGATCGTGCGCTTCGTCACCCCCGACGAGTTCAAGTCCTACGAGGCGGTCGCCTTCGCCAAGGGCTTCCTGATGGCCTCGTCGAGCCCGCTGACGCGCTCGTCGCACCACGCCGGCGAGGACTTCGAGCGCCTGCGCGCCAACCGCGCCGCCCGTCTCGCCGGCCGCTGAGCGCCCGCGGACCGCGTCGGCGTTCCCGCCGAACGGGGGCGCGCGGCGCGCATAGGTGGTTTTCGCGACCGCCGGTCCGGCCTACCATGCCCCTCTGTCGGGGTGTGGCGGGGAGGACCGGATGGAGTGGACGTTCGGCGAGGCGGCGGCCGCGGTACGGGCCGCCCTGTTCGACGGCGCGAGCCCGTTCGGCCATGCCGCCTATCTGGCGCTGACCCTCTCCTACCTCGTCTCCAGCATGCTGTGGCTGCGCGTCCTGGCAGTGGTCGGGATCGTGCTCGAGATGATCTATTTCGCCTATTCCGGCGGCGACCTCGGCGCCGGGCTGGCCTGGAGCGCGATCTTCGTCGCCATCAACCTGTTCCACATCGGCGTGATCCTCCGCGGCCGCTTCGGGCTCGCGATCTCGCCGGAGCAGCGCGCCTTCCTGAAGGCGACCTTCCCGGTGCTCGATCCGGCCCGGCTCGTCCGCCTGCTCGCCTGCGGCGGCTTCGAGACGCTGCCGGCCGGCGCCAACCTCACCGAGGAGGGCCGGCCGGTGCGCCGGCTTTTCGTAGTCCGTACCGGCAGCTGCGCCGTCGTCGCCGGCGGCCGCGAGGTCGCCCGCCGCGGTGCCGGGTTGGTGGTCGGCGAGATGGCCTTCCTGACCGGTCGGCCGGCGAGCGCCACCGTCACCATGGCCGAGGACGGCGAGGTGCTGGCGCTCGATCCGGCCCGACTTGCGGCGGAGGCCGGCCGCGACGACGTCGTCTCCACCGCGGTCTACCGACTGCTCGGCGAGGATCTCGCCCGCAAGCTGGCCGCCGCCAACGAGCGCGGCGCGGGCTGGAGCGCGGCCGTCGCCGTGCCGGTCGCCGACGGGTCTGGACAGGGCCGCGCGACTGCCCCATAGCAGGGCCATGCCGTCGTTCAGCACCACCCGCAAGGTCCGTCACCCCGCCGGAGCGATGTTCGATCTCGTCGCCGACGTGGAGACCTATCCGAAGTTCGTGCCGCTCTGCGAGAGCCTGGTCGTGCGCGCCCGCCGCGCGCTGCCGGAGGGGCGCGAGGTCATGGTCGCCGACATGACCGTGTCCTACGCCCTCGTGCGCGAGACCTTCACCTCCAAGGTCACGCTCGACCGCGCGGCGAACGAGATCGTCGTCGAATATCTCGACGGCCCGTTCCGCCACCTCGAGAACCGCTGGACCTTCCGGCCGATCGACGACCACCACAGCGAGGTCGGCTTCTTCATCGCCTACGAGTTCAAGAGCCGCACCCTCGGCGCCCTGATGGGCGCCATGTTCGACCGCGCCTTCCGCAAGTTCGCCGACGCGTTCGAGGCGCGCGCGGATGCGGTCTACGGGGTGGGGTGAGGAGGGACGCGCGAAGCACCACTCACCGGCGGTGATTCGCGCGTTGCGGACAGCTCCAGGTTTTGGTTAAGATTCTTCCGTCGCCATCGGACGTCGGGAGAGAGGGACATGGGCAGCATCCTGTCGCGAGGCTTCGCCGCCGCGCTCGCCGTGGCCGCTTCGATCGGGATCATGGAGCCCGCCCTTGCCGAGACGCCGGTCTGTCCCGCGCTGACGGCCAAGCGCAGCCTGAACATCATCGTGCCCGCGTATTTCTATCCGACCGACCCGGGCGCACCGGAGCAGTGGGACAAGCTCGTGGCCTCCGCCCGCGCGGCGACGCGGGCCGGTTTCAGGCTGGCCGTCATCGTCAACGCCAACAACGGCGAACTCGACGACGACAGCGACTTCTCGCCGGACTACGCCGCCGTCGTCGATCGCCTCGACGCGGCGGGCGCGCTGATCCTCGCCTATGTTCACCCCTACCAGAAGCCGCAACCCGGCAAGCTGCCGAGCGTGCAGCGGCCCGTCGGCGACATCGCCACGAACCTGTCGTACTATAAAAAGTTCTACCCCAAGGTCGACGGCGTATTTCTCGACGTCAATCTCGCAAACAAGAGCAATGTCGATTATTATCGCGATATTCGAAAGGCCGTGTATCTGGCTTTCGGGGCGAGCGCGTACACCGTCTTCAACGGGGGTGATTACTCCGAGGATACGGCCGCGTGGCCGCACGCCGCTCAGTACCGGGATCTGTTCGACACCATCGTGATCTACGAGAACAGCGGCGCGGAGTGGACGAAGGAAAGATCCTACCCTGCCTGGGTCCGCCAAGGCGCCCCGGACAAGCAGGCCTTCATCGTGCACCACGCCGGCAAGCTGCCGGGCGGAACCGCGCGCGCTCGCTTCTGCGGTGTGGCACGCGAACTCCTCTACGTCGTGCCGGCACGGCGGAACGCCGCTTGGCTCTACGCCGTCCAAGGCAGCCCCGAGCGGAACGTCTACGGCTCTCTCGGCAACGCCTTCGACACGCTGATGTCCGTCGCTTGCTGGGTGAACGACCAGAAGGCCTGCGACTACTCGCCTTGAGCGAGCCGGCCGCCTCAGCCCGTCGCCTCCTCCAGCATCTCCAACGCCACCGCGATCGTCGCCGCGCGCACGCCGTCGCGGCCGCGGTCGCCGAAGCGGCAGGCGCGGTGGCGGGTGGGGCGGCCTTTGGCGGCGAGGGCGAAATGCACGAGGCCGACCGGCTTGTCGGCGGAGCCGCCGCCGGGGCCGGCGATGCCGGTGACGGCGACGGCGAGGGTCGCGGCCGAGCGGGCGAGGGCGCCTTCCGCCATGGCACGGGCGACCGGCTCGGACACCGCGCCCTCCGCCGCGATCAGGTCGGCGGGCACGCCGAGCATGTCGGTCTTGGCGGCGTTGGAATAGGTGACGAAGCCCCGGTCGACCACGTCCGACGACCCGGCGATCTCGGTGAGCAGGCCCGCGATCAGGCCGCCGGTGCAGGACTCCGCCGTGGCGATCACGGCGCCGGCGGCGCGGCAGCGGTCGAGCAGGGCGGCGGCGCGGGCGTGGAGCGGGGACAGGTCGGTCACGACGCGTCGTCCTCCGGCAACGGCAGGCGGATCGTGGCGGTGGCGATGGCGGCGATGCCCTCGCGCCGGCCGGTGAAGCCGAGGCCCTCGTTGGTGGTGGCCTTGACGCCGACCCGGTCGACCGGGATGCCGCAGGCGGCGGCGATCGCCGCACGCATCGCCTCCCGGTGCGGGCCGATCTTCGGCGCCTCGGCGACGATGGCGACGTCGCAGTGGGCGACGACGCCGCCGCGCTCGCGCACGCGGCGAACCGCGTCGGCGAGGAACAGCGACGACGCCGCGCCGCGCCAGCGCTCGTCCGACGGCGGGAAGTGGCGGCCGATGTCGCCGTCGCCGATGGCGCCGAGGATGGCGTCGGTGAGGGCGTGCAGGGCGGCGTCGGCGTCGGAGTGCCCTTTGAGCCGGTGGTCGTGCGGGATGCGGACGCCGCCGAGCCAGACCGCGTCGCCCGGCTCGAGCGCGTGGACGTCGTAGCCGACGCCGACCCGGACGTCGGGCAGGCGCAGGAAGGTCTCGGCGGCGAGGCGGGCCTCGGCGGCGGCGAAGTCGGCCGGTGTCGTCAACTTCACGTTTCCTTCGGCGATGGCGACCATGTGGACGGCGTGGCCGGCGGCGGCGGCGACGGCGCCGTCGTCGGTGAAGCCGTTCCGGCCGGCCGCGGCGGCGGCGCGGTGGGCGGCGAGGATGGCGGAGAAGCGGAAGCCCTGCGGCGTCGCGGCGCGCCACAGGCCTTCGCGCGGGACGGTTTCGACCACCGCGCCGGCGGCGTCGGTGCGGTTGACGGTGTCGACCACCGGCGTTCCGACGACCACCGCGACGTGGTCGGCGAGGGCGGCGATCGCGGCGTCCACCGCGGCGGGCGTGACGAAGGGGCGGACGGCGTCGTGGATCAGCACGAGGTCGGGGGCGTCGGCCGCGAGCGCCTCGAGGCCGGCACGGACGCTCGCCTGACGTTCCGCACCGCCGAGCACCGGCGCGCGGACCCGCCCCGCCGGATCGCGCCAGCCGGACGCGGCGGCCGCATAGAGCGCGGCGTCGTCCGGATGGATCACCGGCAGGATGGTCGCGACCGCGGGATGGGCGAGGAAGGCGCCGATCGTGCGGGCGATCACCGGCCGTCCGCCGAGCAGGCGATACTGTTTGGGCACCTCGCCGCCGGCGCGCAGGCCGCGCCCGCCGGCGACCACGACGACGGCAACCCTGGGTGAAGAAATGGCCACGTCGCGATAACTCCGGGTCGTCCGCCGCGGGCTGTCGTCCCGGGCTTTTCACCAGAACGCAATAGGTGTTGGCAATCCGGTGGGCAAGCCGTCGATATCGGCTTGCGCCCGCGCGCGCGCTGCGTAAAATGTGAGCACGACAAACCGGTGCATAGTGAATGAGCATGAACGAGTCGGCCCTGCGGCCGTCGGCGGAACTGAGTGAGCCCCGGGTTGGCGGGCTCCGCATCGGCGCGGTCGAGTTGCCCGGCCGCGTGTTCCTGGCGCCGATGTCAGGCGTCACCGACCTGCCGTTCCGCCGGCTCGCCCAGCGTCACGGCGCCGGCCTCGTCGTCTCCGAGATGGTCGCCTGCGAGACGCTGCTCGAAGGCGATCCCGAAACGGTCACCCGCGCCGAGGGCGAGGGCATCCGCACCCACGTCGTCCAGATCGCCGGCCGCGAGGCCCGCTGGATGCGCGAGGGGGCGATTCGCGCCGAGGCCGGCGGCGCCGACGTCGTCGACATCAACATGGGCTGTCCGGCCAAGCGTGTCACCACGGGTTATTCCGGGTCCGCCCTGATGCGCGACCTCGATCATGCGACGACGCTGATCGAGGCGGTGGTCGGCGCCGTCTCCGTGCCGGTGACGCTGAAGATGCGGCTCGGCTGGGACGAGCGCAGCCTCAACGCCGCCGAACTCGCCCGCCGCGCCGAGGCGGCGGGCGTCGCCATGGTCACGGTGCACGGCCGCACCCGCTGCCAGTTCTACAAGGGCACCGCCGACTGGGCCGCGGTGCGCCCGGTCAAGGAGGCGGTCTCGATCCCGGTCGTGGTCAACGGCGACGTCGTCGACGCGCAAAGCGCCCGCGCGGCCCTCGCCGCCTCCGGCGCCGACGCGGTCATGGTTGGCCGCGGCGCCTACGGCCGGCCGTGGGCGCCCGGCGCCATCGCCGCCGCGCTCGCCTCCGGCGGCTCCGACGCCGATCCGTCGGCGGACGAGATTCGCGACGTGATCCTGGAGCATTACGAGGCGATCCTCGCGCTCTACGGCAAGGCGCTCGGCACGCGGATCGCCCGCAAGCACGTCGGCTGGACGCTCGACCGCGTCCCGCGCGCCGACGCCGAAGCCGCCGCGCTGAAGGCGCGCATCTTCACCGCCGACGAACCCTCGTCGGTCGTCGCCGACATCCGGCGCTGGTTCGACGGGGTGCCAGACGCCGATCCCGCGAGGAGGGCCGCATGAGCAAGGCCGAGCGCCGCAGCCACGACGACCGCACCGCCGCGTCGGCGCGGGAGGTCTCGATCCTGAACGCCTTGCCGCACCCGGTGATCCAGGTCGGCGCGGACGACCACGTCCGCGCCGCCAACGACGCCGCGCAGGTGTTCTTCCAGGCGAGCGCGACCGTGCTCGCCCGCCATCCGCTCAAGCACTTCGTGCCGTTCGGCAGCCCGCTGCTGACGCTGATCGAGCAGGTGCGCGAACAGGGCTCCAGCGTCAACGAGTACCGCGTCGACGTCGGCACCCCGCGCAACGGCGGCGAGCGCGTCGTCGACATCTTCGCGGCGCCCGAGCCGACCGGCGAGGTGGTGGTGATGCTCCAGGAGCGCACCATGGCCGACAAGATGGACCGCCAGCTCACCCACCGCGGCGCCGCCCGTTCGGTGACCGGGCTCGCGGCCATGCTGGCCCACGAGATCAAGAACCCGCTGTCGGGCATCCGCGGCGCCGCCCAGCTGCTCGAGCAGTCGGTCGACGACCAGGACCGGGCGCTGACCCAGCTGATCACCGACGAGGCCGACCGCATCGTCAAGCTGGTCGACCGCATGGAGGTGTTCTCCGACGAGCGCCCGATCGAGCGCGAGCCGGTCAACATCCACGCGGTACTGGAGCACGTGAAGCGGCTGGCGCAGTCGGGCTTCGCCCGCGGCATCCGCATCCTCGAGGAATACGACCCGTCGCTGCCGCCGGTCTACGCCAACCGCGACCAGCTGGTGCAGGTGTTCCTCAACCTCGTCAAGAACGCCTCCGAGGCGCTCGACGACACGCCCGACGCGGAGATCGTGCTGTCGACCGCGTTCCGGCCGGGCGTGCGGCTGTCGGTTCCCGGCGCGCGCGAGCGCGTCAGCCTGCCGCTCGAATTCTGCGTGCGCGACAACGGCCCGGGCGTGCCCGAGGAGATCCAGTCGCACATGTTCGACCCCTTCGTGACCACCAAGACCAACGGCACCGGCCTCGGCCTCGCGCTGGTCGCCAAGATCATCGGCGACCACGGCGGCGTCATCGAGTGCGACAGCCAGCCCCGTCGCACCGTCTTCCGCGTCCTCCTCCCCGCCTTCACCGAAAAGTCCTCGGACTGACGATCCCAAGAAGGATAACAATCCATGCCGACCGGCAGCATCCTCGTCGCCGACGACGACAGCGCGATCCGGACCGTGCTCAATCAGGCCCTGTCGCGCGCCGGCTACGAGGTCCGCCTGACCTCCAACGCGGCGACGCTGTGGCGCTGGGTCAGCCAGGGCGACGGCGACCTCGTCATCACCGACGTGGTGATGCCCGACGAGAACGCCTTCGACCTCCTGCCGCGCATCAAGAAGCTCCGGCCCGACCTGCCGGTGATCGTGATGAGCGCGCAGAACACGTTCATGACGGCGATCCGGGCCTCGGAGAAGGGCGCCTACGAGTATCTGCCGAAGCCCTTCGACCTCAAGGAGTTGATCGGCATCGTCGGCCGGGCTCTCGCCGAGCCGAAGAACCGCAAGCGCACCGATGACGGCGACGAGGGCGGCGAGAACATCCCGCTGGTCGGCCGCTCGCCGGCGATGCAGGAGATCTACCGCGTCCTCGCCCGGCTGATGCAGACCGACCTCACGGTGATGATCTCCGGCGAGAGCGGCACCGGCAAGGAGCTGGTGGCGCGCGCGCTGCACGACTACGGCAAGCGCCGCTCCGGCCCCTTCGTCGCGATCAACATGGCGGCGATCCCGCGCGACCTGATCGAGAGCGAGCTGTTCGGCCATGAGAAGGGCGCCTTTACCGGCGCCCAGGCCCGCTCGGCCGGACGTTTCGAACAGGCCGAGGGCGGCACGCTGTTCCTCGACGAGATCGGCGACATGCCCATGGACGCGCAGACCCGTCTGCTGCGCGTGCTGCAGCAGGGCGAGTACACCACCGTCGGCGGCCGCACCGCGATCAAGACCGACGTGCGCATCGTCGCGGCCACCAACAAGGACCTGCGCCAGCTGATCAACCAGGGCCTCTTCCGCGAGGACCTGTTCTTCCGCCTCAACGTGGTGCCGATCCGCCTGCCGCCGCTGCGCGAGCGCGCCGAGGACATCCCCGACCTCGTCCGGCACTTCTTCAACCTCGCGGAAAAGGAGGGCCTGCCCTCCAAGCAGATCGAGCCCGCCGCGGTGGAACGGCTGAAGCGCTACCGCTGGCCGGGCAACATCCGCGAGCTCGAAAACCTCGTCCGCCGCCTCGCCGCGCTCTACCCGCAGGACACCATCACGGTGAACCTGATCGAGCAGGAGCTCTCCACGCCCTCGATCGTGCCGGTCGAAGAGGAGACCCCGCGCGACGAGGGGCTGTCGACCTCGGTCGAGCGCTTCCTCGCCAAGTATTTCTCCGGCTACGGCGACGGCCTGCCGCCGCCCGGCCTCTACCACCGCATCCTCAAGGAGGTGGAGTATCCGCTGATCGGCGCGGCCCTTGCGGCGACGCGCGGCAACCAGATCAAGGCGGCGGAGCTCCTGGGTGTGAACCGCAACACGCTGCGCAAGAAGATCCGGGATCTCGACGTCCAGGTCATCCGCTCGTCGCGCTGAGGGGCGCGAGCGGCATCCGCGTCGCCAGGGCGATCGCTTGGAGCGGCCTTCCATCCCTCCCCTCAAGGGGAGGAGGGGCCGAGCGAAGCGAGGGGGAGGGGTCGCCCTTCTTCCCGTCAGCCTGCCCGTTTTGAATTTGAACGAGGCTCCATTTCGTCCAAAACGTGCTTGGCCCGACCCACGAAGACGACCCCTTCCGGCCCTTCGGGCCACCTTCCCCTGAGGGGAAGGATGAATAGAAACGTCCGGCGAGTGCCCTGTCCGCGTCGCACCCGCCTTGCCGAACCGGCCCGCCCGCGCCAGAACAACGGCGTGAACATCCGGAGCGGTGCCATGGGGACGATCGACGTCGAGATCGCGGTGGTGGGCGGCGGGCCTGCGGGGCTGACCGCGGCGCTGGCGCTGTCGGCCGCGGGGGCGGAGGTGGCGCTGGTGGCGCCGCCCGCGCCGCCGGCCGATCATCGGACGACGGCGCTGTTCGCCGGCTCGGTCGAGGTGCTGCGCGCCGTCGGCGGCTGGGACCGCGTCGCCGACCGGGCGGCGCCGCTGAAGACGATGCGGCTGGTCGACGGCACGCGCCGGCTGGTGCGGGCGCCGGAAATCGCCTTCCACGCCAGCGAGCTCGGCCTCGACGCCTTCGGCTGGAACGTCGCCAACGCCGCGCTCACCGAGGGCCTCGCCGCCGCGGTCGCCGCCGACGGGCGGATCCGCCGCGTCGAGGCGACGATGGACCGGCTCGACCTCGCCGGCCCGCGCCCCGAACTCGTCACGGCAGACGACCGCACGGTGACGGCGCGGCTGGTCGTCGGCGCCGACGGCCGCGGCTCGAAGGTGCGCGAGGCCGCCGGCATCGCGGTCAAGACCTGGAGCTATCCGCAGACGGCGCTGGTGCTGAACCTCGACCACACCGCGCCGCATTTCGACACCTCGACCGAGTTCCACACCGAGACCGGCCCGTTCACCCTGGTCCCGCTCGCGGCTCGGCGCTCGGCGCTGGTCTGCATCGAGAAGCCTGCCGTCGCCGAGGCCCTGAACGCGCTTTCCGACGACGCGCTCGCCGCCGACCTCGAGCGCCGGGCCCACTCCATGCTCGGCCGCTTCACGGTCGCGAGCCCGCGCCAGCTCTGGCCGATGGCGGGCCTTTCCGCCGAGGCGCTCGCCCGCGGGCCGGTGGTGCTGGTGGCCGAGACCTGCCACGCCTTCCCGCCGATCGGCGCCCAGGGCCTCAACCTCGGCATCCGCGACATCGCCGCGCTCGCCGAAATCGTCCGCCGCGCCCGCACGGGCGGCGGGCTTCCCGCCGAGACGATCGGCGAGCGCTATGCCGCCGCGCGCCGGTCGGACGTGTGGACCCGCACCACCGGCGTCGACCTCCTCAACCGCTCGCTGCTGACCGACTTCCTGCCGGTCCAGGTCGGCCGCGCCGTTCTGCTCCAGCTCGCCCGCGACGTCGGCCCGCTGCGCAAGCTCATGATGCGGGAGGGTCTGAGCCCGCGGCTGCTGCGCAGCACCTGAGCGGGCCGGGCGCCGCGGGCCCGGCCGTCACGGAAACGCCACGCCGGTATGCGAGGGAGCCGGACGGCCGCGTTTTTCGTGGCAAGTCCGCCCATTCCTGCTACAGGTCGCCCGCGCTCCTTCCGCGCCACTTCAGCGCCCGCCTCCCCGCGCGCCTCCAAGGACCCATCCCATGGCCAAGCCCAGCAAGGCGAAGTCCGACTTCGTCCTCTTCGACGTGTTCTACGACGACGGCTCGCGCCGTTCCAACCGCCGCGTCCCGGCCGAGCTGCTCGGCGGTCTCGACGGCGACGAGCCGGCCCGCGCCGCGATCGAGGACCAGGACCGCCGCATCGCCGAACAGTCCGGCCTGCCGCCGGCGCAGATCGTCAAGCTGGTCCGCTCCGGCGGCAAGGGCTGACGGGCGGCGCCACCGCCGCCACCCGCTTTTCCCGCCGGCCGCGATCGGGCATGGTCGCGGCCATGCGCCGGACCCTCGTCACCCTCTGCCTCGCCGTTCTCGCCGTCGCCGCGCCCGCGGCGGCCGAGGAGGAGAGCGTCGACCGGGCGCTGTGCGACCTGATCGAGCCGGCGGCGCGCGACCACGGCCTGCCCGTGGCCTTCATGACGCGGCTGATCTGGCGCGAATCGAGCTTTCGGACCGGCGTCACCAGCCGGGCGGGCGCCCAGGGCGTCGCGCAGTTCATGCCGGGCACCGCCGCCGAGCGCGGCCTCCTCGACCCCTTCGATCCCGAGCAGGCTATCCCGGCCGCCGCGGCGCTGATCGCGGACCTGCGCGACCGCTTCGGCAGCCTCGGCCTCGCCGCCGCCGCCTACAACGGCGGCCCGACCCGCGTCGCCGGCTGGCTCGGCCGCGCCGACGGCGTGCTGCCGCTCGAGACCGAGGACTACGTCGCCTTCGTCACCGGCGCCTCGGTCTACGACTGGAAGGCAAAGGGCGCGGCGGCGGCTCCGCCCGCCGACCCCGAGGCGGCGGACAAGCCCTGCGTCGACCTCGTCGCGCAGATCCGGATCGAGCGGCCGGCCGAGGCGGCGGTCGAGGGGCCGTTCGCGCCGTGGGGCGTCCAACTCGCCGGCAACTTCTCCAAGGCGCGCGCGCTCGCCCGCTACGAGCGCGTCCGCGCCCGCTACGCCGCCGTGCTCGGCGACGCGCAGCCGATGATCGTGGGAACGCGGCTGCGGAACCGCGGCGTCCGCCGCTTCTACCGGGTCCGCGCCCCCGCGGCGACGCGCGAGGCCGCGGGCGAACTCTGCCGGGCGCTGAAGCGGGCCGGCGGCGCCTGCGTGGTGTTCCGCAGCCGCTGACGGCGCACCGTCACCAGGCCCCCGTCACCCACCCCAAGGATTCAGCGGGATCAGGTCGTGGGTCGCGAGGTAGAGCACGGCGGTGACCGTGACCACGCTCGCCGCGGTGCCGACCAGGATCGCGGTGGCGGCGCGGTGGGTATAGGTGTCGTATTGCTGGGCGGCGACGAAGATGGTCGCCGCCGGCGGGATCGCCGCCATCAGCACGGCCGTCTCGATCCACACCGGCGGGAAGCCGCCGACCAGCGTCACCAGCGCCCAGGCGATCGCCGGGTGGACGAGCAATTTCACCGCCACCAGCGCCGGGATCTCGCGGGCGCCGGAGCCGACCGGCTGCAACGACACCGTCACACCGAGCGCGAACAGCGCGGCCGGCGCGGCGGAATTGCGCAGGAAGGTCACCGTCGCCTGGATCGCCTCGGGCGGGTGGACCTCGAACACGGCGCCGAGTGCGCCGGCGATGCAGCCGATGATGAAGGGATGGGTGAAGATCCGCCGCGCCACCAGCGCCAGCGTGTGGCCGAGCGAGCGCTCGGCGCCGCCGGCGAGCGCCATCGCCATCGGCACGATGGTGAACACGAGCGCCACGTCGAAGCAGAAGATCAACGCCGTCGGCGCCGCCGCGGCGCTGCCGAGGGTGGCGAGGGTCAGGCCCGGGCCCATGTAGCCGACGTTGGCGTAGGAGCCGACGAGGCCCTGGATCGTCGCGACCTTGACGTCGGAGCCGGTGATGGCCCGCCCGAGCGCGAAGGAGATCAGGAAGGCGAGGAAGGTCGACGTCGTCGTGGCGACGATGAAGGTCCAGCGCGTCAGTTCCTCGACCGGCGTCTTCGAGATCAGGTCGAAGAACAGCGCGGGCAGGGCGACGTAGATCAGGTAGAAGTCGAGCCAGGCGAGGCCGCTGCGCGGGATGCGGGCGATCTTGCCGGAAACGAAGCCGATCAGGATCACCCCGAAGAAGGGTGTCGCGAGCGTGAGGACCTGGAGCATCGGGAGCCTGGTTCGCGGGGAGGCGGGGAGGGCGGTGCGGACTGGCCTTCTCCCGCCTAGACGGTTATCGAGGGGCGGTCAACGCCGACCCGGCGCGCCCCGCCCGAACCCCGCGAATCCCCGAACGCCCGCCATGACGGACAGCCCCGAGCCGACCCCGCGAACCGCGCCCGCCGAAGCGGCGGCGACGCCCTCGCTCGCGCACCGGTTCGAGTTCGCGGCGCTGCGCGCCGTGGCCGGTCTCGTCGGCCTGCTCGGCGTCGACCGGGCGTCGGCGACCATGGGGGCGATCTGGCGGCTGGTGGCGCCGCGGTTGTCGCGGCATCGCCGCGCCGACGAGCACCTCGCCGCGGCGATGCCGCAGCTTTCCGCCGCCGAGCGGCGCGCGATCCTGCTCGCCATGTGGGACAACCTCGGCCGCACCGCGGCGGAAGGCTTGTTGCTGCCCCGCCTCGCCGCCGACCGTTCCCGCTTCACCGTCGACACCACGGCGCTGGAGCCTTGCCGCGACGCGATCGCGAAGGGCGCCGTGTTCGCCTCGCTGCACATGGGCAATTGGGAGTTCTGCGGCTGGGGAATCCACCTCGCCGGCTTCCGCGTCGCGGCGGTGTACCAGCCGATGAAGAACCCGCTGGCCGAGTCGTTCCTGCGGGGCTTGCGCGAACCGCTCTACGACGCCGGCATCTTCCCGCGCGAGCGGATGACGCCGATCCGGCTGCGCACGCTGGTGCGGCAGGGCGTCGCCGTCGGGATGTTGGCGGACCTGCGCGACCGGTCCGGCATCGTCGCGCCCTTCTTCGGCCGGCCGGCGCGGCTCGCCACCTTCCCGGCGGTGCTGGCGCGCCGGCTCGGCGTGCCGCTGATCGTCGGCCGCGTCGTCCGCACCGAGGGCGCCCGCTTCCGCCTCGACGCCCGGCCGGTCGAGGTGCCGCGCACCGACGACGCCGAGGCCGACATCGCCGCGGCGGCGCTCGCCATGCACGCCGTCTTCGAGGGCTGGATCGCCGAGACGCCGTCGCAGTGGATGTGGGCGCACCGCAAATGGGCTTTCGCCAGGGCGCCCGAGGTCGACGACGGCCGCGACTGACGCCGGCCGGTGCGGGCCGCGTCGGCCCGCCGACGCTGGGCGTTGCGACCCTTGGCGCATTGTGCGGCGCACCCGCGATCGGTTAGCGCTCGTTGCGACCGACCGGAGGAGATCCCGTCATGACCGTCAAGACGCCGCGCGCCTTCTACAAGCCGCTCGCCATCGGCGCGCCCGAGCCCTACCGCGAACTGCCGGTCAAGGTGGAGCGCATGATCCACTTCGTGCCGCCGCACATCGAGAAGGTCCGCGCCAAGGTGCCAGAGCTCGCCCGTCAGGTCGACGTGGTGCTCGGCAACCTCGAGGACGCCATCCCCGCCGACGCCAAGGAGGCGGCGCGCGCCGGCTTCGTCGAGATGGTCAAGGCCACCGACTTCGGCGCCACCGGCGTGTGGACCCGCATCAACTGCCTGAACAGCCCCTGGGTGCTCGACGACCTCGCCACGATCGTCGGCGAGATCGGCGACAAGCTCGACGTCATCATGCTGCCGAAGGTGGAGGGTCCCTGGGACGTCCACTACCTCGACCAGCTGCTGGCGCAGCTCGAGGCCCGGCACGGCGTCAAGAAGCCGATCCTGATCCACGCCATCCTCGAGACCGCCGAGGGCGTCAAGAACGTCGAGGCGATCGCGACCGCCAGCCCGCGCATGCACGGCATGAGCCTCGGTCCGGCCGATCTCGCGGCCTCGCGTGGCATGAAGACCACGCGCGTCGGCGGCGGCCACCCGGACTACGCGGTGCTCGCCGACGCCGCGGGCACGGCGCCGCGCGTCGCCTTCCAGCAGGACCTCTGGCACTACACGGTCGGCAAGATGGTCGACGCCTGTCTCGCCGCCGGCATCAAGGCGTTCTACGGCCCGTTCGGCGACTTCTCGGACCCGGCCGCCTGCGAGGCCCAGTTCCGCAACGCCTTCCTGATGGGCTGCGCCGGCGCGTGGTCGCTGCACCCGACCCAGATCGACATCGCCAAGAAGGTGTTCTCGCCGGACCCGAAGGAGGTCGCCTTCGCCAAGCGCATCCTCGACGCCATGCCCGACGGCACCGGCGCCGTGATGATCGACGGCAAGATGCAGGACGACGCCACCTGGAAGCAGGCCAAGGTGATCTACGACCTCGCCTGCCAGGTCGCCGCGCGCGACCCGGCCAAGGCCGCCGAATACGGCATCGGCTGAGAGGCGGGAGCGGCGGCACGTCGGCAATGGACCGGATTGCCTTCAGGGCGCCGGGAGCCGATGGTGCCGCCATGATCTCGATGGTTCGCGACGACACGGCCGACCGGCCGAGCAACGCGCCCGCGTCGGCCGTGGCCGGCGACGCACCTGCCGCCGGCCGCGTCGCGGCGGCGCTGGCGCGCGGCTGGCGCCGGGCGACGCTCGGCGCCGTGCTGGTGATGGCGGCGCTCGGCTGGGGCTGGCTGGTGCTGGCGGTCTCGCTCGGCGGCAGCGCCGCCGACATGGGGCCGGGCATGGCGGTCTTCGCCGCGCTGTTCGACCGGATCGCCGCATTCGCGCCCGGGCTCGCGGCCGGTGGCGGCGGGCACGGACCGCTGATGCCCGGCATGTCGGCCTGGGGCGCCGTCGATGTCGCGACGGTGTTCGCGATGTGGGCCGCCATGGTGTTCGCGATGATGCTGCCGACCGCGGCGCCGACCTTCCGGGTCTACGCGGCGGCCGGCGGGCGCGCCGCCGCGGCGGTGATGGCCGGCTACACCTCGGTCTGGCTGGCGCTCGCGGTGCTCGCGACGGCGGCGCAGGCGGGGCTCACGGCGATCGGGGCCCTCGCGCCGCACATGGCGCCGGCCGGAGTCGCGCTGTCGGCGAGCGTGCTGGTCGCCGCCGGCATCTACCAGTTCACGCCGCTGAAGTTCGCCTGCCTCGTGCGCTGCCGCAACCCGCACGCCGCCTTCCTCGACGGCGAGGGCGCGTTCCGCATCGGCGTCGAGGAGGGCCTCGCCTGCCTCGGCTGCTGCTGGGCGATGATGGCGGTGATGTTCGCCACCGGTCTGATGAATCTCGTCGCCATGGCGGTGCTCGGCGTGCTGATGGGCCTCGAGAAGACGACGTCGGGGCTTTTTCTCACCCGTTTCCTCGGGATCGTCTTCCTGGCGGGCGGCTTCGGCTTGGCGTCGGGCCTGTTCTTCGGGTAATGTAACGGGTCTGTGACGAGGGGCTTCTCGAGGCGCATGGAGACGGGCTTGGTCAATTTTTCGAGGACGCGGGGGTTCGCCCCGGCACTCCGCCCGGCCGCGGCCGCCGCGCTCGCGTGCGGGAGGTTCCCGTGGCGCAGCTGACCCTCGTGGAAAAGCACCAGAACACCGCCATCGCGCTCGCCGTCCACGCCTTCACGGCGAGCGGCGTGGTGCTGGCCATGCTCGCCGCCTTCGCGGCCTACCAGCGCAACTGGACGGAGTTCTTCGGCTGGCTCGGCGTGGCGCTGTTCGTCGACGGTGTCGACGGCCCGATCGCCCGGCGATTCGCGGTGGAACGGCGCCTGCCGACCTTCTCGGGCGCCTCGCTCGATTTCGTGGTCGACTACGTCACCTACGTGTTCCTGCCGGCCTTCGCGATCGTGACCGCAGGCTTCACCTCGACGCCGATCGCGCTGGTGCTGGCCGGCATCATCGTCTTCACCAGCGCGATGTACTTCGCCGACACCCGCATGAAGATGAAGAACAACGCTTTCCGCGGCTTCCCGGCCGTCTGGAACGGCGTCGTCTTCGTGTTCTTCGTCTTCCAGCCGCCGGCGTGGTTCGTGATCGCCGTGGTGGTCGCGCTCGCGGTGCTGACCTTCATGCCGGTCGCCTTCGTGCATCCGGTCCGGGTCGAGCGCTGGCGTCCGCTGACGCTGGCGGTGACGGCGGCGTGGTTCGTGTTCGCCAGCGCGGCGCTGGCCTTCCGCCTCGATCCGCCGGACGCCGTGAAGATCGGTTTCGCGCTGACGTCGGCCTACCTTTCCACCGTCGCTGCGGTCCAGCAGATCCTGGAACGGCTGAAGCTCTGACCGAGACCGGGCGGCGATCCGCCCGTCGCGTTGTCGTTCGGGTCCGTAAACCTTCTGATGTCGGTCTTCGGCTATCCTCGGCGCGACCGGTGATCCGGTAGCCCCGTCGGCGTGCCCGCGGGGTCCCTCTCCAGCGCGCTCGCGAGGTGGTCTTTGCCGTCGCTCGACATGGCCACCGTGCTGGAGCTCTACAAGACCTCGCTGCTGGTCGGCGTGGTGATCTTCGCCTATGCCGCGATCGTGCGCCGGGAGCGGCTCGGCGCCCCGCCGCTCTGCCTCGCCTTCCTGCTGTTGGCCGTCGGTTCCACCGTGGCGGGCTGGGGCGAAATGGGCATCCTGACGTGGCCGTCCTGGCGCCTCTTCACTCTGGTGGTAGGTGCCGCCGCCTATGGAGCACTCTGGATCGGGCTCGCCGAGATCGAGACGCGACGCGCCTCCGCCCGGCGCTGGCTGGTGATGACCTATCCGGCGGTCCTCGTCGTGATCGCGCTCGCCACCGACTTCGACGCCGACAACGGGATCCGCGGCGCCGTGTTCAACCTGACCGCCGTGGCCGCCTACGCGGTGTCGGGACGGGCCATGGCGGCGGGATACCGCCAGGAGCCGCTGCCGGCTCGCCTGCTGCTTTCGGCCGTGCTGGCGTTCCTGGCGGTGACGCATCTGGCGTCGGCGCTCGGCATGCTCGGGCTCTACGACGGCATTCCGCGCCCGGTCGACGCCTTCATGATCGCGATCGTGATGAAGTTCGGGCTCGCCGTGGCGGTGATCCTGCTCGCCCAGGAGCGCGTCGCTCGCGAACTCGTCGACATGGCGACCGTGGACGTGCTCACCGGCGCCTACAACCGAAGATACTTCTTCGCGGTGACACCGGCGCGCTGCGCCGCCGGCGACGCCGTGTTGCTGGTCGACGTCGACCATTTCAAGGCGATCAACGACGGCCACGGCCACGCCGTCGGCGACCTCGTCCTCAAGGCGATCGCCGGCCGGATCCGAGGCGCCATCCCCGACCCGACCCGCCACGCCCGCCTCGGCGGCGAGGAGTTCGTCGTCTTCGTGCCGGCTGCGGGGCCGGAGCGGGCGATGGCGCTCGCCGAACGGGTCCGGGCGGCGGTGGTCGTACCCGCGCCGGCGGCGGACGGGCTGCCGCCGCGCATCACCGTCAGCATCGGCGTCGCGGTTTCGTCCGCCGACGGCGACGTGCTGGACCAGTTGGTGATCGAGGCCGACCGGGCGCTCTACGACGCCAAGCGCGCGGGCCGAAACCGCTGCGTCCTCGCCGGGGTGTGGAGCGGAGCGCCGCCGCCGGAACACGCCGGCGACGGCTCGGTGGTGCGCCGCGGCTCGCGCGGCGTCTGAGCGTCGCGCCGCCTATTCGGCGAGGGCGGCCTCGACATCCGCGACGTAGGAGACCTCGGGGGGCCGGACACCGAAGCGCTCCAACTCCGCCCTGACCTGTGTCGACGCGCCGGCGATCGCCACCCGGGTGCCGCGGCGGGCGGCTTTGCCGGCGAAGCTCTGCAGCGCCGTCGCCGCGGTGGAATCGACGAAGGGCACGCCGGAGAAGTCGAGCGCGAACAGCCGCGGCGGGTCGCCGATGCGTTCCAGAACCGAGCCGACCTGTTGGGTCGCGCCGAAGAAGAACGGCCCGCGGATGCGGTAGACCACCACGTCCTTCGGTGGCACGGCGAGATCCTCGTGCTCGCCCGGCCGGTCGGCGACGTCCTCGTCGAACAGCCGGTCGTGGTGCTCGATCGCCACCGACTCGGCCATGCGGTGCATGAACAGCACCGCGGCCACCACCACGCCGAAGCCGATGCCGACGGTGAGGTCGACGCCGACGGTCAGCAGGAAGGTGCCGGCCAGCACGAAGCGGTCGCCGTTGCCGCCGGTGGTCATGATCTTGTGGATGTGGTGGATCTCGGAAATGTTCCAGGCCACCACCAGCAGGATCGCCGCCAGCGTCGCCAGCGGCACGTAGGCGAGCACCGGCGCGGCCACCAGCATGAACGCGAGCAGGAAGGCGGCGTGCAGCATGCCGGCGACCGGCGTGCGCGCGCCCGAGCGGATGTTGGTGGCCGTGCGCGCGATCGCGCCGGTCGCCGAGATGCCGCCGAACATCGCCGAGGCGACGTTGGCGACGCCCTGGGCGACCAGTTCGCAGTTGGAGCGGTGGCGCCGGCCGGTCATGCCGTCGGCGATCACGGCGGACAGCAGGCTCTCGATGCCCGCCAGCAATGCGATGGTGAGGGCGTCGGGCGTTACGGCGCGCAGCGTCGCGAGGTCGAAGGCGGGCAGGGTCGGGGCCGGCAGCATGCTCGGCACGCCGCCGAAGCGCGAGCCGATCGTGGCCGAGTCGAGGCCGAGCAGGGTGACCGCGAGCGAGCCGAGCACCACCGCGATCAGGAAGCCCGGCCAGTGCGGCCGGAAGCGCCGCAGCACCAGGATCAGCGCCATCGACAGCACCGTGATCGCCACCGTCGCCGGCCGCGCCTCGCCGATGTGACCGGCGATGGTCTCCATCTTGGCGACGAAGTCGCCGGGCATGGCGGCGTCGAGGCCGAGGGCGTCCTTGAGCTGGCTGGCGCCGATCGAAACCGCGATGCCCGCGGTGAAGCCGGTGACGACCGGGTAGGGGATGTACTTGATGTAGGTGCCGAGCCTCAGGAAGCCGACCACCACCAGGATCACGCCGGCCATCAGCGTCGCCAGCACGAGGCCCTGGTAGCCTACCCGCTCGACGACGTTGAACACCACCACGATGAAGGCCGCGGTCGGCCCGCCGATCTGAAACCGGCTGCCGCCGAGCGCCGAGATCAGGAAGCCCGCGACGATGGCCGTGAACAGGCCGCGCTCCGGGCCGACGCCGGAGGCGACCGCGATCGCCATCGCCAGCGGCAGCGCGACGATCGCCACCGTCAGACCGGCGACGGCGTCGGCGCGGAACTTCTCGAGCGTGTAGCCCTCGCGCAGCGCGGTGACGAGCTTGGGCGTGAACAGGGCGGCGAAATCGGATTCGCCCGAGGGGCGAGGGCCCGGGAGTGCGGTCATGGCGCGATAAGGCTTTTTGGAGTCGGGGCCCCGACATTAGCGCCTCGCATGAGGCGAAGTCAGCGGGCATATGTATTCATACGGACAAGGACTCGGCCGGTCGGCCCCGGATTCCCGCTTTTCGGCAACCGTCCATGGCGATGTCCCCCGGTTTGCCGTTTGCGGCGCGATCGGCGATGATGCCCGCCGGTGTCGCGCCCGTCCGGGCCGGCCCGGCCGGCCCTTCGACACATCCCCGAGGCCCCCGCTCGGGAGACGGATCCATGACCACCGACATCGCCAAGCGCGTCTACGACCACAGCTGGAAGCTCGACCCGATCGTCCGCAGCCTGCTCGACACCGACTTCTACAAGTTGCTGATGCTGCAGCTGATCTGGCGTCGCTACCAGGACGTCGAGGTGACCTTCTCGCTGATCAACCGGACACGCCACGTTCGCCTCGCCGACGACATCGACGAGGGCGAGTTGCGCGCCCAGCTCGACTACGCCCGCTCGCTGAAGCTCGGCAAGAAGGAGTGGATCTGGCTCGCCGGCAACAGCTTCTACGGCGTCAAGCAGATCTTCGAGCCGCGCTTCCTCGAGTGGCTGAAGGACTTCCAGCTGCCGGAATACGAGCTCAGCCGCCGCCACGGCCAGTACCAGCTCGACTTCCACGGCCCGTGGACCCATACCACCATGTGGGAGATCCCGGCCCTCGCCATCATCAACGAGCTGCGCTCGCGGTCGGTGATGCGCACCATGGGCCGCTTCGAGCTCGACGTGCTCTACGCCCGCGCCAAGGCCAAGCTCTGGGCCAAGGTCGAGCGGCTGCAGAAGCTGAAGGGCCTCCGCATCGCCGACTTCGGCACCCGCCGCCGCCATTCCTACCTCTGGCAGGACTGGTGCGTGAACGCGCTCAAGGAGGGGCTCGGCGAGGCCTTCATCGGCACCTCGAACGTCGAGATCGCCATGAAGTCCGACCTCGAGGCGATCGGCACCAACGCCCACGAACTGCCGATGGCGATGGCCGCGCTGGCGACCACCGACGAGGAGGTCCGGCAGGCTCCGTTCAAGGTGCTGCGCGACTGGCGCGACATGTACGACGGCAACCTGCGCATCGTGCTGCCCGACGCCTTCGGTACCGCCGCCTTCCTGCGCGACGCGCCGGACTGGGTCGCGCACTGGAAGGGCTTCCGCCCCGACAGCGCGCCGCCGATCGAGGCCGGCGAGCAGATCGTCGAATGGTGGCGCGCCAAGGGCCAGGACCCGCGCGACAAGCTGATCGTGTTCTCCGACGGCCTCGATACCGACGAGATCGAGCAGGTGTTCCGCCACTTCGACGGTCGGGTCAACATGTCCTTCGGCTGGGGTACCAATCTAACCAACGACTTCCGCGGATGTGCTCCCGCGGCACGCGAGGATCTCGACCCGATCTCGCTGGTCTGCAAGGTCACCAGCGTCAACGGCCGTCCGGCGGTCAAGCTGTCCGACAATCCGGCCAAGGCGACAGGCGACCCCGCCGAGATCGAGCGCTACCTGCGCATCTTCGGTGCGGTCGGGCGCGAGGAGCGGGCGCTGACGGTGTAGGCCCGCAAGGTCGGGCGCGGTCGCTCACTCGCCCGGAACCTTCCGTTGCCCCGGCGGTTCGGTCTGAGGACCGCCGCGACGGCGGTCCGTTCCGCAACGCCGACCGGAGGAGACATTCGCGATGAGCTACATGAGCGACTGGCTGCAATGGACCGAGCGTCGCAAGAGCGACGGCGACATCGTCGCGCGCATGCACGCCGATCCCTTCTTCAAGCGCTGGTTCCTGGCGCGTTTGGAAGCTCTGAAGAGCGGACGGAAGCCGGGCTGAGACCCGCGAAGGGCAGGGCGTGGGCGAGCTTGAGGCGCGCCACGAACTCGGTCTCGAGCAGGCGCCGGTGGCGCGCCTCGAGCGCGGCGGCGAGCAGCGGCTCGCCGCTCCGGCGTGCGGCCTCGACGTCGCGCAGACGGGCGAGCGCCACCGGGTCGTCGGGCAGTCCGGCCATGCCGAGCGCTGCCGTCCCGGCCTCGAGCGCCAACCGACAGAGCGCCGCCGCCGAGGCCGGGGCGGGCGTTTCCCCGCCGTCCGCCCAAACCGCGAATTCCTCGCGGGTCCGGCGCGCCGTCAGCATGGCCGCCACGTAGCAGCCATGCCCGGTCGGCCTCACGAAGCCGAGCAGCGCAAGACGACGCAACGCCCCTTCGATCAGTGTCTGCTGCACGCCGCCCGCCCGCGCGATCGCCGCGGCGTCGAGGCGGACGTCGCCGAAGGGGCGACGCCGGCCGATCGTCTCCACCAGCACGCGGGCGAGATCGATGGGCGGCGCACCGCCGTCGGGGCCCTCGCGGCCGCGTCCGAGGGTGGCATTGCCGCGGCCGGTGGTGCCGCCGACGCGCGGACGATCGCGGGAAGAGGCGAGGGCGCGGGTCGACACCCCTCCCCGTGCTTCGGCTTCGCCAAGTCCGGTTCCGCCCGGGCCGCCCGGGATCCGAACGGAGCGTCCCCGCGCCGGGCTCATGCCCCGCGCGTGATCACGTAGGAACCACCGGCGTCGAGCCGCGCCGTCCACGACGGCTCCAGCACGATGGTGGTGGTGGTCTCCTCGAGGATGGCGGGACCGACCACCACGTCGCCGGCGCCGAGCCGGCTGCCGTCGTAGACCGGTACCTCGACGCCCGCGCCGTCCGCCGAGAAGATCGCGACGCGCCGGCCCGCGAGAGCCGTCGCCGCGCCCGACCCGGCGCGCAGCGGCTTCTGCGGCGGCTTGTCGACGATGCCGTAGAGCGTCGCCTCGAGGTTAACCACTTCCACCGCGTTGTGGCGCTCGGCGTAGGTGTAGAGCTCCTCGTGGCGGCGGTGGAACGCCTCCTTGACCGCGCCGATGCTGCCGGCGTCGAGGCGGAAGCGGTCGATCTCCACCGTGCACTCGTGGACCTGGCCGACGTAGCGCATGTCGAGCGAGCGCTGGATCCGGATTCGGTCGCGCGGAAAGCCGTTCGCCTCGAGCTCGGCGATGCCGCGCGCCTCGATCTCCTCGAACAGGGCGCCGACCCGGGCATAGACGTCGTCGCCGTCGAGGCGGACCGGGCAGGTCGCCATGTGATTGTATTTCACGTCGGAGATGATCTGGCCGAAGGCGCAGAGGCCCGAGGCGAGCTTGGGGATCACCACGGTGTCGATGCCGATCTCGCGGGCGAGCGCGGTGATGTGCGCCGCGGTCGCGCCACCCGCTCCGACCAGTACGAAGTCGCGCGGGTCGAAGCCGCGCTCGACCGAGACGCGGCGGATGCCATTGACCATGTTGTTGTTGACGATCGTGAACATGCCGTAGGCCGCCTGCTCGACCGTCAGGCCGAGCGGCGCGGCGATCCGGCTTTCGATCGCGGCGACGGCGCGGTCGCGGTCGAGCGGCAGGCGGCCGCCGAGCAGGCCGGCCGGGCTGAGGTAGCCGAGCACGAGGTTGGCGTCGGAGACGGTCGGCTCGGCGCCGCCGCGGCCGTAGCAGGCCGGGCCGGGATCGGAGCCGGCACTCTGCGGACCCATCTGCAACAGGCCCATGGCGTCGATCCAGCCGATCGAGCCGCCGCCGGCGCCGAGCGTCTCGACCTGGATCATCGGCATGCCGATGCGGTAGCGCAGGAAGTCGGTGTTCTTGGAGACGTTGGTGACGCCGTCGCGGGTCAGCGTGATGTCGAAGGACGTGCCGCCCATGTCGACGGTAATGACGTTCTTCACGCCGAGCGGGGCGGTGACGTAGAGGCCCGCCTGGGGCGCCGAGGCCGGGCCGGAGTTGATGGCGTAGACCGCGCGGTCGGTCATGGCCTCGCCGGTGGCGAGGCCGCCGTTGGACTGGAAATAGCGCACCGGCTGGCGGGCGCCGAGCGCGCGGAAGGTGCGGTCGACCGCCGCGACGTAGCGGCCCATGATCGGGGCGAGATAGGCGTTGGTGATCGCGGTCGAGGTGCGGGTGTACTCGCGCACCTGCGGATAGAGCTCCGAGCCGACGGTGACGACCGCGTTCGGCAGCATCTCGCGCACGATCTCGGCGGCGCGGCGCTCGTGCGCCGGGTTCAGCACCGACCACACGAAGGAGATCGCGACCGATTCGACGCCCTCGCGGGCGAACAGTTCGCAGGCGGCGCGGACGTCCTCCTCCTCCATCGGCACCCGGACGCTGCCGTCGGAGATGACGCGCTCGCGCACGCCGCGGCGCAGGTGCCGCGGCACCAGCATCCGCGCCGGCGGATACTCGGCGTCGTAGCGGTAGCCGTCCTCCTTGTGGCCGAGGCGAATCTCGATGGAGTCCTCGTGGCCGGCGGTGCAGATCAGGCCGGTCCTGGCGCCCTTGTGCTGGATCAGCGCGTTGAGGCCGACGGTGGTTCCGTTGATGCAGAGGTCGCAGTTCGAGACGATCTCGGCCGGCGTCAGCCCGAGGTCGGCGGCGATCTGGTCGAGGCCGGCGTGGATCGCCAGGGTCGGATCCGATGGGGTGGACAGCGCCTTGTAGAGCCGGATCTCGCCGGTGTCCTCGGCCAGCACGAAGTCGGTGAAGGTGCCGCCGGCGTCGATGCCGAGGCGGAAGCGGGAGAGCATGGCGGTGGTTCCTGAAGGATGGGGGAATGGGAGGTCGCTACGGCGGTGGCGGCATGCCCGTTCGGCCGGGTCGCGGCCGGCTTCGGGATCGCTCGCGTCGGCCGCGCCGTTCCGTCACCGGTGGAGGTAGGAGGACGCGGCCGCCGCGTTCCGCTCGCGCGACGTCGGACGGAGACGCGGCGCGCCGAGGTTCACGCGGCGCGGGTGCGGAGGTCCCGTGTCGCGGCCTCGTCGACCGCGAGGCTGCCGGCGTCGGCGATCACCACGCCGTAGTCGGCGCGGGCGCCCTCGAGCGAGACGAGGCCGTTGCGGACGTCCTCGACCACCTTCTCGACCGGCCGCTCGAACGGATCGCCGTAGCCGCCGCCGCCCGGGTTCATGTTGGCGGCGCGCTCGCCGGGGCGGATGGTCTCGATGACGTTCTTCTTGATCAGTTCGGTGCCGCCTTCGCGCGTCACCACGAGACGGCCGACCTTGGGCTCGACCAGCGCCGACGTGGCACCCGCGGCGCCCACCGCCGGGATCCGGCGGCCCTCGCCGAAGGTGATGAAGGTCATCGGCCGGTCGAGCGGCTCGACCTCCCAGCAGGTGCCGGAACCGCCGCGGTACTTGCCGGCGCCGCCGCTGTCGGTCATCAGCGAATAGCGGTGGATGATGATCGGGTAGGAGTATTCCAAAAGCTCGATGTCGCCGGAGGTGAGGGCGCCGAAGCAGCATTCCGGCCCGCAGGCGTGCCAGCCGTCCTGGCTCGGGGTGGCGCCGGCGCCCGATATGATCGAGGCCAGCACCATCGTCACGTATTCCTCGTCGTGGCGGGTGTCCCAGCCGGCGATGTTGCAGCCGTTGGCGTGGCCCCAGGACGCCGCCACCTTGGCCGGCGCCGCCTTCTCGAAGGCGAGGCGGACGGCGTCGGTCAGCGTCTCCATCGGCGTCGTCGTGCAGTTGACGTGCGGCGCCGGCTCCCTGGCGTTGCAGAGCGTGCCCTTCGGTCCCATGTCGACGGTGACGCAGCGGTAGAGCCCCTCGTTGTAGGGCGGCGGCAGCTGCGCGAACATCATCAGCCCGAGGTAGACGCCGGAGTGGCTGTTGCCCTCGTAGGAGTTGATGAAATACGGGATCTGCGGCGGGCTCGCGATCGCGATGTGGCAGCTGTCGCCGGCGATCGTCACCGTGGCGGTGATCTCGAAGTCGCCGTAGCCGTGGCCGGCGTCCTCGAGGATGGCGGTGCCTGTGTAGGTGCCGTCGGGCACCTCGGCGATCAGCTTGCGCATGTGGCGGTCGGCCATGTCCTGGAGCTCGCCGATCGCGGCCCGGACGGTCGGGAGGCCGTATTTGTCGATCAACGCCAGGAGGTTGCGCTCGCCGACCTGACAGGCGCCGATCAGGGCGTTGAAGTCGCCCTCCTGGTCGCGCCGGGCGCGCATGTTGGTGAGCAGCAGGTTGAGGACGTCGTGACGCGGCTTACCGCGGTCCCAGATCTTGATCGGCGGGATGCGCAGTCCCTCCGCGTAGATCTCGGTGGCGTTCGGGTTGTAGCCGGCCGGCACCGGCCCGCCGATGTCGGTGAGATGGCCCTTGCACACCGTCCAGAACACCAATTCGCCCCGGTGGAACACCGGCTTGTAGACGCAGGTGTCGAGGATGTGGCTGCCGGAATAGGCGGGGTCGTTGTGCATCACGAGGTCGCCCTCGTGGATGTCGTCGCCGAAGAAGCGCGCCACCGCCTTCATCGCCGGGATCAGCGAGCCCATGTGGATCGGGATGTCCTGGCCCTGCAGGATCATCTCCGGCACGTGGTTGAAGAGGGCGGTGGAATAGTCGTGGGCGAGATTGAAGACCGAGGAGCGCGCGGTCTTCTCGAGGCTGAGCGTCATCTCGCGCTGCGTGGTCTCGAGCACGCCGCGGACCACCGACAGCGTGATGGGATCTACCTTCGTCGTCATGTCGTCCTCGCCTTGGAGGGCGAGCGCCGCCGTCGGGCCGGACGAGCCGTCCGATCCCCTTGCGCGCCGCCGCCGATGCCGAACCGTTCCCCGGCCGTGTGCCCGGCCGTTTCGAGAAGGCTAGAGCCGGCTCGCGGCGGCGGTCTTGGCGGTGAGCGCGCCAACATTTGCGAATCCGTGCAGTGCCGTTGACAGGCCGGCCGGGCGCCCCGCAGTCTCGGTGTTCGGGAGGGATCGGTGCGGCCTGGGCTCGGGCCCCGTCTCGGGATCGTCGCGCCGACCGCCGGGAGGTCGTCTTGCACAGCATCGCCACCACCGACGGGACCGACGCGAACCGGCGCAGCCGGCACTGGCGCGACGTGATCGCCGACGCCTATTTCCCGCTCGACCTCACCTTCCGCGACACCGAGCGTTTCGACGGCCGCCTGGAGGCGTGGACCTTCGGCCCGGTGTCGCTGTCGCGGCTGACGTCGGATCCGCTCTGCTACGTCCGGCGGCGCCGTCACCTCGCCAACGAGAGCGGCGAGCACTACCTCGTGACGGTGCCGGCGCTGTCGGACGTCCACTTCGCCCAGTCGGGCAGGGCGGTGCGCTGCCGCCCCGGCGGCTTCATCCTCGAGCGCTCCAACGAGCCCTACGAGTTCAGCCACGACGGCCGCAACGACCTCTGGGTGCTGAAGGTGCCCTACGCGGCCCTCGCCGGGCGGATCCGCCAGCCGGACCGCTTCTGCACGCTGCAATTCGACGCCCGCACCGGTGTCGGCCAGCTGTTCGTCGACCTTCTCACGTTGCTGCCGCTGCGCTTCGCCGGCCTCTCGGCCGAGGCGCGTGGCGCGCTCGGCCAGCAGCTGGTCGACCTGATGGCGCTCGCGGTGAAGGAGGACGACCGCACGCTGACCTCGTCCGCCTCGCCGATCCGCGACGCCCATCTCTCGCGCGTCGAGGCCTACGTCCGGCGCAACCTCGCCGACCCCGGTCTCGACCCGGAGCGGATCGCCGGCGCCTGCGGCATCTCGGTGCGCTACCTGCACGACCTCGTCGGCGAGACAGGACGCTCGGTCGGCGCCTGGATCCGCGAGGAGCGGCTCGACGCCTGCCGCGCCATGCTGGCCGATCCGACCTGCCGCATGGGCGTCGCCGAGATCGCTTACGCCTGGGGCTTCACCGACCAGGCCCAGTTCTCGCGCCTTTTCAAGGCGCGCTACGGCACGACCCCGCGCGACTTCCGCCGGGCGGGCGGGTGACACCGAGCTCGCGAGCGAGGAGCGCCCGACCGGGCGCCGGCCAGATGGCCGGAACCGCGCAACGTCCCGACGAGTCGGGACTTTGCGGAACGTGGTTCAATCCGCGACGCGGGTGAGGTAGGCCGCGACGCTGCGCGGTTCGGAGATCACCGCCACGATCTTCATTTGCGCGATGTTGCGGTTCATCGCGGCGTCGAGGTGGCGGTCGAGCATGGCGGCGGCCGCGTCCGTGGCGCCGCGCAGCACCAGTTCGGCGATCAGGCGGTGCTCGGTGACGGCGGCGCGGTCGCTCGGCAGACCGAGCTGGCGCAGCAGCCGTTCCGAAGCCTGCACCGGCAGCAGGTTGTCGCGGATCAGGCCGGCGAGCTTCTCGTTCGGCGTCGACAGCACGCAGACGTCGATCAGCTGGGTCTCGAAGGCCTCGAGGCTGTCGTGGTGCGGCGCGCCCTGGTCGCGCTCGGCGGCGACCAGCCGCTCGTAGAGCGCCTCGAGGCGGCCGATGTCGATCAGCGGCACGGCGCCGACCAGCGCCGGGGGTTCGAGCAGGCGCCGGAGCGCGAAATGGTCCTTGATCGTCTTGGCGGTGAGCGGGCCGGCGATCCAGTGCGACGACTGATTCTTGCGCACGAGGCCGCGCTCCTGCAGCCGGCTCAGCACGTCGCGGACCACGGTGCGGCTGACGCCGAAATGCTCGGCGAGCACGGTTTCGACGATGCGGTACTGCCCGAACACCACGCAGGCGGCGACGTCGGCCTCGACCACGTCGTAGATCCGCTCCCAGGACGCGCGGCTCTGCAGCGCCTCGTCGACCTCGGTAGGCACGTCGAGGCCGAGCGTCTTGACGTCGGTGCGGATCGGCGCGGTGCGGCTGTCCGGGGCGCCGACCAGGAAGCCGCGGCCCTCGAAGCGGCGGACGAGGCCGTCGGCCTCGAGGCGCTGCAGCGCCTTCTGCACCGGCGCGCGCGAGGTCTGCAGGATCTCCGCGATCGGGCCCTCGAGCAGCACCAGACCCTCGGGCAGGCGGCCGGCCGCGATGTTGGCGCGCAGCACGTCCTCGACGATCTCGTAGCGGTGCTGCGCGCCGCTCGTGCCGGGGCGGATCGTGGACATCGCGGACGGACACTCGCCGGCTGGAGAAATCCCGCCCCTTTCTAGCGCGCTCCGCGCCCGCCCGCCACGGTCGGGATGCGGTGCGGAAAACGTCTATTGCATACCAAATCCATCGTTGAGACCATTCCTCGACTCGCCGAGCCTCAGTCGGGCGGGCGTCGGTCCAGACCGCCGCATCGGTCGCCCCGATCCGCAGGCGCGGAAAATCCGGTATCCGTGAAAGCGTGGCACGGGATCGGAAAAACTGATCCGATCCCGCGCGACTACCAGGAAACGGCGGGAAATCCGCGTTTGTCGCCACCTCGTGGAATCTGCCATCGCAGCGGCCGACGCGGTGCATCGGCACTTCCGATAGGGGCTGCCGCGATCGGCGCCATGCTGCACCGGTGCGGTCAACGGCTGCCGCGAGAATGCTGTTGCATACAAAATCCGTTCGTACTACCGTTTCAGTATCGGACGCCGACAGAAGCGTCCTCCAGAGGTCTGTCAGGGTATTCGCAGTTCGATACGGGCACGACCGCGTCTTCGCCGGTGGCGAAGGTGCGAACGGCGGAGCATTAGCGGAACGTCTCGGGCGTTCGGCGCGTGTTCCGACGATGGCGGAGCCTTGTCCGGACCGAACCGAAGTCGGGAGTTCTCGCTTGTCGACGATCCTTCAGCTCGCCGGTGTCACCAAGACCTACGGCACACTGACCGCGCTCGATCGGCTCGACCTCGCGCTGCCGGCCGGCCGCTACGTCTCGCTTCTCGGACCGAGCGGCTCGGGCAAGACGACGCTGCTGCGCGTGATCGCCGGATTCGAGGAGCCGGACGTCGGCTCCGTCACCATCGCCGGCCGCCGCGTCGACGGCACGCCGGCGCACCGGCGCGGCATCGGCTTCGTGTTCCAGAACTTCGCGCTGTTTCCCCATCTCACCGTCGAGAAGAACGTCGCCTTCGGTCTCGAGAACGGCGAGGGTCGCACGATGGCGGCCGGCGAGATCCGCGACCGCGTCCGCGCCATGATCGACCTCGTCGGCTTGAAGGGTCTCGAGGGCCGCGGCGTCGCGCAGATCTCCGGCGGCCAGCGCCAGCGCGTCGCGCTCGCCCGCACCCTCGTCACCGAGCCGCGGCTGGTGCTGCTCGACGAGCCGCTCGGCGCCCTCGACGCCAACCTGCGCATGCGCATGCGCGACGAGCTCCGCGCCATCCGCGAGCGGCTCGGCGTCACCTTCCTGCACGTCACCGGCAGCGAGACCGAGGCGCTCGCCATGGGCGACACCGTGATCGTGCTCGACCGTGGCCGGATCGGCCAGATCGGCGACGGCGACACCGTCTACAACCGGCCCGCCAGCCGCGCCGTCGCCCGTTTCCTCAACTGCTACAACCTGTTCGACGGCTCGCTCGAGGGCGCCGCCTTCGTCTCGGCGGCCGGGCGCTTCCCCGTCGCCGCGCCGGAGCGCCGGCCGGTCTGCTACGGCGTGCGCTACGACCGCATAGCGGTGCGCGACCCCGCCGCCGCGCCTGCCGCCGACGAAGTCCGGATCGAGGGCGCCTTCGTCGCCAGCGAGTACACCGGCGCCTCGGTGCTGTCCTTCTTCGCGCTTCCCGACGGCCGCCTCGTCGAGGTCGAGGACCACCTCAGCCACCGCGCCCCGCCGTCCTACGAGCCGCAGCGCCGCTACGGCCTCGTCTGGAAGCGCGACGACGCCCTTCTCTTCTCCTGATCCGCCGCCGTGCGAAACCGGAGCTCGATGGACCGATGACGACCACCACCGTAGGCGAGGCGATCGGGGCGGCGGAGACCCGCCGGCGCGCCCAGCGCCGCACCGCCCTGTGGCTGATCACGCCCGGCGTCCTGTGGATGACGCTGTTCCTGGTGCTGCCGATCCTGATGATGGTCTACGTCTCCTTCTGGACGCAGACCACCTTCACCATCGAGCCGACGCTGACGGTGAAGAGCTGGGTCACCTTCTTCTCGAGCGACACCTACCTCACGGCGCTGTGGACCACGGTCCGGATCTGGCTGACGGTGCTCGTCGCGACCTTGGTGGTCGGCTACCCGACCGCACTCTTCGTCGGCCTGTTCGTGCGCAACAAGACGCTGCAGACCGCGCTGCTGGTGCTCTGCGTCATCCCGTTCTGGACGTCCTTCCTGATCCGCGTGCTCGCCTGGCGGCCGATGCTCGGCAAGGAAGGCGCGATCAACCTGATCCTGCAAGGACTCGGGCTGGTCGACCAGCCGATCGAGGCGCTGCTGTTCTCCGAGCTCTCGGTCGTGATCGGCATGACGCAGATCTACTGCGTCTTCATGGTCGGGCCGATCGCCTTCATGCTCGGGCGGATCGACCCCAACGTCATCGAGGCGGCGCGCGATCTCGGCGCCGGCTTCGGGCGGATCTTCCGCACCATCATCCTGCCGATGTCGATGCCCGGCGTGGTGGTCGGCGCGATCTTCGTGTCGGTGATGGTGCTCGGCGAGTTCGCCACCTCCGCCGCGCTGTCGGGCCGCAAGGTCAACCTGCTCGGCAACATCATCGTCACCCAGGTCGGCTCGCTGAAATGGGCCTTCGCCGCGGTCGTCGGCGTGGTGCTGACGATCGTGATGGGCGCGGTCGTCGCCGGCCTGCTGCGCGTCGTCGATCTCAGGAAGGAACTCTGAGCGATGCAGGCGCCCGTCATCAAGCCGATCCTCGCCGTCTACACGGCGCTGTTCATCCTGTTTCTCTACGGCCCCTTCGTGGTGCTGGCGATACTGTCGTTCCAGACCGGACCGGAGGGCGGGCCGCAGTTCCCGATCATCGAGTGGTCGACCTACTGGTACCAGCACCTGTTCGGCCTCGCGCCGCCTTCGCGCATCGCGCCGCTGCCGATCGAGGAGAGCCTGCTGCGCTCGCTGGTGCTGGCCTGCGCCACCATGGTGGTCTCCACCGTGCTCGGCGTCTCCGCCGCCCAGGCCTTCCGCACCCGCTTCAAGGGTTCGGGCGCGGTGTTCTACCTGATCGTCCTCGGCATGATGGTGCCGGGTGTGCTGGTCGGCCTCGGCATGGCGCTGGTCGCCAACACGCTCGGGATCGACCGCCACTGGTGGGGCACCGCCTTCGTGCTCCACGTGGTCTACACCTTCCCCTTCGCCTTCCTGGTGATGCTGGCGATCTTCAACCGCTTCGACCCCAGCGTCGAAGAGGCGTCGTGGTCGCTCGGCGTGTCGCCGATCCGCACCTTCCGCAAGGTGACCTTCCCGCTGATCTTCCCGGGCGTGCTCTCGGCGATGCTGTTCGCCTTCACGCTCTCCTACGACGAGTTCTCCCGCACCCTGTTCGCCTCGGGCCGCGACCTGACGCTGCCGCTGGCGATCTACGGCACCTTCTCGGTGGAGATCCACCCGAACGTGTTCGCCTTCGGCGTGCTCACCACCTTGTTCTCCTTCGCCCTGCTCGCGGTCTACGCGGTGCTGATGTCCCTGTCGGTCCGCCGCGCCCGGCGCATCGCCATCCAGGAGGAAGCGTGATGGCCGACCTCGGCACCGCGATCGTCACCGGCGCGGGCTCCGGCATCGGCCGGGCCGTCGCCGCCCGCCTCGCGAGCGACGGCTACGCCGTCCTCGTCAACGACCTCGATCCCGGCCGCGCCGGCGCGGTCGCCGCCGAGATCGCGTCCGCCGGCGGACGGGCCGCCTCGGCCGGCGGCGACGTTTCGTCGGAAGCCGACGTCGAGGCGATCGTCGCGGCGGCGCGCACCGCCTTCGGGCCGGTGACGCTGCTCGTCAACAACGCCGGCTTCGTCCATCAGGCGCTGTTCGAGAACCTTTCGCCGGCCGACTTCGACCGCATGTTCGCGGTCCACGTCCGCGGCACCTTCCTGATGATGCGCGCCGTGCTGCCGGCGATGCTCGCGGCCGGATCCGGCGTGATCGTCAACGTCGCCTCGCAGCTCGGCCAGATCGGCGGCATCGAGCTCGTGCACTATTCCGGCGCCAAGGCGGCGATCGTCGGCATGACCAAGGCGCTCGCCCGCGAGGTGTCGGCGCGCGGCGTCCGCGTCAACGCGGTGGCGCCCGGCCCGATCAACACGCCGCTCGTGATGGCGCTCTCCGAGGACTGGCGGAATCGCAAGGCCGCCGAACTGCCGCTCGGCCGCTTCGGCGAGCCGGAGGAGGTGGCCGCCACCGTGTCCTTCCTCGCCTCGCCCGCCGCTTCCCTGTTCGTCGGCCAGACGCTCGGCCCGAACAGCGGCGACGTGATGCTCTGACCCCCTTCTCGAGGAGACCGCACGCGATGTCCCGGACAGTCCTGATCACCGGCGGCGGCATCGGCATCGGCCGCGCCACCGCCAAGGCCTTCGCCGCCGAGGGCGACCACGTCGTCGTCACCGACGTCCTGCCGGCCGAGGGCGCGGCGGTGGTCGAGGAGATCCGGGCCGCCGGCGGCTCGGCCGAGTTCCTGGCGCTCGACGTCACCGGCACCGCGGCGGTCGACGCCGTCGTCGCCGACGTCGAGGCCCGGCGCGGCGCGATCGACGTGATCGTCGCCAACGCCGGCATCGCCCACCGCGTGCCGCTCGCCGAGATGACAGACGCCAAGTGGGACCACACCTTCGAGGTCGACCTGAAGGGCATCTTCCGCGTCGTCCGCGCGGCGCTGCCGGGGATGCGCGCGCGCCGCTCGGGCGCGATCGTGGCGCTGTCCTCGATCATGGGCGTCGCCTACGGCTGGGACGAGCACGTCCACTATTCCGCCGCCAAGCACGGCGTCGTCGGCCTGGTGCGCGGCCTCGCGGTCGAGCTCGCCCGCGACGGCATCCGCGTCAACGGCATCGCCCCCGGCTACATCCGCACCGCCCAGCTCCTGTCGAAGGAGCATTCGCTCGGCCCCGAGGGTGCCGAGGCGGCGGGCGCCTTCATTCCGATGGGGCGGATCGGCGAGCCCGACGAGATCGCCGACGTCGCCACGTTCCTCGCCTCGGCCAAGGCCCGGTACATGACCGGGCAGGTGGTCGTGGTCGACGGCGGCCTGCTGCCGGGCCGCTACTGACCGGCCCCTACGGGGACCCGGTCGGGCGAGAGGTTGCCGGCCGCGGCGGTGCTCGTCACGCCGCCACGGCCGGATGGGAGATCAATAAGGAGAGAGGTGGGACCATGGACAAATACGAGCTCTCGCGGCGCGCGCTCCTGAAGCGCTCCGCCGGCATCGCCGCCGTCGCCATGGGCGCCGGCACGCCCTTCCTGAACTCGCGCGCCGCCTGGGCGCAGGCGCAGGACCTCGCGGGCCAGCAACTGCGCACCATCGGCCTGTCGGTCACGGTGCAGGAGCGCATCCTCGCCGACTTCAAGGCCGCCTCGGGCGTCGGTTCGGCCACCGGCACCGCCGCGACCTTCCCGGACGCCCAGACCAAGATCCTGTCGGGCTCGACCGACTACGACTGCTGGGAGACGATCGCCGAGCGCCTGCCGGCCGTCGTGATGACCAACAACGTCGAGCCGATCGCGGCTTCCAGCCTGAAGAACTGGGCCAACATCCGCGACACCTTCACCACCGCCAGCGACAAGTGGGACCGCCGTTCCCAGATCGTCGGCCAGATCTGGGCCGACGAGGCGCAGACCTCGCTCTACATGGTCCCGGCCGTCTACAACTACGACTCGATCGGCTACAACCCGGACGTCCTGTCGGCCGAGGAGGCCAACACCTGGACGGCGATCTTCGATCCGAAGTGGAAGGGCAAGTCCGGCCTCAACACCGACCCGCTGATCGCCTTCGGTCAGGCGGTGCTGGCGATGAACTCGCTCGGCCTCTCGGCCGTCGCCAACCCCGGCAACCCGTCGGCCGCCGAGATCGACGAGGCCGCCAAGTTCCTGATCTCCAAGAAGAAGGAAGGCCAGTTCCGCGCGCTCTGGGGCGACTTCGGCGAGCTCGTCAACCTGCTCGCCTCCGGCGAGATGGTGGTCTGCGACGCCTGGCAGCCGGCGGTGATGGCGGTCAAGGCGCAGGGCAAGGCCTGCAAGTACGCGATCCCGAAGGAAGGCTATCGCGCCTGGGCGATCGGCCCGTCGCTGATCGCCTCCTCGCCCAACAAGGAGGCGGTGTCCGCCTACGCCGACTATTGGCTGTCCGGCGCTCCGGGCATCACCGTGTCGGAGCAGGGCTACTACTCGCCGACCACGAACATCAAGGACGCCATGGCGCCCGAGAAATACGCCTTCTGGTACGAGGGCAAGCCCTGGGTCGGTGCCGAGGAGCGCGGCATCAAGGAAGGCGACCTGCGCGACGGCGGCTCGCTCGAGGAGCGCGCCAAGAACGTCGCCTACTGGCACCAGTGGCCGGACGAGTACGACCACCTGATCGGCAAGTGGGACGAGTTCCTCAACGCCTGACCCGAAGTCGCCGGCCCGCCGGGCTCGCCCCCGATCCCTGCCCGGTGGATCCGACGAACCGCCGCCCGCCGCGCCCCGACCAAGGGCCGCGGCGGGCGGTGGCCCCCCGAATTTCGCGGAGACGAAGTGTGGCCCACGATCTCGAACTCGTCGGCGTCGGCAAGGTCTACGACAACGGCACACCGGCGGTGATCGGCTTCGACCTCGCGGTCGAGAAGGGCGAGTTCATCGCCTTCCTCGGCCCGTCCGGCTGCGGCAAGACGACCACGCTCCGGATGATCGCCGGATTCGAATCGATCTCCTCCGGCGAGATGCGGATCCGCGGCAAGCGGATCAACGAGCTGCCGCCGGAGCGGCGGCCGACCTCGATGATCTTCCAGAACTACGCGCTGTTCCCGCACATGACCGTGCGCCGCAACGTCGGCTACGGTCTCGAGGTCAAGGGCCTGCCGAAGGCCGAGCGCGACGCCAAGGTCGAGCGCATCATCGAGACGCTCGGCCTCGGCGACGTCGCCGACAAGCGGCCCGAGCGCCTGTCCGGCGGCCAGCGCCAGCGCATCGCGCTCGCCCGCGGCCTCGTCGTCGAGCCGGACATCCTGCTGCTCGACGAGCCGCTCGGCGCGCTCGACGCCAACCTGCGCAAGGCGATCCAGAACGAGCTGAAGCTCTTGCAGAAGAATCTCGGCATCACCTTCGTGTTCGTCACCCACGCCCAGTCGGAGGCGCTGTCGCTGTCCGACCGCATCGTGGTGATGAACCAGGGCCGGGTCGAGCAGATCTCGCCGCCGCATCAGCTCTACCGCCGCCCCGATACGCCGTTCGTCGCCCAGTTCATCGGCCGCAATACCATCCTCGCCGGCACCGTCCGGGACGTGGCGGGCGGGCGCGTCGCGGTCGACACCCCGCTCGGCGTCCTCTCCGGCACCGCCAACGGCGCCGTCCCCACTGGGGCGGCCGCGCAGGTGGTGGTGCCCGCCGAGGCGATCGAGGTGCACACCGCCCTCGAGGGCACGCGGGAGGCAGTCGCTGCCAAGACCGGAGGCAACGTGATCGCCGGACGGATCCGCCGCTCGGACGTGGTCGGCCACGTCTCGCACCTCTCGGTGGAACTTCCGGGCGGTCGGGCGATCTCCCTGGAGGCCCACGTCGACAAGTATCCGCCGGGGGCGTTCCCGCCGGGCGGTGACATCCTTCTTGCATGGGCGGCCGCCGAGGCGACCGTCATCCCGGCGCGTTGACGGGCCGGACAACAACTCCAAGGACCGGAGGAAAGCACCATGGCTAAGGAAATTCTCTGCGGCTTCGGCGTCGACGTCGACGCGGTCGCCGGCTGGCTCGGCTCCTACGGCGGCGAGGATTCGCCGGACGACATCTCGCGCGGCCTGTTCTCCGGCGAGGTCGGCTCGCCCCGTCTCGTCAAGCTGTTCGAGCGCTTCGGCATCAAGACGACTTGGTTCATTCCGGGCCACTCGATCGAGACGTTCCCCGAGCAGATGGCGATGGTGGCCGAGGCCGGCCACGAGATCGGCATCCACGGCTACACCCACGAGAACCCGATCGCGATGACCCGCGAGCAGGAGACCGCGGTCCTCGACAAGTGCATCGACCTCGTCACCAAGCTGTCGGGCAAGCGGCCGACCGGCTACGTCGCGCCGTGGTGGGAGTTCTCGAACGTCACCAACGAGCTGCTGCTGGAGCGCGGCATCAAGTACGACCACTCGCTGATGCACAACGACTTCACGCCCTATTACGTGCGCGTCGGCGACTCCTGGACCAAGATCGACTATTCCAAGCAGCCGAAGGACTGGATGGTCCCGCTCGAGCGCGGCCACGAGACCGACCTGATCGAGATCCCGGCGTCGTGGTACCTCGACGACCTCCCGCCGATGATGTTCATCAAGAAGGCGCCGAACTCGCACGGCTTCGTCAACCCGCACGACATCGAGCAGATGTGGCGCGACCAGTTCGACTGGGTCTACCGCGAGATGGACTACGCCGTGTTCCCGATCACCATCCACCCGGACGTCGCCGGCCGTCCGCAGGTGCTGATGATGCTGGAGCGTCTCTACGCCCACATGATCAAGCACCCGGGCGTCAAGTTCGTCACCATGAACGAGATGGCCGACGACTTCGCCAAGCGCTTCCCGCGCAAGAAGTAAGACTTCCCTCGGCGGCGGTCCGGAGGGGCCGCCGCCGCGGGTGGCCGGAGGCGAGGAGAGGGAGGGCGGGGCGATGTGCTCCCTGTGCGGCGTGATCGGCGGCAACGAGCACTGGGCGGACGCGGCGGCGCGGCCGGGCGTCTACACGCGCACCGGCGACCGCATCGACCGCCGGCGCGAGCGCATGCGCCGCGTCGCCCTCGCCAACGCGGCGCTGGGGCCCTTCGGCCTGACGCTGTCGGACTGGCAGGGCGCGTCGTTCCTGCTCTCCACCCGCACCGGCAAGACCGAGATCGTCGACGACCTCGGCCACCTCTGGCCGACCGCCGAGCGCCTCGCCGGCCGGCCGCTCGACCCGCTCGATCCCGCCGCGATGGCGGCGATGGAGCGGCGCCGTGGCTGACGACGCCCCCGCCTTCACCCCCGTCAACCTGCTGACCGGCTTCCTCGGCTCCGGCAAGACGACGCTGCTCGCCCGCCTGCTCGGCGATCCGGCGCTTTCACGCACCGCCGTGCTGATCAACGAGTTCGGCGAGGTCGGCCTCGACCACCACCTGATCGACCGGGTCGACGGCGGCACGGTGCTGCTGAAGTCCGGTTGCGTCTGCTGCACCATCCGCGGCGACCTCGCCCAGGCCCTGCGCGACCTCCACGGCCGGCGCGAGCGCGGCGAGGTGCCGGCCTTCGACCGCGTCGTGATCGAGAGCACCGGCCTCGCCGACCCGTTCCCGATCCTGTCGACGCTGAAGGCCGACCCGGTGCTGCGCCACCATTTCCGGCCCGGCAACGTCGTCACCACCGTCGACGCGGTCAACGGCCTCGCCCAGATCGAGCGCCACGACGAATCCGTCCGGCAGGCGACCGCGGCCGACCGGCTGGTGCTGACCAAGACCGACCTTTCCGACGAGGTCCGCGTCGCCCGTCTCTCCGACCGGCTGCGCCGGCTCAACCCGTCCGCGGCCCTCGTCGTCGCCGGCACGGCCGACGCCGAGACGCTGCTCGGCCGCGACGTCCTGGAGACCGGCCGAGCGCCGGCCTCGGCCCGCGCGTGGTTCGCCGAGACCTTCCGTGCCGAGCCGGCCGACGGCGCGGCGGCGGCCGATCACGGCCATCCCCACGGCGCGGTCGACCGCAACGACCATCTCGGGCGGATCCGCAGCTTCGCCATGGTGGTCGACCGGCCGGTCGACTGGACCGCCTTCGGGATCTGGCTGACCATGCTGCTGAACCGCCACGGCGAACGGGTGCTGAGGGTCAAGGGCATCCTGGCGCTGGAGGGCGAGGATCTCCCGGTCGCGGTCCACGGCGTCCTGCATCTCGTCCACACGCCGGTGCACATGAGCGCCTGGCCGAGCGAGGACCGCGCCTCGCGGCTGGTGTTCATCGTCGACGGTCTCGATCCGGACCTCGTCCGCCGCTCCTTCGCGGCCTACGTCGGCTGCGACCTCGCCGAGACGGTGCGGCCCTGAACCATCATGCCCCACAGGTTGCCACCCGCCCGCAACCGCAGTAGAGCCGCAGCGGCCGCGCGCGATCCCGCGGGCCACGGAAGCCCCGCCACGATGAACGAGCACGTCCCGACCAGCCCGCTCCACGCGCCCGCGGTCCACGCCGCCGGGCGGCCGGTGCTGCGGGTGCTCGGCACCGAGATCACGGCGCTGCCGGAGATCCAGCGCCGGGCCGAGGCGGACCTCGGTCTCGACATCGTGTTCGAGAATCTCGACTTCCTGTCGGCGCAGCGCAAGGCGGCGACCAGCCCCGACGCCTACGACGTCTACGACCAGTGCTTCCACAACCTGGACATCGTCTGGTTCTGGCGAGCGATCCGGCCGATCGACCTCGACCGCGTGCCCCTCTGGGGCGAGGTGACCGACCTCACCAAGACCGGCCGGATCGGGCCGAACGCCTCGTTCGGCCACGGCGACGCGCCGGTGACCAAGCTCTACGTCCAGCCGAGCCAGTCGCTCGGCGACCTGCCGTCGCGCTGGATCTCGATGCTGCCGACGGTGCACAACCTCGACAGTTTCGCCTACCGGCCCGACCTCGCCGGCCCGGACCCGGGCGAGACGGTCTCTTGGGGTGCGCTCCTCGACGAGCGCTGGCAGGGCCGCGCCGCGCTGGTCGACGAACCGGCGATCGGCATCTTCGACGCGGCGCTGGCCGCCCAGGCCCGCGGCGAGATGACCTTCCGCGACATCGGCAACATGACCACCGACGAGATCGACCGTCTCGTCGACCTGATCGAGGCGCGCCGAAGGGCCGGCCACTTCAACGGCTTCTGGCGTACCGCCGCCGAGGCGGCCGAGATGATGGCGGACGGCCGCACCGCGATCCAGTCGATGTGGTCGCCGGCGATCACCGCACTGCGCCGGCGCGGCGTGCCGGTGGAGGAGGCCGTGCCGGACGAGGGCTACCGCGCCTGGCACGGCGGCCTCTGCCTGTCGAGCCGGCTCTCGGGCCGGATGCTCGACGCCGCCTACGACTATCTGAACTGGTGGCTGGAAGGCCACGCCGGCGCCGTGGTGGCGCGGCAGGGCTACTACATGTCGGTGCCCGGCCGGGTGCGGAACCATCTCACTCCGGCCGAATGGGCCTATTGGTACGAGGGCGAACCGGCCGCGACCGACCTGCCGGGCCCCGACGGCGCGACTGTCGTGCGCAAGGGCGCGGTCCGCGCCGGCGGCTCCTACTGGCAGCGCGCCAGTTCGATCGCGGTGTGGAACACCACCATGGACGAGCACAACTATCTCGTCCGCCGCTGGGCCCGCCTGACGGGGCGTTGAGGGCGCGCGGGAAATCACGTGAAGAATGTCCGCTAAGTGCCGGACATCGAGAGCATACGGGTCGGCATCTCAGAACGAGACCGTCACCGTCTTCTTCACCGACCCGTCGCCGACGGCGACGGCGGGGAGGGTCACGGTCAGGCTGTGGTTGACGCTGTCGGCGTCGCGGCCGGAGAGGCTCAGCACCGGTACGAACTTCACCGTCGACGACGACGGCACCTGCCAGGGCAGCGTGATCACCAGCTTGCGCGTCGCCGCGGCGGCCTCCGGTCCGCTTCCGGCGGGCGAGCCGGCGAGGGCGAGCGTGCCGGTATAGGAGACCGACGCCTGCTGCGACTGGCTGCCCACCTTCGCCGCCGGATAGTTGGCGCTCAGCACGTAGCTGATCGAGCCGAAGGTCTTCAGGAGGCCGTTGCCGTCGAGCAGCACCGTCAGCTCGTAGGTGAGCGGCCCGTAGGGCGCGGCGGCCGCCGCCGCGGCATCCGTCGTCGCCGCCTCCGCTTCCGCGTCCGCCGCGGTGACGGGGCCGGGGGCGAGCGGCGTGAAGAGGCCGGTCGCGGGGTCGAAATGGCCTGGGATCGTGCCCGGCGGCGGGGCTACGGGCGGCACCTCGGCCGGCTTGAACAGGGCCGTATCGGCGGCCGCGGCGGGGCCGGCGGCGAAGGGCGGCGCAAGCGCCGTCACCAGCATCAAGGCGCATCCGGCGAGTTTCCGCATCGCTCCGTCCTTTCCCGCTCGCCCTCGGCTCACATCGCACCGAACAGCGCTACCTTGGTGGTCGCGCCGTTCTTCGGCAGGGCGATCGACTTGTAGACGTAGGTCGAGTAGCTCAGCGTGTCGCCAGAGGCGAACCGATAGCTGTAGGCCGAGACCGACACGGTCACGTTCGCGCCGCGCGACGACAGCGCCCAGAGATACGGGACCTTCCCGGTCAGGGTGACCTTGCGGTTCTTGACGACGCCGGTCAGCGACACCGACGAATAGTTGGAGAACTTCGGATCGCCGACATTGGCGGTGGCGGCGCCGGTCAGCGTCGTCCCGTCCGGGATCGAGGCGTTGACCGACACCACGGCGGTTACGGCGAAGACACCGGACGCCTGCACCGCGGCGGCGGCGGCAGGGCCGGCCACCGGCTCGGCCGCAGCGGCGGGGAGGGCGGCGGCGAGGGTGATGCCCGCCAGCAAGGTTGCGAAACGCATCGATCCGGTCCCCCATGTTCTCGGGCGCGGCCCGAATCTCGGGGCCGGCGCGTGTCCTGGGCATTGGCGTCGGGGTCGACGCGGGTGCATCCTCAGAGCGTGACGGCGATCGTGGCCTTCGAGGTGCCGCCGCCACGCGGCAACGCGATTTCGCGCGTGGCGTTGGCGGTCTGGCTCCTGCCGTCGCCGGAATGGGAGAGGTAGAGGCCGACGCGCGTGGTCTTGGTAGTGCCGTCGACGATCCAGCGCACCGGCAGCTTCAGCACGACCTTGCCGGTCTTGCCGGCCCTGGTGACGGAACTCGTCAGCGACGCGTAGGCCCCGCCGTAGATCGACATGCCGATCGAGAGCTTGTCGCCCACCGGCACGGCGTCGGTGTAGGTGATCGCGACGGTGACCTCGAAGGTGCCGGCGATCTCCACCGTGGCGGCGGGTACCGGCGGGGCCACGAGCGTCGCGGCGGCGGCGAGGACGGGGAGCAGCGATCGCATCGTGTCGCCTCCGGTCAGAGGATGCTGGAGAAGGCGACCCTGGTGGTCGCGCCGTCGGCGGGCAGGGCGATCGTGCGGGTGTGGTCGGCGACGCCGTAGGGTGTGCGGTTCGCCGTCAGGGTGACGTCCACGATCAGCGGCGTCGCCGCACTCTCCACGGTGAAGGCGTAGCGCATCGTCACCACGACGCTCGCGCGATCACCGTCGCGGACCACGGCGGCGAAGTTGGAGACACGGTTCCGGTAGGTGCCGTCCGCGGCCGTCGCCGATACCGTGGCGCCGACGGTCTGGTCGGCCGGCAGTTTCCTGGCGTCGAGCTGGATGCTCACCACCAGCGTCCCCTTGCGGACGACGCGGACGGCGGCGGCGTCGACACCGGCCTCGCCCACCGCCGGTGCCGCGGGAGTGAACACACCGGTAGCCGGATCGTAGAATCCATAGATCCCCGTGGTATCGGCCGCCCGAACCGGCAAGGAAAGGCATGCAAAAACAACGACGAATGAAAGTCTCGACCGATCCATCGACGCCTCCCTGTGCGCGGTGGATGGAGAATGAACGAAAGGTTAATACGCGCCCGGTATCGATGCAACCGAATTGCTTGTGATCATCGCTCTCCGAGCGCTCGGCGGCCCGGCATGCGAGGTGCGGGCGGTGCCGTGTCGACCCGTTCGATCAGGGCACTCGTCGAGCCGCATGTTTCGAGGCACCCGACGGTTGATTTTCGGATCGGTCGATTTACAAAGCAGCGGCAGGCTTCCCGAAAATGTTGCGCTTCCGATCGAGAAGTATCCGGCCTGCGCCAACGTGGCGGGGCGGCATGGATCGGTCGGCGACCCAGGAAGCGGAGAACGCGTCCACCCGCGTACCGCTGGTGATCGACCTGGACGGCGCGCTCCTGGCCACCGACTCCTTCGACGAGACCCTGCTGGACGCCTTTCGCGCAAGCCCGGTCGCAGCCGTGCGCGCGCTCGCGGCGGCGTGGTGCGGCCGTGCGGCAGGACGGACACGGTTGGCGTCGCTGTCGCAGTGCGACGTCCGCCACTGGCCGGTGAACGCCGCCTTCCTGGGCTTCGTCGAGGAACAGGCGCGGGCGGGGCGGCGGATCGTCCTGACGACCACCGCCGACCGCTCCGTGGCGGAGGCGATCGCGGCGCGCTTTCCCTTCGTGCACCGGATCGACGCGCCGGACGGCGGCGCGGACCCGAAGGGACAGACGAAGGCCGAGCGTCTGTCCAAGCTGTTCCCGGACGGCTTCGTCTACGCCGGGCGCTCGCGGGACGACCTCGCCGTCTGGGCGGCGAGCAGGGGTGCGGTCGTGGTCGACGCCACCCCGGATGTTCGCGAGGAGGTCGCCCGCACCTGCGACGTGCTCGCCGTCTTTCCGCGCAAGCCCGTCCGATTCCACGTGCTGCGACGGGCGTTGCGGCTCCACCAGTGGGCCAAGAACGCGCTGGTGTTCGTGCCGCTCGCCCTCAGCGGCAAGGCGGGCGACCCCGCGGCGTGGATGGCCGCCGCCCTCGGATTTCTCGCCCTGGGCTTCTGCGCCTCGGCGTCCTACCTGATCAACGACCTCTGGGACCTGCCGCACGATCGACGGCACTGGTCGAAGCGCGGGCGGCCGCTGGCCAGCGGGGGCCTGCCGATCCGGGCGGGCGCCGCCATGGCGCTGTGGGGGCTCGTGGTCGGGCTCGGCATCGCCGTCGCCGCCGGCCCCGCGGCCGCGACGGTGCTGGTTCTCTATCTCGCGGGGACGCTCGCCTATTCCTTCTACCTGAAGCGGGTTCCGATCCTCGACGTCTTCGTGCTCGCGGGTCTGTTCACGGTGCGGATCGGCTTCGGAAACGTCCTCACCGGGGTGCAGCCTTCGCCCTGGCTGATGGTGTTCTCGATGTTCCTGTTCCTGTCGCTGTCGATGGCCAAGCGCCACACGGAGGTGCTTCGGCTCGCCGACCACGGCATCGAGGCCGCCGGCGGGCGCGGCTACGTGGCCGACGACGCACCGCTGACGCTCGGCATCGGGCTGGCGGCCATGCTGGGCGCTGTGCTCATCTTCGTGATGTACCTGGTCGAGGACGCCTTCCCGCAGGGCTTCTACGCGCGCCCCGAACTGCTCTGGGCGATGCCGGCGATCCTGTTCCTGTTCCTCGGGCGGGTCTGGCTGGTCGCCCAGCGCGGCAACATGCGCGACGACCCCGTCGCCTTCGCGCTCAAGGATCGCGTCAGTCTGGCGCTGGGCACGGCCATGGGGCTGGTCGTCGCCGCGGCCGTGATCCCGGTCTGACCGATGACGGCGCGCTACCACCTCCGCGACGACGTCCGGTCCTGGGGGCGTGTGGTGCGCGCGCCGCAGCGGGTCGCGACACCCGCCTTCCGCTCGGATCTCCCGGCGCTCCTGGCGGCACCGCCCGGCGGCACCGCGCTGCCGGTCGGGCTGATGCGGTCCTACGGCGACAGCGTCCTCGACACCGCCGGCGGCCTCGTCCGGATGGACCGCCTCGACCGCCTCGTCGCCTTCGACCCGGAGACCGGCCTGATCCGGGCGGAGGCCGGCCTGTCGCTGGACGCGCTGCTCCGGTTCGCCGTGCCGCGCGGGTTCTTCGTCCCCGTCGCGCCCGGCACGCGCTTCGTGACGCTCGGCGGCGCCGTCGCCAACGACGTCCACGGCAAGAACCACCATCGCGCCGGCACCTTCGGCCGCCACGTGACGCGGCTCGGCCTGCTGCGCAGCGACGGCGGGCGGAAGGAACTGTCGCCGGAGAGCGATCCCGAGCTGTTCGCGGCGACCGTCGGCGGCCTCGGGCTGACGGGCATCGTGGAATGGGTGGAACTGCGCCTCCAGCGCATCGGCGCCGCCCTTCTCGACGTCGAGACGATCCCGTTCGGCACCGTCGACGCGTTCTGGGACCTCGCCGCGGCGTCGGTCGCGAGCCACGAGCACACCGTGGCGTGGATCGACTGCCTCGCGCGCGGACCGCAAGCCGGTCGGGGCATCTTCTCGCGGGCGAACTGGTGCCCGACCGGAGATCTCGTGCCGCACGACCACCGGGCGTGGCCGGGCCTGCCGGTCGACGCGCCGGATCGGCTGCTGAACGGCCCGACGGTCCGGGCGTTCAACGCGGTCTATCGCCGGGCGCAGATCCTGGCGGCGGGAACGCGCCGCCGGCACTACGGCGCGTTCTTCCACCCGCTCGACGGCATGCGCGGCTGGAACCGGCTCTACGGGCCCCGCGGCTTTCGGCAGTATCAATGCGCCGTCCCGACGGCGACGATGAGGGACGCCGTCGCGGCCCTCCTCGCCGAGATCGCCCGCAGCGGGCAGGGCTCCTTCCTCGCCGTGCTCAAGACCTTCGGCGACGTCGCCTCGCCGGGCCTCCTGTCGTTCCCGCTCGCGGGCGCCACGCTGGCGCTCGACTTCCCCGAGCGCGGCGAGAGCACGGCCGCGCTGTTCGCGCGCCTCGACGCCGTCGTGCGCGCGGCGGGGGGGCGGCTCTACGCGGCCAAGGACGGTCGCATCCCCGCCGCGATGTGGCGCGCGGGCTACCCGGCGCTCGATCGCTTCGTCGCCCATCTCGACCCGGCAATCTCTTCGGACTTCTGGCGTAGGGTATCGGCATGAGCAACGACGCGGCACCCGGCCGGACCATCGTGATTCTCGGCGCCCTGTCGGCGATCGCCGAGGCGTCGGCGCGCCGCTGGGCGGCGGAGGGCGCGCACCTCGTGCTCCTCGCCCGCGATCCGGAACGGCTTGAGGCGGTCGCCGCGGACCTTCGGGTACGCGGGGCGCGGGTCGACACCGTCGCGGCCGACCTCGCCACCGTCGACGCGGCGGCGACGATCGACCGGATCGTCGCGGAGCACGGCCGCATCGACGTCGCGCTGCTGGCCTATGGCGTGCTCGGCGAGCAGGCCCGCGCCGAGCGGGACCCGGCCGAGGCGCTGCGGATCCTGCAGACCGACTTCACCAGTGCGGCGGGCTGGTGCCTCGCGCTCGCCAATGTGCTGGAACGCCGGGGAGGCGGCGTTCTTGTCGTGGTCGGCTCGGTCGCGGGCGATCGCGGGCGCGCCTCCAACTACGTCTATGGCGCCGCCAAGGGCGGGCTCGGCATCCTCGTCCAGGGCATCGCCCACCGGCTGGCGCGCTCGGGCGCCCGTGCCGTGCTGGTCAAGCCCGGCTTCGTCGACACGCCGATGACCGCGCACATCGCCCGCAAGGGTCCGCTCTGGGCGAAGCCCGAGGCGATCGCTGCGGCCATCGTCGCGTCGAGCCGCGCGGCGCGTGGGCCGGTGGTCGTCTACGCCCCCTGGTTCTGGCGATGGGTGATGCTGGCGGTCCGTCTCGTGCCGGCCGCCCTGTTCCACCGGACGAGGCTCTGACGGCATGGCCGGACAACCGACACGCAAGGTCGTCGTCACCGGTGCGGCCGGCCTCCTCGGCCAGAACCTGATCACGCGGCTCGAGGCGCGCGGTGGTTGGCGGATCGTCGGCATCGACAAGCACCGGGCCAACGCGGCGGTCCTGCGCCGGCTCCACCCCTCAGTCGCCGTCGTCGAGGCCGACCTCGCGGAGCGCGGCGCGTGGGAGGACGCCCTCGACGGCGCGGACGCGGTCGTGATCGGCCATGCCCAGATCGGCGGTCTGACCGTGGACCCGTTCGAGCGCAACAATCTCACGGCGACCGCTCGCCTGCTGGAAGCCGTGGCCCGGCGCGGCGCGGTCCATGTCGTCCACGTCAGCTCGTCCGTCGTCGCCTCGGCCGCGGTGGACTTCTACACCGAGACCAAGAAGGCGCAGGAGAAGCTCGTCCTCGACGCCGGCCTGCCCACCGTGGTGCTGCGTCCGACGCTGATGTTCGGCTGGTTCGACCGCAAGCATCTCGGCTGGCTCGCCCGCTTCATGGCGAAGGCCCCGGTGTTCCCCGTGCCCGGCGACGGCCGCTACCTGCGCCAGCCGCTCTACGTCGGCGATTTCTGCGACGTCGTGATCGCCTGCCTCGAGCGCCGCATTGCCGGCGCCGCCTACGACATCACGGGCCTGGAGCGGATCGACTACATCGACCTGATCCGTGCGCTGCGCACCGCCACCGGCCTGCGAACGCCGATCGTGCGGATCCCCTACGGCGTCTTCGCCGCGCTGCTGAGGGCCTATGCGCTGGTCGATCGCGATCCGCCTTTCACCACCCGGCAATTGAAGGCGCTCGTGACGCCCGACGTGTTCGAGGTGATCGACTGGCCCGGCCTGTTCGGCGTCCGCGCGACGCCGCTGCCGGAGGCGATGCGCGAGACCTTCGGGCATCCGGTCTACTCCAAGATCGCATTGGAGTTCTGAGCGCCGTGGCCAGGGTCGTCGTCATCGGGGCGGGTGCGATGGGGCTGGCCGCCGCCCACCACGCCGCGACACTCGGCCACCGCGTCGTTGTGCTTGAGGCGGGGGCGAAGGCCGGTGGCATGGCCGCGCATTTCGATCTCGCCGGCCTGTCGATCGAGCGCTACTACCACTTCGTCTGCAAGTCGGACCGGCCGACCTTCGAGCTCATGGCCGAACTCGGGATCGCCGACCGGATGCGGTGGCGGGCGACGTCGATGGGCTACTTCACCGGCGGCCGTCTGCACCGCTGGGGCGACCCGCTCGCGTTGTTGCGCTTTCCCGGCCTGACGGCGATCGAAAAGCTGCGCTACGGGCTGTGGGCGCTGGTCTGCACACGCCGCGACACCTGGCCGGCGCTGGAGCACGACAGCGCCCGGCGCTGGATCGAGCGCTGGTGCGGCCCGTCCGTCTACGACAAGCTCTGGCGCAACCTGTTCGACCTGAAGTTCCACGACCGCGCCGACGACATCTCCGCGGCGTGGATCTGGACGCGGATCCGCCGCGTCGGCCGCTCGCGCCGCTCCCCGATGCAGGAGGAACTCGGCTACGTCGAAGACGGTAGCGAGACCCTGGTGGACGCACTGGCGCGGGCGATCGAGGCCGCGGGCGGCGAGATCAGGCTCGGCGAGCCGGCGCTGCGCGTCGTGACCGACGGCGCCGCCGTCGAGGGCGTGGAGACGCGCCACGGTTTCCATCCCGCCGACGCGGTGATATCGACGGTGCCGACGCCCCTGGTTCCCGCGCTGGTGCCGGATCTGCCGGCGGCTTGGAAGGCGCGCTACGAGGCGATCGAGAACATCGGCGTTGTCTGCGTGGTGCTGAAGCTGAAGCGCTCCGTCTCGCCGCACTTCTGGGTCAACGTGGTCGTACCGGACCTGCCGATCGCGGGCGTCATCGAGTTCTCGAACCTCCGGCCCACGGCCGAGACCGTGGTCTACGTGCCCTATTACATGCCGCCGACCCACCCGCTGTGGGCGCGCCCGGACGCCGCCTTCGTCGCGGAGGCCGTCGACTGCCTGCGGCGGATCAACGGCGCCGTCGGCGCGGGCGACGTGATCGCCGCCGAGGTCGGCCGGCTGCACCATGCCCAGCCGGTCTGTCCCCCGGGCTTCGCGGCGACGATTCCGCCGGTCGAGACGCCGATCGCCGGCCTCCAGATCGCCGACACCTGCTTCTACTATCCCGAGGATCGCGGCATCGCCGAGAGCGTGCGGCTCGGGCGGCAGATGGCACGAGCGGTCGCCGACGCCCCGTCCGAACGGAGCGGCCGATGACGGACGAGCGGCGGCGCTTCCTGCTCTTCCTCCTCACGGGCGGCATGGCCGCCGGCGTCAACGTGCTCTGCCGCATCGCCTTCGGCCGCTTCGTGTCCTTCGAGGTCGCGGTGCCGCTCGCCTATCTCTGCGGCATGACGACGGCCTTCGTTCTGGCCCGACGGTTCGTGTTCGCCCACGCCGGCGACGGCGTCCACGGGCAGTACGCCCGGTTCGCCCTGGTGAACCTGATCGCCGCCGCACAGGTCTGGATCGTCTCGGTCGGGCTCGCGCGGTGGCTGTTTCCCGCGCTCGCCGTCACGTGGCACGCCGATACGCTCGCCCACGCGGTCGGCGTCGCCAGCCCGATCGTCGGCAGCTACCTCGGCCACCGGCACTTCTCGTTCCGCGGGGCCGACCGATCCGTGTAGGTCGGGGCATGTGATCACGGTCTCAGCGGGGCACGTCGATGTCGCACGGCCCGCGCGCGATCACCGTCAGGATGTCGATCTTGCCCTTCGGGCAGTAGCCGTGGAGGACAGGCTCGTCGCCGGCCACGAGCTTCAGGTCGATCGTGTAGATCGTTCCGAACCGGTTCTTCTTCACGAGATCGACGATGTCGATCGCGCCCGGCTGCTCGGAGAGGCCGTGGAAGTACATGTAGTCGTCGAGCAGACGCACGTCGGCCGGGCCCGAATGGGTCGGCAGCGCCCAGGGCTCTCCGATGATCAGTCGCGGCGCCTCGGACGTCTCCATGTCGTGGATCAGCCGTCGCCGCGCGTCTTGGTCGAGGGGATCCAGCCCCGTTCGACCGGCGCCGCCGAGGGCTACGAGCAGGCTCGACGCGAGCAGCACGGCCGCGGAGAGCATGGTGGCGACATGGCCGGCGAGTGCCGGCTGTCGCCGCGACAACAACGGGATCAGCGCGATGCAGACGGCGAGGGCGGGGAAGTAATAGTTGTCGGACGCCCCGACCTTGGAGGCCGCCACGCCGAAGATCGCGACGAAACCGAGGAACGCGCCGGCGAGCGAGATCTCGAGCCGGCCCCAGGATGCGCGGCGCGCCAGGACGGCGGTCAGGACGAGCAGCACGAGATAGGGCAGGGCCTTGGCGACGAAGGCCGTCAGATTGGCGATGCCGACGCTCGGCCGAAGCTGGTGGCTCGCGGGAACGACGAAGGCCTGCGTGTAGTAGTCCGGCCAAGCGGTGTTCGCGGCGACGATCAGGCCTGCGACGGCCGCGCCCGTCGCCGTCGCGGCGATCCGCATGCGCGCGCCGCGCGCGTTGACGATCAGGATCACGGTCGTCGCCGCGACGAGGACGAGATTGGGCTGCTTGAAGCCGTAGGACAGCGCGCTCGCGAGGATCGCGCCCACCGCCAGGGTCGCGCTCCCGCGCTCGGTCGCGACGACGAGCCCGAAGACCGCGACCAGGGCGAGGAAATAGCCGCCGATATCAGGGCGAATGGCGAAGGCCCACCAGCCGATGAACGGCGAGACGCTCGCCGACGCGAGCAGCAGCGCCGTCGCGGTGGAGACCTTCGATCTCAGGGCGTACCAGAGGACCAGCGCCGCCGCGGCGAGGGCGGTCAGGCCGGACAGTCCGCGCGCGAGGAGGATCGCGTCGACGTCGCAGGCGCCGGAAAGGCGCGTCACCGATCCGTAGACGAGGTAGAATAGGAAATTGAAGATGTATCCGTTCGGATCGGTGGCGAGATTGCCGTAGAGGCTCTCGCCGGCGCAGGTCTTCAGGACACCGAGGATCCCGGCGCCCTCGAGGCCGCTCGTGAAGGTGTAGCGCCCGTGGTGGAACGTCTCTGCCGCGCGGATCAGGAACACAAGGGCGCAGGCCACGACGGCGGCGATCGTGACGCCGAGGGCGACGCGCTCCGCCAGACGCTCCCGGACGGAGCGTGTCTCGGTTTCCGAGGGGGCTTCGTGCATCACCCTGTTCATGCTCGATTCGGCGTGGACGGGTGATCGATACCCGCCGAACCGGAACGCGCAAACACCCCGTCACCTGCGCGCGGCGCCTTTTCCGCTCGGGAGCACCGCCGGGGCCGGCGCGGGGCGCCGGGGGCGTCGCGCGTCCAGCGCTCAGTCCCGCGCGTAGACGACCTGCCGGACGTCGATGTTGCCGGCGCGGAAACCGGCCTCGCAATAGTGCAGGTAGTATTCCCAGAGCCGCTTGAAGCGCTCGTCGAAGCCCATCGGCTGCAGACGCGGCCACGCGGCCCGGAAGCGCTCGCGCCAGAGCGCCAGGGTGAGGGCGTAGTCGCGCCCGAAGATGGTCTGGTCGACCCGGCGCAGGCCCTCGGCGGCGCTGACGCGGTCGAGCGCGGACGGACAGGGCAGCATGCCGCCGGGGAAGACGTAGCGCTGGATGAAGTCCGGCGTCGCCTTGTAGGTCGGGAACAGCCGGTCCTGGATGGTGATGACCTGGACGCCGGCGGCACCGCCCGGCTTCAGCCGGTCGCGCAGGGTGCGGAAATACACCGGCCAGTATTTCTCGCCGACCGCCTCGAACATCTCGATCGACGCGATGCGGTCGTAGAGGCCCGTTTCGTCGCGGTAGTCCTGCAGCTTGATCTCGACCTTCTCGGCAAGGCCGGCCTCGAAGATGCGCTTGCGGGTGAAGTCGAACTGCTCGCGGCTGATGGTGAGTCCGGTGACGCGGCAGTCGACCTCGCGGGCGGCGAACTCGGCGAAGCCACCCCAGCCGCAGCCGATCTCCAGCACCCGGTCGCCGGCGCGCATGCCGGTGGTCTCGGCGAGGTGGCGGTACTTGCGTGTCTGGCCGGCTTCGAGATCCGTCTCGTCGGGCGCGAACAGCGCCGAGGAATAGGTCATCGTCGCATCGAGCCACTCGGCGTAGAAGGCGTTGCCGAGGTCGTAGTGGGCGGCGATGTTGCGGCGCGCCTTGCGCCGGGTGTTCTCGTTCATCCAGTGGCGCAGGCGCAGGAGGTTGCGCACCAGCGCGCTGCCGGTGACCTTCTTGGTGAGCACCTCGTGGTTGACGCAGAACAGCTCGATGAAGCTGGTCACGTCCGGGCTCGACCACTCGCCGGCGATGAAGCTCTCGGCGACGCCGAGGTCGCCGGCGGCGAGGACGCGGCGCACGAAGCGGTGGTCGTGCATCACCAATTGGCCGTGCGGCCCCGGCTCCTTGCCGGGGATGCGCACGACGCGGCCGTCGGGCAGTGTCACGTCGAGCGTGCCGTAGCGCAGCGAAGCCACCAGATCGAGGGCCCGGCGCACCATGCCCGGCAATCCGCGCAGCAGATGGCGCGTGTCGGGATGGAGAACGATCGGGTGCGTAAGCGTCGTCATCGCCGGACAATCCCCCACACGAGCGCCCCTCGGGGACCGTTCACATCCGGAACAAGTCCCTGCGGCGCCTGCATTTCGTCGTCGGTGCGTCAGTTTTGCGGCAACTTTCCGCTTTGTCCAGTCCGCCGGTCGCGTCCGGGCCCCGTTCAGGGCGCGGCGTCGCCGTAGCTGGCCGGCAGCGGACGGGGGCCGCGGCGGAACAGCGGCGCGCCCTTGAGCCACAATCGCGCCGCCTCCCAATGGATGCCGGCGACGACCTTCAGGGTGTGGAACGGCATCGCGGCGAACAGCCGGACCAGCGCCGCTGAAGAGAGCGGCACGGCCCGTCCGGCGAAGGTGGCGGCGAGCGTCGGGCCGTCGCGGTCGCACTCGAGGATGCGCACCCTGAGGCCCTCGCCGGGCGGCAGGACGCGGAAGTCGTAGCGCTGTTCCATGTCCATGAACGGCGAGACGAAGAAGCGCTTGCGGCGCGACTGCCGCACCCCGGCCGCGTCGGATTCGCCGGCGGCGACAGGCGCGACGTAGCAATGGTGCTCGCCGAAGGTGTTGCGCACCTCGTAGACCAGGGCCGTCAGCGCGCCCGCGTCGTCGTAGGCGAAATAGACCGACAGCGGGTCGAACACGAAGCCGAGGACGCGCGGCTGGCAGAGCAGCAGCACCCGCGCCGGCCGCGCCAGACCTGCCTCGGCGAGCAGGCCGTCGACGTGGGTGCGCACGTCGCCGCCGTCGCGGGGCCCGTGGTCGCGCGGGTCGAAGCCGTAGAGGTTGAAGCGGCCGACGGAGAACAGCCGGCTCGCCGCGTCCGCCTCGGCGAGGCGGTCGAGATCGACCAGCAGGCTGGCGATCCGGTAGGTGAAGCGGTGGGCGAGCGGCTTCAGCCGCTGGTGCATCACGCTGCCCTCGTAGAGCGTGACGGCCGTCGCCGGCGGCGCGCCGTTGGCGGCGACCGTGGTCGGGATCCGCACGCTCATTCGGCCGCCTCCGCGACGCGCGCCGCGGCGAGCGTGTGCGGCCGCCAGGGGATCGCGCCGCCGAGCGACTCGGCGACCGCGAGACCCGAGACGAGCCCGTCCTCGTGGAAGCCGTAGCCGGTCCAGGCGCCGCAGAACCAGCTGCGCCGGCGGCCCTGGATCGCCGGCAGCCGGCGCTGGGCGGCGATGGCGGCGGCGTCGAACTGCGGGTGGTCGTAGCTCCATTCGCCGAACACCAGCGCCGGGTCGGGCTCGCGCACGGGATTGAGGGTGACGAACAGCGGCCGGGCCGGGTCGATGTTCTGCAGCCGGTTCATCCAGTAGGTCACCGACACCGGGGCGCGGCCGTCGTCGCGCTCGCCGCGCAGGTAGTTCCACGACGACCACACGCTGCGCCGCTTCGGCATCAGCGCCGTGTCGCGGTGGAGCACGACGCGGTTCGGCAGGTAGCGCACAGCGCCGAGCACGGCGCGCTCGTCGGCCGAGGCGTCGGCGAGCATGGCGAGGGTCTGGTCGGCGTGGGCGGCGAACACGACCTCGTCGAAGCGGTCGGTCTCGCCGTCGGCGGTGCGGACCTCGACGTGGGTGCGCCCGCGCGTCACCGCCACCACCGGGCTCGCGAGGCGGACCTTGCCGAGCGCCTTCAGGGGCGCGAGCAGCCGGTCCACGTATTCGCGGCTGCCGCGCGAGACGGTGCGCCAGATCGGCCGCTCGCGGTCGACGAGGCGGTGGTTGCGGAAGAAGCGGACGAAGTTCGAGGCGGGGAACTCCAGGATCTCGGCGTCCGGCGTCGACCAGATCGCCGCGCCCATCGGCACCAGGTAGTCGTCGCGGAAGCCGCGGCCGAAACCCTTGCGCTCGAGATAGGCACCGAGGGTGAGACCGTCGAGTCGGCCGGCGTCGTGGTCGAGGGTGCATTCGCGGTTGAAGCGCAGGATGTCGCGGATCATGCCGAGGAAGCGCGGCCGGAACAGGTTGACCGGCTGGGCGAACACGCTCGCCAGCGAGGTGCCCGCCCACTCGAGCCCGCCGTCGCCGACCGACACCGCGAAGGACATGTCGCTCGCCTCGGTCGGGACGTCCAGGTGGCGGAACAACGCCACGAGGTTGGGGTAGTTCAGCTCGTTGTAGACGATGAAGCCTGTGTCGACCGGAACCACGGTACCGTCGTAGTCGACGTCGACGGTGGCCGAATGTCCGCCGGCGCGCGGCGCTTTCTCGTAGAGCACCACGTCGTGGCGGGCGGACAGCGCCCAGGCTGCGGCGTTGCCGGAGATGCCAGAGCCGATGACGGCGATCCGCATGTCGTTATTCCTCGCGAAATCCAATTAAGCGTTCAGGCGCCGGCCTTCAGCGACGAGAAGGCACCGAGCGCCCGTTCGCGCGCCGCCGCGTGGTCGACGATCGGCGCCGGGTAGCTACGCCGGCCGCGGCCGCCGGGTTTCACGCCGTCGCACTGCCAGGGCCGGTGCACGACCGCGGACGGCAGGTCGGCGAGCTCGGGCACGAAGCGGCGGACGTAGCGGCCGTCGGGGTCGAATTTCTCGCCCTGCAGCACCGGGTTGAAGACGCGGAAATACGGAGCCGCGTCGGCACCGGAGCCTGCCACCCACTGCCACCCCGCGGCGTTGTTGGCGGGGTCGGCGTCGCAGAGCGTGTCCCAGAACCAGTCCTCCCCGATCCGCCAGTCCACAAGCAGGTGCTTGACCAGGAAGGACGCCACGATCATCCGCACCCGGTTGTGCATGGTGCCGGTGGTCCACAGCTGGCGCATCCCGGCGTCGACCACCGGATAGCCGGTCTCGCCGTGGCGCCACGCCGCGATCGCGCTCGGATCCGGCTCGCGCCACGGGAAGCCGTCGAAGCGCGGCTGGAAGTTGCGGCGCGGCAGGTCGGGGAAGTGGTAGAGCAGGTGATAGGAGAATTCTCGCCAGCCGAGTTCGGCCTGGAACTTCGCCAGCGTCCGCTCCGCGATCCCGGTCGCCGCCGCGTGGTGGCGGCTCGCCTCGTAGACGGTGCGGATCGAGATCTCGCCGAAGCGCAGGTGCGGCGACAGCTCCGACGTCGCGGACGCGTCGGGGAAGTCGCGCGCGGCGGCGTAGCGGACGAGGCGGCCGTCGAGGAAGGCCGCCAGCCGAGCGCGCGCGCCGGCCTCGCCGGGCGTCCAGGTCGCGGCGAGGCCGCCGGACCAGTCGGGCGCACGTGGCGCGAGGCCGAGGTCGGCGATCGCCAACGACGGCACGTCGGGCGCGGCGACGATCCGCTCCGGCACCGGGATCGGGCCGGGTGCGTCGTCGACCAGGAGGCGCGTCGCCTTCCAGAACGGCGTGAAAACCCGGAACCACTCGCCGGCCTTGGTGCGCACCGTCCATGGTTCGGCGAGCAGGTGGCCGTTGTGGCTCTCCGCGCGGACGCCGCGGCCGATCAGTTCGGCCTTGACGGTCGCGTCGAGTTCGCGGGCGGCTATCTCGTAGCGCCGGTTCCAGGTCACCAGCGCGGCGCCGGTCTCGGCGGCGAGAGCGGGCACCACTTCGGCCGGATCGCCGCGGCGGATCACCAGAGGCACGCCGCGGGTGGCGAGATCGGCGGCGAGCGCGGTGAGCGACCGGTGCAGCCACCAGCGGCAGGCCCCGCCGAGCGGCCGGCGTGCCGGTGCGTCGTCGAGCACGTAGGCGACGGTCACCGGCCGTCCGCCGGCGGCCGCGGCGGCGAGCGCCGGATTGTCGGCGAGGCGCAGGTCGTCGCGCAGCCAGACGAGGGCGGGTCCGGTGACGTCGGAAGGTCTCGCGTTCATGAACACCGTGGGGGCGACGCCCGGGGAACCGTTACAGGTGAAGTCTCTACGGGCCCCGGCCCCGGTCGGATCATCGTGGCGGGATGTCGCGAACCGACAACGACTTCGCCCTGTCCGGCCTTGCGGATCGGGGGCGAGTGTCCGCATAATCCCCGACATCGGCCGGTGCACCGGCCCTCCCGCGCGGGAGAGACCCGGATCTCCGGGCGCCGACGGAGCAACCGCCCCGGAAACTCGTCAGGCAGAAGGACCGCGCGGGGCGGAGGACATCTGGAGAGTGGAGACCGGTCCCCGGTCTCCCGCCGACGGGATAACGCTCTCAGGCGACGAGGACAGATGGGGCGCGACGAAGCCGACGCCGGGGCGGATCCCGGCAATGCCAGCGGTCCGGCCACCGGCTCGGACCCCGGCAGAGAGATGCGCCGCGGAGCCCTTCCCATCATGGTCGCCCACACGTCCCCCGCCGCCAACCTCGACGAGGACCGCCTGTCGCCGCTGCATGCCGGCGAGGTTCCGGTCGCGTTCGGCGACCTGTTCAAGATCGGCATCGGCCCGTCGTCGTCGCACACGATCGGCCCGATGCGCGCCGCCTTCTCCTTCGTCTCCGGTCTCGGCGCCGACGCCTCGGCCCGGGTCGACCGCCTGACCGCGACCGCCTTCGGCTCGCTGGCCTGGACCGGCAAGGGCCACGCCACCGACAAGGCCATGATCCTCGGCCTCGCGGGCCTGCGCCCCGACAGCCTCGACCCCGACCACGCCGAGGCCGTTCTGGCGCGCATCCGCGCCGAACGGGTGCTGGCGCGCGCCGGCGGCGGCACGATCGCCTTCGATCCCGACCGCGACGTGGTGTTCGACCTCGAGCGCACCTACGAGCGCCACCCCAACGCCATGCGCTTCTCGGCCTACGACGCGGCCGGCGATCTCCTCGCCGAGGAGGTCTGGTTCTCGGTCGGCGGCGGCTTCGTGGTGCGCGATGGCGACGACGGCGGGCAGGGCGCCAAGGTGCCGGTGCCGTTCCCCTATCGCAGCGGCGTCGAGCTGCTCGCCATGGCCGACGCCGCCGGGCTGTCGGTGGCCGAGCTGACGCTCGCCAACGAGGCGGCGCAGCGCCCGCGCGCGGCGGTGATCGCCGACGTCGACACGATCGCCGACACCATGTTCGCCTGCATCGACCGCGGCCTGACGCTCGACGGCGAACTCGACGGCGGGCTCAGGGTCAAGCGCCGCGCCAAGCGGATCTTCGAGCGCATCGAGGAGAAGCGCCTGAAGAACGACCGCGCCCCGCATCAGGTGATGGACTACGTCTCCTGCTTCGCCATCGCGGTCAACGAGGAGAACGCCGCCGGCGGCCGCGTCGTCACCGCGCCCACCAACGGCGCGGCCGGCGTCGTGCCGGCGGTGCTGCGCTACTACCGCGACTTCTGCCCCGGCGCCGACCGCGACGGCATCCGCCGTTTCTTCCTCGCCGCCACCGCGATCGGCGGCCTGATCAAGCGCAACGCCTCGATCTCCGGCGCCGAGGTCGGCTGCCAGGGCGAGGTCGGCTCGGCCGCCGCCATGGCCGCCGCGGGCCTCGCCGCCGCGCTCGGCGGCTCCAACGCCCAGGTCGAGAACGCCGCCGAGATCGCCATCGAGCACCACCTCGGCATGACCTGCGACCCGGTCGGCGGCCTCGTCCAGATCCCCTGCATCGAGCGCAACGCCTTCGGCGCCATCAAGGCCATCAACGCCGCCTCGCTCGCCCTCAACGGCGACGGCGAGCACATCGTCTCGCTCGACACCGTCATCGAGACCATGCGCCAGACCGGTCTCGACATGCAGTCGAAGTACAAGGAGACCAGCCTCGGCGGACTGGCGGTGAACGTGACGGCCTGCTGAGGGGGGGCGTAGAGCGCCGCCAACTCGAACGTCGGCGCTACCCCACCCCGCCGGCCTACGGCCGTCGACCCTCCCCACAAGGGGGAGGGTAGTAAAATGGCGAGCGCGTGCCACAGCTTTACCCTCCCCCTCGTGGGGAGGGTCGGCGCGGAGCGCCGGGGTGGGGTGGCTTCGACCGGCGCGACGTCGTCGATCTCTCCACGTCGGGCACCCGGAAACAGCGGCCTCACGGGCGGAGGCGACCCCACCCCGCCGGCCTACGGCCGTCGACCCTCCCCGCAAGGGGGAGGGTAGGAGTTCCACCGTCGCTGGCCATGGCTCTACCCTCCCCCTCGTGGGGAGGGTCGGCGCGCAGCGCCGGGGTGGGGTGGCTCGACGCTGGGGGGAAACGCACCTCGCCCGAGAAGGCGCTCACCCCGCCCGGATCAGCCGCGCCGCCTCGTCCCGCCCGAACAAGTGCAGCAGCACGCGCAGCGCCTCGCCGCGCGGGCCGGTCAGCTCGGGGTCGCGGGCGAGGATCAGGGCGGCGTCGTCGCGGGCCATCTCGGTGAGGGCGCCGTGGATCTCCGGCCGGACGAGGCGGAAGCCGGGCATGCCGCTCTGGCGGGTGCCGAGCAGTTCGCCGCCGCCGCGCAGGCGCAGGTCCTCCTCGGCGATGCGGAAGCCGTCCTCGCTCTCGCGCAGGATGGCGAGCCGGGCCTTGGCGGTCTCGCCGAGCGGACCCTTGTAGAGCAGCACGCAGCTCGACGCCGCGTCGCCGCGGCCGACCCGTCCGCGCAGCTGGTGCAGCTGGGCGAGGCCGAAGCGCTCCGCGTGCTCGATCACCATGATGGTGGCGGCGGGCACGTCGACGCCGACCTCGATCACCGTGGTCGCCACCAGGATCGACGCCGCGCCGGACGAGAAACGCGTCATCGCCGCGTCCTTGTCGGCGGCCTTCATGCGGCCGTGGACCAGGGCGACGCGATCGCCGAAATACTTGCGCAGATCCTCGAAGCGCTCCTCGGCGGCGGCGAGGTCGACCGCCTCGCTCTCCTCCACCAGCGGGCAGACCCAGTAGGCCCGCGCGCCCTCCTCGGCGATCCGCCGGCCGATCCGCTCGACCACCTCGCCGATCCGCTCGGCCGGCACCGCCACGGTGACGATCGGCTTGCGCCCGGCCGGCTTCTCGGTCAGGCGCGAGACGTCCATGTCGCCGAAATAGCTGAGCTGCAGCGTGCGCGGGATCGGCGTCGCGGTCATCACCAGGAGGTCGGTGCGGCTGCCCTTGGCCGACAGCGCGAGGCGCTGGTGGACGCCGAAGCGGTGCTGCTCGTCGACCACCGCGAGCGCGAGGTCGCGGAACTCGACCCCGGCCTGGAATACCGCGTGGGTGCCGACGACGAGGTCGACCTCGCCGGCGGCGAGCGCCGCCAGTGTCTCGCGCCGCACCTTCTGGCGGTCGGAGCCGGTGAGGACGGCGAGGCGGAGGCCCGCCGCCTCCGCCAGCGGCGCGATCGAGCGGGCGTGCTGGCGCGCCAGCAGCTCGGTCGGCGCCATGATGGCGGCCTGGCCGCCGGCCTCGATCGCCGCGGCGGCGGCGAACAGCGCCACCATGGTCTTGCCGGAGCCGACGTCGCCCTGCACCAGCCGCACCATGCGAAGCGGCTTGACGAGATCCGCCTCGACCTCGGCGATCGCGCGCTCCTGCGAGCCGGTGAGCGCGAAGGGCAGGGCGGCGCGCAGTCGCGCCCGGATCGAGCCGTCCGGCGCCCGCGCCCGGCCGGCGACGACGCGCAGCGAGGCGCGGACGAGGCCGAGGGCGAGCTGGTTGGCGAGCAGCTCGTCGTAGGCGAGGCGGGCGAGGAAGGGGCTGTCGTCGGCGAGATCCGCCGGGCTCTCCGGCCGGTGCACCCGACCGATCGCCTCGGCGAACGGACCCCAGCGCCGCGCGTCGAGCACGCTCTGATCCTGCCACTCCGGCAGCGCCGGCAGCCGCTCCAGCGCCGAGTCGACCGCCTTGCGCAGCACCTTGCCCGAGACGCCCTCGGTGAGCGGATAGACCGGCTCCATCCGCGGCAGCTTCACTGCCTCCTCCGGTGGCACGACGTGATCCGGGTGCACCATCTGCGGCGCGCCGTTGAACCATTCCACCCGCCCCGACACCAGCCGCTCGGCGCCCACCGGCAGCAGCTTCTCGAGCCAGCCCTTCTCGGCGTGGAAGAAGCAGAGGGCGATCTCGCCGGTGTCGTCGAAGGCCATGACGCGGTAGGGCGCCCGGCCGCCCGCCGGCGTCGGGCGGTGGCGGTCGACGGTCAGCCGCAGCGTCACGATCGCCCCCTCCGGCGCCCCGGCCACCGAGGCCTCGCGCGAGCGGTCGATCACCTGGGTCGGCAGGTGGAACAACAGGTCCGCCACCACCCCCTCCCGCCCCGGCTCCGCCCCCGGCCGCACCAGCCGCGTCAGCTTCGGCGCGAGCTTCGGCCCGACGCCGGCGAGCGCGGACACGGGCAGGAACAACGGGTTGAGCAGGGCGGGACGCATGGGGGAGGGATAGCACGGCGGGAGGGCGAAGAAAGCGCCGGCTTGCGGCGTGTGGAGACGGCCGCGCTGGTGCCGACGGTTGTCGTGCGCTAGCGTGGAGGCGGGTCGGGCGCGGCGGATGAACCCGAAACGGAAGCTCGACGCGCGCTAGGACGACGGCGGACGGATGATCCCGACTGATTTCGACTCGCACGAAGTGCGCCGCATGGTCCTGGCCGGGATCGATCCGCCGACGCACTGGATCCCGCACGTGACCAGCCTGGACCTGTCGCGCGAACGGGCGTTCTCCGATCTGGCGAGGATCGCGAAGTTCCACGCGCTCCGGTCGCTCGATCTCACCGCCACCGCGGTGGCCGATCTCGCGCCCCTGGCCGAGCTCGTACAGCTGCGGTCTCTCGAACTCGACTGCCTGATACTGGCGGACATCGCGCCACTGGCCGGTCTCGTCGCGTTGCGCAGCCTCGATCTCGGCTGCACGACGGTCGCCGACGTCGCACCGCTGGCCGGGTTGCGGGTGTTGGAGTGCCTCGATCTGGTCTCGACCAATGTCACCGATCTCGGCCCGCTGGCGGGACTTGTCGCTCTGCGCAAACTATACTTGCGATTGTCTCCCGTCGAGGATCTCGGGCCGTTGGCGGGCCTTTCCGAACTGGAGACGCTCGATTTCTCGTCCCGCCGCGTGGTCGACTTGGCACCGTTGTCCGGGCTGCACAGACTCCGATATCTCTCCGCCGATGGGGCCGGCATCCGGGATCTTGCGCCGCTCGCCGGTCTGACTCGGTTGGAAGAGCTCGACCTTACCTGCACGGACGTGACCGATCTGGAACCCCTGTCCGGCCTCCGAATGCTGTGGAACCTCCGTTTGGGCGAGACGGCCGTCGTCGATCTCGCGCCGCTGGCCGGCCTCGACCGGCTCGAGATACTCGATCTCTGCAAGACGAAGGTCGTGGATCCCGCCCCGCTCGCGACACTCTCGCACCTGGAGGATCTGGACCTCCGCGGGACGGGTGTCTCCGATCCTTCGCCGCTGTCCGGACTCGCCAACTTGCAACGTCTCGACCTCGGCGAGACCGGCGTCAGGGATCTCGCCCCGCTGTCCGGCCTCAACCGGTTGGCGACTCTCGGGCTCGACGGAACGGAAATCACCGACTTCGCCCCGCTGTCCACTCTCGCGCAGCTGCTAGATCTCGATCTGCACGGCACGAGCTTCACGGATCTCGCCCTGCTTTCCGGCTCGACGACGTTACGGACTCTGGACCTCGGGAGCACGCGCGTCGCGGACCTCGCTCCGCTGTCGGGCCTCTCCACCTTGAGGGAACTCGTCCTTGGGGGCACGGGTGCAACGGATCTCGCTCCACTGTCCGGCCTTCGCCGGCTGCGGAGCCTCGAGCTCGAAGGCACGGGCGTCACGGACCTCGCTCCGCTGTCGGGCCTCACCGAACTGCAGCGGCTCGGTCTTTCCGGGACGGGCGTGTCGGACCTCGAGCCCGTGTCCGGACACGTCGGGATGAAGAGTCTCGACCTGGACGGTACCGCCGTCAAGGATCTCGCCCCATTGGCCGGGTTCGCGCAACTGTCGTCCCTGCATTGCGACCGCACGGGTGCAACGGACCTCCGGCCCCTGTCGGGCCTGACCAAGTTGCGGAGTCTCCATCTCGCCGACACGGGTGTCACGGACCTCGCCCCGCTGGCGGGCCTCACCGAATTGACTTCCCTCCGTCTCGACGGCACGGGCGTTTCGGACCTCGGGCCGCTGAGCGGCCTCACCCTGCTCCGGTCCCTATGGCTGCGTCGAACCGGCGTGACGGACCTCGGGCCGCTGTCGAGCCTCTCGAGGTTGCAGTTCGTGGACCTTGCCAACACAGGCGTCGAGGACGTCGCCTTCCTTCGCCGAGCCCCTCGGCTCCACTCGATCGACCTGTCGAACACGTCGGTGGCCGATCCGTGCTGGCTCGGAAGCTGTCGGACACTGCGTTCGCTGTATGCCGCGAACCTTCGGACGGTCCTTCCCGCGCAAGTCTTTACCGAATGCAGCTTGGAGGAACTCGTCCTCCTCGGGACGACCGTAGCCGGAGGCCCGATCCCGGAGACCATCAGGTATCGCATCGACCCGGACGGCGCGATCCACGATCCGGACGGCGGGGCATCGAGCACTTTCTACCGCTACGCCGAGCTCGCCCGCGCCCGCACCTCCACCCCGCCTTCCCACTGACCCGCCCCCTCAGAACACCTTCTTCAGAAAAAACCGCCGCACCGCTCCCTCTCCCCCTTCCAGCTCCCCGAACACCACGTAACCCAGCTTCTCGTAAAACCCCCTGGCCTGGAACTCGAAGGTGTCGAGGAAGACGCCGCGGCTGCCGCGGGCGCGGGCGAAGGCTTCGGCTTCGGCGATCAGGCGGGTGCCGAGGTCGCGGCCGCGCTGGGCGGCGGGGACGACGAGGAGCTGGACGTAGGTCCAGCCGTAGCTGGCCTCGCCGTAGAGGCCGCCGACGGTCTCGCCGGTGGCGGGGTCCTCGAGCACGGCGGCGAAGAGTTCGCGGTCGCTCGGGCCGAAGGTCTCGCGGTTGAAGGCGATCAGCGGGGCGACGATCGCCGGCCGCAGCTCGGCGGCGGCGTCGCCGCGGATCACCCGGATGGTCGGTCCGTCCGTCATCGCCTCGTTCCCCTCGTGCCCGCGCCCATGCGCGCCTCGTCATCGCCGGCCCGCCGGGCGGCCCGCTCCTGTCGCCGGCGTATCCGTGCCGATCCCGTGCCGCCGGATGCGGCGCCGCGGCGGCGCGTCCGGTCCGAGGTCGCGGCGCGGTCGTGCCGACCCGGTGCCGTCCGAGGCGCGGCCGCCCGGGTGCTCCGGCCGGGACCCGAGCCGCTGCGCCGAACCGCCGCCGCGCCACAAGACACCTGACAGCGCCGGGAGGGGACGCTACATATCCTCCCGCACCGACGGGCCGGCGATCCGGCCCGGCGGCGATGCGTCTTACCGGAGCTTTCCATGGCCATCCAGTCCCACGGGCTGTCGCGCACCTCGGAGGACCTCGACGTCCGCCGCCGCAAGGCGCTCTACCACGCCTGGCACCGCGGCACCCGCGAGCTCGACCTCCTGCTCGGCCGCTTCGCCGACGCCGAGATCGCCGCGCTGTCCGAGGCCGAACTCGGCGAGTTCGAGGCGCTGATGGAGGTGCCCGACCGCGAGCTGTTCGGCTGGATCCTCGGCCGCGAGCCGATCCCGGCCGAGCGCGACGGCGGCGTGCTGGCGAGGATCGTCGAGTATGCGAAGGCGAATCCGCTGACGGGGTAGGGGGTAGGGGGCAGTAGGGCTTCGGCAGTCGGCAGTCGGCAGTCGGGCTCATGCCGCGCGCTGTCGCCAATCGGCAGCAGGGCTTCCGCATCCCGGCTTCGACGTTCGGGCTCCGGTTGCCGGTGTGGCACCTGCACCGCGACATGCTCCCTCCCCCTGGAGGGGGAGGGTCGGGGAGAGGGGGCCGACGGGCCGATCCTGTCCGATCGCTGGCCTCGTCCCCGCAGTGGCCGGCGTTGCGGCGGGGCTCCCCCCTCTCCCTGTCCCTCCCCCTCCAGGGGGAGGGGACGCGGTTGGGGTGTCGAGAGGGGCGGAGGGAACCGGGAGTTTGCGGCTGGCGGGAGCTTCGGTCCGGTCGGCCGTCGGCTTCCGCGGCCGGGGTTCCGAGCCGCACGGATGCCGTCCGCGCCGGACGGCGGCGCCCGGGGAGGCCGCTTCGCCCGCCTCCCCCGCGACCGGGTGCGCCGCCCGGTCGCCACGACCAACGGGGTCCCGCCGCGGCGGGGCGCCGCCGAACCTCGCGTCCGCGGGCGAGCCCGCCCGCGCGCACGTCCACATGTCACCGTCCGGTCCGATGTCCAGCGATCCCCTTGCCCACCTGTTCGACGAATTCCGTGCCGTCACCATCGCCGGCGTGCCCGACGGCGCCGAGGCGGTGGCGCTGGCCCGGCTGGTGCGGGCGAACCGGCGCCGCGGCGTCGACGCGGTCTACGTGGCGCGCGACGGCCAGCGGCTCGCGCAGCTGCAGCGCGCGCTCGCCTTCGTGGCGCCGGAGATCGGCGTGCTCGAGTTCCCGGCCTGGGACTGCCTGCCCTACGACCGGGTGTCACCGACGCCGGCCGTGGTGGCGCGGCGGATGACGACGCTGGCCGAACTCGCCGCCCGGCGCGGCGAGGACAAGCCCTTCGTGCTGCTCACCACCGTCAACGCGGTGGTGCAGCGCGTGGTGCCGCCGGCGCTGGTGGAGGGCCAGGTGTTCTCGCTGGTGCCCGGCGGGCGCGCCGACATGACCACCATCGCCGGCTGGCTCGAGAACGCCGGCTTCTCGCGCTCGGGCACGGTGCGCGACACCGGCGAATACGCGGTGCGCGGCGGCATCCTCGACCTCTTCGCCCCCGGCACCGAGGCGCCGGTCCGCCTCGACTTCTTCGGCGACACGCTGGAATCGATCCGCCCGTTCGACCCGGAGACCCAGCGCTCGACCGGCCAGCTGGTCCGGCTCGACCTCGTGCCGATGAGCGAGGTGCAACTGACGCCGGCCGCGATCAAGCGCTTCCGCCAGGGCTACGTCGCCGCCTTCGGCGCGGCGACCTCGGGCGATCCGCTCTACGAGGCGGTCAGCGAGGGCCGGCGCTACGCCGGCCTCGAGCACTGGATGCCGCTGTTCCACGAACAGCTGTCGACGCTGTTCGACCACGTCGGCGACGCCCCGGTGCTGCTCGACCCGCTCGACCGGGAGGCCGCGCGCGAGCGCCTCGTCATGGTCGCCGACCACCACGACGCCCGCGTGGATTCGCTGAAGTCCGGCGGCGCCGGCGCGCCCTACAAGCCGCTGCCGCCCGACCGGCTCTACCTGACCGAGGCCGAACTCGGCACACTGTTGTCGCGCCGCGACGTCGCGCGCATCACCCCGTTCCACCAGCCCGACCAGTCGGCGACCCGGATCGTCGACCTCGGCGGCGAGACCGGCCGCAGCTTCGCCGCCGAACGCGCCGCGCCCGACGTCAACATCTTCGACGTGCTGGTGAAGCACATCCGCGCGCTGAAGGCGGAGAACCGCCGCGTGGTGCTCGCCTGCTGGTCCGAGGGCTCGCGCGACCGCCTCGCCCAGGTGATCGCCGACCACGGCGTCCAGGCGACCCGACCGGTGGCCTATCTCGACGAGGCGCTGAAGGCGCCGGCGCACGAACTGCCGCTCGCCGTGCTCGGCATCGAGACCGGCTTCTCGCTGCCGGAGTTCGTGGTCGTCGCCGAACAGGACGTGCTCGGCGACCGCCTCGTGCGCGGCGCCCGCGCCCGCAAGCGCGCCGACAACTTCCTGAAAGAGGTGGCGAGTCTGGCCGAGGGCGACCTCGTCGTCCACGTCGACCACGGCATCGGCCGCTTCGTCGGCCTTAGGACCATCGAGGCCGCCGGCGCGCCGCACGACTGCCTGGAGATCCAGTACCAGGGCGGCGACCGGCTGTTCCTGCCGGTCGAGAACATCGAGCTCCTGTCGCGCTACGGCTCGGAGGACACCGAGGCCGTGCTCGACAAGCTCGGCGGCGGCGCGTGGCAGGCCCGCAAGGCCAAGATGAAGCGGCGGATCCGCGAGATCGCCGACGAGCTGATCAAGACCGCGGCCGCCCGCCTGATGAAGACCGCGCCGGCGCTCGTGCCCGCCGAGGGCCTCGCCGACGAGTTCGCCGCCCGCTTCCCCTACGACGAGACCGACGACCAGCTGAACGCCATCGAGGCTGTGGCGACCGACCTCGCCTCGGGCCGGCCGATGGACCGGCTGGTCTGCGGCGACGTCGGCTTCGGCAAGACGGAAGTGGCGCTACGCGCCGCCTTCCTCGCCGCGCTGTCCGGTCGGCAAGTGGCGGTGGTGGTGCCGACGACGCTGCTGTCGCGCCAGCATTTCCGCACCTTCGCCGAGCGCTTCAAGGGCCTCCCGGTCGAGGTGCGGCAGGCCTCGCGGCTGGTTTCGGCCAAGGAACTGGCGGCGACCAAGGCGGGCCTTTCCGACGGCACCGTCGACATCGTGGTCGGCACCCACGCGCTGCTCGCCAAGGGGATCCAGTTCAAGGACCTCGGCCTCCTGATCATCGACGAAGAGCAGCACTTCGGCGTCAAGCACAAGGAGCGGCTGAAGGAGCTGAAGTCGGACGTCCACGTGCTGACGCTGTCGGCGACGCCGATCCCGCGCACGCTGCAGCTGGCATTGACGGGCGTGCGCGAGCTGTCGCTGATCGCGACGCCGCCGGTCGACCGCCTCGCGGTCCGCAGCTTCGTGACGCCCTTCGATCCGCTGATCATCCGCGAGGCGCTGCTGCGCGAGAAATACCGCGGCGGCCAGGCCTTCTACGTCTGCCCGCGGCTCGCCGACCTCGCCGACCAGAAGGAGTTCCTCGCCAAGCACGTGCCCGAGGTGAAGGTCGCGACCGCCCACGGCCAGATGGCGGCGACCGAATTGGAAGACGTCATGAACGCCTTCTACGAGGGCCAGTACGACGTGCTGCTCTCGACTACCATCGTCGAATCCGGCCTCGACATCCCGACCGCCAACACGCTGATCGTGCACCGCGCGGACATGTTCGGCCTCGCCCAGCTCTACCAGCTCAAGGGCCGCGTCGGTCGCTCCAAGACGCGCGCCTACGCGCTGTTCACGACGCCGGCGGAGAAGAAGCTGACGACCGTGGCCGAGCGGCGCCTGAAGGTGCTGCAGAGCCTCGACACGCTCGGCGCCGGCTTCCAACTCGCCAGCCACGACCTCGACATCCGCGGTGCCGGCAACCTGCTCGGCGAGGAGCAGTCCGGCCACATCAAGGAGGTCGGCTACGAGCTCTACCAGCAGATGCTGGAGGAGGCGGTGGCGTCGCTGAAGGCCGGCGGGCCGGAGGCCGAGGGCGAGGAGCAGTGGAGCCCGCAGATCACCGTCGGCACGCCGGTGATGATCCCGGACCACTACGTGCCGGACCTGCAACTGCGCCTCGGCCTCTACCGCCGCCTCGGCGACCTGCCGGACGCCCGCTCGATCGACGCCTTCGGCGCCGAGCTGGTCGACCGCTTCGGCTCGCTGCCGGAGGAGGTCGAGCATCTGCTCAAGATCGTCACCATCAAGGCGCTGTGCCGCAAGACCAACGTCGAGAAGGTCGACGCCGGTCCGAAGGGCGTGGTGATCTCGTTCCGTGACGGCAAGTTCGAGAACCCGCCGGCGCTGGTCAAATACGTCGGCGAACAGGGCATCCTCGCCAAGATCCGGCCCGACCAGAAGATCGTGCTGGTGCGCGACTGGCCCGATCCCGAACAGCGCCTCAAGGGCGTCGCCGCCATCCTGGTCCGCTTCGCCAAGATGGTCGACGAGGCCGGGCAGGGCGCCAACACCAAGCTGACCATGCCCGCGACTCCGCCGCCCCCGCCGCCGGAGCCGACGAGGAAGGGCGCCTATCCGAGCGTCGCCAGCTTCAAGAGCAAGACCGGCCGCAAGGGCGGCAGCGCGTTCGACCGGAGGCGGTGACGGAGGTTTCGATGCCGGTGCGCGTCCCGCGGCACCGGCCGCGGGATGGGACCGCTCGATTTGCGTGCCGGATCGGCCGGGCAACCGTCTCGTCCCGACGGTTCGGGACGAGACCAAGCTCGGTGCGTCAGCCCTTGGCGAGTTCGGACCAGAAGGTGCCGGCGGCGAAGGTCTTCGACTTGCCGACGAGCTTCTCGCCGCCGAGGTCGGCGAGGACGCCGTAGAGGGTGGTGGCGTCGGCGATCTCGTCGGCGATCGGGCGCGACGGGATGCCGTCGCGGAAGCGGTCGCGGAGGTTGGCGAACACCTTGTCGTCGTCGGCGTTCATCATCGGACGAATGCGCGCCCACTCGGCGTCGGAGGTCCGCAGCAGCTCCTTGGCCTCGCGCGAGGCAGCGACGAAGCCCTTGACGGCGTCGAGGTTCTTGGCGGCCCAGCCCTCCGAGAAGGTGTAGCCGACCGCCGAGATCGCGCCCTTGGCGCCCATCGCCTGGGCGGCCTCGAGACCCGACAGGATCGACTTGAAGCCGCCCGCCTCGAGGCGGGCGCAGAAGTTCCAGAAAGTGAGGGCGGCGTCGAGTTCGCCCGACTGCAGCTTCTCCGACAAGAGCGGCGGCGCGCCGAAGGCCGGCTCGGCGTCCTTGGCGAGGTCGAGGCCGAAGTCGCGCTTGGCCATGCCCTGGATCAGCAGCCAGTTCTTGTCGAGCGGACCGCCGGCGACGCCGATCTTCTTGCCCTTGAGGTCGGCCAGCGTGGCGATGCCGCCGCCGTCCTTGACCATGATCGAGCCGACCGAGGAGGAGAACGGCACGAAGGTGAGGTCGGAGCCCTCGCCGCGCTCGCGCGCCACCAGCAGCCAGTCCGAGGTGATCAGGTCGACGTCGCCGGCCTGGAGCGCGACGCGGGTCGCCTCGTTGTTGGCGACCTCGACGACGTCGAGCGCGAAGCCGTGCTTCTGGTCGAAGCCGTTGGTGCGGATGACGTCGAGCTCCCAGTTGACCGTGCCGGTCTTCAGCACGGCGATCCGGATCGTCGGGCCGGCGGCGAAGGCGGGGCGGCCGGCGGCGGCGGCGAGGCCGGAGGCGGCGGCGAGCGCCAGCACGCGGCGGCGCGAGAGCATCGGGGTCATCGGTGGGTCCTCCCGGGAACGGCGGCCGCGATCGGCCTTCTCGTTGGTGAGGCGGGAGACTAGGGAAATAATCCCGACGGGGAAACCGCCCCGATCGTCGCGCCGGCCTTAAATTTCCGCAATGTCGCGGCCGGTGGTTCACCCCCCGTGAAGCTACGGACCGGCGAAGCCCTCTTGCGCCGGCGCAGCGTCGGCGCGACCATCGTCTCGGCCCCGGGTGCGCCATGCCACCGGAGAGCGGACGACCCGAGAGCCCCGTGACATGACTGGAACAAGTCGAGAACGGGAGTGAAAGATCATGGGAGACGACGGCGGTAGAGGTCGCGGGCCCCGGACGGGGGCCAGGACGATCGCGTTGGTGGGGCCGTTCTCGAGCGGCAAGACCACCCTCCTCGAAGCCATCCTGGCACGGACCGGGGCGGTCCAGCGCCAGGGCAGCACGACCGCGGGCACCACGGTGGGCGACGCCGGCCCCGAGGCCCGCGCCCACGCCATGAGCGTGGAACTCAACGTCGCCACCACCAGCTTCATGGGCGACGACTACACCTTCCTCGACTGCCCGGGCTCCACCGAGTTCCTCGGCGAGACGCTGTCGGTGCTGCCGGTGGTCGACTGCGCGGTGGTGGTCTGCGAGGCCGATCCGAAGAAGATCGCCGCGTTGCAGCTGATCCTGAAGCGGCTCGACGACGCCGGCGTGCCGCACATGCTGTTCCTCAACAAGATCGACAAGGCGGACGCGCGCGTCCGCGAGACGCTGGCGATGCTGCAGCCGGCCTCGAAGACGCCGCTGGTGCTGCGCCAGATCCCGATCTGGACCGACGGCAAGGTCACCGGCTTCATCGACCTCGCGCTCGAGCGCGCCTTCGTCTACCGCGACCACGCCCCGAGCGAGACCATCGACATCCCCGACGAGGAGATGGCCCGCGAGGTCGAAGCCCGCTTCACCATGCTGGAGCGCCTCGCCGACCACGACGACGCGCTGATGGAGGAATTGCTCTCCGACGTCGCGCCGCCGCGCGACCAGGTGTTCGGCGACCTCGTCGCCGAGCTGCGCAACGGCCTGATCTGCCCGGTGTTCTTCGGCTCGGCCGAGGACGGCCACGGCATCGGCCGCCTCCTCAAGGCCCTGCGCCACGAGGCGCCCGGCCTCGAAGACCTCGACGCCCGCCTCGGCTTCGCGCCCGGGACCGACGCGGTGGTGCGCGTCGTCAAGACGCTGCACACCGCCCACGGCGGCAAGCTGTCGATCGGCCGCGTGCTCGCCGGCGAGATCCGCGACGGCTCCGCGCTCGCCGGCCCCTCCGGGGCCGACCGCGTCTCCGGCCTCTACCGCCTCGTCGGCGCGCGTACCGAGAAGCGCGACGTCGCGCGCGCCGGCGACCTCGTCGCCCTCGGCAAGCTCGAGCACGCCCGCACCGGCGACACGCTCGGCGGCGGCCGCGCCGCGCCCGAGCCGGTCGCCCCGGTAGAGCTACCGCGGCCGGTGATGGCGCTGTCGATCCGCGCCAACGAGCGTAAGGACGAGGCCAAGCTGTCGGCCGCGCTCGCCCGCATCGTCGAAGAGGATCCCTCGCTGACGGTGACCGTGTCGGCCGAGACCGGCGAGACCTTGCTCGGCGGCCAGGGCGAGATGCACCTGCGCGTCGCCACCGAGCGGCTGGCCGGGCGCTGGGGTCTGCAGCTGCGCACCACGCGGCCGGAGGTCGCCTATCGCGAGACGATCCGCGGCCGCGCCGCCCAGCACGGCCGGCACAAGAAGCAGTCCGGCGGCCACGGCCAGTTCGGCGACGTCCATCTCGAGATCGCCCCGCTCGCGCGCGGCGAGGGCATCCGCTTCACCGAGAAGATCACCGGCGGCGTGGTACCCAGGCAGTACATCCCCGGCGTCGAGACCGGCGTCCGCGACGCGTTGAGACGCGGGCCGCTCGGCTTCGAGGTGGTCGACGTCGAGGTGACGCTGACCGACGGCAGCTATCACGCGGTCGACAGCTCCGACCAGGCGTTCCAGGCAGCCGCCCGCATCGCCATGCGCGAGGGCCTGCCGGCCTGCAATCCGGTGCTGCTGGAGCCGATCGAGCGGGTCACGGTGTCCTGTCCGTCGGAGGCGACGGCGCGGGTCAACGCCATCGTCTCGGCCCGGCGCGGCCAGCTGCTCGGCTTCGATGCCCGCCCCGGCTGGGACGGCTGGGACGTGGTCGAGGCGCTGATGCCGGCGAGCGAGATCGGCGACCTCATCGTCGAGCTGCGTTCGGCGACCCAGGGCGTCGCCCATTTCGAGCGCCGCTTCGACCACCTCCAGGAGCTGACCGGCCGGCTCGCCGAGGAGATCGTCGCCCGCCACGCCGAGGCCGCCGCCGCGGCCTGACCGGCTCGGAACGAAACGGGGGACGGCCCGAACGGACGGGCCGTCCCGCTCCGTTCAGTTCAGTTGGACACCGCCTCGTCCGCGCCGAAGGCGAGGCGGAGGGCGTGGTCGCGCACGTCGGCCGGCCAGTCGGCGATCCGGGCGGAGAAGCCCGCCCGGTCGTCGGCGAACAAGGCGCGCGTCGCCTCTTCGTAGTGGGGGAAGTCGCCCGCGATCGCCTGGAGGAAGCGGTAGGCTCTCTCCTGGGCTGCTTTGCGCGCGCGGCGCGGATCCGGCCGACGCGCCGCCTCGTCGACGAGCCGGCGCAGCGCCGACGACGCTCCTCCCGGCTGGCCGCCGAGCCAATCCCAGTGCCGTGGCAGCAGCGAGACCTCGCGCGAGACCACCCCGAGCCGCGGCCGTCCGCGCCCGCGCGCCTCGCCGCCGTCGTCGGCGCCGGACGCCTCGTCGGGTCGACCCGCGGTCGGTTGCGGTGTCAGACGCGCCAGGATCGCGGTGTCGTCGCCGCGCAGGTCGAAGTCGATCACCTTGCCGCTGGCGTCGTCGAACACCAGCACGGGCTCGTCGCCGCCCGCGGCGAGCGCGTCGCGCACGGCGAGCGCCACCGCTGCGAGCGGACCGGCGGCGAGCCGGCGATGGCCGCGGAAGGCGGTGGCGGGCGGTAATGGACTGTCGGTCACGGTGCGTCTCCTGCTGCGACGGGGAGTGCGCCGTTTATACCCGGGTGAAATTCGAGTCAATATCACCCGGGTAAAATAGGGGCGTGTCCGGGGGGGCGCGGCCAATGCGGCCGGATCCATCACCTTCTCGAAACGGAACATGCCGCCGTCGCCGGGCAGATCGACGAGATCCGGGCCGTCGGGCGAGCGATGGCCTTCGTGGTAGTATTCCACGATCCTGAAGCCGCACTTGTTGAGGTAGAAGTGGATGTTCCGCTTCTCGAAATAGGGCGTGTGGGTCTCCCAGACCTTCGTCTCGGAATAGCGCCTTTCGATCGCCTTCCAGGCGGCGAGCCCGAGGCCGCGGCCGTGCTCCGCGACGCAGATGAAGAAGAAGTCGAGCGCGTTGCACCCGCTCGCCGCGTCGATCGTCAGGATCGCGCCGCCGACACGCCGGCCGTCGGCGAGCACCAAGAGCGCGACGGCACCCGGTGCCGCGAACGAATTCTCGACGTCGTCGTCGCCGGGGATGGCCCCCTCCGCGCTGCCGAAGGCCTCGATCGCTGCGACAGCGAAGGCGGCGCGCAGTTCGTCCTTGAACCAGGGCAGGTCGTCCGCCGTGGCGACCGCGAGTGTCACCGTGGCGGCGACGTCCGATCCGTGCATTCCAACCATCTCCCGCGGCCGTCGACCGTCCGCGGGCGGACACTCGCGGCCGATGGCGGCGGTTTGGCGGCGAGCGGCGCGGGAAGCGCGGGAAGCGACCGCAACCGGCGTTGTACCGCCCCCTTTGCCGCGCGCGGCCCGTCACCCTTTCAGGAAGGCGAGCCGCTCGTCCGTCCGGGAGGGCGAGACGGTGAGGATCTCGGCGCCGACCACGCCTTCGGCCACGAAGGGATCCTCCCGGACGCGCGCTTCCAACGCCTCGAGCGAGGTGCCGTGGGCGAGGATGGCGCCGCCGACGTTCGGCTGGATGCTACCGACCAGCAGGAAAACGCCTTCGTCGAAGCCGCGGCGGATCCAGGCGTTGTGCCCGTCCATGAAGCGGGGGGCCTTGGACTTGTCGGCGAATCGAAGGATGACGACGAACACGATGACTCCCTCAGTCCGGTCGGTGGGAAACGGTTGACGGCGCGGCCGGACACCGCGCCTCCAGCCAGGCTTCCATGTCGGCGACCTCGCGGCGGATGAAGTCCTCGTCGCGGAAGGCCGTCGCGAGCGCGGCGACGCCTTGGCTGCGCATCAGAAGGTGCAGGGCCAGCGCGTCCGCTTCACCCTCGTGTCCCAGCGCCACGAACTGCCGCGCGAGCCAAGTCCGGAACAGGGCGAACAGGCGGGCGGCGTCGTCCCTGGCGGCGTGCTGCAGCTTGGACAGTTCGGCGCAGAGCGTCCCGACGGGACAGCCGTGCGCCATGATCTTCGTCCGGTTCTCGACGAGGATGCGCACGAAGCTCCGGATCCGGTCGGACGGCGATTCCCCGGCGTCCTCCCAGGTGTCGAGCAGGGCGTGCACCGTGGCCGCGCGCCGTTCGATCACCGCATCCAGAATCTCGTCCTTCGTCTTGAAATGATAATAGAAATTTCCTCGCGACAGCCCGACGTCGCGGGCGATGTCGGCGAAGGAGGTGGCCTCGTAGCCGATCTCGTAGAAGAGCCGATCCGCGACTTCCACGATCTGCCGACGCGTTTCGCTCGCGCGCATCACGGACCTCCGGAACGACAAAGTGGGGCGCTGAACGGCGAACGCCATCTTCTAGGACGATTGACCTATGGGCGTTTTAGGTCAAATGTCCCAGGACTGCAAGCGGCGGATCGATCCGCGGGCTTCGGCCGCTCGTCCGGCCTGGAGTTGCCCGGGACTTGGCCTGCGTCCACCGGCCCACGCGCCGGGCGAAAGCGCGTGCCGCCCTGGAAGGGAGCCGGCCGCGAAAGGCGAGGAGCGGGGAGATTCCTGACGACCGTTCGTCCGCGGAGGCGTCGAGCGAAGCGAAACCGTCGTGAGCGCAGGTCTGGCGGACGGGGTGGGATTCGAACCCACGGTGGGCTCGCACCCACGGCGGTTTTCAAGACCGCTGCCTTAAACCACTCGGCCACCCGTCCGGACCCGCGCGACCATGGTCGAGCCCGCCGCGATTTTCAAGGCTCGCCGGGGGAGGGCGACGAAACCGGGGCGGGGGTGGGTGCGTAGATCTCCTCGGACGGGGCGTGCGGCGCGGGCGTGCCGACGTTCGACGCGGCTCCGGATTCGGGGCGCGGCGGACGTGGTGCGGGCCCGGCCGCGGACGGACGAGGAGGATCCCCATGACAATTCGCACCCTCGGCGCGGTGATCGCGCTGCTGGCGGGGACGGCCACGGCGGCGGCGGAGACCGCGCCGATGAAGGACGCCGAGATCCGGGCGGCGGTGAGCGGCCGGCGGATCTACCTGCAGACGCCGCTCGGCGGCGAGTTTCCGTTGAACTACAGGAAGAACGGCCGTGTCGACGGCGACGGCGAGAAACTCGGCCTCGGTCGCCTGATGGCCCCCGAGGACACCGGGCGCTGGTGGATCGACAAGGGCCGGTTGTGCCAGAAATGGACGGAATGGTACGACGGCCGGACGCAGTGCTTCGTCCTGATCCGCACCGGGGAAACCACTCTTTACTGGAAACGGGACGACGGGTTAGAAGGTGAGGCGCGGATCGGGCGGTAGGGCACTTCCTCCCGGCTCCGCGCAGGGCCAGGGAAACGAGAACGAACGGTGCGGGCCGGCGCTCGGAACGCGGATTAACCATCCGTTAACGGTGCGCCGCGAAGATCCGGAAACGTGGCTGCGATGCCACGGCGCCGGATGGACGACGGGTGCGGTCACGGGTCTTGCCCGCGACGCCCTGGTGTCGGCCGGGAGTTCGACAGAAGCAAGGCACGCGACATGACGGGCAAGCGACCGCAGACGGACACGGTCACCGGACGATCCGTAGGGTCACTCGTCGCAACGGTCGCAGCAACGCTCCTGGTCACGGTCTCGCTCGCGGGCTGCGGATCCTCGCCCCGCACCACCCATGGCTCCGCCAGGTCCGAAATCGATCCCAAGCTCGGCGTCGCGCCGAGCCCGCGGGTGGTGAAGCCCGGCGATCCGGTGCCCAAGGGCGGCGGCCGGGCCATGGTCGGCACGCCTTACAAGGTCGCCGGCAAGCGCTACATCCCCCGCCTCGACCCGAGCTACCGCGCCGTCGGTCTCGCCAGCTGGTATGGCGACGCCTTCCACGGCCGGCGCACCGCCAACGGCGAGGTGTTCGATTCGGCCTCGATTTCGGCGGCGCACCCGACCATGCCGCTGCCGTCCTATGCCCGGGTCACCAGCCTGACGACCGGCCGCAGCATCGTCGTCCGCGTCAACGACCGCGGCCCGTTCCATTCCAACCGCGTGCTCGACATGTCGCGCCGGGCCGCCGAGATGCTCGGCGTGCGGCAGGCCGGCATCGCCAAGGTGCAGGTCGAGTATGTCGGCCCCGCCCCGGTCGAGGGCGACGACACCCGCTTCCTGATGGCGTCCTATCGCGGCCCGAACGTCGGCGCGCCGGAGCGCGAGAGCCTGCCGGAGACGCTGGTCGCCTCGGTCACCTCGCTGCCGGGCGTGCTGGTGCGCGGCATCACCGGCGGCGACGAACCGCCGAAGGCCGCCGCCGCGCCGCGCGTCCAGGTCGCCTCGACGGCCGCGCCGGTGGTGCGCACCCCGGCCCGCACGGCCGCGCCGGCCGCCGCCCCGATCGTCACCGCCTCGCTCGCCGAGGACGCCGCCCCCGTGGTCCGCACCGCCGTGCTGCCGCAGCCGCGTCCGGCCGTGATCGAGACCTACGCCGTCGTCGCCTCGGCCGATCCGGCCGCGGTCGTCGCTCCGATCCAGGTCGCCATGGCCGAGCCGGTCCAACTGCCGGTGGTGCAGGCGGCCTACCGCCCGGCCGCCGCGCCCGTGCCGGTTCCGGCCGCGGCCCCCGCGGCGGAGACCTACGTCCCGGCCGCCGAGGCGCCGGTTGCCTATCAGCCGGCCCCCGCCACGGCCCAGCCGCCGATGGTGTTCCAGGTCGGCCCGCAGCCGATCCTGCCGCAGCCGGCGCCGTCCGGCCGCACCTCCTACGCCGCCGACCGCATCGACGCCGCCTATGCGGCGGTGGACGACGTCGGCGCCGGAGTCGGCCTCGCCGACCTGACGCGCAGCCTCGGCGAACTCTCCTCCGCCAAGGCCCCGGCGACCGCCGGCGTGCTGCTCCAGGTCGGCATGTTCCGCGATCCCGCCAACGCCGCCCGCATCGCCGCGGCGCTCGGCGACGTCGGCGCGGTCGCGGTCGACGACGTCGTCGTCAACGGCGCCACGCTGAAGCGGGTCCGGGTTTCCGCCGCGGCGGGCGTCTCGGCCGCCGACGCGGTCGCCGCCGCCGAGAAGGCGGGCGCCCGGGGCGTCGTCGTCCTGCGCTGACGGCGAGGGCCCCGCGTCCGCGACGGTTCACCACCGGGAACGGCACGACGCCATGGTCCTCGGCCCAAGACACGCCCGTTGTTCGGGTCGGATCGCCGCCGCGCTGCTGCTTTCGCTCGCACTGTCACCCGCTCCGGCGTCGGCTTTGGACACGCCGGCGCCGCGCGCCCTCGTCGTCGAGAGCGACACCGGTTCGGTGCTCTACGCCAAGGCCGACGACGACCGCTTCGCGCCCGCCAATTTCGCCAAGCTGATGACCGCCGCCGTGGTGTTCGACGCGCTTGCCGCCGGCGAGATCCGCGAGGACGACGTCTACACGGTGAGCGAGGCGGCCTGGCGCGCCGGCGGCGCACCCGCCCGCGTCACCACCATGTTCGCCGCGCCACGCTCGACCGTCACGGTCGGCGACCTCCTGCGCGGCCTCGTCGTCCACTACGCCAACGACGCCGCGCTGGTGCTGGCGGCCGGCTTCCCCGGCGGCGAAACCGCCTTCGTGCGCCGGATGAACGAGACGGCGGCGCGCCTCGGCATGACCGACAGCCGCTTCGTCAATCCGACCGGCTTCGCCGCGCCCGGCGCGACCACGTCGGTCCGCGATCTCCGCCGCCTGATCGACTACATCCGAACCACCCACCCGGACCGCTACGCGCTCTACGCGCTGCCCGAGTTCACCTGGAACAAGATCCGCCAGACCAACAAGACCGGCTTCCTGCGCGACACCGCGGGGGTCGAGGGCCTCGTGCTCGCCTACGACGCCGACGCCCTGTTCGGCGCCGCCGTCTCGGCGGTGCGCGGCGGCCGGCGGATGCTGGTGCTGGCGAGCGGCTTCCGCTCGAGCGCCGAGCGCGACAAGCAGGTCAAGGCGCTGCTCGACGCCGCCTACGCCGACTTCTCGACCGTGCAACTGTTCCCCGCCGGCGCGACGGTCGGCTCGGTGCGGGTGTTCGGCGGCGCGGCGGGGCGGGTCGACGTCACCGGCGCCGGCCCGGTCGCGGTGACGCTGCCGACCCGCGACCGCGACGGCTTCCGCGCCGCCATCGCCTACGAGGGACCGATCCCGGCGCCGGTGCGGGCCGGCGCCACCGTGGCCCGGATCGAGATCACCATCGACGGCCGGCTCTATCAGACGATCCCGTTGGTCGCCGCCCGCGACGTGCCGGTCGGCGGGCTCTCGGACCGGGCCCGCGACGGCCTTTCCGAACTGCTGTTCGGCTGGTGGTGACGCGGCCATCTGCGCTATGGATGCGCGGAGCGCATTACAGAGGGCGGACGTTGAGCGAACGGCGCGGCATGTTCATCACCTTCGAGGGCGGGGAGGGCGCCGGCAAGTCGACGCAGATCCGCCGGCTCGCCGAGCGCCTGCGCGCCACAGGCCGAGACGTGGTGACGACCCGCGAGCCCGGGGGATCTCCGACCGCCGAGGTGATCCGCGACTTCCTGCTGTCCGGCCGCGCCCGCCCGCTCGGCACCGTCGGCGAGGCCTGGCTGTTCGCCGCGGCGCGGCTCGACCACGTGGTCGCGACCATCCGCCCCGCGCTCGCCCGCGGCGCCGTGGTTCTGTGCGACCGCTTCGCCGACAGCACCCGCGTCTACCAGGGCGCCGCCGGCGGCATCGACGCCGGGCTGATCGATCATCTCGAAACCGTCGCCGTCGACGGCACCACGCCCGACCTCACGTTGGTGATCGACGTGCCCGTCGAGGTCGGCCTCGGCCGCGTTGCGCTGCGGTCGGGTACGGCGCCCGACCGCTTCGAGGCCGACGACGTCGCCGTCCACGAGGCGCGCCGGCGCGCCTTCCTTGCCGTCGCCGCCTTCGACCCGGCGCGCTGCGTCGTCGTCGACGGCAGCCGCGGCGTCGACGAGGTTGCGGCCGAGATCGCGGCCGTGGTCGCGGACCGACTGGCCGGGCCGGCGGACGCCCGATGATCGCCGCCGTCGACCACTCCAACGAGGCCGACTGGATCGAGGGCCTGCCGTTGCCGCGCGAGCAGACCGACCTCGTCGGTCACGAGGCGGCGGCGCTGGCGCTCCACGAGGCCTATCGCTCCGGCCGGATGCACCATGCGTGGATGATCACCGGGCCGAAGGGCATCGGCAAAGCGACGCTCGCCTTCCGCTTCGCCCGTTTCGCCCTGTCGCATCCGGACCCGATGCGGGCGCCGCCGCCGGGTGAGGCGCCGCTGCTGCCGGTCGATCCGCGCGTCGCGGCGCAGGTCGCCACCGGCGCCCACCCCAACCTGATGCATCTGCGCCGTCCCTGGGACGACAAGGACAAGAAGCTGAAGACGCTGCTGACGGTGGACGAGGTCCGCCGTGCCGCCGGCTTCTTCGGCACCTCGGCGGGCTCGGCCGGCTACCGCATCGCCATCGTCGACGCCGCCGACGACATGAACGCCAACGCCGCCAACGCGCTCCTGAAGATGCTCGAGGAGCCGCCGGCGCGGGCGATGTTCCTGGTGCTGTCGCACGCCCCCGGCGGACTGCTGCCGACGATCCGCTCGCGCTGCCGCCGCCTGCCGCTCGAGCCGCTCTCGGCCGACGAACTCGACGCCGCGGTGACCGCCCTCGGCCTCGAGGTCGCCGAGGCGGAGCGTCCGGCGCTGGCGGCGCTCGCCGAGGGCAGCGTCCGCCGCGCCGTCGCCTGCGTCGAGAGCGAGGGGCTGGCGCTGCACGGCGGCTTCCGCAAGCTGGTCGACGGCTTCCCGCGGATCGACCGCAGCGCGCTGCACCGCTTCGCCGAGGCCGCCGGCGGGCGCAAGGGCGAGGACTCCTTCGGTCTCGTCGCGGACCTCTGCCGCGCCTTCCTGTCGGAACGGCTGCGCGAGCGCGTCCACGCCGCCCCGGCCGACCTGATCCGTCTCGCCGAAGCGTGGGACACCGTCGCCCGTGTCGTCGCCGAGACCGAGGGCCTCAACCTCGACCGCAAGCAGGCGGTGATCGCGCTCGTCACGGCGCTCGCCGCCACCACCCGCGGCTGATCCGGGTGAGGGCCGGGACACCTCGCCGACCGTCCCTCTTTCCTTTTGGGCGTCGTCCCTGCTAAGGCGAGAGCGGTCGTCCCGGCGCGGGACATCATCGGGAAATGACATGTCGACACCGCTTCGTCTCGGGATCGCCGGCCTCGGCACCGTTGGTTCGTCCGTCCTGAGGCTGCTCGCCGGGAACCGCTCGACCGCCTCGACGCGCGCCGGCCGTCCGATCGTCGTCACCGCGGTGTCGGCCCGCGACCGCACGCGGGACCGCGGCGTCGACCTGTCCGAAGTCGCCTTCCACGCCGATCCGGTCGACCTCGCCCGCGACCCGAACGTCGACGTGGTGGTGGAACTGATCGGCGGCGCCTCCGGCGCGGCCGAGGCTGTGGTCCGCGCGGCGCTCGACCTCGGCAAACCGGTGGTGACCGCCAACAAGGCCCTGCTCGCCCGCCACGGCGTCGAACTCGCCCGGCTCGCCGAGGACCGCGGCGTCGCGCTCGCCTTCGAGGCGGCGGTCGCCGGCGGCATCCCGGTGATCAAGACGCTGAAGGAGAGCCTCGCCGGCAACCGGATCAGCCGCGTCTACGGCATCCTCAACGGCACCTGCAACTACATCCTGACCCGGATGGAGCGCGAGAGCCTGACCTTCGACGTCTGCCTGCGCGACGCCCAGGCGCTCGGCTATGCCGAGGCCGATCCGACCTTCGACGTCGAGGGCTACGACACCGCCCACAAGTTGTCGATCCTCGCCAGCCTCGCCTTCGGCACCGAGATCGACGCCGACGCCATCTACGTCGAGGGCATCTCCTCGATCACGCTCGCCGACATCCTCGCCGCCGACGAACTCGGCTACCGCATCAAGCTGCTCGGCATCGCCCGGCTCACCGAGACCGGCGTCGAGGCGCGCGTGCACCCGACCATGGTGCCGAAGTCCTCCGCGGTCGCCCGTACCGACGGCGTCCTCAACGCGGTGGCGCTCGACGGCGACGCCGTCGGGGAGATCGTGCTGGTCGGCCCCGGCGCCGGCGGCAACGCCACGGCCTCCTCGGTGATCGCCGACGTGGTCGACGTCGCCCGCGGCGGCGTGATCCCGGCCTTCGGCCGGCCGACGGCGCAACTCGAGCCCTACGTCCGCGCCGAGATCCAGACCCACACCGGCGGCTACTACGTCCGCATGCTGGTCTACGATCGCCCGGGCGCTCTGGCGGCGATCGCCACCCGTATGGCCGAACACGGCATTTCGCTGGAATCGATCGTGCAGCGCCGCCGGGCCCCGCGCCAGGAGGCGCCGACCACGGCTGTGCCGGTGGATCCGCAGCCGCTGGTGATGATCACCTACGCCACCCGCGAGACCGCGATCCGCGACGCCCTGCGCCTGATCGAGCAGGACGGTCACATTGCTTCGACTCCCAAACTAATCAGAATCGAAGATCTCTGAGGTTTGCTCCGCCGGGTTGGCACGCGTTTGCGCGCGAACTTCGCAATTCGGTGCATTGACGGCCGGGTCGCCCCGGATCTACGTCGGTGCGGACCCTAGTCCATCGAGGTTACGTCCATGTCGCTGAAACCCGGCAATTCGCTCGATCGCATCCTCACCCTCGAGTTGGTGCGCGTGACCGAGCGGGCCGCGGTCGCCGCCGCGCGCCTGCGCGGCCGGGGTGACGAGAAGGCCGCCGATCAGGCAGCGGTCGACGCGATGCGCCGCGAGCTCAACCAGCTTCCGATCCAGGGCACGGTGGTGATCGGCGAGGGCGAGCGCGACGAGGCGCCGATGCTGTACATCGGCGAGGAGGTCGGTCAGGGCAAGGGTCCGAAGGTGGACATCGCGCTCGACCCGCTCGAGGGCACCACGATCTGCGCCAAGAACCTGCCGAACTCGCTGGCCGTGATCGCCATCGCCGAGCAGGGCGGCCTCCTCAACGCGCCCGACGTCTACATGGACAAGATCGCGATCGGCCCGGGCTACCCGCCGGGCATCATCGACCTCGATTCCACCCCGTCCGAGAACATCCGCGCGCTCGCGGCCGCCAAGGGTGTGCCGGTCGGCGAGATCACCGCCTGCATCCTCGACCGGCCGCGCCACGCCCGCCTCGTCGAGGAGGTGCGCGCCACCGGCGCCTCGATCCGCCTGATCGGCGACGGCGACGTCGCCGGCGTGATCCACACCACCGAGCCGGACGAGACCGGCATCGACATCTACCTCGGCATCGGCGGCGCCCCCGAGGGCGTGCTCGCCGCCGCAGCGCTGCGCTGCATCGGCGGCCAGATGCAGGGCCGTCTCGTGATCAACCGCGAGGACCAGGTCCAGCGCGCCCAGCGCATGGGCATCGCCGACGTGCGCAAGAAATTCGCCATGGAGGAGATGGCCAAGGGCGACGTGCTGTTCGCCGCGACCGGCGTCACCGACGGCAACATGCTGCAGGGCGTGAAGTTTTCGCGCGGCGACCGGGTCACCACCCACACCGTCGTGATGCGCTCCTCGAGCGGCACCGTGCGCTGGATCAAGGCCAGCCACACCGACATGACCAAGTTCGAATCGACCTGAACGCAACCGGGCACCGACCAGAGGTCGAGATCGGCGCGAATCGGTGCGTTTTAAAATTGTGTAAATGATTCCTACACTCGCACGTTCCACTCACGGGGGGCGTGCGATGGATGTCTCCAGTCTGTTTCCGACGTGGCTCTTGCTCGGCGTCGCCATCTTCGGCGGCGCCATGGTACTGGCGCTGCTGACACCCTATTCGGTCATCAAGATCCGCCACGAGGTTCGGCTGCGCCGGATCCGGCTGATCGACGTGGTCGGCAAGATCTTCAAGGACCTCCAGCCGATCGACCGCGACGGCAGCGCCCAACCGAACACGTCCTTCGAGTTCGTGAAGGCGAAATACGGTGCCGACCTCGACCCGCCGCCGACGACGACTGGCCAGGACGGCGTCGTCGACCTGGCGAAGCTGCGCGATCTCGACCTCTCCGATCCGGCGGTCGACCGTTATCTCTCCGGCCTGCGCTGGTGGGACCTCACGTCCAATCGCCGGCTGCTCGGCGCTTCCGTCCTCTACGTCGTCGTCTGTTTCCTCGGATTCGCGCTGGCCGGACTGATCGCGACCGGCATCGAACCGCTCGAACTGGTCCGCGTCGTGGCCGAACCGGCGCGGGTCTGCCCCGAGATCGCCCGCAAGGCTTGTGCCTATTTCCACGACGCCGCCATCGTCGCGCTGCTGACGTTCCTCTCCTCCTACATCTTCACGCTCCGGATGTTCGTGCAGGCCGTGGCGCTGTTCGATCTCACCTCGGTGACGATGCTCAGGGCCGGTGTCCACATCCTGCTCAACGTGGTGTTCGCGACGTCGCTCTACCTCGCGATTCCCGAACCGCTCGCCGCCATTCCCGGCGTCGAAGCGGCCGTACCGGGCGCCGGGCCGACCGGTGGCTGGATCGTGGCGGCGCTGGTGTTCGGGTTCGTGCCCAACGTGGTGCTCGAATTCCTGTTTCGCGCGGCCGGGGAACTCGTCCGCACCGTCAAGGCGCCCGACAACCGCTTCACCAAGCCGGCGGCGTCGATCCCGCTCGACCTGATCGACGGCATCGACTTCTTCACGCGCTTCCGCCTGGAGGAGGCCAACGTGCTCGAGGTCCAGAACCTCGCCACCGCCAACCCGATCATGCTGCACATCGAGACGCCCTACGGGCTCTACGAGACGATCGACTGGGTGGCGCAGGCGCAGCTCTGCTCCAACGTCGGACCGGAGCGCTTCCTGATGCTGCGCGAGAACCACATCCGCACCATCTTCGACCTCGAGCGCCTTGTCCGCGGCGCGACCTCGACACCCGAGATCCGCCGCTGGATCGCCGGTGTGCTGTTCACCGGCACCCGGCGCAGCCGCGAGGTGCTGGAGATCAGCGGCTCCAAGCCGGCGAGCTTCGGCGACGGCGGCGGCGACAGCTTGACGCCCGAGGCCTTCGACAAGGCGCAGCTGTCGCTGTGGCAGAAGGGGGACAGCTTCGACGCCGGGCTGCGCCACTTCGTCAAGGTCATGATGGACGACCTGCACGTCATCCGCCTGCGCAAGATCTGGGAGGACATCGGCAAGTCGCTCGGCAAGGACGCGCTGGCGCTCGACGACGACTTCGAGATCGATCAGGCGGGCGAACCCCGTCCGGTTCGGCCGGCCCAGGCGGCGGCGCCGCCGATGGGCGGCGAAGGAGGGCAGTCCACGGATGCCGGCGAGGGTGGACAAGCAGCGAGCGCCGGCGAGGGCGGAGAGTCCCCCGTATGAGCCATCCGCAGCTTCCCGCCGGGCCGCTATTGCGGCAGGCACGTCGGACTACGCACGTCCGCACGACGAGCCGGGGCGTCGCGGTGCCTACCACCGCTTCCGCCAGTGGACGAGCGGCTGTCTCCCTGCGGATCACCGCCGCGGGCGCCTACCGTCTCTACTGCGGCCAACACACCCCGAGCGTCGATGGCAGGTCCGCATGCCGCGCCTCCGAACGCGCCCGATCCAGCCGGCACGCCGAGGTGCCGCCGGGCCGGGGTCGGGCACGCGTCACCCGCCGGTCGCGACGCGGCCGATCGCGTCGGCGAACACCTCGGTCGACTGCGCGCCGCTTAGGCCGTATTTGCCAGCGAGGATGGTGAAGGGCACGCCGGTGACGCCGATGCGGGAGGCCTCGGCGACCTCGGCGGCGACCGCCTCGCGGTCCTCGCCGGCGTCGAGACGGTCGCGGATCTCGGCACCGTCGAGGCCGACCGCCTCGGCGGCGGCGGCGAGCACGGCGGTGTCGCCGATGTCCTCGCCCTCCTCGAAGTAGAGCGCGAACAGTCGCTCGACCATCGCCTCGCCCTTGCCCTCCGCGGCGGCCCAGCGGATCAGACGGTGGGCGTCGAGGGTGTTCGGCGTGCGCTCGATGCGGTCGAAGGCGAAGGCGATGCCGACGTCGGCGCCCATGTCGACGAGGCGGCGGTGGATCTCGTCGACCCGGCCGAGGTCGCCGAACTTGGCCTTCATGTAGGCCTGCCGTTCGACGCCCTCGGCGGGCAGGTCGGGATCGAGCTGGAAGGGCCGGTAGCGCACCGTCGCAGCGACGTCGGGCAGGCCGGCGAGGGCGGCGTCGAGCCGGCGCTTGCCGAGGAAGCACCAGGGGCAGACGACGTCGACGACGACGTCGAGGGTGACGGGCAGGCTCATGGAACGGCACTCCGGACCGGGATCGGCCGGCATCCTAGCCCGACATGGTCTCGAAAGGGAACCCCGTCTCGTTCGGTAACCGGCTTCAGCCCCGCGCGAACACGGTGCGGCCGCCGACCATGGTGCGCCTCACCCGGCCGGTGAAGCGGGCGTCCTCGTAGGGGCTGTTCTTTGCCCGCGAGACGATGTCCTCCTTGGCGAGCACCCAGGGCTCGTCGAGGTCGAACACCACGAGGTCGGCCGGGGCGCCCGGCGCGAGCGTACCGGCGTCCAGGCCGACCAGGCGGGCCGGGCGGGTCGCCGTCGCCTCGATCAGCCTGGACAGCGACAGGTCGCCGGAATGGACGAGGCGCAGGCCCGCGGCGAGCAGGGTCTCGACGCCGATCGCGCCGTCGGCGGCCTCCGAGAAGGGCTGGCGCTTGGTCTCGACGTCCTGCGGGTCGTGGTTGGAGACGATCACGTCGATGGTGCCGTCGGCCACCGCCTGCACCAGGGCGCGGCGGTCGTCCTCCGAGCGCAGTGGCGGGTTCACCTTGTAGAAGGTGCGGTAGGCGCCGATGTCGATCTCGTTGAGGGTGACGTTGTTGATCGCCACCGCCGCCGTCGCCGCGATGCCCTCGTTCTTGGCCCAGGCGATCATCGCGACGCTCTCGGCTGTCGACAGTGCCGCGGCGTGGTAGCGCCCCTTGGCGAGGCGGGCGAGGCGGAGATCGCGGGCGAGCACGACGGTCTCGGCCTCGGACGGGATGCCCGGCAGGCCGAGCCGCACCGAGGCGTCGCCGAGGTTCATCACGCCGGACCCCGTCAGGTCGGCGTCGGCGGGCAGGTTCGAGACCAGCGCGTCGAAGTCGCGGGCGTAGGTGAGGGCGCGGCGCAGCACGTTGGCATTGGCGACCGAGCGCCGGCCGCTCGTGAAGCCGAGCGCGCCGGCCTCCTTCAGCAGCCCGAACTCGGTCAGTTCGGTGCCGTTCTGGCCCTTGGTCAGGGCAGCGAGCGGATGGATCCGCACCACCGCGGTGTCGCGGGCGCGGCGGAGCACGAAGTCGACCAGCGCCGGATCGTCGATCACCGGATCGGTGTCCGGCATCGTGACCAGCGTGGTGACGCCGCCGGCCGCGGCGGCCCGCGACAGGCTGGCGAAGGTCTCGCGGTGCTCGTGGCCGGGCTCGCCGACGAAGGCGCGCAGGTCGACGAGGCCGGGCGCGACCACGGCGCCGCCGCAGTCGATCACCTCGGCGCCGTCTGGGCGGCCGTTGCCGCGGGCGTCCGGTCCGGCGGCGCGGATCACTCCGCCGGTGACGATGACGGCGCCGGGCGCGTCGATGCCGCGGGAGGGATCGACCACGCGGGCGTTGTCGAGGACGATCGGGCGGGCGTCGCCATGGAGCGGGGTGGGGCTCATCGAACCGCCTCCGCGCCGTTGCCGCGGCCGGCGACGACCGCCTCCAGCACCGCCATGCGCACCGCCACGCCCATCTCGACCTGCTCCCGGATCAGGCTCTGCGGTCCGTCGGCGACGGCCGGATCGATCTCGACGCCCCGGTTCATCGGGCCCGGGTGCATCACCAGCGCGTCGGGCTTGGCATAGGCGAGCTTTTCCTCGTCGAGGCCCCAGTAGCGGAAATACTCGCGTACCGACGGCACGAAGGAGCCCTGCATCCGCTCGCGTTGCAGGCGCAGCATCATGACGATGTCGGCGTCCTTCAGGCCGTCCTTCATCGAGGTGGTGACCTCGAGGCCCATGTCGCGGAAGGCGCCCGGCACCAGCGTCGACGGCCCGACCAGCCGCACCCGCGCGTCGAGCGCCGTGAGCAGCAGGATGTTCGAGCGGGCGACGCGCGAATGGGCGACGTCGCCGCAGATCGCCACCGTCAGGCGTTCGATCCTGCCCTTGTGGCGGCGGATCGTCAGCGCGTCGAGGAGCGCCTGGGTCGGGTGCTCGTGGCTGCCGTCGCCGGCGTTGACCACCGAGCAGTCGACCTTCTGGGCGAGCAGGGCGACCGCGCCGGAGGCGTGGTGGCGGACCACGATGACGTCGGGGTTCATGGCGTTCAGCGTCATCGCGGTGTCGATGAGCGTCTCGCCCTTCTTCACCGAGGACTGCGACACCGCCATGTTCATGACGTCGGCCCCGAGCCGCTTGCCGGCGAGCTCGAACGACGACTGCGTGCGCGTCGAGTTCTCGAAGAAGAGATTGATCTGGGTGCGGCCGGCGAGCGTGTCGCGTCGCCTGTTCTTCTGCCGCTCGATGTCGACGAAGGCCTCGGCCCGGTCGAGGAGGTCGAGGATCTCGGGCTTGGACAGCCCCTCGATCCCGAGCAGGTGGGGGCGGTCGAACCCGTAGGGGTTGGCAGCGGTGGTCATGAGCCCGCGTGATAGGCCCGATCGGCGAAAACGGCAAGCGGAACGCGGCCGTCTCCACAGCTCCCGCGGTGTCGAACCGGTCTAGCAAGGTTCCAGGCGGTCGGGACGTCGAAGGCCCGGGATCACTCCACGTTCTGAACCTGCTCCTTGAACTGGTCGACGGTCGCCTTCAGGGCGAGCCCGATCCGCGTCAGCTCGGTGTCGTTCGACTTCGAGCAGAGCGTGTTGGTCTCGCGGTTGAACTCCTGGGCGAGGAAGTCGAGCCGGCGGCCGACCGCGTCCGGCGAGGCGAGCAGCTGGCGGGCCTGTGCCACGTGGGCCTTCAGCCGGTCGATCTCTTCGCGCACGTCGGCGCGGGTGGCGATCAGCGCCGCCTCCTGGTGCAGGCGCACCGGGTCGAGTTCTTGGCGGCCGAGCAGCACGGCGAGCTGTTCGGCGAGCCGGGCTCGGATCGCCTCGGGCGTGCGTGCCGGCAGCGCCTCCGCCTCGGTGAACAGCCGCTCGATCTCGTCGACGTGGCGGCCGAGCACGCCGGCGAGGGCGCGGCCCTCCTCGCGGCGGGCGGCGACGAAGTCCTTCAGCGTCGCCTCGAAGGCGGCGACGAGGTCGCGCTCGATCGCGGCGCGTGCCGCCTCGTCCGGTAGGTTCTCGACCACCTCGACGACGCCCTTGACCGCGAGCAGGCCGTCGACCGAGGCCGGCCTCAGGCCCTCGAGGTCCCCGTAGCGGCGCGCGGTCTCGACCAGGGCGTCGAGGAGGGCGGTGTCGATCCGGAAGGTGGTGGTCGCACCCTCGCGGGCGAGCTGGAGCGAGGCGGAGACGTTGCCGCGGGCGAGCGCCTCGCCGGCCTTCGCGCGCGCCTTCGCCTCGACGCCGTCCCAGCCCGGCGGCAGGCGGAAGCGCATGTCGAGCCCGCGGCCGTTCACCGAGCGGATCTCCCAGGCGTAGCGGTAGCCGGAGACCGATCCGTCGCGGCGGGCGAAGCCGGTCATGGAGGCGATGGTCATGGCGGGAACTCCGGGCTCGCGTGGCGTCCGCCCGCTTTCGCACGCCCCGGCGCCCGCCCGCAAGGGCGCGCCGTGCCCGCGCTTGACCGTCGCCGCGGCGGCGCGTATTCGCCCGGCCAGCGGAACGGCCGTTCATCGGACGGCAAGCGGTCCGTGCCACAAGATGTCGACGTCGCCCGCCGGGACGAGTGCCATGACCGCCACCACGACCGAACGCGTCAAGATCGCCCGCCGCGGGCTGATGCTGGTGATCTCCTCGCCCTCGGGCGCCGGCAAGGGCACGCTCTCGCGCCTCCTGCTCGAGAACGACCGCGACCTCACGCTGTCGATCTCGGTAACGACCCGGGGCCGCCGACCGAGCGAGGTCGACAAGGTCCACTACCACTTCATCACGCCGCAGCGCTTCCATGGCATGCGCGAGGGCGGCGAACTGCTGGAATCCGCCGAGGTCCACGGCAACTTCTACGGCACGCCGCGCGAGCCGGTGGAGACCGCGCTCGCCGGCGGGCTCGACGTGCTGTTCGACATCGACTGGCAGGGCGCCGCGCAGCTGCGCGACAAGATGGCGTCCGACGTCGTTTCGGTCTTCATCCTGCCGCCAACCATGGCCGAGCTGAAGTCGCGCCTGACGCGGCGCGCCGAGGATGCCGCCGACGTCATCGAGAAGCGCCTCTTCAACGCGCGCACCGAGATCGCGCAGTGGCCGAACTTCGACTACATCGTCGTCAACGACGACCTCGGCGGCGCCTACGCCGACCTGCAGGCGATCCTGCGCGCCGAGCGCAAGAAGCGCGAACGCATCGCCACCGGCGTCGAGGGCTTCGTCGCGACCCTGCTCGGATGAGGCGGACCTGCCGCCGGTGATTGAAATCGCGGGATGGCGAGCGTATCTTTTCGGAGTGAGGGAGGGCGGTTTGCCCCCGCCCTCCCTCTGATCGACTACGCGAACGTTATGCGGACCGTTATCACCCAGCGGTCCGCATATTTCGTCAAGCCGACCTCCAGCTTCCAACGCTTGCGCGTCATGGCCGGTCTCCTGCTCGGGGGCGAGGCCGTCGCCACGGTCCGGGAGGCCCGTCCCCCGGATCGCGCCGGCCGGGTACGGCGCTGCTGCTTCCGCCCCGCGAGCGGATGATCCTATCATCTTAAGTTGCAGGTTTGCACGTCGTTTCAACCGATGGCGCCTGCAACCGGCCTCAATCGTCCTCGGCCTCGCCGCCACGGCGGAACGGACCGGCCTCGGTCAGCGCCTCGCCGGCCTCGAGCACCGCGGCGCGCTCTTCGGCAAGGAAGCGGGCGACGGCGCGGCGGAAACCGGGGTCGGGAATAAAATGGGCCGAGCGCGTCACCGTCGGCAGGTAGCCGCGGGCGAGCTTGTGCTCGCCCTGCGCCCCGGCTTCGACCACCGCCAACCGATGGGCGATCGCGTGGTCGATCGCCTGGTGGTAGCAGACCTCGAAATGCAGGAAGGGGTGGTCCTCGACGCAACCCCAGTGGCGGCCGTAGACCGTGTCGGAGCCGAGGAAGTTGAGCGCGCCGGCGATCGGGCGGCCGTCGCGCTCGGCGATCACCAGCAGGATGCGCTCGGCCATCGCCTCCGACACCAGCGAGAAGAACGCCCGGTTCAGGTACGGCCGGCCCCACTTGCGGCTGCCGGTGTCCATGTAGAAGGCGTGGAAGGCGTCCCAGTGCGCCTCGGTCAGGTCGGCGCCGGTGAGCCGCCGCACCGTGATGCCGTTCGCCAGCGCGTCGCGACGCTCGCGCTTCAGCGCCTTGCGCTTGCGCGAGGAGAGTTCGGCGAGGAAGTCGTCGTAGCTGTCGTAACCGCGGTTGAGGAAGTGGAACTGCTGGTCGAACCGGACCAGGAAGTCGCGCGCCTCCAGCGTCTCGATCTCGGCGGCGGTGGCGAAGGTGACGTGTCCGGACGACAGGCCGATCTGGCGCACCACCGCCTTCAGCGCGTCGGCAAGGGCCGCACGGTGGGCCGGGTCGGCGGCGAGCAGGCGCGGTCCCGTCGCCGGCGTGAAGGGCACGGTGGCCTGGAGCTTCGGGTAGTAGCGCCCGCCAGCGCGCTCGTAGGCGTCGGCCCAGGAATGGTCGAACACGTATTCGCCCATCGAGTGGGCCTTGAGGTAGGCCGGCACCGCGCCGACGGTCGCGCCGGTGTCGTCGCCGAGCAGGAGATGCGAAGGCTGCCAGCCGGCGCGCGCCGAGACGCAGCCCGAGCGCTCCAGCGCGGCGAGGAAGGCGTGGGAGACGAAGGGGTTGAACGGCGCCGCGGAGGCGTCCGCCGCCTTCGTCAGGGCTCCGCCCGGCGCCATCGTCCAGCCGGGGTTGGCGAGGGCGTCCCAGTCGGCGGCGGGGATGTCGTCGATGCTGCGGACCGTCCGGACGGTGTATTCGGTCAACTGCCCATCGTCTCCAGCGAAACCAGGCTTTCGGCCGCCCCATCCTCGTCGAACGGAACCTCCACGTCGACGACCTTGTCGGGATAGAAGCCGTTGAAGCGGGTCCTGAGCGCCATCGAGTAGGCGCCGATGTGGCCGATCTCGATCCAATCGCCGGTGTCCACCGTTTCCGGCAGCCAGAACGGCCGCGACAGGATGTCGACGCTGTCGCAGGTGGCGCCGCAGACGCGGAACGGCACGATGTTCTTGGGGTCGCCGGTGCGCCGGCGCCGCGCCGGATCGGGGACGTGGCGGGCGGGCAGGGTGATCTTGCCGGTCCAGCTGTCGGACAGCGACGCCCAGATGCCGTCGTTGATGTAGAGCCGGCGGCCCTTCTTGAGCAGCACCCGCACCACCAGCGACAGGCAGTGCGCCGAGATCACCCGGCCGGGCTCGGCCACCAGCGGCAGGTCGTCGAAGCCCCACTCCACGATGTCCTGGCGCAGCCGCGCCATGATGTCGGTCAGGGCCGGCATGCCGTTGCCCATGGTGCGCCGGTCGACGCCGTAGACGGCCGGGAAGCCACCGCCGACGTCGAGGCCGGCAAGTTCCACCCCGGCGCGCGAGCGCACCCAGGCGGCCGAGGCGAGGGCGCGCTCGTAGGTGTCCGGGTCCTCGATCTGGCTGCCGACGTGGAAGCAGAGGCCGACCTTGAAGCCGATGCCGTGGATGCGCTGCACTAGCTCGACCGCGTGGCCGGGCGCCGCGCCGAATTTCTTGGAGAGTTCGTAGGCGGCGTGGCCCTTGGTGGCGATCCGGACGAACAGCGTGATCGTCTCCGGGTCCATGTCGAGGGCGCGGACGATGCGGACGATCTTCGCGACTTCGTCCTCGTGGTCGACCGCCATGGTGCGGATGCCGTAGGTCTCGAGCGCGAGGCGGATGTCGGACTGCGCCTTGACGGGATGCATGTAGAGCAGTTCCGCCGACGGGGCGACCGCGCGCGCCGCCGCGAATTCGGCCGGCGAGGCGACGTCGAAGCAGTCGATCCCGAGATCGGCGAGGGTCTTCAGCACGAAGGGCTCGCCGTTGGTCTTGACCGCATATGCCGTCTTGCCGGGAAAGGACTCCATGAAGGACTTCGCGTCCTTCTCCAGCACCGACCGCCGGAAGCAATAGACGGACTCGTCGGGCCGCAGCGTCAGGGCCATGTCGCGGGCGGTGCGGAAGCTGGTCATCGGCGGGGCTCGGCTCCGGCTGGATGCGATTCGGCGATGGTAGCAGGGCGATGGGGAGGGACGGTGACGGAACTCGTGCTCCAGAGGCCATGGGTAGGCAGCGCGTAAAATCCTACGTCGCCGATTGATGCGACGGTAATCCTAATACAAACAGGTAATTCCACTCATTTTCATTTTATGAATTCGTCCACCGCATCGGTCCGAGGGTGCAGTCGTTTCGACCGCGCAGCCCTCAGGACCTGCCATGCGCTCTTTCCGTGGTGATCACCGGGCCTCCATATCCATGATCGCAGCGCTCTGCCTGTTGCCGCTCGCCCTGACGGTCGGAATGTCGATCGACTACATCCGCCAGGCGGAGACACGCGACGCTATCCAGGAGATCGCCGACAAGGGTGCCGTGCTCGCCGTGTCCGACGAGCACAACACGAAGACGGCGGCGGAACTGAAGGCGAGCGCCGAAAGCTACTTGAAGAGCACCGCCTCGACGAACCTGTCGATCGGCGTCGACTTCGAGGTCGAGGTCGCCATCGACCTCGCCACGTCGCAGCGCCGCTCGTCAGTCTCTTACAAGGCCGAGTTGTCGACGACCTTCATGGGCGTCGTCGGCATCTCGAAACTCGGAATCGGCGGGGCGGCGTCCGCCGTGTCCGGGCTGCCGCCCGACACGAACTTCTATTTCCTGCTCGACACTTCCGACTCGATGGGGCTGGCGGCGACGGATGCGGCACGCGGCAGCCTGATCGCCCTGTCGCAGGCCAACGGGTCCGGCAGCTGCGAGTTCGCCTGCCACGTCGTTCGCGGAGGCTCCAAGAGCCTGCTCGCGATCGCCCGCGCGAACAATCTGAAGCTGCGCATCGACGTCGCGAAGGAAGGCATCACGAAGATCGTGTCGCTGGCGCAGGCCGCGGCGGCACGCGATGGCGTGGTGAACCGTTTTGCCCTGACGTCGATGGCCTCCCAGTTGAAGACGGTATCCGACCTGACGTCCGACGCGTCGGCTTTCTCATCGCAGCTTTCCGGTGTGGACCTCGGCTACGGCACCAGCGGACTGGCGAACACGCTGTGGGAATCGTCGGTGCCGAACTACCTGACCGAACTCGCCCGGCTGACGGCCGCCAGCAACGATCCGAATGCCGACCGTATCGTCGTACTCGTCACCGACGGTCTGCGCTCGCAGGACGGCGGCAGCGGCAAGGATTCGAACGGCCGTCCTCTGATCCGCGCCTTCGACCTCGACCAGTGCCAGGCCATCAAGGACGCGGGCTACAAGCTGGCGGTCATCTACACGATGTACTACGACATCCCTTACAATGGATGGTACAATACATACGTGAAACCTATCCGGGCCAACCTCGGCCCCAACCTCGCCTCCTGCGCGACGCCCGGGCTCTACGCCGTCGGAGACACCCCGGAGCAGATCGACGCGGCATTCGAGACGATCTTCAAGGCGATGCGGTCCTTCCCCCGTGTCTCCAGCTGAGGCTGGTCATCCCTTGCCGTAAACGTCCTTCGGGTCGAAGCGCCGCTCGCCGCCGACGTCTACGAGGCGCACCGGCCCGTCGGCCGCCTTCTGGCCGAGCGGAACCGAGCGGTAGAAGCAGGAGACGCGGCCGGTGTGGCAGGTGGCGCCGTGACCGTCGACGCGAACGGTCATCACCACGGCGTCCTGGTCGCAGTCAATCCTGAGGTCGACCACCTTCTGCACGTTGCCGCTGGTGGCGCCCTTGTGCCAGAGTTCGCCGCGCGAGCGGCTCCAGTACCAGCCCTCGCCGGTCTCGATCGTCAGCGCCAGCGCCTCGGCGTTCATGTGGCCGACCATCAGCACCTCGGCCGTGTCGGCGTCGAGGGTGACGCAGGTGATGGTGCCGTCGGCCCCGAAGCGGGGCGCCAACACGGCGCCGCCCTCGGCCTCCTGCTTGGAGGCGAGGGCGGGGAAGAGGGGGCGGTCGGCGGTCATCGTGGCTTTCGAGGGGGGCCGTCCGCTCACTTGGAGCGGACGAGCGTCATGAAACGGACCTGTTCGGTCGGATCGTCGCGGAAGACGCCGGTGAACTGGGTGGTGAGCGTGGAGACGCCGGCCTTCTGGACGCCGCGCATCGACATGCACATGTGTTCGGCCTCGATCATCACGGCGATGCCGCGCGGCTTCAGCGCCTCGTCGATGGCGGCGACGATCTGCGCGGTCATCGTCTCCTGGGTCTGGAGGCGACGGGCGTAGATGTCGACGACGCGGGCGAGCTTGGACAGCCCGACGACGCCCTCGGCCGGGTAGTAGGCGACGTGCGCCTTGCCGACGAAGGGCACCATGTGGTGCTCGCAGTGCGACTGGAACGGGATGTCGCGGACGAGGACGAGGTCGTCGTAGCCCGACACCTCCTCGAACACGCGGTCGAGGACGGCGTGCGGATCCTCGTCGTAGCCGCGGAACAGTTCGCCGTAGGCCTTGACCACGCGCTTCGGCGTGTCGAGCAGGCCCTCGCGGGTCGGATCGTCGCCGGCCCAGGCGATCAGCGTGCGGACGGCCGCTTCGGCCTCCTCGCGGGTCGGGCGGCGGCGCGGCGCGTCGGTCGCCGGCGCGCTGCGCTGCAACAGGCCGGCCGGCGTGAGGATGGCGTCCATGGGGAAACTCCCTGACTTCGTGTAATCCACCCGTCTTACGTCCCGGCGCGAGGATCGGACCACGCGACGGCATGCCGACGCGCCTCCCGGCGGCGATGGCGGATCCGGCCGGGCTCGCTTATATACGCGGGACCAGAACGCCTTGAAAGGCGACCCGTCCCCTCGAAGAGCGGAAGCGAGTACTCGGTTCCGCGGCCGATTGTCATGATCGACGACATCTACAACGCCAGGATCCTGGACTTCGCCGGAAACATCGCCCGTCTCGGCCGCCTCGCCGAGCCGGACGCGAGCGCCAAGGCGCATTCAAAACTCTGTGGTTCCACCGTGATCGTCGACCTGAAGCTCGACGGCGACCGCGTCGTCGACTTCGCGCACGACGTCAAGGCCTGCGCCCTCGGCCAGGCGTCGTCGTCGATCATGGCGCGCACGGTGGTCGGGGCCACGGCGCCGGAGCTGCGCGACCTGCGCGACACCATGCGCCGGATGCTGAAGGAGAACGGTCCGCCGCCGGCCGGCCGCTTCGAGGACTTCCGCTTCCTCGAACCGGTGCGCGACTTCAAGGCCCGTCACGCCTCGACGCTGCTGACTTTCGACGCGGTGGTCGACTGCCTCGACCAGATCGAACGCAAGCGCGCGGCGGCGACCGCCGACGGCGCGGCGGAGTGACGTCCCCGTGTCCGACACCCGGATCTGACGGCATGTGCGCCGCCTGCCGCCCCGGGGATCCGGCACCCCGCACGCCCGGCCGGTTGATCGGCCGGGCCGCGATCCGCCTCTACCAACTGACGCTGTCGCCGCTGATCGGCCGGCAGTGCCGTTACGCCCCGACCTGCTCGGCCTATACCGACGAGGCGATCGCCCGCTTCGGCCTGTGGACCGGCGGCTGGATCGGCCTCGCCCGCATCCTGCGGTGCAACCCGTGGGGTGCCGACGGCTACGATCCCATCCCGGAGGCGCTGCCGCCCGGGCACCGCTGGTGGGCGCCCTGGCGCGCGGCGCGCTGGACCGGCGCTCACATCGACCCTTCGACACGGCTGGGGTCCTGAAGCTCCGCCGCGACCGGCACCGGCCGGGCGCGGTGGCCCGAGACCTCGGCGCCGGCGCCCGGCGGCAGCCGTACGAAGAACACCAGCGAGATCAGGCTGATCGCACCGACGATCAGGAATGCGGGGCCGAAGTCGGCGGCGATCAGCGCGTGGTCGGCGCGCATGCTGCGCGTCCACTCCAGCGCCCCGGCCGCGACCGCGACGCCGAGCGACACCGACAGCTGCTGCGTCACGCTCGACAGGCTGGTCGCCTGGCTCATGCGCGGACGGTCGACGTCGGCGAAGCCGAGGGCGTTCAGCGCCGTGAACTGCAGCGAGCGGAAGAAGCCGCCGACGAGCAGCACCGCGAAGATCACCGCACTCGGCGTCGCCGCCGTGAAGAGGGCGCTCGCGACCAGGAAGACCGTGGCGGTCACGGTGTTGACCACCAGCACGGTGCGGAAGCCGAAGCGGCGCAGGATCCAGGGCGCCGTGAACTTCATGGTGATGGCGCCCGCCGCGGCGGCGAAGGTCAGCATGCCGCTCTGGAAGGCGGTGAGGCCGAAGCCGACCTGGAGCATCAGCGGCAGCAGGAACGGGATCGCCCCGACTCCGACGCGGAAGAACAGGCCGCCGACGACGGACGTCCGATAGGTGCCGATCCGGAACAGCCGGAGATCGATCAGCGGGTCGGCCGCCCGGCGGGCATGGACGACGTAGCCGGCGAGCGCCACGGCGCCGACCGTCACCATCGCGGCGATCACCGGCGCCGGCAGCAGCCCGATGCCGCTGGCGGCGACGCCGAACACGAAGCCGCCGAGACCGATGCCCGAGAGCAGGAAGCCGGCGACGTCGAGGCGGCGCGGTTCGGGTTCGCGGATGTTGGCGATGTAGGCCTGAACGAGGGCGATGCCGACGATGCCGATCGGCACGTTGATCCAGAAGATCCAGCGCCAATCGAAATAGGTGGTGATGAAGCCGCCGACCGGCGGGCCCATGACCGGCCCGATCAGCGCCGGCACGGTCAGCCAGGACAGCGCCCGGACGTAGTCCGCCTTCGGGACCGTGCGCAGCAGCACGAGCCGGCCGACCGGCACCATCATCGCACCGCCGGCGCCCTGGACGACGCGGGCGGCGACGAAGCCCTCGAGCGTCGACGACAGCCCGCACAGGATCGATCCGCCGACGAACACCACGATCGCGGTGCGGAACACGGTGCGGGCACCGAAGCGGTCCGCGAACCAGCCCGACACCGGCGTGAACACCGCGATCGAGATCAGGTAGCTCGTGAAGGCCAGCTTGAGCGCGATCGGGTCGACCGCGAGGTCGTGGGCGATGGCGGGCAGCGAGGTGGAGACCACCGACGAGTCGAGGTTCTCCATGAAGAGGGCGCAGGCGACGATGAGGGGGATCAGCATGATCGGCCGGACGAAGAATTGATAAGGCGACCTTATGGATCAGGGCGCGCCGACGGTCGAGAGGGAAAGTGTCCCGCTACGAAGCCGTGAACGCCGGTGATAGGGTCGTGACGCCGCGGCGACAGACCGTAAGGCGCGGAGGGGGCAAGCGGGGCCGACGGCACCGCGAACGGTTCGGACCGACCATGCGGGATGTCGGAGGACCGTCCAGAGCGAACCCGCTGCACGAGGAAATCGGACATGCTCGCCAAGTTCTTCCTGCCCACGCTCCTTCTCGCCACCGCCCTCACGGGCCATTCGGCCGCCGCCCTCGAGGCCGGCAAGGTCGAGCGCGTCGCCGAGACGATCGGCGGCGTCGCCGTCGACACCTTCCGCTGGTACGACTCCGCCGGACTCGTCCGCTCGGTCTCGTTCAAGAAGCAGGGCTCCGGCAACACCGGCAACGGCGGCTACGCCATCCGGATGACCTACCAGTACCGCGACGCCTCGGGCGTCAAGAACGTGGTGGCACCGGCTCCAGCCGGCGGCGACGGCGGCTTCGGCTACTTCGTCTCGCACGAGCGCTACCGCGACTTCGCCGACGGCAGCCAGGACACCATCGCGGGCAAGATCTTCCACGCCGACGATTCGCCGCTCGGCCTCGGCTTCCCGGCCACCATCGGCACCGCGGTGCGCCAGAACGGCGCCGTGATGGCCTACGCGGCCACCATCGCCTACCCGCGCTACGGCACCGTGGCGCAGCGCCCGGTGAACGCCAACGGCTCCGACAGCCCGGCGCTGCCGCTGACCGCGTCGGCCTACGCCCGCTACCTGATGCCGGCGACCCAGACCTGGTACTTCCAGTCCGGCCGCGACTATCCGCTCGTCCGCGTCCAGGTGAACATGTCCGGCCTGAAGCCCGATCAGGCCAGCTTCGACGTCCGTGCCCCCTATGGCGTGCTCGCCTTCGACAATGGCGGCAACAGCGCGGTCGGCAAGGTGATGTGGGGCGACCGCAAGCACTTCGTGACCACGACGAACCCGGTCACCCGCAATTCCAGCTGGACCTGGAACGCGGCCAACTCCGGCGGCCGCTACGTCGCGCTGATCGCCAACGGCTACGAGATGGGCATGTTCGAGCCGAAGCCCTTCGCGAGCTCCTCGCTGCGCGACGGCTACGCCGACGAGCGCGGCTCGACCTCGGCGACCTACCGCGGCGGCAAGGGCTGCGAGTGGCAGACCCAGCTGCTGCCCTGCGACTGGGAGTGGCCCTACCAGTCGCTGCAGTACAGCCTGCCCTACGACAGCAACACCACCCCGACGACCGGCAAGAAGATCGCCTGGGGTTCAAGCGCCTTCTACGGCACAGGCCCCGGCCTGAAGACCGTGTGGGACAGCCCCACGACGTCGCAGAGCTTCGTCGGCTACCCCTCCGGCGGCATCCTCTTCTACGACGTCTGCGTCGTGCTCGGCCGCTCCACCGCCGCGGGCCTGACCAAGACCGCCGCCGGCGTCGGCGCCTCGCTCTGCTCGACCTTCGGGCTCTGAGGCTCCGCCCGGCGCCTTGACCCGGTGCCGCTCCCGAATCCACGATCCCCCGCGACGACGGTCGCGGGGGATCGTCGTCCTTCGCGGGCAAGGCAAGGTCACTGCCGGCAGACCGGCGTCGTCCGCCGGTTGGACAACGGCCGCCCGGCCTTCTATACCCGCTTCCGTTTGGAAACCCGCTTACCCGCGCTCGTCTGCGGGAGTGAGCAGCAGAGGACGCGTGTGCGATGATCCACGTCACCTTCCCCGACGGTTCCGTGCGGCCCTTCGAGCCCGGCACCACCGGACAGGCGATCGCCGAGGGCATCTCCAAGTCACTGGCCAAGAAGGCCGTGGCGATGGCGCTCGACGGTGTGCTCGCCGATCTCTCCGATCCCATCACCGCCGACGCCCGGCTCGAGATCGTCACCCGCGACGATCCCCGCGCGCTCGAGCTGATCCGCCACGACGCCGCGCACGTGATGGCCGAGGCGGTGCAGGAGCTGTTCCCCGGCACCCAGGTCACCATCGGCCCGGTGATCGAGAACGGCTTCTACTACGACTTCTACCGCCCCGAGGGCCCGTTCACCCCGGAGGACCTGCCGAAGATCGAGGCCAAGATGCGCGAGATCATCGCGCGCGACGCCCGCTTCACCAAGGAGGTCTGGACCCGCGATCAGGCCAAGGACTGGTTCGCCACCAAGGGCGAGGCGTTCAAGATCGAGCTGGTCGACGCGATTCCCGCCGGACAGGACCTCAAGATCTACCGCCAGGGTCAGTGGCTCGACCTCTGCCGCGGTCCGCACATGACCTCGGTCGGCAAGATCGGCAACGCCTTCAAGCTGATGAAGGTGGCCGGCGCCTATTGGCGCGGCGACAGCGACCGCGAGATGCTGACCCGCATCTACGGCACCGCCTGGCACACCCAGGAGGACCTCGACGCCTATCTGAAGATGCTCGAGGAGGCCGAGAAGCGCGACCATCGCCGGCTCGGCCGCGAGATGGACCTGTTCCACTTCCAGGAAGAGGGCCCGGGCGTCGTGTTCTGGCACGGCAAGGGCTGGACCATCTTCCAGGAACTGGTCGCCTACATGCGCCGGCGCCTGCGCGGCGACTACCAGGAGGTCAACGCCCCGCAGGTGCTCGACAAGAGCCTGTGGGAGACCTCCGGCCACTGGGGCTGGTACCGCGAGAACATGTTCGGCGTGCAGTCGGCCGGCGACGAGGCCGAGGACAAGCGCCTGTTCGCCCTCAAGCCGATGAACTGCCCCGGCCACCTGCAGATCTTCAAGCACGGTCTGAGGAGCTACCGCGAACTGCCGCTCCGTCTTGCGGAATTCGGCGTCGTTCACCGCTACGAGGCCTCCGGCGCCATGCACGGCCTGATGCGCGTACGCGGCTTCACCCAGGACGACGCGCACATCTTCTGCACCGAGGAGCAGATGGCCGCGGAGTGCCACAAGATCAACGACCTGATCCTGTCGGTCTACCGCGACTTCGGCTTCGACGAGGTCACCGTCAAGCTCTCGACCCGGCCCGAGAAGCGCGTCGGCTCCGACGCGCTCTGGGATCACGCCGAGGAGGTGATGACCAAGGTGCTGGAGGAGATCGCCGCCAACTCCGGCGGGCGGATCAAGACCGGCATCAATCCGGGCGAGGGCGCCTTCTACGGCCCGAAGTTCGAGTACACCCTGCGCGACGCCATCGGCCGTGAGTGGCAGTGCGGCACCACCCAGGTCGACTTCAACCTGCCGGAGCGGTTCGGCGCCTTCTACGTCGACAAGGACGGCGAGAAGAAGACGCCGGTGATGATCCACCGCGCCATCTGCGGCTCGATGGAGCGTTTCCTCGGCATCCTGATCGAGAACTACGCCGGGCACTTCCCGCTGTGGCTCTCGCCGGTGCAGGTGGTCGTCACCACCATCACCTCCGAGGCCGACGACTACGCCTTCAAGGTCTACGAGACCCTGCGCAAGGCCGGCATCCGCGCCGAGGTCGATCTGCGCAACGAGAAGATCAACTACAAGGTCCGCGAGCACAGCCACGCGAAGGTCCCGCTGATCTTCGTCTGCGGCAAGCGCGAGGCGGAGGAGAACGCGGTCAACGTCCGCCGGCTCGGCAGCCAGCATCCTCAGGCGACGAGCCTTGCCGACGCCCTCGCCATGCTCGCCGCCGAGACCACCCCGCCCGACGTCGCCCGAGCCCGCGCGGAAGCGGCCGCCGAAGCGGCGGAGTAAGAACGGACAGGCCGGTCGGACGTCAGGTCCGGCCGGCCGGTTCGGGCGGCCCCTCGGGTAGTGTCACGCGGCGAAGTCGAACCGGGTTCGGGATTCGCATGCCCTCCGGATGGGCTGGTCCGCGCAGGCGGACCATCTACGGGCTGGGGCCGGACGTTTCCGTGTCCGCCTTCATGCCGATGCGGCCCTGAACGGGCGTGGATGGTCCGCCTTCGCGGACCAAGTCGGCTCGAGCGGGGTGCCCGCGCTTCGACCGCACCACCCCTTCAGCGCTTGATCACCACCCGCATGCTGTCGCGGCCGTATTCCTTGGCGAGCGCGAACAGGGCCTTGGCGTTGTCGGGGTGCAGGCGGACGCAGCCGTGGGAGGCGGGCGAGCCGAGGCGGCGGACGTGCGGCGTCGCGTGGATGGCGTAGCCGCCGGTGAAGAAGATCGCGTGCGGCATCGGCGCGTTGTCGTATTTGCGCGAGTACCACATCGTGTGCATCCGGTAGGGCGTCCACTGCCCGGTCGGCGTGACGTAGCCGCGGCCGGCGGTCGAGACCTTCCAGGAATAGCGCTCGGTGCCGTCGACGATCACGCGCATGCGCTGCGCGCCGATGTCGACCTTGACGATCACCTTCGGCGCGAGGGCGGCGCGCGCCGCCAGCGAGGGCTGGCGCGGGGCCTCGGCGACGTCGCCGTCCGGATGCAGCGCCGCCGGCTCGACGAGGTCGGGCGTGGTCGGCAGGGCGGGGCGGATCAGGGCGAGCTGGAGCGAATCGGGTAGCGGCGCCTCGGCGGCGGACGCGGCGGGGGCGATCGCGACGACGGACGCGACGAGACCGGCCAGGGTGGCGAAGCGATACATGACGACCTCCCGGGGACCGAGCCACGATGACGCGAAGGGGTTGAGATTGAGATAATTCGAGCTAAGTCTTCGCCGCTGCCCTCGTTCGGGGAGGGCGCACGGCGTCGGCGCGCCCCCGCGCACCCGCCCGAGCGGACACCCGCCGTCCGCGCGAACGCCCCCGACGGGTGATCCCATGACGATCCTGCTCCTCGGCCTCGTCGTCTTCCTCGGCGCGCACGCCGTCCGCATCGTGGCGCCGTCGGCGCGCGACGCCCTCGCGGCGCGCCTCGGCGCCATGCCGTTCCGCGCGCTCTACTCCCTCGTCTCGCTGGTCGGTCTGGTGCTGATCGTGGTCGGCTACGGCGCCGCCCGCGAGGCCCCCGTCCCGCTGTGGGATCCGCCGGTCTTCACCCGTCACCTCGCGGCGACGCTGATGATCTTCGTGTTCCCGCTCCTGTTCGCGGCCTACCTGCCGGGCCGGATCTCGCGGGCGACGAAGCACCCGATGCTGGCGGCGGTGAAGATCTGGGCCTTCGCCCACCTGATCGCCAACGGCACGCTCGCCGACGTCGTCCTGTTCGGCTCGTTCCTCGCCTGGGCCGTCGCCGCGCGGATCTCGGCCAAGCGCCACCCGCGCCCCGCGGTGGTCACGGCGCCGCCACGCGCGGCCAACGACGCGATCGCGGTCATCGCCGGTCTCGTGGTCTACGCCCTGTTCGTCACGGTGCTGCACCTGTGGCTGATCGGCGTCGCGCCGCTCGGCTGACGGATTTCCGGGCTTCCGGCGCGCCGCGACGTTGGCGACGCGCCGAAAAGCCTGTAAACGCCTGTCCGGAGGAGGTCGGCGGAGCGCCGGCCCGACGGGACGATCCGAGAGGACGGAATGACGGACATCTTCGACGAGGTCGGCGAAGACCTCAGGCGCGACCGGCTGACGAAGCTCTGGAAGAGCTACAGCGGCGTCGTGATCGGTGTCGCCGTCCTGATCGTCGCCGGCACCGCCGCGTGGCGCGGCTGGGAATACTACACCGAGCGCCAGGCCGCCGCCGCCGGCGACGCCTTCCGCGCCGCCCTCGCATCCGCCAAGGACGAGGACCACGGTGCCGTCGCCGAGGCGCTGACCGCCTTCGCCTCCGACGCGCCGAAGGACTATCGCGCGCTCGCCCTGATGCGCGCCGCCGCCGAGCGCCTCGCCGCCGGCGAGACTGACAACGCCCTCGCCGCCTTCGAGACGATTTCCAAGGACGCCGCGGTGCCGCAGGAGATCCGCGACGTCGCGGCGCTCCGTGCCGCCATGGTCGCTGTCGACCGCGACGACCTCGCCGCGATCAAGGCCCGCGTCGCCCCCTACGACAACGACGTCAGCCCGTGGCGCTTCTCGGCGCGCGAACTGGTGGCGCTCGCCGCCGTCAAGGCCGAGGCCTGGGACGAGGCCCGCGCCGCCCTCGCCAAGATCGACAACGACCCGCAGACGCCGCAGGACGTGTCGTCCCGCGCCGGCATCCTCTCCGGTATCGTCCGCGCCGCGGCCGGCGAGCCGGCCAAGCCCGCCACGCCGGCCGGGTCCTGATCCGATGCCCCGCGCCCGCCGCTACGCCCTCGTCTTCGCCGCGATCGCCCCGCTCGCCGTCGCCGGCTGCGGCACCGACGGGCCGGTGGACGCGATTTCCAACCTGAACCCGTTCAAGCAGGAAGAGCAGAAGGTTCCCGGCAACCGCCGCTCCGTCCTGGAGGGCGCCGACCCTGTCGCCGCCGTCACCGGCAAGCCGGCCGTGATCGGCGCGCCGACGGCGCTGTCCGGCTGGCCGCAGCCGGGCGGCAACGCCGCCAACGACCCCGGCAACGTCGCCGCGGGCTCGGCCGGCGGCAGCGCCTGGAGCACCGACGCCGGCCGCGCCTCGGCGTCGGGCACCTTCGGCTTCTCCTCGAGCGCCGGCATCCGCGTCTCCGCCCGGCCCGTGGCGGCCGGCGGCGTCGTCTACAGCTACGATCCCGAGGGCAACGTCACCGCCACCGCCGCCTCGAACGGCGGCCGGGTGTTCCGCGTCAACGTCCGGCCGCAGGGCGAGGGCGATGCGGTCAACGGCGGCGGCGTCGCCGTCGACGGCGGCCGCGTCTATGCCGCCACCGGCTTCGGCGAGGTCGTGGCGCTCGACGCAGGTTCCGGCGGCGTGGTCTGGCGGGCCAAGCTCGACGCGCCCGCGCGCGGCGCGCCTACCGCGGCGGCCGGCAAGGTCGTGGCGGTGACGCAGGCCGGCACCGTGTTCGCCCTCGACGCCGCCACCGGCGCCAAGGCCTGGACCGCGTCGTCCGACGGCAGCGGCGCCGGCCTCCTCGGCACCTCGAGCCCGGCGGTCGCCGGCAACCTCGTGATCGCCCCGACCAACTCCGGTGCGATCCTGGCGCTCGATCTCGCCAGCGGCGCCGAGAAGTGGCGCGGCACGGTCACCGGCGGATCGCGCATCGACGCCGTCACGGGCCTGCGCGACGCGTCGGCGAGCCCGGTCGTCCACGCCGGCGTGGTCTACGCCACCGGCGTCGGCGGCCGGCTGGTGGCGCTGAAGGCGGACACCGGCGAGGTGGTCTGGGATCAGGCGATCGGCAGCGCCCACACCCCGGTGGTGTCCGGCGAGGCCGTGTTCCTGGTCGACCTGTCGGACCGTCTCGTCGCCTTCGACCGCACCCGCGGCACGGTGCTGTGGGCGACGCAGCTGCCATCCGCCTCGGGCAAGCGCCGCGTCACCTGGGCCGGTCCGCTGCTCGCCAACGGCCGGCTCTGGGCCGTCTCGGTCGACGGCAAGATCGCCTCGGTCGACGCGCGCGACGGCTCGTCGGGCCCGGTCGGTGCGATCGGCCTCGAGGGCGCGATCGCGCCGATCGCGGTCGACGGACGGATCGTCGTGCTCGGCGGCGACGGCCGGCTGACCGCACTGAACTGACCGGCGGTGCCGGATATTCCGGGCGGTGCGCGCGGGTCCGATCCCGCGGGTGCCGCCCTCGTTCGTTTCCGGACGATGCTCCGGACGTTAAGATGCAAGAGAGGGCCGCCCCGTCGCGGCCCCGATACGCGAGAGGACCATTCCGCCATGCCCGCAGAGGCCACAGTCGCCATCATCGGCCGGCCGAACGTCGGCAAGTCCACCCTGTTCAACCGGCTGGTCGGCAAGAAGCTGGCGCTGGTGGACGACACCCCGGGCGTGACGCGCGACCGCCGCATGGGCGACGCCAAGCTCGGCGACCTGCGCTTCCGCGTCATCGACACCGCCGGCCTCGAGGAGGCCGATCCGGCGAGCCTCGAGGGCCGGATGCGCCAGCAGACCGAGAACGCCATCCGCGAGGCGGACGCGATCATGTTCGTGATCGACGCCCGCAGCGGCCTGACGCCGCTCGACAAGCACTTCGCCGAAGTGGTCCGCCGCATGGAGCGGCCGGTGATCCTGGTCGCCAACAAGGCCGAGGGCCGTGCCGCCGAGCCCGGCCTCTACGAAGCCTTCGAGCTCGGTTTCGGCGATCCGATTCCGCTGTCGGCCGAGCACGGCGAGGGCATGTCGAACCTCTACGACGCGCTGCGCGAGGCGATCGAGGACAAGGCCGGCTTCGCCGCGCCGGCCGAAGCCGACGAGGCCGTCACCGGCGTCGCGGTCGACGAGGAGGGCAACGTCGTCGGCGACGACCCGGTCCGGCCGCTGCGCATTGCCGTGGTCGGGCGCCCGAACGCCGGCAAGTCGACGCTGATCAACCGCCTGATCGGCGAGGACCGCCTGCTCACCGGCCCCGAGGCCGGCATCACCCGCGATTCCATCGCCGTCGACTGGTCGTGGCGCGAGCGCGAGGTCAAGCTGTTCGACACCGCGGGTCTGCGCCGCAAGGCGCGGGTGCAGGAGAAGCTCGAGAAGCTCTCCGTCGCCGACGCCCTGCGCGCGATCAAGTTCGCAGAGGTGGTCGTCGTGCTGCTCGACGCCACCATCCCGTTCGAGAAGCAGGACCTGCAGATCGTCGACCTGATCGTGCGCGAGGGCAGGGCGCTCGTCATCGGCCTCAACAAGTGGGACCTCGTCGAGGACCGCGCCGCCAAGTTCAAGGAACTGCGCGAGGAGGCCGACCGGCTGCTGCCGCAGGTGCGCGGCGTCCAGCTCGTCACGCTCTCCGGCCTCGCCGGCCAGGGCCTAGACAAGCTGATGGACGCCTGCGTGCGCGCCTACGACCTGTGGAACACCCGCGTCTCGACGGGTCGCCTGAACCGCTGGCTGACCGGCCTGCTCGAGCACCATCCGCCGCCGGCCGTCGCCGGGCGCCGCCTCAAGATCCGCTACATGACGCAGGCGAAGACCCGCCCGCCTTATTTCGTGCTGTTCGGCTCGCGCCCCGAGGCGATGCCGGAGAGCTACATGCGCTATCTCGTCAACGGCCTGCGCGAGACCTTCGAGATGCCCGGCGTGCCGATCCGCATCCAGATGCGCGCGGGCGGCGACAACCCGTTCGACAAGAAGGACTGACCTCGGTCACGTCGAGCTCCGGCATGCCGGGGCTCGACGAAGTACCGACCCTCATCCTTCAATGTCCGACCGATCGCCCTTGCGCCGTGCAAAGAGACATGGTTTGGAACTGCAGGGCGATTGCAAAATTTTGCGAGACATACCGCATGGTCACCCAACATTAAGCAGCCGAGCGCAACATGCTCGTATCGCTGGTCGGGCATGGAGGGTTGCTCGCATGGTTCCCGTGGTGTGCCGGACGCCCGAGGCGGGCCGCCCCCTCGCGGCCGCGCTGCAGCGATCCGGCATCGACGCGCCCGTCTCGGTCCTGAAGGGCTCTACCGCGGTCCCGGACGGAGACGTCTACATCCTGCTCGACGGACCGGGCGTGCCCGTGGCCCGGCAGTTTCGCGAGAGCGTCGGACGTTCACCGGCGATGCGCAAGGCGATCGCCTACGCCGAATCCGTGCCGGCGCGCGACATCGCCGCGCTCGAGCAGCTCGGCATCCGCTACTACTGCAACGCCAACAACGGCCTCGGACATCTCTTCAAGCTGATCGGTCAGATCAAGGCCGACGTCCTGCTCGGTGCCCGCGCCCGTGCCGCCGAGGCGGAAGCGGTGGCGATGTCGGTCTTCCAGGCCACGACGTCGGCGCTGGATCTCTTCTCCGGACAGACAAGTTTCGATCACAAGTTTTATACCGACCTCACCTCCACCTACGTCGACAAGATCCAGGGCACCAGCCTGTTCCTCCTGGTCGACACCATCTCGCAGAACCACGACACCACGATCCAGCACTGCTCGCTGGTGACGACGCTCGCCACCGCCTTCGCGTCCTCGCTGGGCTTTCCGCACGGCGAGATGGAGCGCGTGTTCCTCGCCGCCTTCTTCCACGACATCGGCAAGTCGGCGATCCCGAAGGCGGTGATCGACAAGCCGGGCAAGCTCACCGACGACGAGATGCGGCTGATGCGCACCCACGTCACGGTCGGTCACGAGATGCTGCGCCGCTTTCCCGAGACCGCCGGCGAGATCGCCGACGTCGCCCTGCTGCACCACGAATACCTCGACGGCTCCGGCTATCCGCACGGTCTGCGCGGCGGCGAGATCCCCGACCTCATCCGCATCGTCACCATCGCCGACATCTACGCCGCCCTGATCGAGCGCCGCGCCTACAAGCCCCCGTTCTCGCCCGAGAAGGCCTTCTCCATCCTGCGCGAGATGGGCGGCAAGCTCGACCAGGACCTCGTCGGCCTGTTCCAACCGGTGGCGGAATCGATCGACGTGAAGACGTGAGGGCAGGGGTGATGCGCCACGTTTCGGCCGGATCGCCGGGATAGTGGACGAGCGGTCCCTTCGATTGGCCTCGCCGGCCGGAATCGGCTAGAAGGGGCATCGATTTAATGCAGGGGACGCCCTCTTTTGGCCGACGACGACAACCGACCGGCGGGCACGGAGCCGCCCGCCGACATCAAGCCGATCTCGATCTCCGACGAGATGAAGCGCAGCTATCTCGACTACGCCATGAGCGTGATCGTGAGCCGTGCCCTCCCGGATGTCCGCGACGGCCTGAAACCGGTGCACCGGCGCATCCTCTACTCGATGCACGAGAACGGCTACGAGTGGAACAAGCCGTATCGCAAGTCCGCCCGCGTCGTCGGCGACGTCATCGGTAAGTATCACCCGCACGGCGACCAGTCGATCTACGACGCCTTGGTGCGCATGGCGCAGCCGTTCTCGATGCGGCTGCCGCTGGTGGACGGTCAGGGCAACTTCGGCTCGGTCGACGGCGATCCGCCGGCGGCGATGCGCTACACCGAGGTCCGGCTCGAGAAGGTCGCCAACGCGCTGACCGACGACCTCGACAAGGACACCGTCGACTTCACGCCGAACTACGACAACTCGGAACGCGAGCCGTCGGTGCTGCCGGCGCGCTTCCCGAACCTGCTGGTCAACGGCGCCGGCGGCATCGCCGTCGGCATGGCCACCAACATCCCGCCGCACAATCTCGGCGAGGTCATCGACGCCACCATCCGCGTGATGGACCAGCCCGACGTCGAGATCGAGGACCTGATGGACATCGTGCCGGGTCCGGACTTCCCGACCGGCGCCCAGATCCTCGGCCGCTCCGGCATCCGGCAGGCCTATCTCACCGGCCGCGGCTCGGTGGTGATGCGCGGCCGCGCCACGATCGAGGAGATCCGCAAGGATCGCGAGGCGATCATCGTCACGGAGATCCCCTACCAGGTCAACAAGGCCGCGATGGTCGAGAAGATCGCGGAACTGGTGAAGGAGAAGCGGATCGAGGGCATCGCGGACCTGCGCGACGAGTCCGACCGCCAGGGCATGCGGGTGGTGATCGAGCTGAAGCGCGACGCCGTCGGCGACGTGATCCTGAACCAGCTCTACCGCTTCTCGCCGCTGCAGACCTCGTTCGGCGTCAACATGGTGGCGCTGAACGGTGGCCGGCCCGAGGTGATGAACCTCAAGGACGTGCTGGTCGCTTTCGTCGGCTTCCGCGAGGTGGTGGTCACCCGCCGCACCCGCTTCCTGCTCGGCAAGGCGCGCGACCGCGCCCACGTCCTCGTCGGCCTCGCCATCGCCGTCGCCAACATCGACGAGGTCATCCAGCTGATCCGCAACGCGCCGGATCCGGCCACCGCCCGCGAGCAGCTGATGACGCGGCGCTGGCCGGCACACGACGTCGCGCCGCTGATCCGCCTGATCGACGACCCGCGCCACACCGTCAACGAGGACGGCACCTACAACCTCTCCGAGGAGCAGGCCCGCGCCATTCTCGATCTGCGCCTGCAGCGCCTCACGGCGCTCGGCCGCGACGAGATCGCCGACGAGCTCAACAAGCTCGCCGACGAGATCAAGGACTATCTCGACATCCTCGGCTCGCGTGCCCGGGTGCTGGAGATCATCCGCACCGAACTCACCGACCTCAAGACCGCCTTCGCCACGCCGCGCCGGACCGAGATCCTCGAATCCGACGCCGACATGGAGGACGAGGACCTGATCGCCCGCGAGGACATGGTCGTGACCGTGTCGCACGAGGGCTACATCAAGCGTGTGCCGCTGTCGGCCTACCGGGCGCAGCGGCGCGGCGGCAAGGGCCGCTCGGGCATGGCGACCAAGGAGGAGGATTTCGTCGTCCGCCTGTTCGTCGCCAACACCCACACGCCGGTGCTGTTCTTCTCCTCGCGCGGCATCGCCTACAAGATGAAGGTCTGGCGTCTGCCGCTCGGCAATCCGCAGTCGCGCGGCAAGTTCATCAAGAACCTCCTGCCGCTGCAGGACGGCGAGCGCATCACCTCGATCCTGGCCCTGCCCGAGGACGAGGAGACCTGGGCCGATCTCGACGTGGTGTTCGCGACCCGCTTCGGCACCGTGCGCCGCAACAAGCTGAGCGACTTCACCAACGTGAACCGCAACGGCAAGATCGCGATGAAGTTCGACGACGAGGCGGACGGCATCGTCGGCGTCGAGACCTGCACCGAGAACGACGACTTCCTGCTCGTCTCGGCGCTCGGCCAGTGCATCCGTTTCTCGGTGACCGATGTCCGCGTCTTCAAGGGCCGCGATTCCACCGGCGTGCGCGGCATCGCGCTCGGCGAGGGCGATCAGCTGATCTCGCTGACGATCCTGCGCCATTTCGAGGCAGAGCCGGCCGAGCGCGACCTGTTCCAGAAGCAGTGGAACGCCAACCAGCGCGCGGTCACCGGCGAAGAGGCCGATCTCGAGGACGCCGACACCGACGAGGCCGACGAGGAGATCGGCGGCGACGCCCAGCTCTCGCCGGAGCGCTACGCCGAGATGGACGCCAACCAGCAGTTCGTCCTGACCGTCAACGAGAAGGGCTACGGCAAGCGCTCGTCGTCCTATCAGTTCTCGATCAAGGGCCGCGGCGGCAAGGGCAACAAGGCGACCGACCAGACCAAGCTCGACGAGATCGGCAAGCTCGTCGCCGCCTTCCCCGTAGAGGCGACCGACCAGATCATGCTGATCTCGGACGGCGGCCAGCTGATCCGCGTGCCGGTCGAGGGCATCCGCATCGCCTCGCGCGCGTCGAAGGGCGTGCGCATCTTCACCACCGGCGAGGGCGAGCGCGTCGTCGGTGTCGAGCACCTCTCGGACATCGGCGAGGGCGGCGAGGAGGGCTGAGCCTCTGCCAGCCCGTCGAGCCATGACCCGAAACGAAGAGGCCCGCGGCGTCGACGCCGCGGGCCTCTTCGTTTCGGGGAGCGGAATCGCAGGATCTGGTCAGCCGGTGGCGGCGAGCGGCGCCTCCTCGACGGCGTCCATACCCAGGCCGCCCATGTGGACCGCGTTGAAGGTGCGGATGATGTGCTGCGCCATGGTCGGCTTCACGTGGCGGCCGTCCTGCTGGAAGGTCTCGCGCAGGTCCGAGCACATCGAGATCTCGTAGGACGGAAAATAGTGGACGTCGTCGTGGCGCGCGCAGAACTCCTCGGCGGCGGCGCGCAGGATCGACTTCGAACGCATGTTGGCGACGACGACGTCGTCCATCGAGAAGGTCGCCGACAGCGCCACCGGCGACACCGAGACGATGATCTGCACCGGGTGGGGGATGTGGGTGCGGATCAGGTCGCGGATCGCCTCGAGATGGCGCACGTTCTGCGCCGCCGACAGCACGTGCACCTCGAGCCGAGGCTTGGCCGAGATCAGGTCGAGGTCGACGCAGGTGTTGAGATAGGCGCCGGCGTCAGGGTCGTACCAGACCTCGTTGAGGCCGAGAGTGAGGATCACCACCTTGGCCTCGCGGATGCGCCGGAACGACTTGCGCGCGGCGGCGCGCTTGTTCGACAGCGCGTTCATGTTGCGCAGCCGGTCGAGCGCGTAATAGTGGCCGTCGCGGTAGCTGCCGTCGGGCAGGGCGACCGCGAGGTCCTCGTCGCGCATCGGGCAGGGGTCGACGAGGCAGCGCTCGAACTCGCGCGCCATCGACGGCACGTTGTAGCGGGCGAGATAGGCGCGGATCAGGAACGGATCGTCCGGCGACAGCGCGCTCAGCACCTTGTGGCCGCGGCCGAGCAGCGCCTTCTCGAGTTCGAGCGCGAAGCAGGAGCCGATGGCGTAGACCGGATCGTCCGGCCCGAGCAGCACCTTCGGGGCGATCCAGGTGCGCAGGTGCCCGTTGTTGACCCGGCCGACGGTGGAGCGCCAATAGGCCGCCGGGTTGGCCTTGAGATTGGCGACCGCCTCCAACTGCGGAATGACGTGGAGCGGCTTGTCGGCGTCGGTCATGGCGGCCCCCGGGACCCGGACCGGCGCGCGGCGCACCGGATTCGCATCGCTCCAGTGTCCGGCCACAGTGGTTGACGGGGGGTAAACGAGGTGTCTCGGCGAGGTGCGGCGGCGGGTCGAGGCGACTTCAATCGGAGGGCGTTGGCATCGGTCACGGCAGGCAGAGCGTTCTTCACCGGCTCTGCAATTGAAAAGCCGGCTCATCACGTCGGGGATGCGTGCCCGCATGATTTCTCCGCAGGTTGCACTCCGGTGCCGCGCATCCTTCGCCGTCCGCCCGCTCTCCCTACCGAACCGCCGCCTCGAACGAAGAAGGCCGGTACCCCTGGGGATACCGGCCTCCGCGTCCGTTCCGATCCGCCGTGGGCAGAGCCGCCCGCCGCGTGCGTCAGAAGGTGTCGACGTCCCAGACGTCCTTGGCGTAGCCCTTGATGGTGCGGTCGGAGGAGAACCAGCCGACCTTGGCGGTGTTGAGGATCGCCCGCTCGGTCCAGCGCGTGGCGTCGCGGTAGTCGACGTCGACCTCGCGCTGGCGCTGGAAATAGGCCTGGAAGTCGGCCGAGACGAGGAACCAGTCGACGTTCCACATCCGGTCGAGCAACTCGTTGAAGCGGCCGGGATCGTCGGGCGAATAGGCACCGGCGGCGATCGAATCGAGCACGGCGCGCAGCGTCGGGTCGTTCTCGATGGTGGCGCGGGCGTTGTAGCCGGTCTTGCGGATCTCGGCGACATTCTCGGCGGTCAGGCCGAAGATGTAGATGTTGTCCGGACCGACCCGCTCGCCGATCTCGACGTTGGCGCCGTCGAGGGTGCCGATGGTGAGCGCACCGTTGAGCGCCAGCTTCATGTTGCCGGTGCCCGACGCCTCCATGCCGGCGGTCGAGATCTGCTCGGAGAGGTCGGCGGCCGGGATGATCACCTCGGCGAGGCTGACGTTGTAGTTCGGCAGCACCGCCACCTTCAGCCGGTCGCCGACGATCGGGTCGGCGTTGACGGTGCGGGCGACGTCGTTGGCGAGCTTGATGATCAGCTTGGCCATGTGGTAGCCGGGCGCCGCCTTGCCGGCGAGCACCTTGACCCGCGGCGTCCACTCCGCCCCCGGGGTGCGCCGGATCGCCTGGTAGAGCGCGATCGTCTCCAGGATGTTGAGCAGCTGGCGCTTGTATTCGTGGATGCGCTTGATCTGAATGTCGAACAGCGCCGAGGGGTCGACGTCGAGCCCGATGCGCCGCTTGATCTCGGCGGCGAGCCGGATCTTGTTGGCGCGCTTGGCGGCGGCGAAGCGCTCGCGGAAGGCGGCGTCGGTGGCGAGCGGCACCGCCTTCTCGATCTCCGAGAGGTCGCCGACCCAGCCGTCGCCGATGGCGTCGATCAGGAGGCCGCGCAGGCCCGGGTTGCACTCGTAGAGCCAGCGGCGCGGCGTGATGCCGTTGGTCTCGTTGACGATGCGGTCGGGGTAGAGCGTGTGGAAGTCGTGGAACACCGTCTGCTTCATCAGCTCGGTGTGCAGCGCGGAGACGCCGTTCACCCGGTGCGAGCCGATGAAGGCGAGGTTGCCCATCTTGATCTCGTTGCCCCACTCGATGATGCGGATGTCGTCGAGCGAGACGGGTACGTTGCGGCCCTGCACCTCGGCGAGGTGGTGGTAGTCGATCCACTCGATGATCTGCATGTGCCGCGGCAGCACCCGCCGGAACAGGCCGACGCTCCAGCGCTCCAGCGCCTCCGGCATCAGCGTGTGGTTGGTGTAGCTCAGGCACTTGCGGGTGATCTCGAACGCCTCCGCGAAGGGCAGGCGGTGCTCGTCCGCGAGGATGCGCATCAGCTCGGCGACCGCGATCGCCGGGTGGGTGTCGTTCATCTGGATCGCGACGTGGTCGGCGATCTGGCGGATGTCGTCGAACTCGGAGACGAAGCGGCGGACGAGGTCCTGCAGCGAGGCCGAGGTGAAGAAGAACTCCTGCTTGAGGCGGAGTTCCTTGCCCTCGGGCGTGGTGTCGTCCGGGTAGAGCACGCGGCTGATGGTCTCGGCCCGGATGGTCTTCTCGGCCGCCGAGACGTAGTCGCCGTGGTTGAAGCGCCGGAGGTCGAGCACCTCGACCGGCTTCGACGCCCACAGCCGCAGCGTGTTGACGTGGCGGCCGGTCCAGCCGGCGATCGGGGTGTCGTAGGCGACCGCGAGCACGGTCTCGTCGGCGTGCCAATAGGTCCGGCCGTGGCCGTCGAAGGAGATGTGGCCGCCGAACTTGACGGGATAGGCGACCTCGAGCCGCTCGAACTCCCAGACGTGGCCGGAGACCAGCCAGTCCTCCGGCTCCTCGACCTGCCAGCCGTCGTGGAAGCGCTGGCGGAACAGGCCGTGCTCGTAGCGGATGCCGTAGCCGTAGGCGGGGATGCCGAGGCTGGACATCGAATCCATGAAGCAGGCGGCGAGACGGCCGAGGCCGCCGTTGCCGAGCGCGGCGTCGCTCTCCTGGCCGACGAGGGCGTCGTAGTCGATGCCGAGGTCGGCGGCGGCCTTGCGGACGGCGTCCTCGAGGCCGAGGTTGCAGACGGCGTCGTGCAACAGCCGGCCGATCAGGAACTCCATCGAGAGGTAGTAGACCCGCTTGCGGCGGGTGGCGTAGCCGCGGCGGGTGGCGTCGAACCAGGCGTCGACCACGTGGTCGCGCACCGCCATCGACAGCGCCGTGCACCAGTCCTTCTGGGTGGCGTGGCCGGGATCCTTGCCGACGACGTAGGCGAGCTTCTCGACGATCGCCCGCTTCAGCGAATCCGCGTCGGCGGCGCGCGGCTCCGCCGTGGAGGCCGTCGTCCTGGTCATGTCCGGCGTCACGTTCATCGGCTCGTCATCCCTGATCGGCCGTCGCGAGAGGAGGAATTTCGGCGAACGGCGCGTCGGTCCGGAACCGTTTCGCGCAGTCGGCGCGGCTCGAAGTGCCGACCGTGCGTCACGGCGATGTCACGTGGACTGTGATCCGCGGAATGTGGCGTGTCCATAGGCATGGCGCCGCGGCCGGCGGATCCGGCCGGAAAATTCGCCATGGCGCCTCGCTCAGCACATAACTAGGCGCACTTGATGCCGTCGGCATGCGTCGGCGGCATATCTCTTCAGGCGACGCCGAGCGCCTCGGCGGTCAGCCAGAACACCTCGGCCTCGGATTCCTCGGTGTCGAGCCAGAGGAAGGGCAGGTCGGGATACTCGGCCTCGAGGATCTCGCGGCCGGTGCCGATCTCGCAGATCAGGCCGCCGCCGGGCGCGATGTGGTCGGGTGCGGCGGCGAGGATGCGGCGCACGACGTCGAGGCCGTCATGGCCGCCGGCGAGCGCCATCTCCGGTTCGTGCCGGTATTCCTCGGGCAGTTCCGCCATCACCTCCGCCTCGACATAGGGCGGGTTGGTGACGATGAGGTCGTAGCGCCGCCCGGCCAACGGCCCGAACAGGTCGCCCTGGTGGAGGTGCACCGTGTCGGCGCCGAGCGTCTCGACGTTGATCGCCGCAACCTCGAGCGCGTCCGGCGAGAGGTCCACGGCGTCGACCTCGGCGTTGGGGAACAGCCGCGAGGCGAGGATCGCGAGGCAACCGGACCCGGTGCAGATGTCGACCACCGAGGTCACCGCCTCGGGGTCGTCGATCAACGCGAAGCCTTCGCCACCGACGAGGCTGGACACCAGCAGTTCGCCGATGAAGGAGCGCGGCACGATCACCCGCTCGTCGACGTGGAACGGAATGCCCTGGATGTAGGCGCGGCCGACCAGATAGGGCGTCGGGATCCTCTCGTCGACGCGACGTTCGATCAGGCCGACGATCGTCTCGCGCTCGGCGCAGGTGAGGCGGGCGTCGAGCCAGGGATCGAGTTCGTCGATCGGTAGTTTCAGCGTCTCCAGCACCAGGAAGACCGCGTCGTCGAGCGCGCTCGAGGTGCCGTGGCCGAAGGAGAGCCCGGCGGCGTTGAAGCGCGACACCGCGTAGCGCACGAGGTCGCGGATGGTGATCAGGTCGTCGGCGGGGGAGGGCACGGCCGCGGTCGTCTCCGTTTCGGGTCGCGACCGTCATAGCCGACGGCGCGGCCGGCGAGAACCTCCCTACGGCGTGGGATCGAAGCGGGCGATGCTGCACGAAGGGCGGTCGACGCCCCGATACCGCAGGATCCACAGGCACTTGGCTAAGGGAATCTTCAAGAACTTGCTGCAAGCTGCATGTGTACCCGCCATCGTTGCCGGAGCCTCGTGTTGACGCCACAGCCGCCTGCCCCCCGTCCGCCGCGGTCGGTTTCCAGGTCGCTGGGTCGGCTCGCCGGGAACCGGGGCGGCGCCGTGTCGCTGATCTTCGCCGTGGCGATGCTGGTGATCATCGTCGCGGTCGGGTGTGCCATCGACTACGGGTATGCCGTCCGTCAGCGCGACTACGCGCTCGGCGTGCTCGACACGGCCGTCGTCACGGCCGCGGCCAACCTGATGGAGAGCCGCGCCGCCACCGACGCCGCGCGTACCAAGGTGGCGAGCGCGTCGGTCGACTCCTACATCGCCTCGTCGAATGCCACGGGCCTGCTCGCGGACGCCCGTACCGAGGTGGTGACGTCGGGCCTCGGTTCCACCGTCACCGCCACCGCCGATGTCTCGGTGCCGACTTCGTTCCTCGGGATCATCGGCGTCGACAGGATCGACTTCACGCTGTCGTCGTCGTCGGAGAGCACGTCGACGCCCTACGTCGACGTCACCCTGCTGGTCGACACGTCCGGCTCGATGGCACTCGGCGCCACCGCCGCCGACATCGACCGCCTCGTGGCCAACGTCCGCTGTGCCTTCGCCTGCCACGACAACCCGGGCGCCGATTCCTTCGCCTGGGCCGCCGCCAACGGGGTCACGCTGCGCTACGACCTGATCCGCCAAAGCGTCCTGAACTTCGCGGACTACATCGAGGACATCGACACGGTCGGCCACACCCGGGTCCAGATCTACACCTTCGACGATTCCCTGCGCCGCAACCTCGCCCTGACCACCGACATGGTGCAGGTCCGCGCCAACCTGCCGGCCGCCCCCCAGACGTCCGGCGAGACCGTGGGTGGAACACGCTGGTGGACGTATGCCGACACCATCCCCGGCCTGATCGGCGGCGGTGGCGACGGCACGTCGCGGGCCAAGGCGATCAAGCTCGTCATGATGCTCACCGACGGCGTGCAGGACCCGAACCGCACCTGGACCTGGGATACGCCGCTGCGCGACTACGTCCGCGAGTTCGATCCGACGGTCTGCGACACCCTGCGCATGCAGAACGCCAAGGTCGGGGTCGTCCAGGTCCCCTATCTCGATCTGACCGGGGACTGGGGCTACGATGCCACGCTCGGCATGCCCAGCCTCCTCGGCCGCAACGGCGACCGCCACGCCGACACCACCTACGCGCTGCAGCGCTGTGGCGGCGACCTCTACCACCTCGCCACGAGCGCCGAATCGGTCGTCGACAGCTTCAAGACGCTCTACGCCCGGGCCGTGCCGCCGCGCCTGTCGCGGTGAGCGGACGGGGCGCCGCCGGCGTCGTCGCGGCGATCGTCGCGTCGCCGCTGCGCCATGGTCGACGAGGTCCACAAGAAAACATTCGTACATGCGCACATGCGTCGAGTCCGGCAGTGATAGGTGGAATCGCGGACAGGACTACCGATGGTGGGTCGTGCCACCGCTTCAGATCTGACAATTTTACCGCGTATTCCGTGTGACCGACGGCGATAACCCGTGCACCGGTCGTTTGGGTCAACTTGAGCGATGTAACGGTAATCATTCGCAAATTTGGCGGTGATCCACATTAGCTTTCATCTTCATGATGTATTAATGCGCGAACTGTTCCCTAGGGAAGCAAATTTCCTTCGTGCTGGACGATCGGCCGGCACGCTTCTTCCCCCGGAGCCAGTCGTGTTCAACTTTCGTTCTGTCAAGGGAACGTCGGAGCAGTTCGACGCCATCAGCAAGGCACAAGCCGTCATCCGCTTCGACGCGTCCGGCAAGGTCGTCGAGGCGAACGAGAATTTTCTCCGGACGATGGGCTATCGCGCCGAGGAGATCATCGGCAAGCACCACCGGATCTTCTGCGATCCCGCCTATGCGGACTCGCCCGCCTATGCCGAGTTCTGGAACAATCTCAGGGCGGGGCGGATCCAGGCCGGCGAGTTCGAGCGGTTCCGCAAGGACGGCTCGCTGGTGACGCTGGCGGCTACCTACTCGCCGATGCAGGACGGTGCCGGCTTCGTCAAGACGGCGATCGAAGTGCCGTCCCGCCGCGCCGAGCGCCGCCGCACCGAGGCGCTGCTCGCCACCCTCGACGACCTGCCGATCGCGGTCATGACCTGCGATCCCGCGACCTTCGTCATCGACTACGCCAATACCACCTCGAAGACGCTGCTGCGCCGTCTCGAGGCGCACCTGCCGATCTCCGCCGACCAGTTGATCGGCAGCTCGATCGACGTATTCCACAAGCGCCCGATGCACCAGCGGGAGATCGTCGGACGCGGCGTGCCGCATCACGCGCGCATCCGTGTCGGACCCGAATATCTCGATCTCAGGATCAGCCACGTCGCGGGCCGCCCGCTGCTGATCTGGTCGATCGTGACGGAGAAGGCCGAGATGGCCGAGGAGCTGTCGGCGACCGTGGAAGGGCTGGAGGAGGTCGCCAAGCGGGTCGCTGCAGCCGCGGAGAAACTGGTCTCCACCGCCTCGCAGCTCAACGCCATGGCGTCGACGGTCTCCGCTGCGGGCGAGGAGCAGGCAGCGGCGATCGCCGAGGTGGCGCAGCGCACCAGCGAAACCGCGGTGCAGGCTGGCGAAGTAGGCGAGGCGACCACCGCGACCCGCGAACAGCTCCGGGAGCTCGTCACGGCGGTCGGCAGCATCGGCGAGGTCCTCGACGTCGTGAACAGCATCGCGGCGCAGACCAAGCTGCTCGCCCTCAACGCCACCATCGAGGCGGCGCGCGCCGGCGAGATGGGCAAGGGCTTCGCCGTCGTCGCGGCCGAGGTGAAGGCGCTCGCCGACCAGACCGCGAAGTCGACGGGCGACATCACCCAGCGAATCGGGCGGATCCAATCGGAGGCGACGCGCACCTCCCAGTCCGTGACGACCACGATCGACGGCGTCCAGCGGATCGCCGGCATCTCTTCGGCAGTCGCAGCCGCCACCGACGAACAGCGCGCCGTCGCGACCGACGTCGCCGCCACCATCGTGCGGGTCGCGGACGAGGCGGCGGCGACGCGCAGCGCGGCCGAGGTGGTCGCGTCGCTCTCCGAGGAGGTGAACCGCTTCGCCTCGGGGCTCGAGGCGCGTGTCCGCAAGATGCTGGCGGACTGACGCTTTCCGCACCGTCGCGGAACAGGAGTTTGCCGTCGGCGCCGCCTTCACGGTGCCGACGTCCCGGGCGACGATCGTGCATCGACCGTGAGCCCGGGGGATTCGGATCCATGTACGTGCCCGCCCATTTCGCCGAGACCGACGCCGCCGCGATCGCGGCGTTGCTCGAGGCCTTCCCGCTCGCCTGCGTGGTCGCGCAGACGGCGTCAGGGCTGGTCGCGAACCACCTGCCGCTGCTCGTCGGTGCCGACGGCTCCCTGATCGGCCATTGCGCGCTCGCCAACGCCATGCACCGCGAGATCGCCGAGGGGCAGGAGGTGCTGGCGATCTTCCGCGGCGACGATGCCTACGTGTCGCCGAATTTCTATCCGGGCAAGGCCGAGCACCACCGCCACGTCCCGACCTGGAACTACCAGGTCGTCCACGTCCACGGCACCATCGCGTTCCAGCACGACGACAAGGCCAAGCGCGCCGCCGTCGGCCTCCTGACCCGCCATCACGAACGCCGCCTCAACGGCGCCGACGCCTGGCGCATGGCCGACGCCCCGGCCGACTACATGGACCGGATGCTCGCAGCGATCGTCGCCTTCCGGATCGACATCGTCCGCACGCTCGCCAAATCGAAGCTCAGCCAGAATCGCGACGCCCGCGACCACGCCGGCGCGGTCGACGGCCTGCGCCGGACCGGCGCGACTGGAATCGCCGACGCGATGGCGCGGCGGTCGTCCGAGAAGGGCTGATAAGCAGGTTGCGAAACGGCTTGAAAAGCCGTTCGTCGCTCGTTGAAATCACAGGGAAATGTTGGGGTGGTACGCCCTACGGGAATCGAACCCGTCTCTCCAGCGTGAAAGGCTAGTGTCCTAACCGATAGACGAAGGGCGCCCAACGGGGCGGCTTATAGTGGGGTTCGGGCCGGCTGGCAAGGGCGTCGTCGGAACGTCCCGCGGCACGTCGGCTCGCGGGACCGATCGGGCCGTCTTCCACGTCGAAACGGCGCTCGACCGCGGCCTCAGCCCCCGGGCGCGCGCCCGCCGCGCAGCTTGTCCCAGGCGTTGGCGAGGGCGACGAAGCCGGCGACCGGGACGGTCTCGGCGCGGACGGTCGGGTCGAGGCCGGCCGATTCGACCAGGGCGGCGACATCGACGCCGAGCGCCTTCAGGCTCTGGCGCAGCATCTTGCGGCGCTGCCCGAAGGCGGCGGCGGTGACGGCCTCGAGGCTCTCGCGCCGGCACGGCAGCGGCGCCGGCCGCGGCTCGAAGTGCACCACGGTCGAGGTCACCTTCGGCGGCGGCACGAAGGCCTTGGGCGAGATGTCGAACATCTGCGTGGCGATCGCCCGCCAGCCGGTCAGCACGGCGAGGCGGCCGTAGGCGTCGTCGCCGGGCGCCGCGGTGATGCGGTCGGCGACCTCCTTCTGGAACATCAGCACCATGACGCGCCAGCGCGGCGGCCACGGCTCGGCCGAGAGCCAGCCGGTCAGGAGCGGCGTCGCGATGTTGTAGGGCAGGTTGGCGACGATCGCGACCGGGCCGTCGCCGAGCGCCGCGGTGTCGATGGCGAGGGCGTCGCCCTCGATCACGTCGAGCCGGCCCGGATAATGCGCGGCGACCTCCTCCAGCGCGGCGATGGCGCGCCGGTCGCGCTCGACCGCGACCACGCGGCCGGCGCCGACCGCGAGCAGCGCGCGCGTCAGGCCGCCGGGACCCGGACCGACTTCGACCACCGCGAGGTCGTCGATGCGGCCGGCGGTGCGGGCGATGCGGGCGGTGAGGTTGAGGTCGAGCAGGAAGTTCTGGCCGAGGCTCTTCAGGGCCTGGAGGCCGTGGCGCTCGATCACCTCGCGCAGGGGCGGCAGGTCGTCGATTTGACTCACGTCGGCGCTCCCGTCCGGCCGGTCGCCGCCATCCGGCCGGCGAGCGCCAGTGCCGCCACCATGCTGGCGGGATCGGCGACACCGCGGCCGGCGATGTCGAGCGCGGTGCCGTGGTCGGGCGAGGTGCGCACGAAGGGCAGGCCGAGCGTGACGTTGACGGTCTCGTCGAAGGCGATCGTCTTCACCGGGATCAGCACCTGGTCGTGGTACATGCCGAGCACGACGTCGTAGCCGGTGCGGGCGCGGCGGTGGAACAGCGTGTCGGACGGGTACGGGCCGGAGGCACGGATGCCGAGGGCCTTCAGATCCGCCACCGCCGGGCCGACGATCTCGAGGTCCTCGCGCCCCATGGTGCCGTCCTCGCCGGCGTGCGGGTTGAGGCCGGCGACGGCGATCCGCGGGTCGGCGATCCCGAATCGGCGGGCGAGGTCGCCGGCGACGATGCGGCCGACCGCGACGATGCGCTCGCGGGTCAGGAGCCGCGGCACGTCCTTCAGCGCGACGTGGACCGTGACCGGCACGGTGGAGAGCTCGGGCCCGGCCAGCATCATCACCGGGTCGCAGGGCGCGCCCGGCCAGTGGCGCGCGGCGACGGCGCCGAGGAACTCGGTGTGGCCGGGGAAGGCGAAGCCGGCGGCGTAGAGGTTGGATTTCTGGATCGGCGCGGTCACCACCGCGCCGGCGCGGCCGTCCCGCACGTGGGCGACGGCGGTCTCGATCGCGGCGATCACCGCGGCGGCGTCGGCGGGATCGGGCCGGCCCGGCCGGTCGCCCATGGCGCCGTCGACCGCCACCACGGGCAGGGCGTCGGCGAATTGCGCGGCGGCCGTCTCGGGCTCGACCACGGCGATCGGAACCGCGATGCCGGCACGGGCGAGGCGCGCGGCGACGAAGGCGGGATCGGCGAGGAGGTAGAAGGGCTCCAGTCCGGCCACGGCACGGCGCGCCCAGGCCATGGCGACGACCTCGGCGCCGATGCCGGCGGGCTCGCCGACGGAAACCGCCAGCGGCGGCGCGGCCGGGTCCGCGGTCATCAGCGGTAGGTGATGTTGGCCTTCTGACGCAGCTCCTGCGTCAGCTGGTCGGACACCTTCTTGCCCTGGTCGTTGAGCGTCTCGGCGTCGAGGCCGGCGGAGACCGCGCTCTCGCCCTGCACCTTGATCTTCTGGCAGACCGCGAACATCTCGATGCCGTTGTCGGCGACCGACGGCTTGGTCAGACCGCCCTCGGGCGTTTCCTTGAGCATGTCGCGGAAGCCGGCGGGAACCTCGCTGGCGAGCTTGCGTCCGACGTTGAGCACCGCGACCTCGCGGAGCTGCTTGGCGAGCGCGATGCCGCTGTCGCAGCCCTTGAAGCGGGCGCGCAGGTTCTCGGCCTCCTTGCGGCGGCGGTCGACGTCCGCCGCGCCGGCCTTGGACGGCAGCGTGAACACGATGCGCTGCAGCACGTAGTCCTCGGCGGAGAGGTCGGACGCGGACTTCTCCTGCCGGCGCATCTGCGCGATCAGGTCGTCCTGCTCCTGGCGGACCGACTGCTGCACCTTGGCGCGGACCACCCGGCCCCAGGCCATCTGGGCGCGGATGCGGTCCTTCAGGGTGCGGATGTTGACGCCGGCGCCGCCGAGCGCCTGGGCGAACTGCGCCGGGCTCATCTTGGAGCGGCCGGCGATCTCCGAGATCGCCTGATCGACCATGGCCTCGGGGACGACGATGCCGCGACGCTTGGCCTCCTGCAGGCGGAGCGTGTCGTTGACGAGCTCCTCGAGGGCCGCCTTCTGCGCCGCCGCGGGGGCGAGCTTGTTGGCGATCTGCAGAAGGCGCGCCCGGTTGGAGACGTCCATCGAGGTGACGGCGTCGTCGTTCACCACCACCTTGATCGAGGACGACTGCGCCAGGGCCGGCGTCGCCGGCGCACCGAGCGCGAGAACGGCGACGGCCGCGGCGGCGAGGAGCGTCTTCAGGGGCGACGTCGGGCGCGTCATGTGTCCGTCCATGGCGATTCAGGGGCGATCGGGCCGTTCAAAGGTGAACGGTCTTGTAGATCAGGATGCCCGAAATTGCACATGTTTTCCGACCGAAACATGGCCGGTCGGGGGTGCCGCGCTCAGTTGTTGCCGTCGATCGAGGTCGAGGCGTCGCCGAGGGTGCGCAGCCCGAGCCGCAGGTAGACGGTGCGGTCCGGCACGGTGTCCTCGGTCGAGCGGTCCTCGGCGTAGCTGAGCGACACCGAGAACTCCTCGGCGTCGTAGGCGACGCCGAAGGCGTGGCGGACCACTTCCTCGTTGACGAGGTCGAACCGGACCGAGCCGAAGGCGCGCCAGTTCTCGTCGAGCCGGAGGCTGCCGGAGGCCTGGAGCTCCTGGCGGTCCTCGTCGAGGCCGTAGTCGGGCTGCTTGCGCACGAAAGCGTAGGTGAGGGCGGTCGTCAGCGGGCCGGAGAGGCCGATCAGCTGCGCCTCGAGCCGGTTCGGCGACAGGTCGTCGCCGTCGATGCGGCTGGAGACGTAGGCGAGCAGACCGCGGTTGGTGTTGAGGCCGAGCGAGCCGACCCAGTCCGACGAATCGGTCTGCAGGCCCGAGTCCTCGCCGGTGTCGTAGGGCGTGTCGGTGGCGAAGGAATTCTGGCCGGCGATCAGGAAGGAGCGGCCGGCGACGCCCGACACCGTCATGCCGTTGTCGAACCGGCCGACGTAGCGCAGGCCGAGATTGGCGCGGGTGCCGCCCTCGACGCGGTCGTAGCCGGAGAACTTGTCGTAGTCGAACAGCGAGTTGGCGTCGAAGACGAGGCTCTGGGCGTCGTCGTTGGCGAGGCTCGCCGTCTCGGTCTCGCTCGGGCGCACGATCAGTTGGGCCACCGGTTCGATCACGTGGCTGCCGACCGGCGACAGGATCTGGATCGGGTAGCTGTACTCGAGGCCGACCGCCGGCATGGCGCGGACTTCGGTCTCGGACGACGGGCTCGAGACGCCGTCGCCCTTCGGCGCACTGAAGAAGACGTCGCCGCGGAAGTAGGCGAAGGGGGTGAAGACCTGACCGATGCCGTCGACGAAGCGGCGCCGCCAGAGCGCATCGATGCTGCCGCGCGAATAGGTGCCGGCCGGTCCGCGCAGGCGGGTGGTGCCGTCGGAATATTCGAACACGTCGGTGCGCTGGCGCGTCACCGTGGTGAAGTTGCTGGTGACCGAGAAGTCGCCGCCGAGCACGGGTTCGGGCGCGTAGACCTGATGGTCGATCACCGGCACCGCCAGCGCCTGCTTGCTCTGCAGGTCGAGGTCCTGCGGCAGCGCGCCGGCCTCGGTGCTGTCCTCCTGCTGGACGAAGAAGCCGTAGGCGTGGGCGTCGAAGCGGTTCCGACCGTCGACGCCGGTCAGGTAGAGCTCGTTGGTGACGGCGTCGGAGCTGCTCGGCGCCGGCAGGTCGTAGTCGGAGAAGAACGAGCGATCGGTGGCGAGGCCGATGTTCCAGCCCCACTTCCAGCGCTCGTTGAGGGCGAACTCGCCCTTGGAGAGCACGCCGCCGCGCCAGTCGCGGTTGCCGGAGAGGTCGCCGAACACGCTCGGATCGGACTGGTTGAGGCCGGCGAGCCGGATCGACCAAGCGCCGTCGATGGTGCGGTGGCGGAACTCGAGATCCGCGAAGGCGCCCTGGCGGGTGTAGTAGCCCGGCGAGAAGGTCACGTCCGTGTTCGGCGCCAGCGCCCAGAAATAGGGAACCGACAGCCCGAAACCGAGCTTCTCCGAATAGGTCGGCCGCGCCATCAGGAAGCCCGACAGGCGTTTCACGGAGGGATCGGGTTGCGTCAGCCGCGGCACCCAGGCGATCGGCACGCCGAGGAACTCGAACTTGGCGTCCTCGAAGGTGATGGTGCGCTCGCCCTGGCGGTGGATGATCCGGTTGGCCCGGATCTGCCAGATCGGCTTGCGCCCCTTCTCGCCGTTGCAGTCGACGCAGGGCTGGTAGACGCCTTCCTCGAAGGTGGTGACGTCGTCGGCCGCGCGCGTCGCCTTGCGCGCCGTGAAGGCGACGCGGTCGGCGGTGACGAGTTCGAGGCCCTCGGCGACGCCGTCGCGCAGGTCGTCGGTGAGGTCGACGCTGTCGCCGCGCACCACGTTGCCGTCGCCGTCGGAGAGTTCGACGGACCCGGTGGCGGTGACGCGCTTGGTCCTGCGGTCGACGTCGACGCGGTCGGCGAGGAGCGTGTAGGCGCCGTAGTAGATCACCACCTTGCCGACGGCGGCGATGCTCTGGCTGTCGATGTCGTAGAGAACGCTGTCGGCTTCGACCAGCATGCGCGCGTCGCCGGCGGGCGCCTGCGCCTTCACGAGGTCGACGAGGCCGGCACCGGCCGCCTGCTCCTGCGCATGGGCCCCGCCCGACGCCGCGATCAGTGCCGCGAGGGCGACCCCGCACAGGGCGCGGGACCGTCCCGCTGGGAGTCGGGAGCCGACGGATCTACGCAACGTCACCCATCCTCCCGGAACAACAGGACGGTCGAACCCAACCACGTGGCCACGACCGCGGGCGCCCAGGCGGCCAGGGCGGCCGGAACCAGCCCTTCGCTACCCAGGTCGCGGGCGATCTCGGTGATCACATAAAGCATGAAGCCCGCGACCACGCCACCGAGAATCATCCGCCCCGTACCCCCCGAACGGGCGGACCCGAGCGAGACCGTGGCCGCGATCAGGACCATCGCCGCGAGGAGCAGCGGTCTCGATAGAAGCGCATGGAATTGCAAACGAAACCTGTACGGCGGCAGACCCGATGCCGCCGCGCGCCCGATCGTGCCCGGCAGCGCCCAGAACGACACGCTGTCCGGCGAGGCGAAGCGACCGCGTACCTGGTCGGGCGTCAACGCCGTCGGCAGGCGGAACTCCGCCTCGCGGCGCGGGGTGCCGTCGGTGTCGACCACCGTGGCGCGCTCGAAGATCCAGGTGCCCTCGCCGAGCCGGCCCACGGGTGCCTCGATCCGCCGTTCGAGCCGGCCGTCCTTGTCGAACTGCCAGGCGACGGGGTCGATCACCGTGGTGCCGCCGTCGGCGACGCCGCCGACCCAGAGGATGGCGTCGCCCTCGGCGGTGCGCTGGCGCAGCCACGATTCGCTCGACTGCTCGCTGAGGATCGAGGCGGCGCGGCCGACCAGTTCGCCGGCGAGCCGATCGGAGGCGACCTTCATCGCCACCGCGGCGGGATTGTAGACCGTGGTGGCGAGGACGCCGAGCGCCAGCGCCAGCGCGACGCCCGGCGCCGCGAACTGCCAGACCGACAGGCCGGAGGCGCGCGCCACCGCCAGCTCGGAACGCCGCGACAGCGACACGAAGGCGGCGATCGAGCCGATCAGCACGGCGAAGGGCAGCACCTGCTCCATGATCAGCGGCACGCGCAGCGCCGACACCGCGAGCAGGCCGAGGAAGGCCTCCGGCGCGTCGTCGAGCCGGGTGCGCATCAACTCGAGCACGTCGATCAGGAAGACGAGCAGCGCCGCCCCGAGGAACAGGCCGCCGATCCAGCGCAGGAACACCGCCCCGAAATAGCGGCCGAGGGTGCCGAGGATCATCGCGCGCCTCCCTTGACGCCGAAGCGCCCGGCGAGGCGGCCGCAGGCGTCGCCCAGCGCCATCAGCGGCCGGGCGACCAAGCGCGGCACGAAGGGCTCGATGCCGAAGAAGACGCAGACGCCGAGCACGGCGAGAATCGCCGCCGGGACGGCGAGGGCGAGGATCGCCAGCGTCTCGTCCGCCGCCGCGACGCCGGCGACGCCGAAGCCGGCGAGACGGACGAGGCTGGCGGCGCCGAGGCCGCCGAGGATCGCGAGCACGCGGCCGCTGCGGGTCGTCTTCGGGAAGCCCATGAACAGGAACAGCGCCAGCATCATCGCCGGCGGATAGAGCAGGGTGGCGAGACGCCCGAGGATCTCGGCGGTGAGCTTGGCCGGCTTGCCGTCGACGGTCGGATCGTTCGCCGGCAGCGTCAAGAGTTCGCCGATGGTGCGCTCGTTGAGCTGGTAGGACTTGCCGGTGTCGGCGGGCACGAGGTCGGTGAGGTCGAAGGCGTAGGAACCGAATTCGACGAAGGTGCTCGACCGCTCGGCGCGCCGGGTGCGCTCGACGGTGCCCTTCTCCATCACGATCAGCGTGCGGCCGGCGATCTCGGCGATCCGGCCGCGCTCGGCGGAATAGGTGTACTCGTACTGGCGGTCGCGGCCGTCGTGGATGAACAGGCCCTCGAGCGAGCCGTCGCCGGCGCGGTTGCGGATGTGGAAGGTGAAGTCGTCGTCGATGTCGATGAAGCGGCCGGGCTGCACCACGTTGGCGACGATGTCGGCGCGAATGGCGTTGGTGACGTCGCGCAGGCTCTGCAGCGTCTGCGGCCCCGACCACAGCGCGATCCAGCCGCACAGCGCCGCGACCAGCAGCGACAGCGCCAGGAAGGGCGTCAGGATGCGCCGATGCGAGGCGCCGGCCGCGTTCATGGCGACGAGCTCGCTGTCGCCGTGCAGGCCGTTCAGCACCATGGCCGCGCCGACCACCAGCGCGAAGGGCGCGACATAGGCGACCAGCGAGGGCACCGCGAGCAGCGTCATGCCAAGGTAGACCAGGATCGCCTGACCCTTGGCGGTGACGAGGTCGAAGCGGCGCAGCGCCTGCGTCACCCAGACGATCGCCGTCAGCGTCACCACCACCGCCGAGAAGGCGACGGCGCTGCGCACGAAGATGTACCTGCCGATCCGTCCCATCGCCCGTCCACGGTCCGCGCCCGCCCGAGTCCCGGGTCGAGCGCCCGGCGGTTCGCGACGATGTTTGGCCGGCCCGACGGTCGGAACGCAAGGGGGCCGTCGACCAACTGGCCGTGAAGGACCCGCGAACGGCGGCGCAGGGGCCTTTGTCGAAGGGTGCTTGCCCTCGCCGCCGCAAAGCGCCACCTTCCCGCTCTCGCCGGCGCGACCCGCGCCGCTGCATCCGATCCACGGGAATCCACAGCGTCATCATGGCACCGCTACCGAGCATCACCGTCGCCAAGCCCGCGCAGGCGACTTCGGGCGTCGTCGTCCTCCTCGCCGACGAGAGCGGCGCCTTCGGTCCCTCCGGCGCCGCGCTGCTCGAGGCCGCCCCGGGAATCGCACGCGCCGTCGCCGCCACCGACTACAAGGGCAAGGCCCAGGGCTTCCTCGACGTCGTCGCGCCGACCGGCCTCGAGGTCGACCGCGTCGTCCTCGCCGGCGTCGGCCCGCTCGCCGACCTCTCGGCCGAGGGCATGCTGAAGCTCGGCGGCGCGGTGATGGGCAAGCTGCGCGAGATGAAGGCGCGGCAGGTGTCGGTGGTCCTGGAGCGCTCCGACGGGGCGGCGTTCGATCCGGCGCTGGTCGCCGAATTCGCGCTCGGCCTGCGTCTGCGCGCCTACGACTGGGACAAGCACAAGACCCGCAAGAAGGACGAGCCGGCGCCGGCACCGAAGATCGTCCTCCATGTCGACGACCACGCCAAGGCGAAGAAGGCCTGGGCCGACCTCGCCGAGGTCGCCGCCGGCGTCGAGCTCGCCCGCGACCTCGTCAACGAGGCGCCGAACGTGCTCGGTCCGGTCGAGTTCGCCGAGGAGGCCCAGCGTCTCGAGAGCGTCGGCGTCGAGGTCGAGATTCTCACCGACAAGGACATGCGCAAGCTCGGCATGGGTGCGCTGCTCGGCGTCGCCCAGGGCTCGGCCCGGCCGGCCCGGCTCGCGATCCTGCGCTGGAACGGCGGCAAGGCCAAGGAGCAGCCGATCGCCTTCGTCGGCAAGGGCGTGGTGTTCGACACCGGCGGCATCTCCATCAAGCCCGGCCAGGGCATGGAGGACATGAAGGGCGACATGGGCGGCGCCGCCGCCGTGATCGGCACCATCCGCGCGCTCGCCGGCCGCAAGGCGCGCGTCAACGCCATCGGCATCCTCGGCCTCGTCGAGAACATGCCCGACGGCAACGCCTACCGCCCCGGCGACATCCTGAAGTCGATGTCGGGCCAGACCATCGAGATCATCAACACCGACGCCGAGGGCCGTCTCGTGCTGGCCGACGCGCTCTGGTACTGCCAGGACCGCTTCAAGCCGGCCTTCATGGTCGACCTCGCGACGCTCACCGGCGCCTGCATGGTGGCGCTCGGCACCCAGCACGCCGGCCTGTTCTCCAACGACGACGGCCTCGCCGACAAGCTCACCGCCGCCGGCAAGGCCTCCGGCGAGAAGCTGTGGCGCCTGCCGCTCGGCCCCGAGTACGACAAGCAGATCGACAGCCGCTTCGCCGACATGAAGAACACCGGCGGCCGCTACGGCGGCGCGATCACCGCGGCGCAGTTCCTGAAGCGCTTCGTCGCCGACACCCCGTGGGCGCATCTCGACGTCGCCGGCACCGCGATGGCGAGCCCCGACAGCGACATCAACCGCTCCTGGGGCTCGGGCTTCGGCGTCCGCCTGCTCGACCGGCTGGTCCGCGACAACTTCGAGAGCTGACGCCGTCTCGTGAAGTCTCGCTTCGTCGAGACTTCACGAGGTTTCGGCCATTCGGCCGGCGCCCGGTCGGGCGCTTCTCGCGCGCGGCACTCCGACCACGGGTCGGAGCGCCGCGAACTCGGTACGACATCCCGCCGCGAGGGGGCCGGCCCCCTCGCGGCGACCACGGCGCGGAGCCGATGACCGACGTCCTGTTCTACCACCTCGACCGCCAGCCGCTCGACCGCGTCCTGCCGAAGCTCTTGCAGCTGACGCTGGAGCGCGGCTGGCGCGCGGTGGTGCAGGCCGGGTCGGCCGAGCGGCTCGAGGCGCTCGACACGCTGCTCTGGACCTTCGAGGACGAGAGCTTCCTGCCGCACGGCACCGCCGCCGACGGCCACGAGGCCGAGCAACCGGTCTTCCTCGCCACCGACGACGTCAACCCCAACCGCGCCACCGTCCGCTTCCTGGTCGACCGCGCCGCCCCGCCGGCCGACGCCGCCGGCTACGACCGCCTCGTCCTCCTCTTCGACGGCAACGACCCCGACGCCCTCGCCGACGCCCGGACGCACTGGAAGACCCTCAAGGCCGCCGGCCACGCGGTGACCTACTGGCAGCAGAACGAGCAGGGCCGCTGGGTGAAGAAGGCCTGACCGATCCCGGTCTCGACATCAGGTACCGCCCGATCGTTTCAGGCCGGTTGCCGCCATGCCGCTCCGCCCCCGATCCGTCATGGTCCGCGCAGGCGGACCATCTACGACCCGGCCACCGGTTGCGGCGCCGACCGGGTGAACGTCTCCGCCGGCCCCTTCGTGGACGGTCCGCCTCCGCGGACCGAGGCGGCGGGGAGAGCAGGGGTGCGCAAACGCAGGCCTTCAGAAGATCCCGATCCGGCGCAGCAGCGCCCAGGCCAGCGCGATCGACATGGCGCAGAGGCCGACCGCGTACCAGGTGCCGCCGGGCTCGTGCAGGAACGGCAGGTCGGCGGTGTTCATGCCGAAGATGCCGGCGACCAGCGTCGGCGGCAGCATGAAGGCGGTCATCACCGAGAGGATGTAGAGGTGGCGGTTAGTCTCGGCGGAGATCTTGCTGTCGATCTCCTCGTGCAGCAGCCGGGCACGCTCCTGGAGGGCGAAGACGTCGCGGTTGACGCGCTCGATGCGGTCGGCGAGCCGTTCGGCCATGTCGCGGACCGGGGCCGCCACCTCGCCGGGATCGGCGATCTCGGTCTTGCGGAAGCCGCTCAGCATGGCGCGCAGATGCCGGTGCATCCGCGCGAGCAGCCGGCGCACCGGGCCGAGCCGACGGCGCTCGTCGCGTGGGGCATCGTCGTAGACGTAGTCCTCGATCAGGTTGAGCTCGTCGGTCATCTCGCCGACCAGGCCGGTCAGCGCCCGCACGAACTCCATCACGATCAATTCGAGTACGTCGCTGGTCCGGCCGATCCGGCCGGCGTGCGCTACCGCCGAGCGGGCGCGGTCGACGCTGCGCAGGGGGTGCAGCCGCGTCGTCAGGATGAAGCCCGGGCCGATCGCGAAGCGCAGCCAGCCGAACTCGCGGGTCTCCTGGTCGAACTCGCGCTGGAAGTCGACGAGGACGCCGTGGACGATGCCGTCGTCGATCTCGGTGACCGGGTGGTCGTCGCGCCCCGTCAGCGTCTGCAGCGCGGCCGCCGGCAGGCCGTCGATGCCGGAGAGGAAGCCCGGCACCCGCGCGTCGGAGAGGGCGAGGTGCAGCCAGACGAAGCCGCCGTCGGCGAGCGCCCGTTCGCCGTCGACGGCGCCGAGCGTCTCGGGCGCGCCGCCCTCGGCGGGAAACCGGTAGCCCCAGACCAGACCCGGGATCTCGCGTGCGACCTTGTTCATCTGCGCTCCGTCCGCGGGGCCGGCCGCCCGACGGCCGCCGCGTCATCCTCGCCGGTCCCGCGGCGCGGCGAAAGCGGGGAGATGGACGGCGACCCGGCCCGGTCGCTCTAGCCGTCCATCGTGACGTTTCGAGGAAGGCGGGGGCCGATCAGCGCGCCGGGAAGGCGCGGCGGTCGTGCGGGAAGGGGCGGACGCGGTTGCGCCGTTCCAGCCGCTCGCGCCACCAACCTTCGTAGTCGGCGATGGTCTGGACCTCGATCGCCTCGTGGTCGGGCTCGATGCCGACCTCGAGGTAGACGTCCATGTTGGAAAGGTCCGGCTCGGGCAGCGCGCCGGCGCGGAAGTCGGCCCACATCTCGCCGTAGAGCCCCTCGAGCGCGCGGACGAGACCCGGCATGTCGAACAGGGTGCAGGTGTCGCGGTTCTCCGCCAGCCGTGCCTTCAGGGCGGCCAGCGCCGCCGGGTCGCGGCCGAGCGCCACCGCCTTGTCGACGAAGCCCTCGGCGGTGCCGGCGACGAGGTCGGGCAGGCCGGCGGCGGTGACGAGGCTGCCGCAGACGCGCGAGGCGAAGCAGCGGCCGGCGTAGGTCAGCACCGGCACGCCCATGTAGAGCGCGTCGGAGGCGGTGGTGTGGGCGCCGTAGGGCGTGGTGTCGAGGAAGAGGTCGGCGAGCGGATAGCGCGCGAGATGGTGCGGGTTGTCGAGCTTCGGCGCGAACACCAGCCGCGCCGGGTCGACCCCGCGTGCCGCCGCCCGCGCCTTCAGCCGCTCGGCGACCGCGTCGGCGCCGGCGAGCAGCCACAGCACCGAGCCGGGCACGCGGTCGAGGATGGTCAGCCAGCGGTCGAGGGTGAAGGGCGTGATCTTGTGGGCGCCGTTGAAGCAGCAGAACACCGTGCCGGTCTCCGGCAGCCCCGCCTCCGCACGGGTCTGCCCGACCGGGGCGACCACGCGGTTGCGGTTGTTCGGCTGGTAGCAGGGCAGGCGCAGCACCTTTTCGGAATAGTAGAGCTCGTGGTCCGGCGGGATGATCACCTCGTCGGCGATCACGTAGCGGTGGTAGGGGCTGCCGAGCGTGCCGGGATAGCCGAGCCAGTTGACGATCACCGGCGCCGGCCGGAGCGCCAGCAGCTTGGTGCGGCCCTCGCGGGTGTAGCCGTTGACGTCGACCAGGATCTGGATGCCGTCGTCGGCGATCCGCCGCGCCGCGGTGGCGTCGTCCATGCGCGAGACGTCGACCCAGCGGTCGGCCGCGGCCTTGTAGGCCTCGTGCATCGGGTCGGCGGCGGGGATGCCGCAATAATAGGCATAGACCTCGACGGCGCCGCGGTCGTGCAGGCCGAACACCTCGGCCATCAAGTGGCCGACCGCGTGTTCGCGCAGATCCGACGAGAGATAGCCGATCCGGATCGGCCGGTCGGCGCGCGCCGCCGCCTTCGGCCAGGCGTCCATCGCGGCGGCGGGCGTGCCGACGTCGACGGCGTTGTAGTTGGCGGCGACGGCGAGCTGGAACAGCGGGTCGTCGCTGTAGGCGGCGGCCGACAGGGGCGACATCGCCTTCATCTGCGCCGCCCGCGGCGCCCGCTCCCACGGCTGCACCACCGGCCATTCGCAGGCGCGCTGGCGCAGCGCGGTGAAATGCTGCGACACCTCGCGCTGGTGGCAGTCGATGTCGAGGCTCTGGCGCAGCATCGCCTCGGCGCTCTCGTCCTGGCCTGCGCCCTCGAGGGTGCGCGCGATCTGGTTGAGCGCGGTCAGCTTGTGCGAGATCCCGTTGCCCTCGATCTGCGGCAGCCGGTCCACCACCTGCGACCATTGCTGCACCGCCGTGCCCACCGCCCCCATCCGCTCGTGGACGCGGCCGAGGTTGATGTGGGCGGGCATGAAATCGGGCTTCAGCTGCAGCGCCTGCTCGAGGCAGTCGCGGGCGCGCTGGAGATCGCCGGCGTCGGTCAGGACGACGGCGTAGTTGAACAGGACCGCGTAGAGCAGCCCGTTGTCGCGATTGTGCTGGATCCACGAGCCGTAGAGCGCACCGACCGCGGCGAGTTCACCGGCGGCCTTCAACGTCTCGGCGGACCGGATCAGCTCCATCACGCCGAGGCCGCGCCCGGTGGCCGCGCCGATCTCGGAGGCGAAGACGTCGTCGACCATGCCGGCGTCCCGGGTCTCGAGGGATCACGGACGCGGCCGGGCGGCGCCGGTCAAGACAGCGCCAGTTCGAGCGCGTCCAGCTGCTCTTCCGACATGACCGCTAGCTGAGTCGTCGTCAGGGCGTCAATTTGCGTGGCATTCAGGCCCTGGATCTCGGTGGTCGTCAGCATCTGGATGAAGGTGGTGGCGAGGCTCGACACCGTGGTCGTCGTCAGCGCCGAGAACTGCACCGGGGAAAGGCTCTGGGCGTGGGTGACGTCGAGCAGGCCGAACTGGTAGCCCGACAGCGCCGCCACCTGCTGCGGCGACAGCGCCGACCACTGCGCCGGCGAGAAGGCGTTGAGCTCGGTCGAGGTCAGGCTGCCGATCTGGTCGGGCGACAGCGCGCCGATCTGGCCGGTCGACAGCGCCGCGATCTGCGCCGTCGACAGCGCCCGGAGCTGCATCCGGACGAGGCCGGCGAGCTGCTCCGACGACATCGCCGCGAGGTCCTCGGGCTCGAGCGCCCCGATGCCGGTGACGGTGAAGGCGCCGATCTGGGTCGAGGACAGGCCGGCGATCTGCGTCACCGTCAGCGCGTCGATCTGGGTGGTGGTGAGGCCGGAGATGCCGTTCGAGGACAGCGCGCCGATCATGGTCGACGACAGCGATTCGATCTGGCTCTTGGTCAAGGCCGAGACCTGGGTCGCGGTCAGGCCGTAGATCTCCTCCTCGCCGAGATAGCCTATCTGCGTGGTGGTGAGGCCGGCGAGCTGGGTGGTCGCGAGGCCGGCGATGCCGGTCGACGACAGGCTGCCGAGCTGGGTCGAGGTCAGCGCGGCGAACTGGGTGGTGGTCAGTCCGGACACCGCGGTCGAGGTCAGCGCGTAGAACTCGTCGGAGCCGAGCGCGGCGATCTGCGTCGCCTCGAGGCCGGCGACCTGCGACGCCGTGAGGCCGGCGAGCCCGGTCGACGACAGGTGCGAGACCTGCGTGGTCGTCAGCGCGTCCATCTGCGCCTCGCCGAGGGCGGCGACCTGGCTCGAGGTCAGCGCCGCCACCTGACGGGTGGTGAGCAGCTTCAGCTGCGTCGTCGAGAGGCCCGCCACCTGGGTCGCGGTGAGGGCGCCGACCTGCGTAGTCGACAGGCTGGTGAACTGGGTGGTGTTGAGCGCGGCGATGTCGGTGGCGGTCAGGCCGCTGATCGCGGTCGTCGACAGCGAGCCGAACTGCGTCGTCGTCAGGGCGTCGACCTGGGCGTCCGAGAGACCCGACAGCTGCGTGCCGCCGAGGCCGGCGACGCCGGAGGTCGACAGCGCGGCGATCTGACCGGTGGTCAGCGCGGCGAGCTGGGTGGTCGACATCACCGCGGTCTGGGTCTCGGCGAGGCCGGCGAGCTGGATCGTGGTGAGGTCGGCGACGCGGCCGGCCGACAGCGCCGCAACCTGGGTGGTCGTCAGCGATCCGATCTGGGTCGAAGTCAGCGCGTTGAACTGGGTCGTCGCCAGGGCCGCGAGGTCGGTGGCGTCGAGGCCGGAGACCGCGGTGGTCGCGAGCGCGGCGATCTGGCCGGTCTTCAGCGCGGCGAGCTGGGTCGCGGCGAAGTCGCCGATCCGGGTCGCGGTCAGGCCCTTGAGGCCGGCGGAGCTCAGCGCGGCGATCTGGCTGGTTGACAGGGCCGCGACCTGGGCGGCCGAGAGCGCGCCGACGCCCGTCGCCCCGAGGCCGGCGACCTGGGTGGTGGTGAGCGCGGCGATCTGGGTGGTCGCGAGCTGGCCGACCTGGGTCGACGTCAGCGCGCCGAGCTGGCTCGCCTTGAGCGCGCCGAGCTGGGTGGTGGACAACGCCGCGAGTTCGGTCGCGGTCAGGCCGGAGACGCCGGTGGTCGACAGTGCCGCGATCTGGGTGGTGCCGAGCGCGGCGAACTGCGCCGGCGTCAGGGCGGCGACCTGCGTCGCCGCGAGCCCGGCGAGGGCGGTGGTGGCGATGCCGGCGAGCTGGGTCGTCGTCAGCCCGGCGACCTGAGCGGTCGTCAAACCGCCGACCTGGGTGGAGCCGAGGGCCGCGAGCTGACGGGTCGACAGCGCCGCGAAGGAGGCCGCGCTGAGGCCCTTGACGCCGGTGGTCGACAGTGCCGCCACCTGGGTCGTGGTCAGCGCGCCGAGCTGGGTGGCGTCGAGCGTCGCCACCGCGGTCGAGCCGAGGCCGGCGAGGGCGGTGGTGGTCAGCGCCGCGACCTGACGGGTGCCGAGCGCGGCGACCTGCGTCGCCGAGAGCGCGCCGAGTTCGGTCGCGGTCAGGCCCTTGACCTGGGTGGTGGTCAGCGCCGCCACCTGCGTCGCGGTCAGGCCGCCGAGCTGCGTCGTGGTCAGGCCGGACAGTGCCGAGGCCGACAGCGAGGCGACCTGCGTCGTGGTCAGCGCGCCGACCTCGGTGGCCGTCAGGCCGCGCAGCGCCGTCGCGGTGAGCGCGCCGAGCTGCTGGGTCGACAGCTGGTTGATCTGCGTCTCGGAGAGGGCGCCGACCTGGACCTCGGTGAAGCCGGCGACGGCCGAGGTGGTCAGCGCCGCGAGCTGGGTCGCCGCCAGGGCCGAGATCTGCGTCGTCGCCAGCGCGCCGGTCTGCGTCGCCGTCAGCGCCGCCACCTGCGTCGTCGCCAGCGCGGCGAGTTCGGCCGTGGTCAGCGCCGCGATGCCCGCGGTCGACAGCGCCGCGACCTGGGTCGTGGACAGGCGGGCGACGCCGGTCGCGCCGAGCGCCACCACCTGGGTGTCGGCGAGCGCGCCCATCTGCGTCGTGGTGAGGTTGTCGACCTGCGCCGTCGTCAGCGCCGCGACCTGCGTGGTCGTCAGCGCCTGGACGCCGGCCGCCGACAGGCCCTTCAGCTGGGTCGTGGTCAGCGCCGCGACCTGCCCGGTCGACAGCGTGGCGACCTGCGTCGCCAGGAGCGCGCCGACTTCGGTCGCGGTCAGCGCCGCGAGCTGGCCCGAGGTGAGCGACGACACCTGCGTCGTCGTCAGCGACCCGATCGCCGACGTCGACAGCGCCGAGATCTGGGTGGTTGTGAGCGCGGCGAGGCCGGTGGTGTCGAGCGCGGCGAGCTGGCGGCCGGTGAGGCTCGACACCTGCGTGGTGCCGAGCGCGGCGATCTGCGCCGTCGTCAGCTGCTCGACCTGGGTCTCGGTCAGGCCGGCGAGCTGGGTGGTCGCCAGACCGTTGAGCTGGGTGGTCGAGAGCTGGCCGAGCTGCGTCGCCGTCAACGCCTCGATCTGGTCGGTGCCGAGCATCCGGAGCGAGGTGGTGCCGAGCTGGCCGATCTGCGTCGCGGTCAGCGCCGCGACCTGGGTGTCGGAGAGCGCGCCGAGCTGGGTCGCGGTCAGCGCGCCGAGCTGCGTCGTGGTCAGCGCCGCGATCTCCGAGGTGGTCAGCGCCGAGAAGGCCGTGCCGGAGAGGGCGGCGAGCTGGGTGGTGGCGAGGCCGGCGACCTGGGTCGCCGAAAAGGCCGCGATCTGCCAGTCGGAGAGCGCGCCGACCTGCGTCGTCGACAGCGCGGCGAGCTGGCTCGCCGACAGCGACTGCATCTGCGTGGTGGTGAGGCCGGCGACCGCGGTCGCGGTCAGCGCGCCGATCTGGGTCGAGACGAGGCGGGCGAGCTGGGTCGTCGACAGCGCCGCGACCTGGGTGGCGGTCAGGCCCTTGAGTTCGTCCGTGGTCAGCGCGTCGATCTGGCTGGTCGCGAGATTCGAGACCTGCGTCGTCGACAGCGTCGCCACCTGGGCGGTCTTCAGCGCCAGGAGCTGGGTGGTGTCGAGGCCGACGAGCCGGGTGGTGTCGAGGCCGGCGAGGCCCGTCGCCGACAGGGCGCCGATCTGGGTCTCGGTCAGGCGGTCGAACTGCGTCGTCGTGAGCGCCGCGACCTGCTCGGAGGTGAGGCCGCCGATCTCGGTGTTGGTCAGCGCCTCGATCTGACGGGTGCCGAGGGCTCCGATCTGCGTCGTCGTCAGCGTGCCGATCTGCGTCGCCGTCATGCCGGCGATCTGGGTCGTGCTGAGCGAGGCGATCAGCGACGGCGACAGGCCGGCGATTTGGGTGGTCGTGAACGCGCCGATCTCGGTGGCGGTGAGGGCGCCGAGCTGCGTCGTCGACAGCGCCGCGATGTCGGTCGCCGAGAAGCCGGCGACGGCCTCGGCGGCGAGCGCGGCGATCTGGGTGGCGGTGAGTACGCCGATCTGGTCGTCGGTCAGCGCCGAGACCTGGGTCGAGGTGAGCCCGCGGATGCCCGCCGCGGTCAGCGCCGCCACCTGCGAGGTGGTCAGAGCGGCGATCTGGTCCTCGGACAGCGATCCGATCTGCGTCGTCTGGAAGGCCCGCAGTTGCGTCGTCGACAGCCCCGCCATCTGCGTCGCCGTCAGTCCGTCGATTCCCGACGTCGACAGCGCCGCGACCTGGGTCGTGGCGAAGGCGGCGAGCTGGGTCGTGGTCAGCTGGCCGATCTCGGTGGCGGTGAAGCCCGCGACGGCGGTGGTGGTCAGCGCCGAGAGGTCTTCCGTCCCGAGCGCGGTGACCTGGGTGTCGGTCAGCGCCGCCACCTGCGACGACGTCAGGCCCTTCAGCTGCGTCGAGGTCATGCCGGCGAGGCGCGTCGGGTCGAGCGCGGCGACCTGGGTGGTGGTCAGCGACGCGACACCGGTCGAGGTCAGGCCGGCGAACTGGGTGTCGGTGAGGGCCGCGAGCTGGTCGGTGCCGAGGGCCGCCAGCTGCGTCCGCGTCAGGTTGGCGATCTGCTGCGTGGTCAGCCCGCCGAGCTGGGTCGCCGACAGGCTGGCGATGCCGGTGGTCGACAGGCCCGCGATCTGCGTGGTGGTCAGGCCGGCGACGTCGGTGGCGTCGAGACCGCGCAGCGCGGTCGTGGTCAGCGCCCCGATCGCCTTGGTGGAGAGCGCCGCCAACTGGCTCGTCGTCAGGCCGGAGACCTGCTCGCTGGTCAGGCTCTGGGCGCCGGTGGTGGTCAGCGCGGCGATCTGCGTCGAGGTCAGCACCGCGATCTGGGTGGCGTCGAGCTCGGCGATGGCGGTGGTGCCGAGGCCGCCGATCTGGGTCGAGGTCAGGGCCGCCAGCTGCGTCGCGCTGAGCGCGTCGATCTGGGTGGTGCGCAGGCCCGCCATCGACGTGGCGCCGAGGCCCTTCAGCTGGGTCGTCGTCAGGGCCGCGACCTGCTCGGCCGAGAGCTGGCCGATCTGCGTCGCCGTCAGGGCCGACACTTCGGTCGAGGTCAGCGCGGCGAGCCGGGTGCCGGTGAGGACCGCGAGCTGGTCCTCGTCGAGCACGCGGATCTGCGCCGAGGTCAGCGCCGCCAGCTGCGTGGTGGTTAGGTCGGCGATCTGGGTGGTCGACAGCGAATCGACCGCGGTCGCCGAGATCGCGGCGACCTGCGTGGTGGTGAGGCCCTGGATCTGCGTCTGCGACAGCGCCGCCAGCGCGGTATCGGCGAGGCCGGCGATCTGGGTCGAGGTCAGGCCGGCGAGCTGGGTCTGGTCGAGGCCTGCGAGCTGCGTCTCGGTCAGCCCCTTGACGCCGGCCGCCGACAGCCCGGCGATCTGCGACGACGACAGCACCGCGATCTGGTCGGCCCCGAGCGCGGCCACGGCCTCCGCCTTCAGCCCCTTCAGCTGCGTTGTCGCCAGCGAGGCGACCGCTGTCGTCGACAGCGCGTCGATCTGGGTGCCGGCGATCGCGCCGAACTGGGTCGTGGTCAGGCCGCGCAGCTGGTCGGTGGCGAAGGTCGCGAACACCGAGGCCGGCAGGTCGCCGATCTGGGTCGCGGTTAGGCCGCGCAGCGCCGTCGAGGACAGGCTCGTCAGCTGGGTCGCGTCGAGCGCGACGATCTGGTCGTTCGAGAGGCCCGCCACCTGGGTCTGGGTGATCAGGCCGAGCTGCGTGGTCGTCAGCGCGTCGACCTGCGCGTTCTTCAAGCCAGCGATCGCCGTCGACGAGATCGCTTTCAGCTGCGAGGCCGACAGCGCCGCGACCGACGTCGTCGTGAGCGCGCCGATTTCGGTCGCCGTGAGCGCGGACACCTGCGTGGTCGTCAGGGCGGCGATCTGGGTCGGCGACAGCGCCGCCACCTGGGTCTCGCTCAGGCCGGAGATCGCGGCGGTGCGCAGCGAGGCGATCTGGGTCTGCTGCAGCGCCGCGATCTGCGCGGTCGTCAACGCCTGCAGGTCGGTCGACGAGAAGCCGGTGACCTGCGTGGTCGAGAGGCCGGCGATCTGGGTGGTGGTGAGGTTGGCGATCTGGTCGTCGGTGAGGGCGCCGACCTGGGTCGACGACAGGCCGGCGGCCTGGGTGGTGGTGAGGAGGGCGAGCCGGGCCGTCGGCAGCGCCGCCACCTGGGTGGTGGTGAGGCCGGACAGCGCGGTGGAGGTCAGTGCCGCGAGTTGCGTCGTCGTCAGCGCCGAGAACTGGTCGGCGGTCAGGCCCTTGATCTGGGTCGACTTCAGCGCCTCGATCTCGGCCGCGGTGAGCGCGCCGATCTGGGTGGCGTCGAGGCGGCCGATGGCGCTGGAGCGCAGCGCCGAGAACTGCGTCGCGGTCAGCGCCGCGAGCTGGGTCGTCGACATCGCCGCCACCGCGCTCGACGACAGCCCGGCCACCTGGGTCGAGGTCAGGAGGGCGATCTGGGTGGTGTCGAGCGCCTGGATCTGGGTCTCGACCAGCCCCTGCAGCGCGGTCGAGGACAGGCCGGCGAGTTGCGTCGTCGTCAGCGCGTCGATCTGCGTGGTGCGCAGCGCCGCGACGTCGGCCGAGGAGAAGTTGCCGAGCTGGGTCGCGGTCAGCGCCGCGACCTGGGTCGTGGTCAGCGCGCCGATCTGGTCGGCGTCGAGCTGACCGATGGAGGTCTTGGTGAGGCCGGCGAGCTGGGTCGTGGTCAGGCCGGCGACCTGGGTGGTCGAGAGCGCGCCGATCTGCGTCGTCGACAGCCCGGCGAGCGTGGTCGACGTCAGCGCCGCGAACTGCGTGTCGGCGAGGCCGGCGATCTGGTCGGCGGTGAGCCCTCGGACCTGTCCGGCGCCGATCGAGGCGACCTGCGTGGTCGAGAGCACGTCGATCTGGGTGTCGGCGAGCGCGCCGAGCGCGGTCGAGGTCAGGCCGCGCAGCTGCGTCGTCGTCAGCGAGGCGACGGCGGTGGTGGAGATCTGCGAGATCTGGGTCGGCTTCAGCGCCGCGAACTGCACGCCGGTCAGCGCGCCGAGCTGGGTGGCGCTGAGCGCGGCGACCTCGGTCGAGGTCATCGCCGACACCGCGGCCGTCGACAGCGACGCGATCTGCAACGCCGACAGCACGGCGAACTGCTCGCTCGACAGCGCCGCGACGTCGACGCCCTCGAGCACGGCCGCCTGCGCCGGCGTCAGCGCGGCGATCTGGGTGGTGGCGAGGCCGGCGATCTGGAGCGAGGTCAGGCCGCGGACCTGCGAGGTCGTCAGCGCCGCGATCTGGTCCGTGTCGAGGGCGGCGAGTTGGGACGCGCTCAGCCTTGCGACGTCGCCGCTTGAGATGCCGCGGATCTGGCCGGGCGTCATCGCGGCGAGTTGCGTCGGCGTCATCGCGCCGACCTGCGTCACCGTCAGCGCCGTCACCTGGTTGGTGGTGAGCCCGGCGATCTGGGTCGCGGTCATCGCCGCCACCTGGGCGGTGGTCAGGCTCGCGACCTGCGAGGTCGCCATCGCCGCGAACTGCGACGACGACAGCGCCGCGAACTGCGCCGACGACAACGCCTGCAGCAGCGTCCGCTGCAACATCGGGATCTGCGTCGCGGTCAGCGCCGCGATCAGCGTCGTGTCGAGCGCGGCGAGCTGCGTCGTCGTCAGCGCCTTGATCGCGGTGCCGGACAGCGCCGCGAACTCGTCGGCGGGCAGGCCGGCGAGGTCGGTGGTGGCGAGGCCCGCCGCCTGCCCCGCCGTCAGCACCGCGAACTGGGTTGCGGTCAGCGCCTCGAACTGGGCGTCGGACAGCGCGTCGATCACCGTCGGCGCCAACGCGCGGACCTGGACGGTCGACAGCCCGGCGATCTGCGTGGTGGTCAGTGCCGCGAGCTGCGTCGACGAGAACAGCGAGAAGTCGGACGCGGAGAAGCCGCGGACCTGATCGACGCCGAGCGCGGCGATCCGCGTCGCCGTGAGCACCGCGAGCTGGGTGTCGGTGAGCGCGCCGATCTGGGTCGAGGTCAGCGCCGCCGCCTGCGTCTCCGTGAGGTCGGCGACGGCGGTGGTCGTGAGACCGGCGATCTGCGTGGCCGCCAGCGCCGCGAAGGCGGTCGGCGACAGCGCGGCGAAGGCGGTCGGCGACAGCGCGGCGAGGTCGGTGGTGGCGAGGCCGCGCACCTGCGACGCCGTCAGCGCGCCGATCGCATCGGTCGAGAGCGCCGCGATCTGGGTCTCGGTCAGCGCCGCGACCTGGGCCGAGGAGAAGCCGCCCACCTGCGTCGTCGACAGCCAGCCCATCTGCTCGGTGGTCAGCCCGGCGAGCTGCGCGGACGTCAGCGCACCGATCTGGCTTGCCGTCAGTGCCGCGACCTGCTCCTGCGACAGCCCGGACAACTCGGTCGCCGACAGCGCGCGGATCTGCGTCGTCGTCAGCGAGGCGAGATCCTCGGCCTCGATCGCGGCGACCTGCTCCTCGTCGAGCGCCGCCATCTGGGCGGCGGTCAGCACGAAATTGGTCGGCGTCAGCGCCGCGATCTGGGTGTCGGCGAGCGCGGAGACCTGCGTCGTCGTCAGCGACATCACCTGACCGGTCGTCAGCCCGGACATGTCCGTGGCCGTCAACGCCGCGATCTGCGTCAACGAATAACCGGACAGCGAGGAGGACGAGATCGAGGTCAACGGGGTCCCGACGGTGATGATCTGCCGCCGGACGGACGCCGGCTCACCGGAGGGGTTGCAAGCGCGGTGCCACTCGAAAGAGGCGTTTTACCGAGCCAATTCAATGCTCTGGGCGAATCGGTCGGACATGGCCGAGGTAGTTCCTGCCGCGCGCCCGGCAACTTCTGCCGCCCGGCCCGGAATCACCGGTTGCGCCGGGCGGCGAGGGTCGGTCGCCGCTCGTCCACGCCCTACCGCGGCGCACACGTTGCGGAGCGCCCGTGCGTCCGCTATGTGAACCGCAGCCGTGATGACGGTCTTGGTGGGAGCGCGTAGCTCAGCCGGTAGAGCACGTGACTTTTAATCATGGGGTCGTGGGTTCGAGTCCCACCGCGCTCACCAAGGATTTCAGGGGGTTGCACTCGCTTATGAAGGTGATGTGCGAATTTGCCGTGCGATGCGGCGCCCCCTCGCGCGGGGACGCCTCGACATCGAGCGGCCGCCTCCTCAATCGCCGGCGCTGGTGTACTTGTAGATGATGCGGGCGCCGAAGAAGATCTCGTTCTCCTCGAGGCAGACGCCGAAGCCGTAGGTCTGCGCGCGGTTGTCGACGAAGGTCGCCGTCGCCGGGGCGAGCCCGAAGTTGCGGCGGGCCGTCGGGTCGGCGGCCGTGGTGTCCTTGCCGACGATCTTCGTCGCGACACCGTCGGCGAGTTTGGCCGACCACATCTCGAAAGTGATCGCCTTCTGGAACCAGGTTCGGACCTCGGCGATGCGTGCCCCCTGGGGCAGGTTGACGCCGGTCTGGAAGCAGCCGCGGCCGGTGAGGCGGGCGCCGCCCCAATAGGACAGCCACGGCTTGGCCGCGGTGGCGTCGCCGTCGGGTGCCATCGCCATCGGCGAGATGGTCAGGAATCCGGTCTGTTCGGTGGAGTAAGTGAACTTGAGATCGGTGATCGCCGCGGCCGGAAGGGCGACGCAGGCGAGGGCGACGACGGTCAGGGCGGACCGGCGCAGGAGCATCGAAAATGACATGGGCGCAATTCCCGGCCGCCCGGAAATGGGCGGGCCGCCAGGATGGACCGCGTCCCCTGCATCCGTAAAGCCACGTCCCGTAACACGGACCCACCCGGGCGGGGTGCCGCCATCGCCCGGCGGCACCGTCGCGGCGGGCCCGATCAGTCGCCGGCGCTGGTGTACTTGTAGATGATGCGGGCGCCGTGGAAGGTTTCGCCCGGTGCGACGCAGATCCCGAGGCCGTACATCCGGCTACGGTTGTCGACGATGGTCTCGGCCTCCGGGGCGGCGCCGAAGCTCCGGCGCTCGGTGGTGCCGTCGCCCGGCACCGACTTCAACGCGATGTTGGTGCTGGAACCGTCGACGAGCTTGGTCGACAGGAAGTGGAAGTAGACCTTCTTGCGGTACCATACTCGGATCTCGGTGATCCGGGCGCCTTGGGGCAGGTTGACGCCGGTCTCGAAGCAGCCGTCGCCGGTCAGCGACATGCCGGTCCAGGAGACGAACCACGGGTTCGCCGCGCTGTTGCTCCCGTCGGGCGCGAAGTCCATCGGCGAGATCGTCAGGAAGCCGGTCTGTTCGGTGGAATAGGTGAACTTGGTGTCGGTGATCGCCGCGGCGGGCAGGGCGGACGCCCCGAGGACGGCGGCGGCGCAGACGACCTGTCGGAAACGGGTGAAATATGTCATGGGATCAATCCTGTTCCGGCCCGGAAATGGGCCGGCCGTCAGGATGGACCCGCGCGGACCTTCCGTAAAGATACGTTCCGAAAAGACCGTATCTCCGCCGCCCTCGAAGTCAGACCTTGGCCTTGGCCGTGAGCTTGTCGAGGAAGCCGAGCAGGAGAGCGCTGACGACGAAGGCGAGGTGCATGACCGTCGACCACAGCAGTTGATTGTCGGTGTAGTGCTCGACGTTGAGGAAGACCTGCAGCAGGTGGATCGACGAGATCGCCACGATCGAGGAGGCCACCTTGATCTTCAGGCTGCCGCTGTCGAGCTTGCCGATGAACGAGAGTTCGACGTCGTGCTCGTCGAGCCGGCCGACGAAATTCTCGTAGGACGAGATCATCACCATCACGATCAGGCTCGCCACCAGTGCCGCGTCGATCAGGCCGAGCATGGCGAGGATCATGTCGTCCTCGGCGTAGACCAGGACGTTGACCGCGACCTTCCAGAGCTTGCCGACGAAGGCGATCGCGTAGATCGCCAGTGCGACGCCGAGGCCGCCGAGGAACACCACCAGGGTCCAGCGGCTCGCGAGGAGCAGGCGTTCGATCAGCTGTTCCACCGACTTCAAGGTTTCGTCCTCCCCGTCGCGGGCGATGTCCGGCCGATACGGCCGCGGTTGCGTCGCAGCATTAACCGAGGCGGCGGCCGTCGTCGAGGCGCGGATCGGCGCGGGAGAGGTCGGGGCACGCGCGGGACCAGATGTCGTCCGCCCCCGGCCGTCTTTCGATCCACATCCGTGCGAGGTAACTTGAACCGGTGGCATGAATCGGTTCAATAACGCGCCCGGCCGCCGGTCGGGACGTCCCGCGAGGTCTCCGGTGCTCCCCCCCGTCGTTCCCGTCGGCGCGCTGTTCTTCCTGCACGCCTTCGTCCTGTCGAGCTGGCTGACACGCCTGCCCGACGTGCTCTACACGCTCGGCATCGACAAGGCGACGCTCGGTCTCGCGCTGTTCGCCGCGCCGATCGGCTCGGTGGTCGCGGCCACCTTCGCCGGCCGACTGGTCGACCGCCACGGTTCGGGCAGGATCGCGATCGCCTCGGGCATCGGCGTCGCCGCCGGGATCGCCGTGATCGCGACGGCGCCGAACTGGCCGGTGCTCGCGGCCGCGCTCCTGGTGTTCGGGCTGATCAACGGCGGCATCGAAGTCGCCGCCAACACCGCCGCCGACACGGTGGAGAAGGCCTCCGGCGTCCACGTCATGGCGCGCTGCCACGGCTTCTGGAGCCTCGGCTTCATGGCCGGCGCGCTGGTGGCCGGCGGTTTCGCCGGGCTGTCGATCCCCTACGGCGTCCACCTGCCGATCGTCGGCGCTCTCGGCGTCGCCGCCTATGTCGGCCTGATCCGGCTGCTGCCGGCGCCGGTCTGGGTGCCGCCGGCGCCCGCCGGCGGGCCGGTGCAGGAGGGGCCGGTGTTCGCGCTGCCGAACCGCTACACCGCCGGGCTCTGCCTGATGGCGGTCGGCGTCACGCTGCCGGAAGGCTCGCTCTACGACTGGGGCACGCTGTTCCTGCGCGAGGAGGTCGGTGCCAGCCCGTTCTGGTCGTCGGTCGGCTACGCCGGCTTCATGTTGGCGATGGCGGTCGGCCGCTTCTCCGGCGACGCCATCCGCGCCCGCGTGCCGGCGGTCACCATCGTGCGCGTCTGCGCCACCGTGTCCGGCATCGGCCTCGCCTGCTTCGTGTCCGCGCCGAACTTCCCGCTGGCGGCGGCGGCGCTGGTGCTGATGGGCTTCGGGGTGTCGCTGATCTTCCCCGTCGCGATCTCCGCGATCGCGACCCGGCCCGGCGCCAGCCCGGCCAACAACATGGCGGCGCTGGCGCTCGCCGTGATGGTGTCGCTGCTGGTCGCACCGCCGATCATCGGCATCGTCGCCGAGGGCTTCGGCCTCGTCACCGCCTTCGCCGCGATGCTGCCGCTGATCGCGATGTCGGTCGCGCTCGCCGGCGAGGCCGCGCCGCGGACCACGGCGAAGACCCTTTCCACGGCGGGGGGACCGGCCTAGCTTCTCCGCTCCCGTTCGCGAACGAAGTCGCCCCGAGGAAGGTCGAGATGGTCAAGGTCGTACGTGTCCACGAAACCGGCGCCCCGTCGGTGATGCGCCTCGAGGACGCCGAGGTGCCGGCGCCGGGCCGCGGCGAGGCGCTGGTCCGCCACACCGTGATCGGCGTCAATTTCATCGACACCTACTTCCGCTCCGGCCTCTACAAGGCGCCGACGGGTCTGCCCTTCGTGCCGGGCTCGGAGGCCGCCGGTGTCGTCGAGGCGGTCGGGGAAGGCGTCACCGACGTCGCCGTCGGCGACCGCGTCGTCTACGCCGGCTCGGTCGGCGCCTACGCCGAGAAGCGCGTCGTCGCCACCGACCGGCTGGTGCCGATCCCGGACGGGATCGACGACCGCACCGCCGCCGCGTGCCTCCTCAAGGGCATGACGGTGCAGTATCTCGTCCGCCGCACCTTCCCGGTCGGTCCGGAGCACACCGTGCTGTTCCACGCCGGCGCCGGCGGCGTAGGGCAGATCGCCGGACAGTGGCTGAAGGCGATCGGCTGCACCTCGATCGCCACGGCCGGCGGGCCGGAGAAGTGCCGGATCGCCCGCGAAGCCGGCTTCACCCACGTGATCGACTACCGCTCGGAGGATTTCGTCGCCCGCGTCGGCGAACTCACCGGCGGGGCCAAGTGCCACGTCGTCTACGATTCGATCGGCAAGGACACCTTCCCGGCCTCGCTCGACTGCCTGCGTCCGCTCGGCACCTTCGTGTCCTTCGGCAACGCCTCCGGCGCGGTACCGCCGTTCGACATGTTGCTGCTCAGCCAGAAGGGCGGCCTCTACGCCACCCGCCCGACGCTGTTCCATTACACCGCCACGCGCGCCGACCTGCTCGCCACCGCCGCCGACCTGTTCGCGATGATCGCCTCGGGCAAGGTCACGATCGCGATCGGCCAGGAATTCGCGCTCTACGACGTCGTGAAGTGCCACGAGGCGCTCGAGTCGCGCGCGACCACCGGCTCGAGCATCCTCACGGTGTGACGGCGTGCGCCGGCGGGGCGGCCACGGTCGCCCCGTCGAGGAATGCGCGGATGGCGGCGATGGTCGGGCCGTCGCGCAGCAGCGGGGCGTGGCCTTCGCCGGGCACGGTCCAGATGTCGGTGTGCGGCAGCCGCGCCAGCATCTCGTCGACGGTCTCCTCGGAGAGGAGATCGGAGTTCTCGCCGCGGATCACCAGCAGCGGCCGGCCGTCGAGCGCCTCGTAGGCGGGCCAGAACGGCGCGATTCCGACCGCGGGATCGAAGTCGGCGAAGGCGTCGAACAGGCGGGGGTCGTAGTCGAGGACGGGCCGGCCGGTCTCGTCGGGGCGCATCAGCTGCTCCGCCACCGCCATCCAGTCGTCGTCCGAGAGCGTGGTGAAGGCGCGGCCCATGGTGGCGCGCAGCTCCTCCACCGCCTCGGCCCAGTCGCTCGCCGGGCGGGCGTCGAGCATCAGGTGCATCCGCTCGCGGATGGCGACGAGGCCGGCGCGCTCGATCACCGGGCCGATGTCGTTGAGCACCACCGGGCCGATCCGCTCGCCGGCCGCGGCGGCGAGCACCATGGTCACGATGCCGCCGCGCGACGTGCCGACCACGGCCGCCTTCGCGATCCCGAGCGCGTCGAGCCCGGCGATGACGTCGGTTGCCTCGACGTCGGGGCGGTAGGTGGCGGGGTCGGCCCAGCCGGACAGGCCGCGACCGCGGAAGTCCATCGCGATCACCCGGCGCGGCCGGACGGGATCGCCGGCGAGCGCGGCGGCGAGCACGGCGAAGTCGCGGCCGTTGCGGGTCAGACCCGGCAGGCAGAGCACGGGCAGGTCGGCGCGATCGCCGGTGGTGTCCGGCTCGTGGACGGTGGCGGCGAGGCGCGTGCCGTCCAGCGCGGCCCATTCGACGATGCGTGTCGACAACTCGACTGCTCCCGCGGCTCAACTGCTCCCACGGCGAAGGTCCGCCGCGATCCCCAGCGTACCCGCCGCGAGCCGCTCGCGGTAGACTTGCAAATTCTCAGTGACGCGCTGCACGTAGTTGCGGGTCTCGCCGTATGGGATCAGCTCGATCCAGTCGATCGGGTCGACCTTTGGATTGCGCGGATCGCCGAAGCGCTGGATCCACTCGCGCGCCTTGCCGGGGCCTGCGTTGTAGGCGGCGAAGGTGAGGATGTAGGAGCCGTCGAAGGTGTCGACGAGGTCCTTGAGATGGGCGGCGCCGAGCTTGGCATTGAGGCCGGGATCGTCCGTCAGCTTGTCGGCCGAGAAGGCGACGCCGATCTTGCGCGCCGTCGCGGCGGCGGTCGCCGGCATCAGCTGCAACAGGCCGCGGGCACCGGCATGGCTGACGGCGCGCGGGTCGAAAGCGCTCTCCTGGCGGGCGATGGCGTACACCATGGCGGTCTCGACCGCCGTCCCCTTGCGCGCCGGCTCGGGGATCGAATCCACCGGGAAGGCGAGGCGCTCGACGCCGAGGCCGCGGTCGGCGGCGATCTTGCCGATCTGGAGGGCGAGGCGGTGGTCGCCGCGGCGCTGCACGAAGTCGGCGAGCAGCCGCACCTGTCCGCCCGAGGGCAGCCGGCGGGCGAGTTCGGGGTAGATCACCGCGGCGTCGCGCTCGCGGCCGGCGGCGATCAGGATGGCGAGGGCGCGGCAGAGGTCGTTCTCGGCGAAGGCCTTGCGGTCGGCCTCGGTCGGCTCCGGCAGCGGCGGCAGCTCGAGGGCGTCGCGGCCGAGCTTGACCCGGGCGAGCTGGCCGTAGAAGGCGATCTCGTCGGCGGCGGCGACCGTATAGTGCTGGCGGGCGTCCTCCATCCGGCCGGCGGCCTCCTCGGCGCGGCCGAGCCAATAGGCGGCGCGGGCGCGGCTGATCGGCTTCGAGGAGACGTTCTGCAACGCCTCGAAATGCGGGATCGCCCGCGCCGGGTCGTTCAGGAAGCGCAGGGCGTACCAGCCGGCGTGGAAATGGGCCTCTTGGAGCGTCTCCGACGAGCCGCCGCTGTGGGCGGCGACCACCTGGTAGGCGAGCTTGGCCTCGCCGCGCTCGATCAGGTCGCGCGAGACGATGCGGCGCTCCACCCACCACTCGTCGGCCTCGGCGAGGGTGGCGGCGGGGTCGACGGCGAGCAGGGCCGCCGCCGCGTCGCGCGGGCGGTTCTGGCGGCGGTTCCACTCGGCGACCGAGAACAGGTGGATCGGCTCCTTCTGCAGCGCCGCCGGCACGGCCGCCAGCTTGGCGGCGGCGTCCCTGGCGCCGCGCACCACGGCGGCGCGGGCCGCGACCAGGGTCTGGGCGTCCGGGCCGACGAACTTGGCGAGCGCCCCGGCTTGAGTGACGCGGTCGCGCGCCATCAGCATCTCGAAGCGGGTCTTGTGGTCGGCCGGCGTCAGGAGGTCGCCGTAGCTCTTCAGGATCGCCGCGTCCTCCTGCGGCGACAGGCTCTCGCTCGCCCACCACTTGGCGAGCAGGACACGGGCGTCCTCGGTCCGGCCGAGGGCCCGGTAGGCGCGCACCAGCGAGAACATGCCCGTGTCGCTCACCGGCGGCGCGGCGTCGTAGGCGGCCGCGAGGTCGGCGGGGGCGAGGTCGGCGGAGCGGGCGAGCGCCTGTTCGGCGCGCGAGCGCATCAACGTCGCGCTCGGCCAGTGCGGATGGGCACGGGCGAATTCGGTGATGGCGCGCGGGCTCGGGCCGTCGAGGCCGCGGCGGATCGCGACCCAGGTGACGATGTCGCGCTCGAGGTCCGGCAGGCTCGACGCCACCTGCATCGCCGCCGCGTAGTCCTTGCCGTCGAGCGCGTCGAGGGCGGCGCGCAGGCCGTCGGAGACGTCGAGCGCGGCGTGGGGCAGGGCGCCGGTGAGGTCGCCGGCCGACAGCGCGGCGACGTCGACCGCGGTGGTGGTGCGGACGGGCGCCGCGGGCACGGCCGCGACCCGGGTCGATCCGGTTGTGGCGGGTCCGTCGGGCGACGGGACGCCGAGGGTCGGGCCGCCGGGGCGCGCGAACGGGTTCGGAACCGCGATCACGGCTCCGACCAGGGCTCCGGCGAAAACGAGGCTCGTCGCAGCGGCGAGCCGGTGCGCCCACGGCATGGGCATCGACCTCCGACCTCTCGCCCGGGCTTTCAGGACCCCACCATCCGGCCCGAGCGGGCGTTGATGATATCTTAAATCTTGGCGGAGTTTGGTTGACGAAAGGTTGAGGGTCCGTGCCGGGCCGCGTCAGGGTGAACGGTTTCGTTCAACGGTTCGCCTTCCCGCCCCCGGGGGCGGCGCGGCGAACTCGGCTGTTGTGGCGCGAAGGCGCGCACACTATTGTCCGCCGACCACGGGGCCGGCGTGGCACGTCTCACCGGCAGGGTTTCAAGGGAAGACATGTTCAAGGGGTCGATCACCGCGCTCGTCACCCCCTTCCGGGACGGCGAAGTCGACTGGGGTGCCTTCGAGGCCTTCGTCGACTGGCAGATCCTGGAGGGCAGCCACGGCCTCGTGCCGGTGGGCACCACGGGCGAAAGCCCGACGCTGAGCCACGACGAGCACAAAAAGGTGGTCGAGACCGCGATCAAAGTCGCCGCGGGCCGGGTGCCCGTGATCGCCGGCGCGGGCTCCAACAACACCACCGAGGCGATCGACCTCGCCCGCCACGCCGAGAAGGCCGGCGCGGACGCGCTGCTCGTGGTGACGCCCTACTACAACAAGCCGAGCCAGGAAGGCCTCTATCGCCACTACAAGGCGATCAACGACGCCGTCGGCATCCCGATCGTGATCTACAACATCCCGCCGCGGTCGGTCATCGACATGACCCCGGAGACGATGGCGCGGCTCTACGAGCTGAAGAACATCTGCGGCGTCAAGGACGCCACCGCCAAGCTCGACCGCGTCAGCGCGCAGCGTCAGGCCTGCGGGCCCGACTTCTGCCAGCTCTCCGGCGAGGACGGCACCGCGCTCGCCTTCATGGCGCAGGGCGGCCACGGCTGCATCTCGGTGACGGCCAACGTCGCGCCGCGGCTCTGCGCCGAGTTCCAGGAGGCCTGCATGGCCGGCGACTACAAGGCCGCCCTCGCCATCCAGGACCGCCTGTTCCCGCTGCACACCGCGCTGTTCCTCGAGCCGAATCCGCAGGGCGCCAAATACGCGCTCTCGCTGCTCGGCAAGATGGGGAACGAGCTGCGCCTGCCGCTCGTTCCGGTCTCCGGGCCGACCGAGGCGGCGCTGCGCAAGGCGCTGGAGCACGCCGGCCTGCTCAACTGAGCCGGCCCGGACACGGCGGACCGCGACGCGGTCCGCCGACCTGAACGAGTACGAAGATGTCCGCCAAGAAAGTCGTCGAGCCGCCCAAGAAGATCGTCGCGGACAACCGGGGTGCCCGCTACCACTACGAGGTGGGCGAGAAGATCGAGGCGGGCATCGCCCTCACCGGCACCGAAGTGAAGAGCCTGCGCCAGGGCCGCACCAACCTCGGCGACGCCTATGCCGGCGCCAAGGGCGACGAGATCTGGCTCTTCAACGCCCACATCCCCGAATATCTCCAGGCCAACCGGTTCAACCACGAGACCCGCCGGCCGCGCAAACTGCTCTTGCACCGCCGCCAGATCAGCCGGCTGATCGCCGCGATCCAGCGCCAGGGCATGACCATCGTGCCGCTCAGGCTCTATTTCAACGAGAAGGGCCGGGCCAAGTGCGAGATCGCGCTCGCCCAGGGCAAGAAGACCCACGACAAGCGCCAGTCGATCAAGGAACGCGATTGGAACCGCGAGAAGGCCCGCCTGATGAAGTCGCGAGACTGAGGGCGCCCACGTTTCGCGGGACAGGGCGGGGCGTTCACTCCACCCCGATCAGCCTGCCGATCTTCGCCGCCATCACCTCGGACCCGTCCATGTAGGCGACCCGGTCGGCGACGATGCCGTCACGGTCGACCAGGAAGATCGTGGCGGTGTGCTCGAAGGTGTAGCTGCCGTCCGACAACGGCACCTTGCGCGCGACGACGCCGTAGTCGTCGGCGAGCGCGGCGAGATCCGCCGTCGGGCCGGTGAGCGCGACGATGCGCGGATCGAAGGCCGACAGGAAGGCGCGCTCCACATCCGGGGTGTCGCGGTCCGGATCCACCGTCACGAAATGGACGTGGAAGTCCTTCGCCGCCGGTCCAAGCGCGGCGAGGGCGAGCCCGAGTTCGGCGAAGGTGGTCGGGCAGACGTCCGGGCAGTGGGTGAAGCCGAAGAACATCGCGTAGGGCCGGCCGTCGAGCCCGGCCGACGACACCGTGCCGCCGGCGGCGGTGCCGAGATCGAAGATCGGCGCCACCTGCGGGCCGTCCTGTGCAAGCGCCGCGCCGGAAAGAGCGACGAACGCGAAGACGAGGGCGGTTCGGATCGCACGGCGCATCGGCTGGCCCTCCTCAGCGGATCCGGACGACCTTGCCGACGCTCGGCACGCCCTTGGCGTCGAGCGCGAACAGGAGCCAGTTGCCGCCGACCATCAGGCCGGGATCGGCCGGAACGGTCAGCGTGTAGCTGGTGCCGCTCTTCGCGGCGATCGTCAGCGGCACGCGGCGCTGGTCGTTGTTGATCGTGTGGGTCGACGCGCCCATCCGCACGAGGGCGAATTTCGCGACGGCCCGGTCGGTGGTCACCTTCAGCGTGGCGCCGCGCACGGCGGCGGTCTGCGACTTGGTCACGACCGGCCGGACCGCGGGGCCGCCGTCGGCGGCGAAGAGATAGGGCGGCGTCAGGATCTGCGCGTCCGGATGGTTGACGCAGGTGCCGCAGACGCCGCCGCCGCCGACGAAGATCCGCCCGTCGGTGAGCAGCACGGCACTCGAATGATAGTGCCGCGGCACGTACATCGCCTCGAGCCGGGTGAACGTCTTCGTCGCCGGCGACCACAGCTCCGGCACCATGATCGCGTTCGCGTCGGAGCTGGTCGAGGCGGAGAAGCGGCCGCCGATCACCACCACCTCGCCCGAGGGCAGCACGACGGCGTTGGAGAAGGCGCGCGGGAACAGCATCGGCTTCTGGCGCGTCACCCGCACCGGCTTGGTCGGTCCGCCGGAGAAGTCGATGGTGTAGGCGGCGGTGGTGCCGTCGCCGCTCTCGTAGCCGGGCGCGCCGCCGGCCTTCAGCAGGCGGTAGGCGTCGTACATCACGACGCTGCCGTTGATCGAATAGGGATCGGCGCCACGCTTGCCGGCCGATTTCACCGCGCCGTCGCCGGTGGTGTCGATCCAGTGCATCGCCGCGGCCGGGCCGGCGTGGAACACGTCCTTCGTTCCCCAGCCGAACAGCCACATGTGGTTGTCGGCGCGGAAGATGCCGCCAGGATCGTTGCCGGCAAAGTCGTCGCCGTCGACCTTGGGGAGCAGGCGCCAGCCGGACGTGGCGTTCCAGACCTCGCCCATGCGGTGGCCGAGGTCGCCCGACCACGATCCGCCGAGCGTGAAGACGTCGCCGCTGCCGAGCACCGTGTCGGCCTGATAGCCGCGCGGCACGTTCATCGCGGCGCCCTTGCTCCAGGCGTTGGTCTTCGGATCGTAGAGCGAGGTGGCGAAGCTGCTCGAGCCGCCGTTGACCAGCACGCGGCCGTCCGCGAGCGTCGCGATGCCCGGGCAGAACATCTCGTGGTTCGTGTTGGAGACGACGCGCTCGCCGGCCTTGCCGGTGACCGGGTCGAATACGGCCGTGTAGGTCCGGCCGATCTCGCCGTAGCCGAACTTGAAGCGATTGCGCGCCGACCACAGCAGCACCTTGCCGTTCGGCAGCACCGTGGAGGCGACCGCCGGCATCGGCGTCGGCAGGATGCCGGACCACGACGAGGTGCCCTTGCGCGGCGCGGTCACGAAGGTCTGCGTCGCCGAGGCCTCGCAGGGCATCTGCACCAACGGATCGCCGTCCTGCCGCCCGGTCGCGCCGACCGCCAGACAGAGGCCGGAGGCGGCGTTCTTCAGCGAGACGTCGTCGCCGCCGCGTCCGATCGGCGCCCAGACCTGGTCCTTGGTGCCGGCGCAGGTTTCGACGGTGACGGCGGCGCCGGTCGTCTTCGGGCCGCCCTTCACGGCGAGGCAGAGCTTGCCGTTGCGGTCGACGATCGTGTAGCCGCCGCCGGCGGCGCGGGCGTCGAACACCTGTCCGGCGGTTCCCCAGCAGGTCCATTGCGTCACCGGCGTGCCCGGCGTCGTGCCGCCGGCGACGACGGCGGCGCACTGGCCGGCGGACCGGCCGATCAGCAGCATCTCCGTGATGTCGCCGGTCGCCGCCGACGCGGGCAGGGCGGTCGCGGCGGCGACGAGCGGGAGCACCGGGAGCACGAAGCGGGACATCGGACGACGCTGCCGTGCGGACGGAGGCTCCGCACGCCTCTATTGACGGGCGGCGGGATTACGGCACGCGAGTGTTGAATCGCCGGTGAAGAGCCTCGGCGCATCCCGCACCAGGGTAAACGCACGGTGCGGCGGGCCGGTCGGGGACGATTCGCGAGCGGTCGGAAGGCCCACCCGACGCCGGCTTCGCACCGGAGCAATCTCGACGAAGGATCGGCCAACGGGACCGGGCTTGGTCGGCGGCGCCGATGAACCGATCGCCACGAGCGCGGGTACATCGATTTAAAAAGAAAAAGCAGGGCTTTCGCCCTGCTTTCTTCAGTTCGGCGTGTCACCCCTTGTACTTCTCCGAACGAGTTTCCTCCCTCTCGTTCGTAGAGGCGGCTGCGATTTCCGCGCCAGCCGGGGCTATCCTCCCAAGACTCAGACCGCGCTCGATCGGAAACGTTCTGAATTGCGAACCCGCGGCCCCCATTTACTGGGGCTTTACATGGTCCGCTGCGTCTCCGTGTTTATTATGGCCGGTACCATACACCGCGTTATTGGGGTTGTCATCTCCCTGTGCAGCCTCGGCATAATTTTTTTGCGCCGATCGATGCCGCTTCGGCATGTCGATCCGGCGGCGCCGGAAGCGGCGCGAAAACGGCCCCCGGGGCCGCCGGACTTGAGTTTTCCCGGCCGATGCGCTTTCAGTGACGCCGATCGAGAGTTCGCGTCGCCGAAAGGGATTCCATGCGCCTCAGCCGCTATTTCCTGCCGATCCTGAAGGAGGCGCCGAAGGAGGCGGAGATCGTCTCGCACCGGCTGATGCTGCGCGCGGGCATGATGAAGCAGCAGTCGGCGGGCATCTACGCGTGGCTGCCGCTCGGCTTCAAGGTGCTGCAGAAGGTCGAGCAGATCGTGCGCGAGGAGCAGGACCGCTCGGGCGCGATCGAGCTGATGATGCCCACGATTCAATCGGCCGACCTCTGGCGCGAGAGCGGACGCTACGACGCCTACGGTAAGGAGATGCTCCGCATCACCGACCGTCACGAGCGCGAGATGCTCTACGGGCCGACCAACGAGGAGATGATCACCGACATCTTCCGGTCGAACGTACGCAGCTACCGCGACCTGCCGCTGAACCTCTACCACATCCAGTGGAAGTTCCGCGACGAGATCCGCCCGCGATTCGGCGTGATGCGCGGCCGCGAGTTCCTGATGAAGGACGCCTATTCCTTCGACGTCGACCGTGCCGGCGCCGAGCGCGCGTACCGCAAGATGTTCGTGGCCTACCTGCGCACCTTCGAGCGGCTCGGCCTCAAGGCGATCCCGATGCGCGCCGACACCGGCCCGATCGGCGGCGACCTCAGCCACGAGTTCATCATCCTCGCCTCCACCGGCGAGAGCGCGGTGTTCTGCGACCGCGAGCTCCTCGAGACGCCGGTGCCGGGCGCCGACGTCGACTTCGACGGCGACCTCGCCCCGATCGTCGAGAGCTTCACCAGCCGCTACGCCGCCACCGAGGAGATGCACGACGAGGCCGCCTTCGCGGCGCTGCCGGAGGACCGGCGCGTCTCGGCCCGCGGCATCGAGGTCGGCCACATCTTCTACTTCGGCACCAAGTACTCCGAGCCGATGGGCGCCAAGGTCACCGGGCCGGACGGCCAGGAGAAGCCGGTGCACATGGGCTCCTACGGCGTCGGCGTGTCGCGCCTGCTCGGCGCGCTGATCGAGGCCAGCCACGACGACGCCGGAATCGTCTGGCCGGATTCGGTCGCCCCGTTCGGCGCCGGCATCGTCAGCCTGCGCCCGGGCGACGGCGCGGTCGACGCGGCCTGCCAGTCGGCCTACGAGCAGCTCGCCGCCGCCGGCGTCGATCCGCTCTACGACGACACCGACGCCCGTCCGGGCGCCAAGTTCGCCACCGTCGACCTGATCGGCCTGCCCTGGCAGCTGATCGTCGGGCCGAAGGGCCTCGCGGAGGGCACCGTGGAACTGAAGCGCCGGGCGACCGGCGAGAAGCAGGCGGTCTCGCTCGAATCGGCGATCGCCCGCATCACCGCCAAGGCCTGACCGCGGGCCGCTCGGCCCGCCGGCGTGGCGGGCCGGTCCCGCGGGGACGGTTGGAGAGATCATCGATGAGCGCAGCGAAAGCGGGGCGGGCCTTCGCCCCCTTCGAGTGGATGCTGGCGGCCCGTTACCTGAAGTCGCAGCGAAAGGCGGGCTTCATCTCCGTCATCGCCGGCTTCTCCTTCGCCGGCATCATGCTGGGCGTCGCCACGCTCATCATCGTGATGGCGGTGATGAACGGCTTCCGCGGCCAGCTGCTCGAGAAGATCCTCGGCATCAACGGCCACATCGTCGTGCAGCCGATCGACGGCCCGCTCACCGACTACGACGCCATCGCGCAGCGGATCGCCGGCGTACCCGGCGTCACCTTGGCGATGCCCTTCGTGGAGGGCCAGGTGCTGGCGTCGGGCCCGTCCGGGTCCTACGGCACGCTGGTGCGCGGCGTCTCCGGTGCCGACCTCGGCAAGATGAAGCTGATCGCCGGCACGGTGAAGCTCGGCAGCTTCGACGGCTTCGACGACGCCCACGGCGTCGCGATCGGCCGCCGGCTCGCCGACAACCTCGGCGTCACCGTCGGCGACAAGGTCACGCTGGTGAGCCCGAAGGGCAACGTCACCGCGCTCGGCACCACGCCGCGGGTCAAGGCCTATCCGGTCACGGCGATCTTCGAGATCGGCATGTCGGAATACGACCAGACCTTCGTGTTCATGCCGATGGCCGACGCCCAGGCGTTCTTCTCCACGGCGATGCAGCCGTCGACCTCGCCGCAGGTCACCGCGATCGACGTCTTCGTGTCCGATCCCGATCAGGTCGGCACGCTGAAGGACCTCGTCACCATCGCCGCCGAGCGGCCGACGCTGGTCACCGACTGGCGCCAGCGCAACGTCACCTTCTTCTCGGCCCTCGAGGTCGAGCGGAACGTGATGTTCATGATCCTGACGCTGATCGTCTTCGTCGCCGCCCTCAACATCATCTCCGGCATGACCATGCTGGTGAAGGACAAGGGCCACGACATCGCGATCCTGCGCACCATGGGCGCGACGCGGTCGGCGATCCTGCGGATCTTCCTGATCACCGGCTCGGCGATCGGCGTCGCCGGCACGATCGCCGGCTTCGTGCTCGGGCTGATCGTCTGCCTCAACGTCGAGGAAATCAGGCGCTTCGTGTCGTGGCTCACCACTACCGAGCTGTTTTCGCCGGAGCTCTACTATCTCTCCCGCCTGCCCGCCGACATCGAGGCCGGCGAGACGATCACCGTGCTGGTGATGGCGCTGGCGTTGTCCTTCCTCGCCACGGTCTATCCCGCCTGGCGGGCGGCCCGTCTCGATCCCGTGGACGCACTGAGGTACGAGTGAGATGACCGCCGGCATCATCACGGGCGTCGAGGAACCGGTCCTCAAGCTGGTCGGGATCGAGAAGTCCTATCGCGAGGGCGACGGCGTGCTGCCGATCCTGCGGCAGGCCGACTTCTCGCTGTTCCCCGGCGAGGTCTGCGGGCTGGTGGCGCCGTCCGGCGCCGGCAAGTCGACGCTGCTGCACATCGCCGGCCTGCTCGAGCGCCCCGACACCGGCGAGGTGATCATCGGCGGGCGTTCTTGCGGCAGCCTCGACGACGGCGCCCGCACGGCGATCCGCCGCACCGAGGTCGGCTTCGTCTACCAGTTCCACCACCTGTTGCCGGAGTTCACCGCGATCGAGAACGTCGTGGTGCCGCAGATGATCGCCGGGCTCGACCGCAAGGAGGCGACCCGGCGCGGCATGGAACTCCTGTCCTACATGAAGCTCGAGCAGCGCGCCTCGCACCTGCCGGCCGAACTCTCCGGCGGCGAGCGCCAGCGCGTCGCCATCGCCCGCTCGGTCGCCAACGCACCGCGGGTGCTGTTCGCCGACGAACCCACCGGCAACCTCGACCCCAAGACCTCGCACTACGTCTTCGACGCGCTGCAGGCCCTGGTGCGCGCCACCGGCCTCTCGGCCGTCATCGCCACCCACAACCACGAACTCGCCGCCCGCATGGACCGGCGCATCACGCTGGAAGAGGGGCGGATCGTCGAGTTGGAATGAGAGAGAAGGCCGCGGCGCCCTCGGCGTCGCGGCCGGTGCGACCGCCCGCGCTTACTGGCGGTAGGCGGCGAAGGGCCCGATGATGCCGCCGCCGAGGCCGAGCATCAGGTTGGGCTTCAGCGGCGACGTCGTGGCGATCACCTCGGTGCGGCCGGTGATCGAGCCGCCGAGCACGGTGCCCGAGAGCTTGCAGGCCGACGACAGCGCCAGCTTGCCGGCGGCCGAGAAGCCGCTGCAGGTGCCGCTGGTGACGCCGGCGGTGGTGACGGTGATGGTGCAGAGCGTGCCGCTGGCGGCGGCGATCGACCACTTGCCGGCGAGGGCGGCGGTGTTGCAGGCGGCCTCGGCCGAACCGGCGGCGGCGAGCGACGCGAGCAGGACGGCGGCGGTGAGGATCTTCGACATGTCTCTTCTCCCCGTTTGGGAGCGCCTCCGACCGTGCGCCCCGGGAAACAAATTAACCGATCGGTAAACATGCGAAAGCTGGCAAATCGGACGTCCGGGACGTCACGAAGCCGTCGCCAATGTCGAGGGTGGACGCGTCGTCCGCGGCGCCCCGGCCGTGCTAGAGATGCGTCGACGACGACGCGGCCGGACCCGACCGGCGGAAGAGGGTGGTGAGATGTCCCGCATTGCCTATGTCAACGGTCGCTACGTGCCGCACCGCGACGCCGCGGTGCACGTGGAGGACCGCGGCTACCAGTTCGCCGACGGCGTCTACGAGGCCTGCGAGATCCGCGCCGGCGCCATCGTCGACCTGCGGCGCCATCTCGATCGGCTCGACCGCTCGCTCGCCGAACTGCGCATCGCCGCGCCGATGGGGCGCGGTGCGCTCGTCACGGTGATCCGCGAGACCGCGCGCCGCAACCGCGTCCGCGACGGCATCGTCTACCTCCAGGTCACCCGCGGCGTCGCCCCGCGCGACCACGCCTTTCCGCCGGCGTCGGTCCGGCCGGCGCTGGTCGTGACCTGCAAGCCGATGGACCGCGCCGCCGCCGAGCGCCGCGCCGAGACCGGCGTCGCCGTCGTCACCGTGCTGGACAACCGCTGGGACCGGGTCGACATCAAGACCGTCGGCCTCCTGCCGAACGCGCTCGCCAAGCAGGCCGCCCGCGAGGCCGGCGCCTACGAGGCGCTGTTCGTCGACGCCGACGGCAACGTCACCGAGGGCGCCTCCACCAACGCCTGGATCGTCGACCGCGACGGCCGCCTCGTCACCCGCCCGGCCGACCACGGCATCCTCCGTGGCATCACCCGCACCGTGGTGATCGAGACGGCTCGCGCGGCCGGCGTCGAGGTGGTCGAACGCAAGTTCACGGTGGCGGAGGCGAAGGCCGCGCGCGAGGTCTTCGTCACCGCCGCCTCGACCATCGTGATGCCGGTGGTGCGCATCGACGGCGCGGCCGTCGCCAACGGCGCGCCGGGCTCGGTCGCGACGCTGCTGCGCGCCCGCTTCCATGAATTCGCCGAGCGGACCCCGATCTGATCGCGACGCCGGCAACGGACCCGGCCGCGGCGAAAAATCGCCGCTCCTCGTCGGCGATCCGCGCCGGGGAGGGGTGACAACCGCGCCGTTTCGGGGTGGAATGCCCGGATGCCGGTTTGTCCGGCCGTTCGGATGAACGCCTCGAAACCAAGAACGAAGTCGAAAAGGCCGATCAAAGATGGCGGACCGAGCTCAGAATCTGCAGGACACTTTTCTCAATCACGTTCGCAAGAACAAGACGTCGCTCACGATCTTCCTGGTCAACGGGGTCAAGCTTCAGGGTGTGGTGACGTGGTTCGACAATTTCTGTGTCCTGCTGCGCCGTGACGGACATTCGCAGTTGGTCTACAAGCACGCGATCTCGACGATCATGCCGGCGCAGCCGGTCCAGTTGTTCGAGCAGGGCGACGACGCCGGCTGAGCCGGCGTGGTGATTCGGTCGGCGAACCGGGATCGGCCGACCGGATCGAGCGTTTGGATGACGGGGGCGGGTGTGCGCTTCCCACGAGAGGACGACATTTGGAACATCGCGACCCCGAAGACGTCGCCGACCGGCCGCCGCGGACGAAGGAGGCCGGCGTTTCACGCCTGAAGACCCGAACCCGCGCGCTGGTGGTGGTGCCGGAGCTGGATGAGCGCGGCCCGCGCGATCCCGACAAGGACAAGTCGCGGGCGCCGTCGCGCAGCCTCGACGCCCGCCTCGAGGAGGCGGTCGGCCTCGCGCTCGCCATCGACCTCGACGTGCGCGCCACCGTGGCGATGCGCGTCGCCACCCCGCGCCCGGCCACGCTGATGGGCACCGGCAAGGTCGAGGAGATCAAGCTCGCCGTCGCCACCGAGGAGGTCGAGCTGGTGGTGGTCGACCACGCGCTGACCCCGATCCAGCAGCGCAATCTCGAAAAGGCCTGGGCGGCCAAGGTGATCGACCGTACCGGCCTGATCCTCGAGATCTTCGGCGAGCGCGCCCGTACCCGCGAGGGTCGTCTCCAGGTCGACCTCGCCCACCTCAACTACCAGAAGTCCCGCCTGGTGCGGTCGTGGACCCACCTCGAGCGCCAGCGCGGCGGCTTCGGCTTCCTCGGCGGCCCGGGCGAGACCCAGATCGAGGCCGATCGCCGGCAGCTGCAGGAAAAGATCGCGCGGCTCGAGGAGGAACTCGAGCAGGTGCGCCGCACCCGCGACCTGCACCGCCGGCAGCGCCAGAAGACGCCGCATCCGGTCGTGGCGCTCGTCGGCTACACCAACGCCGGCAAGTCGACGCTGTTCAATCGGCTGACGTCGTCGGACGTCTTCGCCAAGGATCTGCTGTTCGCCACCCTCGATCCCACGCTCCGCAAGATCCGGCTGCCGCACGGCACCGACGCGATCCTGTCCGACACCGTCGGCTTCATCTCGAACCTGCCGACCCATCTCGTCGCCGCCTTCCGGGCGACGCTCGAGGAAGTGATCGAGGCGACGATCATCCTCCACGTCCGCGACGTCTCGCACCCGGACACCGAGGCCCAGGCCGAGGACGTCGCCTCGGTGCTGCGCCAGCTCGAGGTCGACCCGGCCGATCCGGCCCGGGTGATCGAGGTCTGGAACAAGCTCGACAAGGTCGACGAGGTGCGCCGCGACCAGCTCCTCGAGCAGGCGGCGTCGCCGGCGGCCACCGGCCAGTTGCGCTTCGCCATCTCGGCCGTGACCGGGGAGGGCCTCGACGCCCTCGTCGCAGAGGTCGAACGCCGCCTCGTCGGCGACCGTCCGACCTACGCGCTGGTCGTCGATCCCTCCGACGGCGCGGGTTTGGCCTGGCTCTACGAGCACGGCGAGGTCCTCGACCGCGACGACACCCCCGCCGACGGCCTCCACCTTGCCGTCCGCATGCCCGACAAGTTCGTCGACGCCATGCGCGCGCGCTACAAGGTGGCGGGGTAGGGCGAGGCGCCGTTCTACCCTCCCCCTCGTGGGGAGGGTCGGCGCGAAGCGCCGGGGTGGGGTGGCGCGACGCTGGCGGGAGAATGCTGCCGGGGGCGGGGGCGGGTTCTTCGCAGGGAGGCTCGAGGCCGAGCCTCTACGCTACCCCACCCCGCCGGCCTTGCGGCCGTCGACCCTCCCCACGAGGGGGAGGGTAGGCGCTGCACCGTCGCGAGTCGTTCTCTACCCTCCCCCTTGCGGGGATGGTCGGCGCGAAGCGCCGGGGTGGGGTTGGCTTCCACGGGCTCGACGTCGGCGAGCGCCGCGCGCGAGGCGCCGAAGATTTGCCGTCTCACTGACGGAGACGACCCCACCCCGCCGGCCTTCGGCCGTCGACCCTCCCCGCAAGGGGGAGGGTAGAAGTCCGAGTCCCCCCCCTCCCGACCTCACCCCTTCAGGCGGCTGCCGCTCGGGTCGTAGAGCGGATCGGCGACCACCGTCGCGGCGTGGCGGGTGCCGAGATACTCGATCTCGAAGGCCTCGCCGGGGCGGGCGAGGTCGGCCGGCAGGTAGGCGTAGGCGATGGTCTTGCCGACGGTGTAGCCGGTGTTGGCCGACGTGACGTAGGCGACCGCCTTGCCATCGCGCAGGACCGGCTCCTTGCCGAGCACGACCACGTCCGGATCGTCGAGGGTGAGGCAGGAAAGCCGCGTCGGCACGCCGGCCGCCTTCTGGGCGGCGAGAGCGGCCCGGCCCACGAAATCGCCCTTCTTGAACGACACCGACCAGCCGAGACCGGCCTCGAGCGGCGTGCGGTCGCCGTGGAGGTCGGCGCCGGCGAGGCGGTAGCCCTTCTCGATGCGCAGGCTGTCGAGGGCGCCGATACCGCAGACGACGAGGTCGTGGCCCTCGCCGGCGGCGACCAGCGCGTCCCACAGCGCCCGGCCCTGCGGGGCGGCGACGTAGAATTCGAAACCGTATTCGCCAGCGTAGGAGATCCGGAGCGCCCGGGCGCGGATCGGCCCGAAGTCGATCTCGCGGGAGCGGTAGTAGGGGAAGCCGGCGTCGGAGATGTCGTCGTCGGTGAGGCCGGCGAGGATGTCGCGCACCTTCGGGCCCCACAGGCCGATGCCGCAGAGCTCGTGGGTGAGGTTCCGGATCGAGACGTCCGCCCCGGCGAAGGCCGGGCCGGCGGCGACGCGCTCGATGTGGGCGATGTCGCTGGGGCCGGAGCCGGTGCCGGTCAGGATCAGGAAGGCGTCATCGGCGGTGCGGGTCACCACCATGTCCGAGATCACGCCGCCGCGGGTGTTGAGCATGCAGGTGTAGACCACTTGGCCGACCGGCTTGTCGACGTCGTTGGCGAGCACGTGGTTGAGCAGGCGCGCCGCGTCGGCGCCGGAGACCTCGAGCTTGGTGAAGGTCGAGACGTCGTAGAGGCCGGCGGCCTTGCGGGTGGCGATCGCCTCGGCGCCCTGGATCGGCGACCATTCGTAGGCAGCCCAACCGGTTCGCGAGGGAAGTTCGAGCGACTTGGCAAGTCCGGCGTTCGCCTCGAACCAGGCCGGGCGCTCCCAGCCGGCGACCTCCCAGAAGTGGGCGCCGTTCGCGACGTGGCGGTCGTGCATCGGCGTTGTGCGCAGGCCGCGCACCGCGGTCGGCTGCGCCAGCGGATGGATGACGTCGTAGACCTCGCGATACTGCTGGGAGCCGCGCTCCAGCACGTATTTCGGCGTGGTCTGGAACTTGGCGAAGCGGTTGACGTCGGCCTCGCGGATGTCGATGCCGGGGTCGCCCTCGACCATCCAGTGCGCCATCGAACGGCCGATGCCGGCCGAGTGGGTGATCCAGACACCCTCGCAGACCCAGAAGCCGGGCAGGTCGGCGTGCTCGCCCATCAGCGGCATGCCGTCAGGCGGGAAGGAGAAGATGCCGTTGAAGGCGTCGGCCTGCGGCACGTTGGCGAGGATCGGGAACAGGTTCAGCGAGGCCTCGTGGCACTCGACGAAGTGCTCCGGCGTGAACTCGAGGCACGACGGCATCCGCGGCGCCTTGTCGAACGGCAGCAGGTCCTCCGCGTTCACCGGCAGCGGCACGTGGCGGTAGTTGCCGATACCGAACTGGCCGAAGTGCTGGCGGAAGTAGAGCGAATGGTCCTGGGCACGGATCAGCGGCATCGCGCTCTCGATCGTGCCGCCCTGCGACAGCTCCTCGAGGATCGGCAACGGCGCGGTCTTGACGTACTGGTGCGCCATCGGCTGCAGCGCGATCGGCACGCCGGCGAGGCGGCCGATCTTCGGACCCCAGATGCCGGCGCAGCACAGCACCATCTCGGCCTCGATGCGGCCGTGGTCGGTCACCACCGCCGAAACCCGGCCGTTGGCGCGCTCGAAGCCGGTGACGGTGACGCGGCCGTGGAACTCGATGCCGGCGGCTTCCGCCGCCCGGCCCATCGCCTCGGCGGCGAGCGCCGGTCGGCCGATGCAGTCGTCGGGCACGTAGAGACCGCCGAGGATCTTCTTCGGGTCGACGATCGGGATGAACTTCTGCACCTCGGACGGCGACAGGATCTCGCCCGGGATACCCCAGCTCTGCTGCAGCCCGCGCCGGCGCTTGGCCTCCTGCAAGCGCTCCGGCGTCTCGGCGAGTTCGATGCCGCCGAGGAAGGCCGCGCCGCTGACGCCGTCCACCTCGAGGCTGGCGAAAAGGCCGATGGTGTAGCGCGCCCAGGCCGACATCACCCGCGACGAGTTGGTCTGGAACATGCCGCCGGGGGCGTGGCTGGTCGAGCCGCCGGTGCGGTAGAGCGGACCCTGGTCGATCACCACCACGTCGGTCACGCCGAGTTCGGCGAGGTGATAGGCGGTGGCCGTGCCGGCGATGCCGGCCCCGATGATGACGATGCGCGCCCGTTCCCGCATGGAAGCCTCCAAAGGCCGTTCGATCAGATCCGGACGGCAGGCTGAACCGCGCCGCTTCATCCGGCAAGCTACGGATGCGACAGCCGACGGAAGCGATGCGACAGCGGTGGCGGGAATGTTCAAGGCGTGGCAAACAGAGAGAGCGCCGGCAGGCGGGGGTCCGGCCGAGGAGGAACATCGCCATGACCGCCGCCGACCTCGCCGCCTTCTACCGCCGCTATCTCGACTGCCTGAACCGCCGCGACTGGGACGGGCTCGGCGATTTCGTCGCCGACGGGGCCCGTCACAACGGCCGGCCATTCGGGCTAGCCGGCTATCGCGCCATGCTGGAGCGCGACGTCGCGGATATCCCCGACCTCGCGTTCCGGATCGAGCTCCTCGTCGTCGAGCCGCCGCGCATCGCCGCGCGGCTCGTGTTCGACTGCACGCCCGTCGGCACGTTCCTCGGCCTGCCCGTGGACGGGCGGCGGGTGCGCTTCCACGAGAACGTGTTCTACGAGGTCGACGAGGGGCGGATCGTCGACGTGCGCTCGGTGATCGACCGGGCGGCGATCGAAGGGCAGCTCTGAGCGGCGGGCGCGACGGGTTTCCCGCCCGCGAACGCGCCGGCTCTGCCATGCTCGCCGGATCCGAATCGCCCCGGGAGGGCGCCGTGCCGCCGAACCATCAGCTCTTCGCCTTCGTCGTCGCCACGGCGGCCTTCACCCTCGTGCCCGGGCCGTCGATGCTCTATGCCGCCGCGCGCACCGTGGCGGCGGGGCGCCGGGCCGGGCTGATGGCCTCGCTCGGGCTCCACTGCGGCGGCTATGTCCACATCGTCGCCGCAGCGGCGGGACTGGCGCTGCTGCTGAAGGCGGTGCCGACGCTCTACGTCGTCGTCAAGCTCGCCGGAGCCGCCTATTTGGTCTGGATCGGCGTGGGGATGCTGTTGAACCGCGGCGGCTCCGGTGCGCCGGTGGTCGCGGTGACGAGCGCGCGGCGCGCCTTCGTGCAGAGCATCGTCGTGGAGGTGCTCAATCCGAAGACCGCGATCTTCTACGTCGCCTTCGTGCCGCAGTTCACCGATCCCACCGCGGCGGCGCCGGTGTGGATGCAGTTCGTCGTGCTCGGCGCCATCGTCAACGTCCTGTTCGGCCTCGGCGATCTCGTCGCGGTGATGCTGGCGGGACTGGTGTCGCGACGGCTCGCCGGATCGTCGCGCGTGGCGGCGTGGACGAACCGCGTCGCCGGCGCGGTCCTGGTCGGCCTCGGGCTGCGGCTCGCCGTCCAGCGCGTGTGAGGGCGGGCCGAGAAGCGTCACCATCCTGCAACAGCGTCCTCGGAAGCGGTACAATAACGGCCATGTGACCGTGGAAATACGAACTCCGGCCGAATTGGCGGCGTTGAACGGTTGGATCGCCAACCGACGACAAGGCTGAAGAATGAACGAGGACCGTATCCCGGCCACCGAGGGCTCCGCCCGGGTCACCCGCCGTTTCCTGATCGCCGCGCTGCCGCTCTCGCTCGGGGCCTGCGTCTCCGCGGGCCCGGCCGGCATGCCGATCGCCTCCGCGCTCTACGACCCGCGCCGCGACCCGAGCTACGTCGCCATGTACGGCCCCGTCCCCGACGAGCGCTTCCCGCTGCCGGCGGTCGATCTCACCAAGATCAAGGCGCCGTACCTGCGCCAGCTGGTCGACTACGACACCACCGAGGTGGCCGGCACGCTGATCGTCGATCCCGGCGAGAAGTTCCTCTACCTCGTCAACGGCGACGGCACCGCGATGCGCTACGGCGTCGGCGTCGGACGCGAGGGCTTCGGCTGGTCGGGCCGGGCGACGATCCAGCGCAAGGCGGAATGGCCGTCCTGGCACCCGCCGGTCGAGATGCAGGCACGCGACCCGAAGGCGCGCGAGTGGGCCGGCGGCATGCCCGGCGGGCTCGAGAATCCGCTCGGCGCCCGCGCGCTCTACCTCTACCAGGGTGGCCGCGACACGCTCTACCGCATCCACGGCACCAGCCAGCCGTGGACGATCGGCACCAACGTGTCGTCGGGCTGCATCCGCATGATCAACCAGGACGTCGTCGACCTCTATCGCCGGGTGCCGGCGGGAACCGAGGTGGTGGTGATGTCGGCCTCCGAGCCGGGCCCGCTGGCGAGCCTCGGCGGCATCGTCTGACCCGGCCGACTCCGACCGCCCGGAGAACGATTTCCGAAGATATTTCCGGGGCTACGGCCCCGGGTCACCGTGGAAAAATCTGGCGGCGAGGGAGCCCGGAGGGCAGACAAACGTTTCCTCCCCGATATAGTGGGCCGACCGGGCGTCGAGGAGGCGCGACGGCGGCCACAACGAATCCCGAGCCCGCGGGACTTGGCCGACGGACCGGGAGGAGGGGAGGAGCTACGACATGCGCGACGATTCGAGGACCAATCGCCGCCTCGCCCGCACGGCGATGGCCTTCGTCCTGGCCGGCGGGCGCGGCAGCCGGCTGAAGGAACTGACCGATCGGCGCGCCAAGCCGGCGGTCTACTTCGGCGGCAAGAGCCGCATCATCGACTTCGCCCTCTCCAACGCCTTGAATTCCGGCATTCGCCGCATCTCGGTGGCGACCCAGTACAAGGCGCATTCGCTGATCCGCCACCTGCAGAACGGTTGGAACTTCTTCCGGCCGGAGCGCAACGAGAGCTTCGACATCCTGCCGGCCTCGCAGCGCGTCGCCGAGGACAAGTGGTATCTCGGCACCGCCGACGCGGTGACGCAGAACATCGACATCGTCGAGAGCTACGCGCCGGACTACCTGATCATCCTGGCCGGCGACCACATCTACAAGCAGGACTACGAGCTGATGCTCGAGCAGCACGTCTCGTCCGGCGCGGACGTGACGGTCGGCTGCATCGAGGTGCCGCGCATGCAGGCGACCGGCTTCGGCGTCATGCACGTCGACGAGAACAGCCGGATCATCGACTTCGTCGAGAAGCCCGCCGATCCCCCTGCGATGCCGGGCCGGCCCGACATCGCGCTCGCCTCGATGGGCATCTACATCTTCGCCACCAAGTTCCTGTTCGACCTGCTGCGCAAGGATCAGGAGGATCCGAACTCGAGCCACGACTTCGGCAAGGACATCATTCCGCACGTCGTGAAGAACGGCAAGGCGGTCGCCCACAAGTTCTCGGACAGCTGCGTGCGCGCCAGCACCGAGGAAGAGCCCTACTGGCGCGACGTCGGCACCATCGACGCCTTCTGGGAAGCCAACATCGACCTCACCGACTTCGTCCCCAAGCTCGACCTCTACGACCGCGACTGGCCGATCTGGACCTATGCCGAGATCGTGCCGCCGGCGAAGTTCGTCCACGACGAGGACGGCCGGCGCGGCGCGGCGACGTCGTCGCTGGTGTCGGGCGCCTGCATCATCTCCGGCTCGCGGGTCGACAAGTCGCTGCTCTTCACCGGCGTGCACGTGCATTCCTATTCGGACGTCGAGCACTGCGTGATCATGCCCTACGCGGAGGTCCACCGCGGTGCGCACCTGAAGCGCTGCGTGATCGACCGCGGCGTCGTGATCCCTGCCGGGCTCGTCGTCGGCGAGGACCCCGAACTCGACGCCCGCCGCTTCCGGCGCAGCGAGGGCGGCGTCTGCCTGATCACGCAGGAGATGATCGACCGGCTCTGACCGGCTGGCGGCTCCGGAAACTTGGCGGCGGGCCGGCCGCCCGTCGCGGACCGGCCGTCAGCGCGGAAAATGCTCGACGTGGGTCTCCGCGGTCCGCCCGACGTAGAGAGCGCGGCGGCCCGTGAAGGACACGACGTAGCCGGCGCAGCCGGCCGCCACCACCTTGCGACAGAAGCCGGCGTAGGTGTAGCCGGGCGCGTTCTGTTGCGCCTCGCGAATGGCGGCCCGGACGCGCGCCGTGTCGAACATGGCGGCGACGGGTTCCTCGACCCTGAGCGAGGGCAGGGCGATGCTGTCGCCGTCCGGCAGGTAATAGGTGGCGGTGGCGCGGCGGAAGTCGACGGCATAGCTCTCGAACCCCGCCGCGGCCAGCGTCGCCACGATCTCGGGAAAGGCCATGGTGCCGTGTTCCGCCGCCTCGAGGCAGGTGCGCGCGGTGGTTTGCCGTCTCTCGTCCATGACAGGGTCCTCGTCGGTTGGGGCGGATTCAGTCGGTGGGAACGGCGGTCATGCGGCCGCGATCGGCCAGGGTGCGCAGCAGCCGCTCCAACGCCGCGCGCTCGTCGGCACCGAGGCAGCCGAAGAGTTCCGTGTCGTTGCGGTCGGCGAGCGCCGCGAGATGCGGCACGAGATCCGAGCCACGAGCCGTCAGCGCCAAGGTCTGTCTGCGGCCGTCCTCGGCGCTCGCGACGCGCACCACAAGCCCCTTCGCGATCAGGCGGTCCGCCAGACGGGTGACCGCGCCGCGCGTCAGCCCCATCTCGTCGGCGATCCGGCTGGGGGCGGTCGGTTCGCGGCCGTAGAGCGTCCGCATCAGGCACCATTCGGCCACGGTGACCCCATGCTCGGCCACCTTGGTCGCGAAGGCCTGCGAAACGTGGTTGGACACCATGCGCAGCCAGAAACCGACGTGGTCCGTGAGGGCGGAGACGGAAGGTGGGGACGACACGACGACCTCTCTGTTGACTAGGAAACTAGTCGAAGATGATTTCCTAGTCAACCATATCGAACGACTGCTTGTGGAACCGAACGCGGCGTCGCGTTTTCCCGTCGCGCAGGGGGCAGGGCACTCGCCTTCGTTCTCCGATCGAATTATCAATGCGGCAGGCCCTCCGTCGCGGTTGGCCGGGGCGGACGAGGGACTGGTCGTGCGGATATTGTTCGTCGCATCCGAGTGCTACCCGCTGATCAAGACCGGCGGCCTCGCCGACGTGGTCGGCGCGCTGCCGCTGGCGCTCGCCCGGCTCGGCTGCGACGTCCGCGTGCTGATGCCGGCCTACGCCGGCATCCTCGGCAAGCTCGCCGACGTCCGCGAGGTCTCGACCTATCCGGACCTCTTCGGCGGCCCGGGCCGCCTCGTCGAGGGGCGCACGGCCGACGGGCTCGTGGTGCTGGCGCTCGAGGCCGCTCATCTCTACGACCGGCCGGGCAACCCCTACCTCGGCCCCGACGGCCGAGACTGGCCCGACAACCTCCGCCGCTTCGCGGCCCTGTCGGCGATCGGTGCGGCGGTCGGACGCTTCGGCGTCGACGGCTTCAAGCCCGACGTCGTCCACGCCCACGACTGGCAGGCCGGGCTCGTGCCGGCCTATCTCGAGGCCGGCGGGCCGGACGGCCGGCCGGCCACCGTGTTCACGATCCACAACGTGGCGTTCCAGGGCCTGTTCGGCGCCCACGACTTCGCGGCCCTCGGCTTGCCGCCGCGCTTCTTCACGCCGGCCGGGCTCGAGTTCTACGGCCAGTGCTCGTACCTGAAGGCCGGGCTGGTGTTCTCGAACCGCATCACCACCGTCAGCCCGACCTATGCGCAGGAGCTGCGCACGCCCGAGTTCGGCATGGGGATGCAGGGCGTGCTCGGCGAGCGCGCCGGCGTGTTCTCGGGCATCCTCAACGGCATCGACACCGAGCTCTGGGACCCCGACACCGACCCGCTGCTGCCGGCCACCTATTCGCAGCGTCGCCCCGCCGGCAAGGCGCGCTGCAAGAGCGAACTGCAGGCCCGCATGGGCCTCGACCAGGACGGCGAGGCGCTGGTCTTTGCGGTGGTGAGCCGTCTCACCGGCCAGAAGGGCCTCGATCTCCTGCTGCCGCACCTCTCCGGCATCGTCCAGCGCGGCGGTCAGATCGCCCTGCTCGGATCCGGCGAACCGGGGCTCGAGCGCGCCTTCAACGAGGCCGCCCACACCCATGCCGGCCGGGTCGCCGTCAGGATCGGCTACGACGAGGCGCTGTCGCACCTGATCCAGGCCGGCGCCGACGCCATCCTGGTGCCGTCGCGCTTCGAGCCCTGCGGCCTCACCCAGCTCTACGGCCTGCGCTACGGCACGCTGCCGGTGGTGGCGCGCACCGGCGGGCTCGCCGACACCGTGATCGACGCCAACGACGCCGCCGTCCGGGCCGGCGTCGCCACCGGTCTCCAGTTCGCGCCGGTCACCGCCCAGGGCCTCGGCTTCGTGCTCGACCGCGCCTTCGCGCTCTGGGCCGACCGCAAGTCCTGGCGCAAGGTGCAGGCACGGGCGATGGCGCACCCGGTCGGCTGGGAATCCTCCGCAGCGGAATACGTGAAGCTCTATGAAGACTGCATCGGGACCGGCCGCTGATCCGGAGAGCGGCCGCCCGCTCGAGATCCGCTCCGGCCGGCCCTGGCCGCTCGGCGCCGCCTTCGACGGCGAAGGCACCAACTTCGCGGTCTTCTCGGCAAACGCCACCGCGATCGAGGTCTGCCTGTTCGCGCCGCTGACCGGCCGCGAATACGCCCGGCTGACCCTGCCGGAATACACCGACCAGGTCTTCCACGGCTACGTGCCGGGCGTCGTGCCCGGCACCGCCTACGGCTTTCGCGCCCACGGGCCCTACGAGCCCGAAGCCGGCCACCGCTTCAATCCGAACAAGCTGCTGATCGACCCCTACGCCGCCGTCCTCTCGGGCCGTGCCCGCGCCTCGGACGTGATGTGCGGCTTCCAGCCCTACACCCACGACGACGGCAGTTTCGACACCCGCGACAGCGCGCCGGTGGTGCCGAAGGCGCTGGTGGTCGACGACGGCCTGCTCGCGCCCTTCGCCCACGCCGCGCCGAAGC